>NZ_JARRIR010000001.1:0-725903 GCF_029601685.1 Rhizobium sp. YJ-22 | reverse complement strand
CAGGCGATGAACACCGGTCACGACGGCTCGATGGGCACCGTCCACGCCAACAATCCGCGCGAATGCCTGAGCCGCATGGAATCGATGATCGCCATGGGCGGCTACACGCTGCCCGCCAAGACGGTGCGCGAAATCATCGCCAGTTCCGTCGATGTCATCATCCAGGCGGCCCGCCTGCGCGACGGCTCGCGCCGCATCACCCATATTTCCGAAGTGATCGGCATGGAAGGCGACGTGATCGTCACCCAGGATCTGATGCGCTACGAATTGGAGGGCGAGGACGCCAATGGCCGCATCATCGGCCGCCACAAGTCCACCGGCATCGGCAAGCCGCATTTCTGGGATCGCGCCCGCTACTACAACGAGGAGCGCCGCCTGGCAGGCGCCCTCGACGCGCTGGAAGAAAAGTCGAGATGAGCGTTTCCCGCAAATGTGCGGCACGCGGTTTTCCGTCCGGAAATGTGCCGCGAACAGAGAGCGGGAGCGGAAACGCTCCCGCAGTGGGGCAAGGGCCATGAACCTGATCGTCATCCTCATCGTCGTCCTGGTCGCGGTCGCCGCCGGCGGCATCGCCTATGGGCTGCTGTTCAGCTCGATCGAAACGCAGAAGAAGGTCGAGGGCCGCGTCAACCGCGTCGTCACCGCCGAGAACGATCGCGGCAAGGCCAAGGCGGCGCGCGAGCGTGTCCAGGACGCCGCCAAGCGTCGAAAGTCGATGCAGGATTCCATCAAGGAGATGGAAAAGCGCAGCGAGCAGAAGAATCGTAGTCTCTCGATCCGCGAAAAGCTCGCCCAGACCGGCCTGCCCTTGACGATGAAGCATTTTTACATCGGCAGCACCGGGCTCGGCATCGTGACATTCGCCATTGCCTTCCTGCTCAGCGGCTCGCTGCCGATCGCCGCTGGCCTCGCCTTCGCCGCCTCGATGGGCCTGCCGCGCTGGGTCGTCGCCTACCTGATCTCGCGCCGCAAGAAGAAATTCCTGGAGGAATTTCCCAACTCGCTCGATGTCATGGTCCGTTCCATCCGGTCCGGCCTGCCGCTCAACGACGCCATGCGCATGATCGCCTCGGACGGGCAGGAGCCGGTGCGCAGCGAATTCCTCCGGGTGGTCGAGGCGCAGCAGATGGGTTTTTCCATTCCCGAGGCCTGCAGCCGCATGACCCAGACCATGCCGCTTCAGGAGCTTTCCTTCTTCGCCATCGTCATTGCCATCCAGAGCCAGGCGGGCGGCAATCTCTCCGAAGCGCTCGGCAATCTTGCCCGCGTGCTGCGCGAGCGCAAGAAGATGAAGGCCAAGGTCGCGGCCCTTTCGATGGAAGCCAAGGCCTCCGCCGCCATCATCGGCGCGCTGCCGTTCATCGTCGCCCTGCTCGTCTACATCACGTCGCCCCATTACATCATGATTCTGTTCACCGATCCGCGCGGTCACCTCATCCTCGGCATTTCCGGGATCTGGATGTCGATCGGCATCTTCGTGATGAAGAACATGGTCAGTTTCGATATCTGACCGGAAGGAATCCCCGCCATGGAGCTTGCCGCCAAACTGACCGACCCGACCTTGATCATCGCGGTGCTTGTCGCCATCGCGGTGTTTGCCTCGTTCTATACGCTGGCCATGCCCTATCTGGAGCGCGGCGATCTCGGCAAGCGCATGAAGACGGTGGCGCTGGAGCGCGACATGATCCGCGCCCGCGAGCGCGCGGCGCTGAATGTCAATGTCGGCAAGGGTTCGCTGCGCCAGCAGAAGAGCCAGCAGGTTCACCAGTTCGTCGAGCGCTTCAACCTGCGCAAGGCGCTGGTCGACGAACAGACGGTCAACAATCTGCGTGCCGCGGGCCTGCGCTCGCAGAACGCGCTGAACGTTTTCCTGCTCTGCCGTTTCCTGCTGCCCTTCCTGTTCCTCGGGCTGGCGATCGTCTGGATCTTCGTGCTCGGCAATCTCGGGCAAAAGCCGATGGGAACCCGCATCCTGGCGACCACCGTCATCGCCTATATCGGCTTCTATGCGCCCAATCTCTATGTGCGCAACCGCAAGCAGAAGCGCCAGCATTCGATCAAGCGCGCCTGGCCGGATGCGCTGGACCTTATCCTGATCTGCGTCGAATCCGGTATCTCCATGGAGGCGGCGATGCGCCGTGTCTCGGAGGAAATGGCCGAACAATCGCCGCCGCTGGCCGAGGAAATGGTGCTGACCATGGCGGAACTGTCCTTCCTGCCCGATCGCCGCCAAGCGCTGGAAAACCTCGCCAACCGCACCCAGCTCGATCAGGTCAAGAATGTGACCCAGGCCCTGATCCAGGCCGACCGCTACGGCACGCCCGTCGCCCAGGCGCTGCGCGTTCTCGCCCAGGAAAGCCGCGACGAGCGTATGAACGAAGCCGAAAAGAAGGCCGCGGCCCTGCCGCCGAAGCTGACCGTGCCGATGATCCTGTTCTTCCTGCCGGTCCTCATCGCCGTCATTCTCGGTCCGGCCGGCATTCAGGTCGCCGACAGTTTCTGAGGCCGGCACCGGAAATGCTCTAGGAACCTGTATCGCAGGGCTCTCACTTTATGCGCGAGTTTTGCTGCGGGATGCTATAACCTCGCTCTCAACTCAAAGAGGGAGTGGATGAGTGCCAACGGCTGATATCCTGCTTGCATTCGTGGTGACGACCGCCGTTTTTGCCTTCATTCCAGGCCCGGCGATGCTCTATGCGGCAGCCCAGACGATGGTGGGAGGGCGCAAGGCCGGGTTGATGGCCGTCCTCGGTATTCATATCGGTGCCTATGGCCACATCGTCGCGGCTGCGGCGGGATTGTCCGTCCTCTTCCATGCCATCCCCGTGGCCTACATGTTGGTCAAGCTGGCAGGTGCCGTTTATCTGATCTGGCTCGGCGTTTCGCTTTTCAGGACGCGGCATACGCGTGTGGACGGGTTGGCCGCCGGAGCGGGCAAGTCGCCGCGCAAAGCATTCCTCGAAAGCATCGCGGTCGAAGTATTGAACCCGAAAACCGCGATCTTTTTCATGGCCTTCCTGCCTCAGTTCGTCGATGGCGCCGCCGGCTTTCCCCTCTGGATCCAGTTCGCCGTCCTCGGGACGATGGTAAATGCCGTCTTCACCTTCGCCGACATTGTCAGCGTCCTGCTTGCGGGGCTGGTCGTCGAGAGGCTGAAGCAATCCAGCATGGCGCAGAGACTGGTGCAGCGGGCCGGCGGCACTATCCTTGTCGGGCTGGGAGCGCATCTCGCCCTGCAGAGAAACTGACTCTGCGAATTGTACGCCCTGGATGAAGGGATCAGTTGGTGCCGTTGTCCAACGCCTTGCCGTCCTTGGCGGCGAGCTTGGCCCAGGCGTTCTGCTGGGAAAGCATGCCGCGCAGATAGGCGACGTTGGCATCGGCCTGCTGTGGCGAAAGTTCGCGACGCGCGATCTGTTCGGCCTCGTCGAAACGGCCCTGCAGGCCGACGACGAGGGCGAGGTTCTGGCGCACGCGGCTGTCGGCGCCCGGCTGCTGCGAGGCCTGGCGCAGATAGGTTTCGGCGGTGCGCAGGTCGCCGGTCAGCACATAGGACATGCCGAGATTGGACAGCACCGAGGGTTCGTTCGGCTGGGTGTCGAGCGCATCGCGGTAGCGGGCGCGCGCCTCGTTGGAGCGGCCGAGCTGGTCGAGGATCGCGCCTTCGGCCGATTTCAGCCGCCAGTCGGGGCGATCAGGCGTTTGCGCCCGCCCGATGGTGCCGAGCGCTTGTTCGAGCTGGCCGGCGGCAGCCTGCGCCTTGCCGTAGGCGGCCAGCACCTCGCGGTCGGTCGGATTGGCGATCGCCACCTGCTGCATCACCGACAGCGCCTGGCCGTTCTTGCCGCTCATGCGCAGGATGTTGGCATAGGTCATGCCGACGGCCTTGTCCTTCGGATTCTTGTCGTATCGCTGGCCGACGCTCTCGGCGGCGCGGGTGAGCTCCGGCGCGCTCATCTGTTCGACCGGCTTGCCGGCGATCGGAACCGAACCCGTGGTCAGCCGGTCCCTGGGCGTGGAATTGCATGCCGTCAGCGCAAACGCCATCAGCGCGGCCGTCGTGGAGCGAAAAAGGATGGTGCGGGTCTTGCCGCCGGTCAAGAAGGGGAGTTCCATGCCGCTTTATCCTGCTGATTTCGCGCCGTCCGGGCGAATCCGGTGACGCAACCTTCGTTCCAGCAATAATCTGTTAACCCTAACAGAGTGTTAATGGACCGATTCCAGCGACTGCCCCGAAGGTGACCATGGCTCCCTATCAATATACCGAAAGACCCTCTCCGTTCGCGGCCAAGGCGGGCAAGACCCTGCCGATCTTCGCGGTCACGCCGGCCCATATCGAGACCGGGACCATCGATCCCGTGGCGCTCGATTGGGCCCACAAGTCTGGCTACAAGGCGGATGCCGGCTCGTTGCTGCTCATTCCCACCAGCGACGGCCATCTCGGCGGCGCGCTGTTCGGACTCGGCAGGAACCCCTCCGAATCACCCTTTCTCACCGGCAAGCTGGCGCGCAGCCTGCCGGCCGGAGAATGGCACATCGAAACCGCGCCGCTGACCGCCAACCGCCTGTCGCTTGGTTTCGGCCTCGGCAGCTATCGCTTCGACCGCTACAAGGCCGAGAAGCCGGCCGGGCCGACCTTGCTGATCCCGCAGGATGCCGACGCCACCGACATCAAGCGGCAGCTCGCCGGCGTCTTCCTCGCCCGCGACCTGATCAATACGCCCACCAACGACATGGGCCCGGCCCAGCTCGAAGCCGCCTTCCGGGCGCTCGCCGCCCATTACGGCGCCGAGACCAGCGTCATCACCGGCGCCGAACTGCTGGAGCGCAATTTCCCGCTGGTGCATACCGTCGGCCGCGCCAGCGCGGATGCGCCGCGCCTCCTAGAGCTGCGCTGGGGCAAGAAGGGCCACAAGCGCATCACGCTGGTCGGCAAGGGCGTCTGCTTCGATACCGGCGGCCTCGACATCAAGCCTGCAGCCTCCATGCTCTTGATGAAGAAGGACATGGGTGGGGCCGCCAACGTCATGGGCCTGGCGTTGATGATCATGGACGCCAAGCTGAAGGTCGATCTGCGCGTCATCATCCCCGTGGTCGAAAACTCGATCTCGGCCAATGCCTTCCGCCCGGGCGACATCTATCGCAGCCGCAAGGGCCTGACGGTGCAGATCGATAATACCGATGCCGAGGGACGCCTCATTCTCGCCGATGCGCTGGCCTATGCCGACGAGGAGGAAAACGATCTGCTGGTCGACATGGCGACATTGACCGGCGCGGCGCGCGTGGCGCTCGGCCCCGACCTGCCGCCCTTCTTCACCGACGACGATCCCCTGGCCGAGGATCTGCACGAGGCAAGCCTGGAGACCGACGATCCGATGTGGCGCATGCCGCTCTACATGGGGTATGACAAGGACGTCTCCGCCCGCATTGCAGATCTGACCAATGCGCCGGCCGGCGGCATGGCGGGATCGATCACGGCGGCGCTGTTCCTCAAGCGTTTCGTGACCCGTACAAAGAGCTGGGTGCATTTCGACATCTTCGGCTGGGCGCAGGCGGAACGGCCGCATTCGCCGGTCGGCGGCGAGGCACAGGCGATCCGCGCGCTCTACCACCACATCCGCCGCAGCCTGCGCTAACAGACGGACGAAGACCATGCTGGACAGACGCCTCTTCGCCTATCGCAACGATCTCGCCGAAGCGGCGCTGGAGGGCCGGGTCGAGGCCGGGCGTTTTACGCTGGGCGAGCCGGCGCGGATTGCCGCGCCAACCGTCCCGCTGCGCCCCCGCCCCGAGGAAAGCGCCGGCATCGATACCGAGCTGTTGTTGGGGGAGGCCGTTAGCGTCTTCGACCGCAAGGAAGGCTGGGCCTGGGTCAAGGCGGCGGCTGATGGTTATGTCGGCTATCTGCCGGAGGCGGTGCTGTCCGCGCCGCTTACCCCCACGCATCACGTCGTGGCCGCCAGGACCTTCATCTATCCCGGCCCCGACCTGCGCCTGCCCGGCGGACGGGCGATTTCGATGGGGAGCCGGCTCACCATCTCCGGCGAGGCGGAAACGCGCGGTACGCGCTATGTTCTGCTCGCCGAAGGCGGCGCCGTTATAGCTTCTCATTGCCTGCCCATAGGACAGTTTCCGTCCAACGATCCGCTGGAGATCGCCGTGCGTTTCCTGGAAACGCCCTATCTCTGGGGCGGCCGTTCCGGCTTCGGCATCGATTGCTCCGGCCTGGTGCAGATGGCCATGGCGATGACCGGCCGGGCGATCCCGCGCGATTCCGACATGCAGCACGCCTTTTTCACGCAGGAAATCGAACGGGCGGCGCTGCGGCGCGGCGATCTCGTCTTCTGGAAGGGCCATGTCGGGCTGATGGAGGATGCGGAAACGCTGCTGCATGCCAACGGCCACACCATGACGGTTGCGCGCGAAAACTTCGACGCAGCCGTCGAGCGTATCGGCTGGCTCTATGCCCAGCCGACCGCCTATCGCCGTCCGCAGCTGTAACCACATGATCACGCGACTGTGCGTTTTGGGTCGCCGGCCGGCATCCTATATACAGGCGACAGACATGATTCCGGACGATGCCCCATGAACCGCCTTGCTTTCCTCGCGCCCCTGATGCTGATGGTCGCTTTCCCGGCGGCGGCGACGGATTTCAGCGCCGGCGCCATCGAGCAGGCCAGCCCCTACCGCGACCTGCCGGGCGTCCACCAGCCCAAGACGACGCTGAAAAGCCCTGGGGACGGTTATGATTGCAGCAGCGAGATCGATGAGCGGCTGATGTGGCGGCGGGATTTTTACGACCGCCGCGCCGGCTCGGCGATCATCTACAGCTGCTCGCGCGACGGCTGGACGGTGGAAAGCGACCGTGCCCCGCGCCGCGGCTGGATTCCCGGCCAGCCGCAATACGGCTGGCCCTGGGGCGAGTGACGTTCAAGCCGTCAGATCGGCCAGAAAACTGCGGCACCAATGCGAGACGTCGTTGGTCAGCATCACGTCCATCATCTGCCGCCAACGGTCGCGGCGCTCCTCGCGTGACATTGTCAGCGCCCGCGCCAGCGCATGCGCCGTGCCGTCCACATCATAAGGGTTGACCAGCAGCGCCCCGTTCAACTCCCGGGCCGCGCCGGCAAAACGCGACAGCACCAGCACGCCCGGATCCTCGCCGTCCTGCGCCGCCACATATTCCTTGGCGACCAGGTTCATGCCGTCGCGAAGCGGCGTGACCAGCCCGACACGGGCGATGCGATAGAGCCCGGCCAGCACCGGCCTGGCGATGGAGCGGTTGATATAGCGGATCGGCACCCAGTCGACCGTGCCGATCGCGCCGTTGACGCGGCCCGCCTGCTCGGCCACCTGCCGCTGCATTGCCTCGTATTCCGGCACCTCCGAGCGGCTTTTCGGAGTGATCTGCAGGAAGGTGACGCGGTTTTGGGCCTGCGGGTTCATCGCCAGGAAACGCTCGAAGGCATCGATGCGCTGGGTCAGGCCCTTGGAATAGTCGAGCCGGTCGACGCCGATGATCAGGTCGCGGTTCTCGACGCTGCGGCGGGTCTTCTGCACCGTCGGGTTGGCCTCGGCATTGCGAGCGAATTCGGCAAACGCCGCTGTCTCGATGCCGATGCCATAGGCCCCGCCGCGAAACGAGCGTCCCTGCGCATGGAATTGAAAACCGTCCGTCGTGTCGCCAAGTCCCATGCGTCGCAGGCAGCCGGCGAAATTCTCCAGGTCGTGATCGGTCTGGAAGCCGAGGAGATCGTATTGCGCAAGCCCGCGCATGATCTGGTCATAGACCGGCATGGTGAAGAGGACGTCGGCAGGCGGCCAGGGGATATGCAGGAAAAATCCGATGCGGTTGGTCAGGCCCATATGCCGCAATTCCGTCGCCAGCGGGATCAGGTGATAGTCATGGATCCAGATGATGTCGTCCGGCCGGACCAGCGGCGCCAGGCGCTCGGCGAAGAAGCGGTTGACGCGGAAATAGCCGGCCATCTCCTTGCGGCCGTATTCGGCGAGATCGAGCCGGTAATGGCAGATCGGCCAGAGCACCCGGTTGGCAAAGCCGAAGTAATATTCATCGACGTCGTTGGCGGTGAGATCCGTCAGCGCATAGGTGACCGGACCGGCGTCGATCACCGTGAGGTCGGACGTCTCGGCTTCCTCGTTCGTCTTGCCGGACCAGCCGAGCCAAAGGCCGCCGCGTTCTTCCAGCGCCGCCTGCAGCGCCACCGCCAGCCCGCCGGCCGGCGCCGCACCGGTGCCGTCGGGCACGGGAACGCGATTGGAAACGACGATCAGTCGGCTCATCAAGAATTCCTTTCAGTCTGAAGCATTTCCAGGAAAAGTGGAAACCGGTTTTCCCTCCGGAGATGCGTAGAAACAAAGAGATATCGTCTTTCGCACGACAGCGGATAGGCCGGCGGGAGCCGGCAGGCATGCGCGAAACGCTAGGGCAGGGCGGCCGGCAAGGGGCCGCCGCCATATGGCTGGGGAACAGGCCATATGGGACAAGATGGGGGAGGCGGCGGCGAAGGCAAGGGCACGGCCGCCGCTTTTCCGCCCGCGTGAAATTAAAGCTAAAGTGTGGGCACGCGATAAAGGGTGACACGGGCGAGCGTGCCGCCGGCATCGGTCAGCAGTTTTCCGACGAATCGCGCCTCGCGCAGGAAGGCATAGGGGCCGTCCGCCACCTCGAATTGCGGCGCCGTCTGGCCCTCGAAATCGCCATGCGCATTGGCGCGGCAGGTGCCGGCATTGATGATCGAGATCAGCACGCCGTCATCGGTGCGCAACGTGTAGCGCGCCCAGACCTCGCTAACGCCGTCCGGCCGCGTCAGGCACCAGTCGGCGCCGCCGGGCAGCACCTCGCCGTTGAGCAAGGGCCCGCGCATCGTGCCGCCGATGATTGGAATGATTTCGCGTATGCCGCCGCCGATCTCCCCGATGACAAGCGGCTCGGCGATGGTCACGGCGATCTCGGTGGCGAATTCGAGGGCGGGGGACTTTTCGTGCATGACGTGTCTTTTCCGTTCGTGTTCACGCTCTGTCATCGAGCGACATGAAAGAGTGAACGCATAAAGCTGGCTTCGCTGCCATGATTTTGTCATTCATGAAACGCAGTTAATCAAGCATTGACCAAATCGGTCAAAACTGACGAGGGGCAATTCGCGCAATCGCCGATGGCGGTCTGGGTGTCGGATTGTGCCGGAACAGGCAAGTCGCCGTATCGATCGGAGTGATTCATGTGCCGTTGGGCCGCCTATCGGGGAGACCCCATCTATCTTGAGGAACTGGTCTCCTCACCTGCGCATTCGCTGATCGAGCAATCACACTGCGCCACGCGCGCCAAGACGGCGACCAATGGCGATGGCTTCGGAGTCGCCTGGTATGGCGACCGGCCCGATCCCGGTCGTTATCGCGATATCCTGCCGGCCTGGTCGGATTGCAATCTGAAAAGCATCGCGCGGCAGATTCGCTCGCCGCTGTTCCTCGCCCATGTCCGTGCCGCCACCAATGGCGGCACGCGCCGCGACAACTGCCATCCCTTCATCCATGAAAACTGGTGCTTCATGCATAACGGCCAGATCGCGGATTTCGACCGCCTGCGCCGGCCAATGGAGACCATGCTCAGCGACGAACTGTTCAATGCCCGCTTCGGCTCGACCGATTCGGAACTGATCTTCCTGCTTGCCATGCAGTTCGGCCTGCGCGACAATCCGCTCGGCGCCATCTCGGAAACGCTGGCTTTCGTCGAGCGCCTGTCGCGCCACCTCACCGGCGATGCGCTGGTGCGCTTCACCGCTGCTTTCTCTGACGGAAAATCGCTCTATGCCGTGCGCTACGCCACGGATTTCAAGGCCCCGACGCTCTATGCCGCGCCAATCGGCCAGGGTGGCGGCTATTGCCTGGTGTCGGAGCCGTTGAACGACGAGGCCGACACCTGGGTCGAGATTCCCGACGGCAGCGCCGTGATCGTCAGCGAAAACGGGCTGGAAACCGCGCTGTTCAAACCCGCCGACCAGATCGAGGCTTCGACGGCGTCCTCGGGTTGATTTAACTGAGCGGCACGATGCCCAGTTCCGTCCGCAGCTTTTTCGTCAGCCCTTCGGCAACGAGATCGTAGGAGCGGTGCAGATAATGCAGCACATCGTCCTCGCCGAGCGGCGAAGCCTTGTCGATGGTCACCCATTTGCGCTTGGCGAAATAGGGCGCCTGGTCGATGCCCGCCATCGCCGTCAGGATCTCGAAGCTTTCCTCGCTGACCTTGACGACGAGGCGCTCGTCCGGCCGCAGCACGGCAAACACCTTTTCGCCGACCTTGGCGACATGCGATTCCCACTGCTCGACGAAGGTGACGCCGGGGATGGGTGCCAGCGTCAAATCAAGGCCTGATTGCGAAAACAGGCTCATGCCTTGCCTCCCGTCGCCTTGAGCTTTTCGGCGATCAGCAACGCCAGCTTTTCCGCCACCTCGTCCTTGCCCATGTCGGGCCAGTCGGACACGCCGTCGCGGGCGATGATCTTCACCCGGTTGCGGGTGCCGCCCATGATGCCGGTTTCCGGCGAGACGTCGTTGGCGACGATCATGTCGGCGCCCTTGCGCGTGAGCTTCGCCCGGCCGTTTTCCTCGACGCTCTGCGTCTCCGCCGCAAAGCCGACGACGAGGCGCGGGCGCTGCCCGTGATGGCCGACGGTTTTCAGGATATCCGGGTTTTCGGTCAGCATCAGCGGCGGCGGCGCTTCGCCGGGCTGCTTCTTGATCTTCTGGCCGGAGGCCGCGGCCACCCGCCAGTCGGCGACGGCGGCGACCATCACGGCGATATCGGCGGGCAGGCGCGAGATCACCGCATCGCGCATCTCCTCAGCCCGCTCCACATGAATGGTGGTGACGCCGGCCGGATCGGGAATGGTCACCGGGCCGGACACGAGAGTGACATCGGCGCCGAGGGCTGCAAGGGCTGCGGCAATCGCATGGCCCTGGCGGCCGGAAGAGCGGTTGGCGATGTAGCGCACCGGGTCGATCGGCTCGTGCGTCGGACCCGAGGTGACGATGGCGGTGCGGCCCGCCAGCGGCTTTGGCCCATTGTCCAGCAGACGTTCCACGGATGCGACGATATCCAGCGGCTCGGCCATTCGACCCACCCCCGCCTCGCCGCTTTCGGCCATCTCGCCGGCAGCAGGGCCGATGAAGCGGATGCCGTCCGCCTTCAGCTGCTCGACATTGCGCCGCGTCGCTGCGGCCGACCACATGACCGGGTTCATGGCAGGTGCCACGAGAACCGGCCGGTCGGTTGCGAGCAGCACCGTGGAGGCGAGGTCGTCGGCCAGCCCGTTGGCCATCTTCGCCATCAGGTCGGCGGTGGCTGGCGCGACGAGCACCAGGTCGCAATCGCGCGCCAGCCTGATATGGCCGACATCCTGCTCATCCTCGCGCGAGAAAATCTCGGTAAACACATGATCGGCCGCCAGCGCCCCGACCGCCAGCGGCGTCACGAACTGCTGCGCCCCCGCCGTCATCACCGGCCGCACGGCCGCACCCCGTTCGCGCAGGCGGCGGATGAGGTCGAGGCTCTTATAGGCGGCTATGCCGCCCGAAATGATCAGCAGGATGCGTTTGCCGGATAGCATGATCTTTCCTCCTCGATAGTACCGGTCGCGAAACTAGGCATTTCAACGTCTTGATGCAATCGTTCGCAAGATGCTTGAACTTTAAAATAACCTGTGATCGGATGGGGCAAACGACAGGGGAGCAATCCAGAATGCGCGACTTTCCCGTTCATGAGATCCGGAAAATGTTTCCGGCGCTGCAAAAGGCCGGCGATTTCATCTTTCTCGACAATGCCGGCGGCGCGCAGGTGCCGCAGGCGGTGGTGGATGCGGTGGCGAACCACCTCGTCGACTACAATGTCCAGCGCATGGCCCATTATGCCCATAGCCAGGGCGTCGACCGCAATCTGGCGGCGGCGCGCGAAACCGTCGCCATGCTGGTCAACGCCTATCGGCCAGAGGAAATCTCCTTCGGGCTGAACGCCACCTCCTTCATCCGCCTCGTCAGCCTCGGCATTGCCAAGATGCTCGGCGAGCGCAACGAGATCGTCATCACCGACATGGATCACGACGCCAACATCGCCACCTGGACGGCGCTGGAGGCGGACGGCGCGAAAATCGTCTGGTGGCGGATGCGCGAGGACGGCACGCTGAATCCTGAGGATCTGAAGCCGCTCGTCAACGATCGCACCCGCCTCGTCGCCTGCACGGTCACCGCCCATTCGATCGGCACCATCGTCGATGTGGCGAGCGTCGGGCGCATTGCGCATGCGGCGGGCGCGGAAGTGTTTCTCGATTGCGTGCATTACGGTCCACATGGGCTGATCGACGTGCAGGCTTGGGATTGCGACTATCTCGTCTGCTCCGGCTACAAGAATTTCTCGCCGCATATGGGTTTTCTCTGGGGGCGCTATGAGGCGCTGGTCAGGCTGCCGACCTTCAAGGAGGATTTCATTCCCGATGTGCCGCCCTACAAGATCGAGGTCGGCACCTTCACCTATGAAAACGTCGCCGGCATGAATGCCGCCGTCAACTACCTCGAAGCGCTCGGCCGGCGTTTCTTGCCCGAAGCCAATTCCCGCCGCGCTGTTCTTGCCGCCGCGATGGGCGCCATTCGCGCATACGAAATGGAATTGTCCAAGGCCCTGCTTTCGGAACTCAGGGCCAACGGCGCCGTGATCTACGGCATTTCCGAGGATGAAAAGGTTTCCGGCCGGGTGCCGACTATCTGTTTTTCTATTCCCGGCCATTCGCCGCAGGTCATTGCCCGCAAGATGGGCGAGGCCGGCATCGGCCTGCGCGACGGCCACATGTTCGCGCCGCGCCTGATGAAGCGGCTCGGCCTGACCATGGAGGAGGGCGCGCTGCGCATCTCCATGGTGCATTACAACACGCCGGAAGAGGCGAAACGCTTCGGGGTGGTTCTCCGCGAGATCATCGCCGGCAAACGCTGAGACTTGCGCTGAGGCTGGCATCCGGCTAGATTTTATCCCGGCCGGATGCAGCCTGCTGTCCCGCGACGTTTCGGCGTCATGGTGAATGCATCCAGATTTTTGCGCCCTGTCATCCTCGCCTTTCGGCCAACGATGGTAAGCGGGTCAGCAATGCGGGCACTGATCGGTTCCGTTTACCGCCAGCGAAGGATGAACCATGCGCGATTTTCGCGATGCCAAACTCATGGCTAGGGTGTTGCGGCAGGCTTTTGCCGCCCGCGACGTGGCGATCAGCCATTCCGAAGCCCTTGAGATCGTCGCCGACCAGTTCGGCTGCGAACAGTGGAATATTCTCTCCGCCCGCATCGATGCGGCGCAAGTGGCCGCGCCGCAGGACGCGGTGACGATCACCCCGCCCATCCCGATCTTCCGCATCTTCTCAGTCGAGAAGGCCATGGAATTCTACCGCGATTTTTTGGGGTTCAGCGTCGATTGGGAACATCGTTTCGGCGATAATTTCCCGCTCTATTGCCAGGTGTCGCGCAGCGGCATGATCCTGCACCTTTCGGAACATGCGGGCGATGCCTCGCCCGGCGCCAAGGCCTTCGTCTGGATGACCGGAGTACGCGCCTTCCGCGAAGAGTTGATCGGCAAAGATTACCGCTACATGAAGCCCGGCGTCGAGGAGGCCCCCTGGGGGCTGGAGATGACGGTGACCGATCCGTTCAACAACCGCATCGCCTTCTGCGAGAAAGTCTGAACTTTTCGCGGGTGTTGCGGCGCTTGCCGCGCGCCCGCGAATCGGCCCATCCTCCGGCAGGAGGAGCCCGCATGATCCGTATCGACCATCTCGACCATCTGGTGCTGACCGTGGCCAGCATCGAGGCGACCTGCGATTTCTATAACGAAGTGCTGGGCATGACGGTGGATGTCTTCGCGCAGGGGCGCAAGGCGCTGAAATTCGGCAACCAGAAGATCAACCTGCATGAGCGCGGCCGCGAATTCGAGCCGAAAGCCCGCCTTGCCACGCCGGGCTCTGCCGACCTTTGCTTCCTCGCGGCAACGCCGCTCTCCGACGTCATCGCCCATCTCGCCCGCATGGGTGTGCCCATCGTCGAAGGTCCCGCGCCACGCACCGGCGCGACGGGAGCGATCCGCTCGGTCTATATCCGCGATCCCGACGGCAATCTCATCGAGATCTCCAACCGGATCGTCGCGTCGAACCAGTAAGCAGACGCTTTCCCGGCCTTGCGGTTGCTCACCCTCATCTGTCCTTGAGCGGAGAAGATGGTTTGGCGCAACGCCGCTTCTTCTCTTCGCCGGAAGAGAATGTAACTGGACAAGCTGCTCCTCTCCCTTATCTCCTCGGGGAGACGATGGCCGACAGACCGGATGAGGGGCTTCGCAAGCATCAGCTTAACGGATGTAGGGAATATCCTTCTTCTCCACCTCGTCCAGTGCCTCCTCATAACCCGCATCGGCATAGCGCATGACGCCGAGCGCGGTGTCGTTGGTCAGCGCATGGTCGAGCCGTTCGTCCGCCGCATCCGTCCCATCGGCGACGACGGTGACGCCGCAGCTGGTCATGAAGCCGGCATAGCCGCCGCCGCCGGAATGGACGACGACGAGATCGGCCATCGACGAGCACAGCATCATCGCATCGATCAGCGGCCAGTCGGCGATGGCGTCGGAGCCGTCCTTCATGCCCTCGGTCATGATGTTGGGATGCGCCATGGCGCCGGCGTCGAGATGGTCGCGGGAAAAGGCGATGGGGCCTTTCAGCGCGCCCTCACCCACCAGCCGGTTGACGGCGCGGGCCAGCGCCGTGCGCTCCCCATGCCCCAGCCAGGCGATGCGCGCCGGCAGGCCCTCGAAGGGGATGTGCTGGCGGGCGAGATGGATCCAGTTGGTGACGATGCGGTTGTCCGGGAACATGTCCAGCAGCAGGTCGTCGATACGGGCGATGTCGCTTTCCTCGCCCGACAGCGCCATCCAGCGGAACGGGCCGATGGCGCGGCAGAACAGCGGGCGCAGATAGGCTTCGGTGAAGATCGGGATGTCGAAGGCATTGGCGACGCCGCCTTCGCGCGCCTGGGTGCGGATCAGGTTGCCGTTGTCGAAGACTTCCGCGCCGCGTTTCTGGAAATCCAGCATCGCCTGCACATGCTCGACGATCGAGGCGCGGCTGGCGGCCATCAGCTGGCCCTGCCCGTCCTCGCGCAGCGAGCGCACTTCGGCAAGGCCCATGCCCTTCGGCACATAGCCATAGACGAGGTCATGCGCCGAAGTCTGGTCGGTGACGATATCCGGCACGATGCCGCGCCGGGCGATCTCGGGATAGATTTCGGCGGCATTGCCGACAAGGCCGACCGAAAGCGCCCGCTTTTCCTGCACTGCCTTGTCGATCATCGCCAGCGCTGCATCGAGATCGGGGGCGATCTCTTCGAGATAGCCGATCTTCTTGCGCGCCTCGGCGCGGGCCGGATCGATATCGACGCAGAGGATCGCCGCGCCCGCCATGCGGCCGGCCAGCGGCTGCGCCCCGCCCATGCCGCCGAGGCCGGCGGTGAGGATGAAGCGCCCGGCAAGCTCGCCGCCGAAGCGTTTTTCGGCGATGCGCATGAAGATCTCGTAGGTGCCCTGGATGACACCCTGGCTGCCGATATATTGCCACGCCCCGGCCGTCAGCCCGCCCCAGCAGATCAGACCCTTGCGCTGCAGCTCATAAAAATATTCGGCCTTCGCCCATTGGCCGACGATATTGCAATTGGCCATGATGACCAGCGGCGCCTTGGCATGGGTCTTGACGAGGCCGATGGGCTTGCCGGACTGGACGATCAGCGTCTGGTCCTCATCCATCTCGATCAGCGCCTTGACGATGCCGCGATGCGCCGGCCAGTTGCGCGCCGCCTTGCCGAGCGCCGCATAGACGACGAGATTGTCCGGGTCTTCGCCGACGCAGAGCACGTTTTCGAGAAGGCGCAGCAGCGCCTCCTGCCGCCACCCCTTGGCCCGCAAGGCCGGCCCGCCGGGAATGGGGAAATTCGGATGACGCGGATTGGGCTTGGGCATGGTGGTGTCCTCTTGGGGGTTGGTGCGTCAGCGATTGCCCCTCATCCGCCTGCCGGCACCTTCTCCCCGTTTTGACGGGGAGGAGGGATCTGCCGCACCGCCCCCGCCCGCGCGCGCGTTGGGTGGGGCAGCTTCATTCTCCCCGCTTGCGGGGAGAATGTCAGGGTGAGGGGCAGAGCCGCGATGCGACGTCAGCGTCTCTTCGTCGGCGATTACGCGCCGAATACGTATTTCGCGATCTCGATGCCCATGGCCTTTTCGACCGCCGGATAGACGCTCGGATCGAGCACGCTGGCCGAGAGCGGGATGATCTCCTTGGGCACATGCAGCACATGCACCTGCATGCCCTCATGCAACTGCCCGACCGACAGCGGCTCGCCTTCGGCCGACAGCGTGGTGATCACGGAGGGGAAGGTGGCGATGCGGGCGCCGCCGGCATCCTCGACCGCCATGTATTCGTTCATCACATGCAGCACGGCGGCCTTGTCGCCGCTGCCGATGGTGACGGTGCCGATATCGAAGGCTTCCTTGGTATAGACCACATCCTTTTTGGTGATCGTGCCTTCGGCGAGGATGACGCCGCCGGTCGTCTTGCAGATGGCGTCGATGATCGCGCTCGCGCCCTTGCTTTCGGCAGCGATGATCGCTTCGCCGAGCGTCAGCGCCATGGAGATGCCGCCAAGCGCGGCATGGGTGCGCACATAGGAGGCTCGCAGCGGATTGCGGCAGGAGGCGATGAAGCCGCCGGACTGGTCGGAAGCGGCGCGCAGCACCGGCGAGACTTTTGCCGTCGCGCCCTTGACCACCAGCTCGATATAGCGGTTCTCGTCGCGGTTTCCGCCGACGGCCGTCTGGATCATCGGATCGGGCGAACCCGCCATGCCGATGGAACCCATGTCGCCGGTCGGATGGGCGCGGATATCGCCCACCGCATCCACCACCTTGGTGCCGAGGATCGCCGAGGGCAGCCAGGCATTGAGGGTAGAGGAACGGCCGTTCTGGCCGATGATCAGGCCGGCGAGCTTTTCGCCCAGCGCCTCCTGCAGAAGCTGCACCGCCTTGACGTAATCGACGCCGCGCATTTCCCAAGGGGTGGTCGAGGCCGGCGCGCCGATGGCAGCGGCGGTGGCGATCCAGTCACTGTCGTCGAGTTCGTCGATGGAGACGAGTTCCGGCTTGCCGATGGCAACGGCGGCATAGCCCAGCATGCGGCCATGATCGGCCCAGCCGCCGCCGCCGGCGGCATAGACGGACCCGCCCTTGACGGCCGCCTCGACATCCTTCTCAACCAGTATGCGTCCCATCGGTCTGTCTCCCTGATCCGTTTCAATCTGCCGTCAGCGGCAGTGCTTCATCCATGGCGAGCGTGGCGTGCAGCAGGACGCCGGCGCCGAGCGCGATATCGTCGTTTTCGGCCCATTCGTCGGCGGAGTGGCTGCGGCCTTGCCTGCAGGGCACGAAGATCATCGCCGCCGGCGCGACCTTGGCGATCCAGGCCGTGTCATGGCCGGCGCCCGAGGCCATGCGCCGATGCGTGGCCCCGACCGCCTCCGCCGCCTTGTCGAGAATGTCGAGCAGGCCGGCATGGCCGGGTGTCGGCATATTGTCGGAAATCGTCACGGGTGCTGCGATGGTCACGCCCTGCGCGCCCGCCAGCTTTTCGGCGGTAGCGGCCAGCCAGCTCTGGAAGGCCAGCATGTCCTGACGCAGTTCGGCGCGGGCATCGATCAGCAGCCGCACCCGTGAGGGCACGACATTGGCGGCATTCGGCTCGATGGAGAATTCGCCGACCGTGGCCGTGAAATGGCCTTTGCTTTGCGCTGACAACTCGCTTGCCGCATGGCGAATGTCGAGCACCAGCTGCGAGGCGGCGACCAGCGCATCGGCGCGGGCACCCATCGGCGTGGTGCCGGCATGGTCGGCGCGGCCTTCGACGATCACCTCGATGCGGGTGATGCCGGCAATGGCGGTGACGACGCCGATATCGCGGCGTTCGTTTTCTAGGATCGGCCCCTGTTCGATATGCAATTCGAGGAAGCCGGCGAGATCGGGACGCGATTGCTGCGCCAGCACGTTGGCATCGCCGCCCATGTCGATAATCGCCTGATGCAGCGTGCGGCCGTCCTGCTGGCGTGCCAGCCAGGCGTCGGGCAATTGCCCGGTCATGCCGCGGCTGCCGATGCAGGAGACGCCGAAGATCGAGACTTCCTCGGCAAGGAAATCGGCGATTTCCAGATCGTGTTCGAGCGTTATTCCCTGATCCGCAAGCGAACGCGCCACTTCCAGCGCTGCGATGACGCCAGCGATTCCGTCGAAACGGCCGCCATCCGGCACGGTGTCGGAATGCGAGCCGAGCATGATCGTGCCGCGCGCCGGGTTTTTACCGGGGCGCCGGCCGATCAGGTTGCCGCCGGCATCGATGCGGGTCTCAAGTCCCGCCGCCTTCATCCGCGCTTCGATGTAAGCGCGACCCTTCAGAAACAACGGCGAAAAGGCGCGGCGTGTATAGGGTCGGCCGGGCTCGGTGATCTCGGCCAGTGCTTCGATATCGGCAGCGATGCGGGCGGCATCGACCGGCAGGTTGCGCGCGGTCATGCCGACAGCACCCGCATCAGCGGCGGGCGCACGAAGGCGCCGGTGCCGGGCTCGGCGACAACGTTCTTGCCGTCGAAGACCGGTTGGCCGCGCAGATAGGTGGCGGCGACGCGCCAGGGCAGGCGGATGCCGTTATAGGGGCTCCAGCCGACGATGTTGTGGCCGCTGGCACTGGCGTCGTAGACCGTTTCCTCCGGGGTCAGCACGGTGATGTCGGCGTCGCGGCCGGGGGTGAGCGCGCCCTTCACATGGTCGAGGCGGAAATGTCTGGCCGGGTTCTCGGCCATCAGCTTCGCCGCCCAGGTCAGCGGCACGCCGCGTTCCAGCGCGCCCTTGACGAACAGCGGCACCATCACTTCCAGCCCCGGCACGCCGGAGGAATTGGCGAGCATGTCCTCCTTGGTCTTGCGCTCCTCGGACCAGCTCACATGGTCGGTGGAAACCAGCCAGACCTTGCCTTCGGTGATCTTGCGCCACAGGCTTTCCACCTCGGCGCGCGGGCGGATCGGCGGGTTGATCTTGGCCTTGCCGCCGAGACGGCGCACGTCATTTTCCTCGTCCAGCGTCAAATAGTGGATGCAGCATTCCACCGTCGCTTCGAAACCGTCGCGGCGATAGGCGGCGGCGATGTCGTAGCCGCGCCCCAGCGAGCAATGCACCACATGCGAGGGGCAACCCGTATCGGCGCCGGTCTCGAAGATGGTGTGCATGGCCAGCAGCTCGGTGATCGGCGGTCGCGACAGGCCATGGGCGCGCCAATCGGAAATGCCGGATGCCTTCACCGCCGCCATGTAGCTCTGCACCGCCTCGTCGTCCTCGTTATGGACGCCGGCCGTCAGCCCGGTCGGGGCAATCGCCGCGAAGCAGGCCTGCAGCAGGGCGGGCGGAATGCGCGGAAAGCGTTTCGGATCGGTGCCGAAGGTCGAGAACTTGAAGGCGGCGACGCCGGCTTCGACCATTTCGGCGATGCGCGCAGGGCCTTCCTCGGGGTCGACAGTGCCGTAAAGGGCGAAATCGACGCGGGCCTGGGCCCTGGCATGGGCGACCTTGCGGGCGACGGCCTCAGCCGAGCAGACGAGATTGCCCTCGTCATAGGGCATGTCGACGATGGTGGTGACGCCGCCGGCCGCCGCCGAGCGCGTCGACCAGATGAAATCTTCCTGGTTCTTCTGCGACAGCGAATGCACCTGCGCATCGATGGCGCCGGGCAGGATCAAGGCTTTTCCCAGATCGTGGCGCTCCTTCGCGGCGGGGGCGGCACCTTGCCCGATCTGCACGACCTTGCCGTCGCGCACCGCCACATGGCCGGCCTCGATCACGCGCTGCGGCGTGACCACGGTTCCCTTGAGCACCAGATCGAAATCAGCCATGGTTTCTGCTTCCCGCTTGTCGGTTGGAATGGATGGCCTCCAGCGCCTGGCCGCTTTGCAGCCGGGCGCGCGGGCCGAAGGCGAAGAAATCGTCGATGGAGGCGATCGGCACCTGCGCGGCGATCTCGCCGATGACGGCCTCGGAGGACAGTTCCTCCTCGATCGCCTCGACCTCGGCCGAAAGCGGCCGGTCGACGGTGTAGAAGGCGGCGTGCTTGCGCACGATGTCGTAGAGCATTTTCGGCACGCCGCCGGGCTCGTCGCCAAGGATGTCGATGGCTTGCGCGGCCAGCAGCGCTTCAAGCGCCGCCAGACGCTTGACCGCTTCCATCTGCCGGTCGAAACGCTCGATGACCAGCGGGAGGAAGGCCGCCTCGTCCTCCATGCCGCCAGCAACCACCAGCGACTGCGCCGAGACCGGATTGGACATCGACAAAACGCGCGAAAAGATTTCGCCGGCAAGCTTGATGATCGGGCCGAAGCCGGTGGCGATGCGCCCTTCCGGCACCAGATTGACCGGCAGGCCGCGCCGCTGGCCGTTACCGAGCAGGACGCAGCGGTTGAAGGAGTTGCGCGCCGCATGCGCCATGCAGATCGCCGCCGCTTCGAGCAGGATGGTGACGTCGAGCGGCAGCGAGCCGCCGGAGGTCAAAACGCGTCCGTCGACCACGACCGGATTGTCGTCCGAGCGGCCGGTGGCGGCGAGGATCTTGTGGCCGGTGGTGAGCAGGCTTTCGAACACCGCGCCAAAAACCTGCGCGATCATGCGCAGGCTCAGGGGATCCTGGATATGGGTGGCAACCGGCCAGTTCCAGTCCTCCGCGGCGCGGCAGAGCCAGGCGCCGATCAACGCTTCGCGCGGCGTGCCGACATGCACGACCGCCGACCAGGGATCGCGCGAGGCGCCGAGCGCGCCGCCGGTCATCAGCGCCGTCGCCAGCATCAGCCTGATGGCGCCGGCGGCGTTGCGGGTCGCTTCGGCTGCGGCGGCGAAGCTGACGGAATTGACGCTGAGCGAGGCAAGGCTGTCACGTGGTGCCATGCGCATCGGGGCAAGGCCTGCGCGGGCGAAGGCTTGCTCCGCCGACATGCGCTCGCCCCTGTAGCGGGCCTCGCCGACGCCGGTCAGCACCGCGCCGATCTGGCCCATCAGCCCGATATCGGCGCATCCGATCGAGCCGGTGCGGCGCACCACGGGAATGACATCGGCGTTGAGAAGGTCGAGATAAGCCTGCACCAGTTCCGGCGTGCAGCCGACATAACCGGTCAGCGCCGTGTTGACGCGGATCGCCATGGCATTGCGCACAACGGAGCAGGGGAAGGGCGAGCCGGTGCCGAAATGATGGGCGCGGACCAGACCGAGATTGAAGGCGTCGAGCTCGTCGGGCGACCAGGCGACATCCTTCATCGCGCCAACGCCGGTCGTCGCGCCATAGACGGGCACGCCTCGGCCGATGGCATCCTCCAGCACACCGCGCGCCAGCTCCACCCGTGCCATGCCGGCAGGGCTGGCGACCGGCTGCAACCGACCTGCGCCGATTTCGGCCAGTTCGGCGAAGCCGAGCGGCTGTCCTGTCAGTTCGAGCGAGGCGCGGGGACCGGTCATGACGCATTCTCCTTAGGTGCCAAGACTATTGGACCATCGCGGATTATGGGATATCCCAATTCATGTACAGACGATGTTTTCGAACGGCGAGGCCATGGATACCGCGACGCTGATCCTCTCGGATGCGGTGCTGCGGCTCGGCAGCATCCGCGCCGCCGCGCGCGCGCTGGAGCGCCCGGCCGCCACGGTCGCCGCAGCCGTCGCGCGGTTGGAGGCGGCGCTGGCGGTGGAACTCGTACGCCGCACCGGCTCGTCGCTGATGCTGACGCTGGAGGGCGCGCGCCTGCTGCCGCGCATCGAGGCGCTCTGTGGCCTGTCGCTTGGCCTTTACCGAGGTGGAGAGCAGCGGTTGTCACCGGCTGCGGTCAGTCTCGAAGCCCTGTCGCGGCTGAACCAAGTGGCCCGCAGCGGCAGCATTCGCGCGGCAGCCCGCGAAATGGGCCTCGGCCAGCCGCAACTGACCCGCCAGATCGCCCATGTCGAGGGAGTGCTCGGCTACGCCATTTTCGAGCGCGGCCGCGATGGCGCCCGGCTGACGCCGGCGGGCGTCGCAGCGGTGGAGCGCATCCGCCAGATCGAAACCCTGTGGCGCGAGATCGCCGATGCCGCCTCGGATCGTTTCCGGCGCACCGAAACGGTGGTGCGTATCGGCTCGGTCGTGCCGCTGGGCCCGGAAAGCCGTATCGCCGACCTGCTGGCGGACCTCGCCGCCAATTGGCGAAGCCGCCATCCGCGCCAGCCGATCTTCATCGGCTCCATGATCGCCGAAGAATTGCTGACCAGCCTCAAGCGCGGCCTGTTCGACGTCGTCTTCCTCGATGTCGAGCGCCTGCCGGAGGATCTGGAGGGGCATCTGATCTCTGTCTCGCCGCTGACGCTGGTCGGGCCTGCAGATCAGTTGAAAGACCTTTCCGGCGACGACCGCGCCGGTCTGGCGACATTGCTGGCGACGCATCCCATCGCGCTGCCGAGCCCGCGCAGCGGCTTGCGCCAGAAGATCGATCCGCTGCTGGAAGCGCTTTTCGGGAGGGATGGGCGGCGTGCGCCCGAAATCGTCGAGGTCGATTCCATCCCGGTGATCCTGAAACTCGTCACCCGTCACCGTTTCGTCTCGGTCCTGCCCGGGGCGTCGCTGGCCGCGCTCGATCCGGCCGTCGCCCGGCTGGAACTGGGGTCTGATTTTTCCCTGCCGCTATGGATCGCCTGGCCGCGTGGCCGCGCCGGCGACAGTATCCAGCGCCAGGTGCTGGCCTTGTTGCGTAAGTAATATCCTACGTTAAATGTATATGGCGATGTAGATCAGCGCCGCCGCGATGACCCAGAGCGCGACGCGTCCGGAACGGCCATGGCGTGCCTCGGACTTGCCGATGGCCTCGGCGGTCGCCGCGTCGAACCGCAGGCCGTTCTCGCTCATCGCAGTGATTTCGCGGGAAAATTTCTCAGTCTTGGCAACGATCTCGGGGGCGGCCTCGGCCAGCTTGAAGGCGGCCTTCAGCCCGTCGCGGACATCGACGAGGATGCGTTGCGGCCCGAGATTGGTGCGGATCCACTCACCGACCACCGGCTCCGACGCCTTCCACATGTTGAAGCGCGGGTTGAGGATGCGCGCGACGCCTTCGACCACCACCATGGTTTTCTGCAGCATGACCAGTTCAGGCCGTGTCTGCATGTCGAAGAGTTCGGTGACTTCGAACAGCAGCGTCAGCAGCTTGCCCATGGAAATGGTTTCGGCCGGCTGGCCGTGGATCGGCTCGCCGATGGCGCGGATCGCCTGGGCGAAGCTCGCCACATCATGATGGGCCGGCACATAGCCCGCCTCGAAATGCACCTCCGCCACCCGCATGTAATCGCGGGTGATGAAACCATAGAGGATCTCGGCCAGGAACCGCCGTTCCTTCTTGCCGAGCCGGCCGACGATGCCCATGTCGACCGCGACGATATCGCCTGCCGCATCGACGAAGAGATTGCCGGGATGCATGTCGGCATGGAAAAAGCCGTCGCGCAAGGTATGGCGCAGGAAGGACTGGATCAGCCGGTCGGCCAGCAGGTTCAGATCGTGGCCGGCAGCACTCAGCGCCTCGACATGCGACATCTTGATGCCGTCGATCCATTCCATGGTGATGACGTCGCGGCCGGTTCTTTCCCAATCCACCTTCGGCACCCGGAAGCCGGGGTCGTCCTTGGTATTTTCCGCGATTTCGGAGAGCGCGGCCGCTTCCAGCCTGAGATCCATCTCCACCTTTGTGGTCTGCTCCAGCGTGCGCGTCACCTCCACGGGGCGGAGGCGTCGCGCGGAAGGCATAAGCCGCTCCTGGAGATGCGCGACGAGATACATCGCCTGCAGGTCATGGGCGAAGCGCTGGCGCACGCCAGGACGCACCACTTTGATCGCCACCTTCCGCGGCCCCGACGGCGTCATCACCTCGCCCGGATGCACCTGGGCGATCGAGGCGGCGGCGATCGGATCGTCGAAACGGCTGTAGAGTTCCTCGATGGGACGACCGAGCGAACCCTGCACCGAGGCTTTCGCGGACGAGACGGGGAAGAAATCCATCCGGTCCTGCAACTGCGCCAGGTCGTCTGCGAATTCCGTGCCGACGACGTCAGGCCGGGTGGCGAGGAACTGCCCCATCTTGACATAGGACGGGCCGAGCCGCGCCACGGCGCGCGCCAGCCGGTCGGAGCGATCGTCCGAGGCGCGCCTGCGGGCGAACAGCCCGAGCAGCGACTTGGCCATGGCCGCCCCCGGCGGCAGGCCTTCGGAGGGCAGGGCTTCGACGACGCCCTCGCGCACCAGGACCCAGCCGACGCGGGCAAGCTGGAAATAAGCTCCAAGCGTGCTCATGCCTGTCAGAGCTTCCAGCCGGAATGCAGCGCGGCGATGCCGCCGGTATAATTGGTGAAGGTGACGCGCGAAAAGCCGGCATCGCGGATCATCGCGGCGAAATCCGACTGGTTGGGGAATTTGCGGATCGATTCGACCAGATATTGATAGGGCTCGGCATCGCCGGTGATCATCTTGCCGAATTGCGGGATCGCCTTGAACGACCATTCGTCATAGATGCGGTCCAGAAGGGGCATGTCGACTTCGGAGAATTCCAGCACCAGGAGACGCCCGCCGCGCTTCAGCACGCGGTAGGCCTCCTTCAGCGCCACGTCGATGTGCGGCACGTTGCGGATGCCGAAGGCGATGGTATAGGCATCGAAGGTGCCGGGCTCGAACGGCAGTTCCTCGGCATTGGCCTCGACGAAGGTCAGGTTGTCGGAAAGCTTGCGCTTGGCGGCGCGCTCGGCGCCGACTGATAGCATCGAGCCGTTGATGTCGAGCACGGTGGCATGGGCTTGCCGGCCCGAGGCCTCGATGATGCGGAAGGCGATGTCGCCGGTGCCGCCGGCGACGTCCAGAACCTTGTAATCGGGATCCTTGCGCGGATTGAGCGCCGCGATCATCGCATCCTTCCAGGCGCGGTGCAGCCCGGCCGACATCACGTCGTTCATGATGTCGTAGCGCTTGGCGACCTTGTGGAAGACCTCGTTGACCATGCCCTGCTTTTCGCCTTCCGCGACCTCGCGGAAACCATAGGAGGTCGACATGCCTCCTTCGGCGGTGGTGCGGCTATCGGCCATGGGGTCACTCCATCGACTGCGGACAGGAAATCCTTGGAAAACCGCCGTTTCCGACCTATCTGCGACAGGAACGGGAGGACGGCGATCCGGCGCCGGTCTATATCGCACATTCCCGGCGCTTGAAACAGGAAGTTGGACACCTATGCCCGAATTGCCAGAGGTGGAGACAGTTCGTCGCGGGCTATCGCCTGTCATGGAAGGCGCGCGCATCGCAAGACTGGAACTGCGTCGCCCGGATCTGCGCTTTCCCTTCCCCGAAGATTTTGCGGCTAAAGTCGAGGGCCGGACGATCTCGTCCTTGTCGCGCCGGGCCAAATATCTGCTGATCGAACTGGATGACGGCGCCGTCATCGTCGCCCATCTCGGCATGTCCGGCTCCTTCCGCATCGAGGAGGGGGCGGGCGAGGCGCAGACGCCGGGCGATTTCCACCATCCGCGCGGCAAGGATGAAAAGCACGACCATGCCGTCTTCCATCTCGACGGCGCCGCTGGCCGTGTGCGCGTCGTCTATAACGACCCACGCCGCTTCGGTTTCCTGCAACTGACGGCGCGCGCCGATCTCGACCGCTATCCCGGCATTGCCGGCCTTGGGCCGGAGCCGACCGGCAACAGCCTCGACGCGGCCCATCTTGCCGGACGTTTCGCGAAAAAGAGCCAGCCGCTGAAAAGCGCGCTTCTCGACCAGCGCAACATTGCCGGACTCGGCAATATCTATGTCTGCGAAGCCCTTTGGCGCGCCCATCTCGATCCGCGTCGCGCCGCCGGCAGCATCGTGCTTGGCGACGGCAAACCGTCCGCCGAGTTGGTTTTGCTGAACGAGGCGATCCGGGCGGTGATATCGGATGCGATCGCCGCAGGCGGCTCGTCCTTGCGCGACCATATTCAGACGGATGGTTCTCTTGGCTATTTCCAGCATTCCTTCTCGGTCTACGACCGTGAGGGGAGCGCCTGCGCCACGCCCGGCTGCGCCGGTCACGTCGAGCGCATCGTGCAGGCGGGGCGGTCCACCTTCTTCTGCGCTGCCTGCCAGCATTAAGCGGGAAGGCCGAGCGATTGAAAAGGAATCGGAATCCGGGAAAATGCGCGTTGACGCCGCCCGGCATTCGCGTTATATGCCCGGCCACAGTTCGGAAAGCTTATGACGGTTTTCCAAAAATGCTCCCGCATGGCTGAAACGATAGGTCGCAACGACCGGGCGGCAATGGCGGAGTTTGGTTCGAATTCGAAGAGAGGCATCTATGGCCAATACAACTTCGGCGAAGAAGGCGACCCGCAAGATCGCTCGCCGCACCGAGATCAACAAGTCGCGCCGCTCGCGGGTCCGCAACTTCATCCGCAAGGTCGAGGAAGCCATCGCTTCCGGCGACGCCGCCCAGGCCCAGGCCGCTCTCCAGGCCGCCCAGCCGGAACTGCAGCGCGCCGCGACCAAGGGCGTGTTGCACCGCAACACCGCATCGCGCAAGGTCTCGCGTCTGGCGAACCGCGTGAAGGCTCTGAACGCCTGATAAAAGCCGAAATTTGACGGTTATGAGAAGCCCGGCCTATGGCCGGGCTTTTCGGATTCTGGATATTCGTCCAGACACCCTCAAGCGAGCGCACGGCATCAAGATGTCAGTGGGGTGACAGGATGGTGACAGAAAAATTTGTTTAATTTCAAATGGTTACACGAGGTCTTTGCGCCTTTGTGAGACTCTTGCCGCGCCGCCCGGCCCCCTTGACGAGTCAAGAACTTTTTTATTTTTTTTGTTTTTCGGCCACCGGCAAAAACGGCTTTTTTGAATCCCCTTGATTCAAAAGCGATTCTTTATGACGGGCTTTGTGACGGTCAAAATGCGCCTCCGGAGTCAATGGCCCCGTCTTCTTTTCGTGCAAAATTCATCATTGATCTTGCCATTTGATCCTGACTAAATGCCTTTCAACAGGGGGCGCGGACACCACCTTTCCAGTATGGCGACATTGCAACGCCCGACCGGCGAGAGGATGGTATTGTCTCCTGCTGCGGATCGGTTCCGTTCCGTATTTTCAAAGATCGGCAGACAGGCCCATGCGGAAAAATCCTGATTTCGCAGATGGCTTTCTGCGCGCTCTGGTTGTTGGGCGGCGCGTGGCTGCGGCGCCCGGCATCGGGTGACAAGGAGACGGCAGGAGAGGGAAAGAGGTTCGATCGCCAGGAACGAGGATGGGGATCGGATGACGCGGCTTCGGCCGCAGGCGAAGTCGGATGAACCGACTTCGTGGAGACGCGGTTCGCTTTCTTGCGGCCCGGCGCTCCGAAGCCTGAGCTGTCCCGGCCACCTTGCGCCGGGGCATGACAGAACAAGAATAGTGACCGGGCGATGATCGCAATCGCCCGATGGGACTCTGGAAGGCGGCGAAATGCAAATGAATATGATGGCGACCGGTGCTTTGGAAAACGGGGACAAGGCATCGGAGGCGTTCGGGGCTGCCTGCGATACTGCGAATGAAAGGCGGGACATGAAGCCGGACGCATTGTTTGAACGATTCAGCGCACGTTTGAAGGCCCAGGTGGGGCAGGACGTCTATGCGAGCTGGTTTGCTCGCCTCAAGCTCCATTCGGTATCGAAAAGCGTGGTGCGGCTGACGGTGCCGACGACGTTCCTCAAATCCTGGATCAACAACCGCTATATCGACCTGATCACCGGCATCTTCCAGGCGGAAGACGCCGAGATCCTCAAGGTGGAAATTCTGGTCCGCACCGCGACCCGCAGCGTCCGCCCGGCCGCCGCCGAGGAAGCAACGCCGGCCGGCGATCCGCCCGCGCCGCAGGCTGTGACGCCCTTGCGCCGCAGCGCGCCGCAATCGGTCGGCCAGGCCGTTTCGGCCAGCGTGCCGCAGCGCCCGCAGCCGCCGGTCAGCAGCAACAGTCCGCTGTTTGGCTCGCCGCTCGATTCCCGCTACACCTTCGCGACCTTCGTCGAGGGCTCGTCGAACCGCGTGGCGCTCGCCGCCGCCAAGACGATTGCGGAAGCCGGCCCGGGCGCGGTGCGCTTCAATCCGCTGTTCATCCATTCGACGGTGGGACTGGGCAAGACGCACCTGCTGCAGGCCGTCGCCAATGCGGCGATCCAGAGCCAGCGCACGCCGCGCGTCGTCTATCTGACGGCCGAATATTTCATGTGGCGTTTCGCCACCGCCATCCGCGACAACGACGCGCTGACGCTGAAGGATTCGCTGCGCAACATCGACCTTCTGATCATCGACGACATGCAGTTCCTGCAGGGCAAGATGATCCAGCACGAATTCTGCCATCTTCTCAACATGTTGCTCGATAGCGCCAAGCAGGTGGTGGTGGCCGCCGACCGCGCGCCGTGGGAACTGGAATCGCTCGATCCGCGGGTGCGTTCGCGCCTGCAGGGCGGCGTCGCCATCGAACTCGACGCGCCGGACTTCGATATGCGCCTGGAAATGCTGCGCCAGCGCCTCACCGTGCTGCGCCAGGACGACCCGTCCGTCGATATCTCCGAGGAGATCATGACGCATGTGGCGCGCACCGTCACCGCCAGCGGCCGCGAGCTGGAAGGCGCCTTCAACCAGCTGATCTTCCGCCGCTCCTTCGAGCCGAACCTGTCCATGGAGCGGGTGGACGAGCTTTTGGCGCATCTGGTCGGCTCCGAGCCGAAGCGCGTGCGCATCGAGGATATCCAGCGCGTCGTCGCTCGCCACTACAACGTCTCGCGCCAGGAGCTGGTCTCCAACCGTCGCACCCGCGTCATCGTCAAGCCGCGCCAGATCGCCATGTATCTGTCGAAGACGCTGACGCCGCGCTCCTTCCCGGAAATCGGCCGTCGTTTTGGCGGGCGCGATCATACGACCGTGCTGCATGCCGTGCGCAAGATCGAGGATCTCATTTCCGGCGACACAAAACTCAGCCATGAGATCGAACTGCTCAAGCGGCTGATCAACGAGTAAGCGGACAAACGCGAAAAAGCCCGCCTTTCCGAGAGGGGAGGCGGGCTTTTTGCGTTTGTTTTCAGGACGATTTCGTAAGCGGCAAGAAACTCAGCAGGCGAGATCGGCAACGACGGCGTCGAGGATCAGCATGCCCTGGGGCGTGCAGCGCAGCCGCGAATTGCCGAGCCGCTCGATGAAGCCGTGCTCCAGCAAGGCCTGTTCGCGGTCGGGATCGGGATCGCGCCCGGACAATTGCTGCCAGCGGGCGAGATCGACGCCCTCGCGCAATCTCAGCCCCATCAGCAGCAACTCGTCGGCCTGCTCGTCGCGGCTCAGGCGTTCCTCGTCGACAATGCCGTGGCCGTGCTTTTCCACGAGATCCAGCCAGCCTTCCGGCCGGCGCATGGTGGCGGTCGCCAGCTTTTCCGATCCGCGCGTCAGCCGTCCATGCGCGCCGGGCCCGATGCCGGCATAATCGCCGTAGCGCCAATAGGTGAGGTTGTGGCGGCTTTCGGCGCCCGGCTTCGCATGGTTCGAGACCTCATAGGCCGGCAGTCCCTCCGAGGCGGTGATCTCCTGCGTCGCCTCGTAGAGCAGGGCGGACTGGTCGCCATCCGGCACGATGAACTTGCCGGCCTTGTGCAGGTTGAAGAAGGGCGTCTCTTCCTCGATGGTCAACTGGTAGAGCGATAGGTGGTCGACGGCGTAGGAAATTGCCTGCCGCAATTCCTTCTCCCATGCCTCCACCGTCTGGTGCGGCCTTGCATAAATCAGGTCGAAGGACATGCGCGGAAAGATGTCGCGCGCCAGCCCGATGGCCTTCAGCGCATCGGCGACGTCATGCAGCCGACCGAGGAATTTGAGATCCGTATCGTTGAGCGCCTGCACCCCGAGCGAAACGCGGTTGACGCCGGCAGCCCGGTAACCGCGAAACCGCGTCGCCTCGACGCTGGAGGGATTGGCCTCCATGGTGATCTCGATGCCGTCGGGCACATGCCACTGCCGTGCGATACCGTTGAGAATGGTCTCGACCGTCGCCGGCTCCATCAGCGACGGCGTGCCGCCGCCGAGGAAGATGCTGGTGACCGTCTTCGGGCCGCTGAGGCGGCGCATCCATTCCGTTTCCTTGAGGAAAGCGGCGGCAAAGCGTTCCTGGTCGACCGGCTGGTGGCGGACATGGCTGTTGAAATCGCAATAGGGGCATTTGGCCGCGCAGAACGGCCAATGCACGTAAACGCCAAAACCCGGCTCGCCGGTATCCGGCAGCAGCGGGCTTTGGCCGATATTGGGAAGATCAGGCGTCAAGGCAGGTCTCGACAAACAGCTTGAAGGCACGAGCCCGGTGCGACAGGGCCTGCGCATCGCCCGGCTTCCAGCCATGCTTCTGCTCGGCGCTCATCTCGCCGAAGGTTTCGGCATAGCCTTCCGGCTGGAAGACCGGATCGTAGCCGAAGCCTTGCGTGCCACGCGGCGGCCAGACCACATGGCCCTCGACCTCGCCGCGAAACAGCTCGGTATGCCCGTCCGGCCAGGCAAGGCAGAGCACGCTGACGAAGCGGGCGCTGCGCTGTTCACGCGCTGCGGCACCTTTCTCCTCCAGCGCCTTCTCGACCTTTTCCATGGCCCAGGCAAAATCGCGGCTGCCGTCCTCGCGCTCGGCCCAGTTGGCGGTGTAGACGCCGGGGGCTCCATCCAGCGCATCGATGACCAGCCCGGAATCGTCCGACAGCGCCGGCAGGCCGGAGGCCTTGGCCGAGGCCAGCGCCTTGATCGCGGCGTTTTCCTCGAAGGTCGTGCCGGTTTCGTCCGGCTCCTCGAAGTTCAGGTCGGCCGCCGATTTCGCCGAAAAGCCGAAGGGGCCGATCAGATCGGCGATCTCGCGGATCTTGCCGGCATTGTGGCTGGCGACGACGATGGTGCGGGTATCGAGCTTGCGCATGTCCAAAAGTCCTATTCGATGCCCCAGATGCGGGGCTCGGCACATTCGAGGCTGTTGCCGGCCGGATCGCGGAAATAGATCGAGCGGCCGCCCATCGGCCATTCGAAATCGGCTTCGATGGCGATGCCGGCTGCGGTCAGCCGCGTGATCACGCCGTCGAATTTTTCCCGCGCCAGGCGAAAGCAGGCATGGCCGGCGCCGGTCGTTCCGTGGGCAGGCACCGGCAGCGCGCCGGGCGCGGCCGGTTTCACCGTCTCATCCGGATTGAAGACCAGCAGCACGCCAGCCCCGCAGCGGAAGAAGACGTGCCGGTCCTTGGCGCGGGTGATGATGTCGAGGCCGAGGATATCATGATAGAAGCGCTCGGCCGCGTCGAGGTCGCGCGCATAAAGCGCGGTTTCCAGAATGCCCTCGACGGCGGCGGCGCTCATCGTGTCACGTCCTCAGGCGATGGCCTGCTTCTGCAGCGTCACCAGCTCGCCGATGCCGGCGCGGGCAAGCTGCATCAGGCTTGCGAATTCCTGTTCGGAGAAAGGCTTGCCTTCGGCCGTGCCCTGGATCTCGACGATGCCGCCGGTGCCGGTCATGACGAAATTGGCGTCGGTCTCGGCGGCGCTGTCTTCGAGATAATCGAGATCGATCACCGGCTGGTTGGCGAAGATGCCGCAGGAGATCGCCGCGATGTGATCCTTGAGCACGCGCTCGACCTTGACCATGTTGCGGCTTTCCATCCACTTCAGGCAATCGTGAAGTGCCACCCAGCCGCCGGTGATCGAGGCGGTGCGGGTGCCGCCGTCGGCCTGCAGAACGTCGCAGTCAATGGTGATCTGGCGTTCGCCGAGCGCCTCGAGGTCGACGACGGCGCGCAGCGAGCGGCCGATCAGGCGCTGGATTTCCTGCGTGCGGCCGCCCTGCTTGCCGGTGGCGGCCTCGCGGCGGGTGCGCTCGCCAGTGGCGCGCGGCAGCATGCCGTATTCGGCGGTCACCCAGCCCTTGCCGCTGTTGCGCAGCCATGGCGGCGTCTTGTCCTCAAGGCTGGCGGTCACCAGCACATGTGTATCGCCGAACTTGACGAGGCAGGAACCCTCGGCATGTTTGGAAAAGCCGCGCTCGAAGGAAACCTTGCGCATCTGGTCTGTTTTTCTGCCTGAGGGCCGCATTCGAAACTCCTGCCGTTACATGACGCCTTCTAAGGCCGGCGGCCATGATTTGCAAAGGAAAAGGCGGTGGGACGCAAGACGCTTTCCCGCATATTCCCTTTTGATATCGGCCGCGACATGACTATATTTGCAGGGAACGCAACAATCGGGTGACCGCAGACCACGATGCCATTACGCAAGCCGCCTGGACAGGACGCGATTGCAGCGCTGGACGAGCGCTCCAGGGAAGTCTTTCGGCGGATCGTCGAGGGCTATATCGACAATGGCGAGCCGCTCGGCTCGCGCAACCTGTCGCGGCTGCTGCCGATGTCGCTGTCGCCAGCCTCGGTGCGCAACGTCATGGGCGATCTGGAAGAGCTCGGCCTTATCTATTCGCCGCATGTCAGCGCCGGCCGCCTGCCGACGCAGATGGGGCTGCGCTTTTTCGTCGATGCCTTCATGCAGGTCGGCGACCTCTCGGCCGAGGAGCGTCAGACGATGGAGCGCCAGATCGGGCTTCCGCAGCGCGACAAGCCGGTTGAAAGCCTGATGACCGAGGCGAGCCGGGTGCTGTCCGGCATGTCGCGCGGCGCCGGCCTGGTCATCACCGCGAAATCCGATCCGCTGCTCAAGCATGTCGAGTTTATCCGCTTGGAGCTGACCAAGGCGCTGGTCGTGCTGGTCGGCGAGCACGACCAGGTGGAAAACCGCATCATCGACCTGCCGGCCGGCATCACCTCGTCGCAGCTGACGGAGGCGGCGAATTTCCTCAATGCCCATATGATCGGCCATACGCTGCCGGAGCTGCGCGGCCAGTTGCAGAAGCTCAGGATCGCGGTGTCGAACGAGCTTGATGCGCTGTCGCAGGATCTGGTCGAGCGCGGGCTGGCGGTCTGGTCGGGCGGCAGCGACGAGGATATGCCGGCGCGGCTCATCGTGCGCGGCCGGGCAAACCTGCTCGAAGGGCTGGCCGGCGCCGAGGATGTCGACCGCCTGCGGCTGCTGTTCGACGACCTCGAAAAGAAGGACAGTCTGATCGAACTCCTGAACCTCGCCGAGACCGGCTCGGGCGTGCGTATCTTCATCGGCTCGGAAAACAAGCTGTTCTCGCTGTCGGGTTCGTCGCTGATCGTCGCGCCCTATCGCGACGAGGACGACCGCATCGTCGGCGCCGTGGGCGTCATCGGGCCGACACGGCTGAATTATGCGCGTATCGTGCCGATGGTCGATTATACCGCGCAGATCATGGGGCGGCTGTCGCGGCAGCGTCCCTAGAGCAGGTGGCGCAAAAGTGCGCGGTGGATTTGCGAGAACGACATGCGAATAACAAGCGCAAAGCGCGAAGAGCGAAGAGCGAATCCGAAAGATTGCGACGCGCTTTAGGGCGGAAAACCGGTTCGGCGTATCGCGAAAACGCTCCGACCCTTGATTTTTTCCCTTCGAACCTCGATATCGGGCTCAAAATTCAATCATCGATCTGGAGATACATCATGACCGACGAGAACACGACGAGCGGAGCCGAAGCTGCGGACAAAGCCGCTGCCGAGACCGCGGCCGTAAACGAGGCGGACGTCGCCGCCGTCGATCCGGTGGAAACACTCAAGGCCGAGAACGCCGACCTGCGTGACAAGTTCCTGCGTCTTGCCGCCGAGATGGACAATCTGCGCCGCCGCACCGAGCGCGACGTCAAGGACGCCAAGGCCTATGCCGTCACCGGTTTTGCGCGCGATATGCTGGCGGTTTCCGACAACCTGCGCCGCGCGCTGGATTCGGTCACCGCGGAGCAGCGCGCCGGCGCCGAAGCCGGTCTCACCGCGCTGATCGAAGGCGTGGAAATGACCGAACGCCTGATGCTGTCGACGCTGGAGCGCCACGGCGTGCGCCAGATCGATGCCGAAGGCCAGAAGTTCGATCCCAACTTCCATCAGGCGATGTTCGAGATCCCCAACCCCGCCGTGCCGAACAACACCGTCGTGCAGGTCGTGCAGGCCGGTTATTCGATCGGCGATCGCGTCCTGCGTCCGGCCATGGTCGGCGTCGCCAAGGGTGGCGCCAAGACGGAAGCCCCAGCCGAGAACGAAAAGGACGTCTGATCGCGTCCTGAATGTCCAGAAACGAAAAAAGCGCTTTCACGGTCTCCGCGAAAGCGCTTTTTCTTTGGGAGTTGTTGGCGACAACGCCTCAGGCGGCGTTGGAGGCTTCTTCCTGGTTCAGGAAGGCATAGATGGCCGAGGCGGAATCGGTCGCGCGCAGCTTGCTGACCAGATCCTGGTCGCGCAGCACGCGGGCGATGCGCGACAGCGCCTTGAGATGGTCGGCGCCGGCGCCTTCGGGCGCCAGAAGCAGGAAAACGAGATCGACCGGCTGGTCGTCCAGCGCTTCGAAATCGATCGGCGAATCGAGCCGCGCGAACAGGCCGGTGATGGCCGGCAGGCGCGCAAGCTTGCCATGCGGGATGGCGATGCCGTTGCCGACGCCGGTGGAGCCGAGCCGCTCGCGCTGGAGGATGACGTCGAAGATTTCCCGCTCCGGCAGCCCCAGTTGCTTGGAGGCTTTCGCGGCCAGTTCCTGAAGAAGCTGTTTCTTGGAATTCACCTTCAGGGCAGGGATGATCGCATCTTGCTGCAGCAGGTCTGCCAATGCCATTTTTGTCTTTTCCTTCAGTAGCCGGCAGAAGGCCGGCGCGCCGGGCGTGTGTCTGCCCGGCGCGCCGTTGTCACCTTTCAGCCCTTGATGCTGGCCGCATCGATCCAGCCGATATTGCCGTCGCGACGACGGTAGACGATGTTCAACTGTTCCTGGCCGGGGCTGCGGAACAGAAAGACCGGCTCATCGGTCATATCGAGAGCCATCACCGCGCTCGCCACCGACATCACCTGCAGCGGTCTGCTGCTTTCGGCGACGATGGTCGGTGCGAAATCCTCGGCGATCTCTTCGTCTTCTTCAGGGACGGCATCCATCACGGTATAGGCGACGGAACCATTGCCGTTTGCGCCGTTGTGATGGTCCTTCAGTTTCCTCTTGTAACGGCGCAGGCGCTTTTCGATACGCTCGGCCGCTCCATCGAATGCCGCTTGCGGATCGTTTGCATCTCCCGTGGCATGCAGGTTCACCCCGCTGTCCAGGTGAATCTTGCAATCTGCAGAAAAACGCGAACCGGACTTTTCAACCGTGACCAGGCTCGAATATCCCCCGTCGAAATACTTGGTCACTGCCTCCCCGATGTGGCCTTCGATCCGCTGACGGAACGCTTCGCCAATCTCCATATGTTTCCCGGATACACGGACACTCATGGAATTTTCCTTCTTGTAGTGATTTGCGAGTACCAGTCTACGCCAAGGCCCTGTTTCATCCAAGCATTTCGCGCGGCGAACATCCTAAAGAGAGTGCGTGCCCTTCGAGCGGGGGGCTTATCGGTCCAAAATCCATCCTGTCGATGTGCGGCGGGCTTCTATCCGCGGTGCGGGGCGGAGTCAAGCCCGTTAACGGTTTTTTGAGGTTTCAACCATCCGGGGCTTCAGCCTTGGCCGGCCTTGGACAGCGCCCGTTTTTCCCGCCGCCGCTGCACGGAGGAGGGAATGTTCATCGCCTCGCGATATTTGGCGACCGTGCGGCGCGCCAGATCGACGCCGGCCGCTTTCAGGCTATCGACGATATCGTCGTCGGAAAGCACCGCATCGGCCGCCTCCTGGGCGATCATGGCGCGGATGCGGTGGCGCACCGCCTCCGCCGAATGGCTCTCGCCGCCCTCGGCGGACCCGATGGAGACGGTGAAGAAATATTTGAGTTCGAACAGCCCGCGCGGCGTCAGCATGTATTTGTTGGAGGTGACGCGGCTGACGGTCGATTCGTGCATCTTGATCGCCTCCGCCACCGTCTTCAGGTTGAGCGGCCTGAGATGATCGACGCCGTGGACGAGGAAGGCGTCCTGCTGGCGCACGATTTCGCTCGCCACCTTGACGATGGTCTTCGCCCGCTGGTCGAGGCTGCGCGTCAGCCAGTTGGCGGTCTGCAGACATTCGGAGAGGAAGGCCTGGTCTTCACCCGGCCGGTGTTTGTGGCGGCTGACCTCGGCGTAGTAGGACTGGTTGACCAGCACGCGCGGTAGCGTGTCGGGGTTCAGCTCGACGGCCCAGCCGCCGCTGGGCGAGGGGCGCACCACCACGTCCGGCACGATCGCCTCGCTCGGCGCCTCGTCGAAGCCGCTGCCCGGCTTGGGGTTGAGCTTGCGGATTTCGGCAAGCATGTCGAGGAGATCTTCCTCATCGACGCCGCACAGCTTCTTCAGCGTCGGAAAATCGCGCCGCGCCAGGAGGTCGAGATTGCCGATCAGCGCGGCCATCGCCGGGTCGAAACGGTCCTTCTGGCGCAGCTGGATCGCCAGGCATTCGCTGAGCGAGCGGGCGAAGATGCCGGGCGGGTCAAGGCCTTGCAGCGTCTCCAGCACCGTATCCACCTCGCAGGCGGCCCGGCCGAGCCGCGCGGCGATCTCGCCGATATCGGCCTGCAGGTAGCCGGCCTCGTCGAGATGGTCGATCAGCACCTGTGCGGTCAGTCGGTCGGCCGGCAAAGGCAGCGCCAACACGACCTGCCCCTCGAGATGCTCGCGCAGCGTCGTGTGGCCGGCGACGAAGTCGTCGAGATCGTAGCTCTCGCCGCCCGCGCTGCCCGGCATGGATTTCCATTGGCTGAGAAGCTCAGGCGCATCGGCGCGCGTGGGCATCGCCTCGTCGGAAAGGCCGGCCTCGAAATTGGTGTCGAGCTGGTTGCTCAACCGGGCGGCGGCGCCGGTGTTCTCGCTCTCGTACCAGTCGGCCGTGAGGTCGCGGGCGGCCGGCTCCGGCGCGTCGGTTCCCGGTTCCTCGGCGCCGAAGGCCATGTCGGCCTCGTCGGCGCCATGGTTGCCGGGCGTGCCGTCGCCTGCCGAAAATTCGAGCAACGGGTTCTTCTCGACTTCCTGGGCGATGAATTGCGTCAGCTCGAAATGCGTCATCTGAAGCAGCTGGATCGACTGCATCAGTTGCGGCGTCATCACCAGAGACTGGCTCTGGCGCAAGAAAAGACTGGCCGACAATGCCATGGCGGACGCGAAACTCCCTTCGACCCGCCGGAAACCATCCGGCCCGGCATGCGTGGCGAAGACTTGAACCTGAACTGGCCCAAAAATTGCTTTTTTGAGAGGTTTGGTCAAGCCGGGCGAGGAGGGCGGCCGAACGAATTTCCATCCGTCCGGCCCTGGAACGCACCTTACAGGCTGAACTTGTCGCCGAGATAGAGGCGCCGCACCTCCGGATTGTTGACGATGTCGTTCGCCCGCCCGTGGGTCAGCACTTCGCCGGCATGGATGATATAGGCGCGGTCGATCAGACCAAGCGTTTCGCGCACGTTATGGTCGGTGATCAGCACGCCGATGCCGCGCGCCGTGAGATGCCGCACCAGGTTCTGGATATCGGAGACCGAGATCGGATCGACGCCGGCAAAGGGTTCGTCGAGCAGCATGAAGGTCGGGTCGGTGGCGAGCGCCCGGGCGATTTCCAGGCGTCGCCGCTCGCCCCCCGACAGCGCCACCGCCATCGACTTGCGCAGCCGGTCGATGTGGAACTCCTCCAAGAGCGAATCGAGCTTCTGTTCGCGGCGCTTGACGTTCTTGTCGTGGATTTCGAGCACGGCACGGATGTTTTCCTCGACCGTCAGCCCGCGAAAGATCGAGGCTTCCTGCGGCAGGTAACCGACGCCAAGCCGGGCGCGACGATACATCGGCAGGCCGGTGACGACATTGCCGTTGATCTCGATCGAGCCCTCGTCGACCGGTACCAGCCCGGTGATCATGTAGAAGCAGGTCGTCTTGCCGGCGCCGTTCGGCCCCAGCAGGCCGACGGCCTCGCCGCGGCGCACCACCAGCGAGGCGCCGTTGACGACGCGGCGCGTGCCATAGGTCTTGGTCAGGCCACGCGCGATCAGCGTGCCTTCATAGCGGGATTTGTCCGCGCCCGGTTCCACCGCCTGGGGGGCGTTGGCGGGCGCGCCATTCTGGGTAAGAAAGGGGATCTTCACGGGCGCCCGGCGTTCAGTTCTTCTTCTGGGACTTCGGGTCGAGCTGGATCTGCACGCGCTGTCCACAGCTTTCCAGCGTCGCCTTGCCGGTGGCCATCAGCACGGTGAGCTTGCAGCCGGTGAAGACGTTGGCGCCTTCCGACAGCACCACGCGCTTGCCGGTCAGCGTGAAGGTCTGCGAGGCCATGTCGAAGGTGCCGGCATCCGCCGTCGCCTGCTGCTCGCCGGAGCTCAGGAACACCTTTTTGTCGACGAGGATGCGGTCGATGTCGGCATTGCCGCTGGCGACCGAGCTTTTGTCGTCGCCCTTCTTTTTGTAATAGACGGTCATATTGCCCGCCTGCATGGTCGTCGCGCCCTGGACCACTTTCACGTTGCCGGTGAAATAGGCGACGCTTTCCTGCTCCTTGATCTCCAGCTTGTCGCTTTCGATCTGGATCGGCTGGTCGTTGGAGAGCTTGAGATTGTTCATGCTGCCGGTGGTGGTCGACTGGGCGAACGCGACCGGGCCGGAAAGCGTGCCGGCCGCGAGAAGAGCAGCGGCGGACAGGCGGAAAAAAGGGCGAGGTGCTGACATCGGGTGCTGTTCTCATTGAGCCTTGTTGCGAAGCTGCGCCGGCGTGATGTTCATCCGCACGTTGCCTTCGAAAGTAATGGTGCGTCCCTTATCCGTCATCTTGAGTGTCTGCGCAAGAATGGAAGCCTGGTCCGACGCGATGGAAACCGGTTCGTCCGTGCTCATCTGCCCGGACTTGATGTCGAGGAAGGCCGACTGGAACTTTGCCTCCAGCCCGGTGTTCAGCGTCACGGTGAACGGCCGGGTCATGTTGAGCTTGTCGCTGGCGCGATCGTAGATGCCTTCCGAGGCGTCGACGCGGGCGATCACCTTGTCGCTGACCGGCACCGCCGCCTTGATGGTCTCGAGCGTGATCATGTTGGGATCGCGGATATCCTGCAGCGCCCGCTCGGCGAGCATGGAATAATTGATGCCGTCGGCGTTGCGGCCGGAAATGGCCGGCTTTTCCATCACCACCTTGCCGTTTTCGATGCGGGCGGATTCGAGCTGGATGTTTTCAGGCAGATAGGCGCGCACGATGGAGACGGCGATGAAGGCGAAGGTGATCGCCACGGCCGCTGCCGGCAGCAGCACCTTCAGCCGCCGCACCCGTGCCGAATGCCGCAGCGCCACGCGATAAGCGTCCTGCGGTGAAGGCCCGCCGGCAAGTTCGAGCCCAGGTGTGTGTACGCTGTTCAGCATGAGTGTCCGATCTGTTCGACGTGCGAAGCCGCGCGCGAAACCGCACGCTGCGGTCGCACCGGGCGGCCGATCGCAATCGCGTCATCGTCCGCCAATATGGACATTTTTTTGCAACAAACAATAAATGGCTGAAAAAATCCGTGACAGGGCAGTTGATTGCCGGTCCGGGCGGCCTATGAATGGCCCTGACGAAACGAGAGGACTGACCCATGGACGCATCGGCGATCGCCGACCGCCGCCGCCTGCGGCGAAAGCTGGCCTTCTGGCGGATCGGGGCGGCGCTGCTGCTGGTTGCCGCCGGCCTGCTTCTCTATCGCCTCCTTGCGCCCGAAGCGGCGCTGGACAGAAGCGTGCCGCATATCGCCCGCGTCGAGATCACCGGCCTGATCCAGGATGACAAGGAACTGCTCGACCGGCTGAAGTCCATCGCCGAAGCCGACCGGGTCAAGGCGCTCGTCGTGTCGATCTCCTCGCCCGGCGGCACCACCTATGGCGGCGAGCGCATCTTCAAGGCGATCCGGGCGGTGGCCGAGAAGAAGCCGGTCGTTTCCGACGTGCGCACGCTCGCGGCCTCCGCCGGCTACATGATCGCGTCGGCCGGCGACACCATCATCGCCGGCGAAACCTCGATCACCGGCTCCATCGGCGTCATCTTCCAGTATCCGCAGGCCAAGGATCTGCTCGACAAGATCGGCGTATCGCTGGAGGAGATCAAGTCGGCGCCGCTGAAGGCCGAGCCTTCGCCCTTCCATCCCGCCAGCGAAGAAGCCAAGGCGATGATCCGCGCCATGGTGATGGACAGCTACGACTGGTTCGTCGACATCGTCGCCGAGCGCCGCAAGCTGCCGCGCGACGAGGTGCTGAAACTTGCCAACGGCGCCATCTTCACCGGCCGCCAGGCGCGCGATGCCAAGCTGGTCGATACGCTCGGCGGCGAGGAGGCGATCCGTGCCTATCTCACCAGTCGCGGCATCGATGGCAAGCTTGCCGTCGTCGACTGGGAGGCGCCGCGCAGCGGCTCGCCCTTCGGTATTCCCGGCGCTGTTTCGACCGTCCTGAGGCTGCTCGGCTATGAAAACCTGCTGCCTTCCGGCGATCTCGGACGCGGTGTCACGGAAAAGTTGTTCCTTGACGGCCTGATCTCAGTTTGGCAGGTTGGACATGAATGAAAAGATCAATCATTTGAGGGGGCTATCGTGATAAAGTCGGAGCTGGTACAGATCGTTGCAGCGCGTAACCCGCATCTCTATCACCGCGACGTGGAAAACATCGTCAATGCCGTCCTTGATGAAATCACCGACGCGCTGGCGGCGGGAAATCGCGTCGAATTGCGCGGTTTCGGCGCTTTTTCGGTGAAGAACCGCCCGTCACGCTCGGGTCGCAACCCCCGCACCGGCGACACCGTCTTCGTCGAGGAAAAGTGGGTGCCGTTCTTCAAGACCGGCAAGGAACTGCGCGAACGCCTCAATCCGAACATGGAAGATGAGGACGATTGATCCTCCTGTCGGCAGACCGCCCGCTGTGGCGCCGGCAAGGCAGGGATGCCGTATCTTTATCGCGGTCGCCCTGCAAACGTTTGAAGTCATGGGCTTTTTCCGTTTCGGGAGAAGTGCGTGAACAATACCGGGAGAAAACGCCCCATGGTCAAGAAGATCGTCAACCTCGTCATTTTCCTGCCGCTGGCCGTGGTGCTGGTGCTGCTGTGCGTGGCCAACCGCCAGTCGGTGACGCTGGCGCTCAATCCGTTCCGGCCGGAAGACCAGGTGCTGGGCCTCAGCGCCCCCTTCTTCGTCTTCCTGTTCCTCGCCCTCATTCTCGGGCTGGTGATCGGCGCTTCCGTCACCTGGGCGACGCAAGGCCAGCATCGCCGCCGCGCCCGCACAGAGGCGAAGACGGCGGTGCGCTTGCAGGCCGAGGCAGACAAGCACAAGGCGCGCGCCGAGGAACTGGCCGCCCAGCAGACGGTCGCCTATGGCCGCCTGCCGGCGAAATAATCTTGCTTTAGGCGCTCGCGCTGCGCGCCTGTGCGGCGGCGGTGAAATCCGCGAAAAATTGCTGGGCGAGCTTTTTCGAGGTCGAATCGATCAGCCGGGCGCCGAGCTGGGCGATCTTGCCGCCGACCTGCGCCTTGACCTCATAGGACAGGATCGTCTCATCGCCGTCCTCCGTCAGCGTTACGTCGGCGCCGCCCTTGGCAAAGCCGGCAATGCCGCCCTTGCCTTCGCCGGAAATCGTGTAGCTCTCGGGGGCATTGATGTTCGAGAGCACGACATCGCCGGCAAAGGAGGCCGAGACCGGGCCGACTTTCAGCTTCACCACCGCCGAAAGCTCGGTCGGCGACTTCATTTCCAGGCTTTGACAGCCCGGAATGCATTGCTTCAGGATCTCCGGATCGTTGAGCGCGGCCCAGACCGCGTCTCTCGGCGCTGCGATCCGCTCTTCTCCCGTCATGTCCATGATCGTTCCTCCTCCGTCATCGGTGGCAACTATTGCAGATGGGAAAGCGCTTTGCCAAGACGGGCGGCGAATGCTATCTGCACCAGGATCCGAACAATGGAACGAGCCTCGTGAAGAACAGGAACGGCCGTCCGCCGCGCAGCGGCGCCCCGGCGGCAAAAAGAGGACCGGGCGGCGGCGATTTTGCCCGCAAGTCCGAACGGCCCCGCGACGGCGCACCCCGCAAGCCGGAGCGCAGCGCCGCGCCTGCCCGCGACAAGGTCGTCGCCAAGCCGGAAGCCGCCGCGACCGAACCGGCCCGCAGCCTGATCGACCGAAAAGGGGAATTGCCGGCCGAGCGCGTACCGGTCATTCTCGAATCGCGCGGCCGCGACAGGTCCGATTTCCGCCTGATAGACAGCGGCAAGGGCGAGAAGCTGGAGCAATACGGACCGTACCGCATCGTGCGCCCGGAAGCGCAGGCCTTGTGGCCGCGCAGCCTGCCCGACCATGTCTGGGAGCGCGCCGACGCCGTCTTCACCGGCGATACCGACGAGGATGGCATGGGCCGCTGGCGGTTTCCGCGCGAAGCCTTGGGAGAGACCTGGCCGATGCACCTGGCCGGGGTCGATTTCCTCGGCCGCTTCACCGCCTTCCGCCATGTCGGCGTCTTTCCCGAGCAGCTCGTTCACTGGAACTGGATGCGCGAGGCCGTCGAAAATGCCGGCCGGCCGCTGAAGGTGCTGAACCTGTTCGGCTATACCGGCGTCGCCTCGCTGGTCGCGGCCTCCGCCGGCGCGGAAGTCACCCATGTCGACGCCTCGAAAAAGGCCATCGGCTGGGCGCGCGAAAACCAGACGCTCGCCCGCATGGACCGCCTGCCGATCCGCTGGATCTGCGAGGATGCGATGAAATTCATCCTGCGCGAGGAGCGCCGAGGCAGCCGCTACGACATCATCCTCACCGATCCGCCGAAATTCGGCCGCGGGCCGAACGGCGAGGTCTGGCACCTGTTCGACCATCTGCCGATGATGCTCGACATCTGCCGCGAGATTCTCTCGCCCAAGGCGCTCGGCCTGGTGCTGACCGCCTATTCGATCCGGGCCAGCTTCTATTCGATCCACGAGCTGATGCGCGAAACCATGCGCGGCGCCGGCGGCGTGGTCGAATCGGGCGAGCTGGTCATTCGCGAAACCGGGCAGGACGGCGACCACGATGGCCGCGTCCTCTCCACATCGCTGTTCAGCCGTTGGGTGCCGAAATGACCAAGGAAATGCGAGAAGGCGGTCCCGGCCGCGTGGGCCAGGTCAAGGAAGTCACCAGCCTTGCCAACCCCATCGTCAAGGACATCAAGGCGCTCACCCAGAAGAAGACGCGCGACGAGACGCATTCCTTCATGGCCGAGGGCCTGAAGCTGGTCATCGACGCGCTGGAACTCGGCTGGGCGATCCGCACGCTGGTCTATGCCAAGGCCGCCAAGGGCAAGCCGGCGGTCGAGCAGGCCGCCGCCCGCACCGTCGCCAAGGGCGGTCTGGTGCTGGAGGTCAGCGAGAAGGTGATTTCCTCGATCACCCGCCGCGACAATCCGCAGATGGTGGTCGGCATCTTCGAGCAGCACTGGACGCGGCTTTCCGACCTGTATCCGGTCGACGGCCAGACCTATGTGGCGCTGGACCGCGTGCGCGATCCCGGCAATCTCGGCACCATCATCCGCACCGCCGATGCATCGGGCGCTTCCGGCGTCATCCTGGTCGGCGAATGCACCGATCCCTTCTCGCTGGAAACCGTGCGCGCCACCATGGGCTCGGTCTTCGCCATGCCGCTGATCCGCGCCAGCGCCGAAGAATTTTTAGCCTGGAAGAAGAAGGCCGGCGTACGCGTCGTCGCCACCCATCTGGCTGGCTCCGTCGATTACCGCACCATCGATTACAGGAAGAAGCCCGTCGTGCTGCTGATGGGCAACGAGCAATCCGGCCTGCCGGATGCGCTCGCCCGCGAGGCCGACGCTCTCGCCCGCATCCCGCAGGCGGGCCGTGCCGATTCGCTGAACCTTGCGGTCGCCACCGGCGTCATGCTGTTTGAGGCCCGCCGGCACCTGCTGTCGCTGGAGGCGCGGGCGTGAGCGGGCCGAAACCCTTCCTGTTTTCCCGGCCGCTGCCGATCGTCCTTTTCGTCCTCGTCGCCCTGATCGCCGATCAGGCGATCAAGATCGCCGTCGACCGCACGCTGCCCTTCCAGGAAGCGGTGCCGGTGCTGCCGTTCTTTTATCTTTACCGCACCTATAATCTCGGCGTCGCCTTCTCGATGCTCTCGGGCATGGATGGCTGGTTCATCGTCGGCATGCGCATCTGCATCGTGCTGTTCGTCTTGTGGATGTGGCGGCGCACGCCTGCCGATCATCGTTTCGCCCATACGGGCTTCGCCATGATCATCGCGGGCGCGCTCGGCAATATTCTCGACCGGTTCCTGTACGGCCATGTGGTGGATTATGTGCTGTTCCACACTGGCTCCTGGTCGTTTGCCGTGTTCAACCTCGCCGACAGTTTCATCACCGTCGGGGCGTGCCTCGTGGTGCTCGACGAGATCCTGCGCTCCCGGAAAGCGAAAATGCGCTAAAAATTTACCAAGTTTCTGAAGTCTCTCTGAACGACCCCTGTGTTAGTGCGGTTGCATGAGCAACGTCGCAAATCTTCAGGACCGTCTTTCCCAAGCTTTTGGCGCGGGCGAAACGCCGACGCCGGAGGAACTGCCTGAGCAGTCGGAGCTGGCGCGCGCCTTTTTGCGGTTCGACGAATACCATGCCGGCGACGAAGAGCCGGCGCCGGCGGCGACGCAAGGCGACGAGGATCGCGACGGTATCCTGCGTCTGTGGCTCGGCGGCGGCGGCATGCTTGCCTCGGCGATCATCCTCGGGCTCGGCCTGCAGACCGGCGTCTATGCGCTCACCGGCGCGCTCGGCGCCGTCATGTGCGGCTCCGCCCTGATTTACCTGATGCAGAAGCGTACGCCCGCGCGCCCGAAACGGGCCCGGGCCCGGCCCACCGCCGCTCCCGAACCGCCGCCCTCGCGCGAAATCTTCGAGGACCGGAACTGGGAGGAGAACGAGCGCGCCAGCCTGCTCGGCAGCGTCCATGATGTGCTCGGCGATATCGCCCTGGTGCGCGATATGGAGCGCCGCATCCTCTACACCAACGACACCTTCCGCAAGGTCACCGGCTGCGCCCGGCCGGAAGGGCGAAGCTGCGAGGAAATCGGCCTCGCCTTCCGCCCGCATGCCGAGCCCGATCGCTTCGACGTCGAGATCGCCACCGCCGGCGGCCAGCGCATCTTCGTCTGGTACGATATCGTCGCCCGCGACAGCGTCAGCGGCAGGCTGGTGATCCGCAGCGTCGCCCGCGATGTCACCGAGGAGCGCACCGCCGCTATCGGCAATGAGCTGGCGCGCATCCGCGCCGAAACCACGTCGGCTGCGAAATCGCGCCTGCTCGCCACCGTCAGCCACGAGATCCGCACGCCGCTCAGCGGCATCCTCGGCATGGCCCAGCTTCTCGACCAGACCAGCCTGACGCCGGAACAGGCGAATTACCTGACCGGCATCCGCCAGTCCGGCCAGGCGCTCGCCCAGCTCGTCGAGGATTTGCTGGACTTCTCCACCATCGAGGTCGGCCGCTTCAGCCTGCATCCGCAGGCTGCTCCCTTGCGGCCGCTGATCGAAGGCGTGGTCGAGATGCTGTCGCACCGCGCCCATGAGAAGGGCATCGAGATTGCCTCCATCGTCGCGCCGGAAATTCCCGAAACGCTGGATTTCGATCCGGCCCGCCTGCGGCAGGTGCTGTTCAACGTCATCGGCAATGCCGTCAAGTTCACCCATCAGGGTGGCATCCTGATCGCGGCAGCCATCGACGTGCAGGATGTGATCGTCACCGTCACCGATACCGGCAGCGGTATGACGCCGCAGGAGCAGGCGCGTATTTTCGGCGAATTCGAGCAGGCCGGCAATCTCGCCGAGCGCAGTGTCGGCACCGGCCTTGGGCTGGCGATCTCGGCGCGCATCTGCCACGAATTCGGCGGCAGCCTGACGGCCTCGAGCGAAAAGGATCGCGGCAGCGTCTTCACCATCCGCATGCCGCATCGCCTGACCGGGCCGCTCGCCCGCCGCCAGCGCGAGGGCGAATTGCGGGCTTGCAACGTGTTGCTGATGGCGCCGGCCGGCCCCGCCAGCAATGCGGTGCTCGGCACCGTCCATGCGCTTGGCGGCCATTGCGTGCGTGCCAGCGACGCCGCAAGCGTCGAGACCGAGGTCGACGGCCTGCGTCTGTCGCATGCCGCCTTCACCGACATCATCGTCGATCACCGGCTGGCCGCCGAATTCTCGCGCATTGTCGCGGCACGGCCGGATTTCGCCGCCGGCATGCGCAAGATTTTCCTCGTCAGCCCGGAGCAGCGCAATTCCCAGCCGGTCGGCGTCTTCGATGCCTGGCTTATCCGCCCCTTGCGCGAGCGCTCGCTGGTCGATGTCTTATGCGGGCGCATGCGTGGCATGGAAACGCGCGACGCCATCAACGACAACCAGCCGGGGTTCGGCGCGGCGCTTACGCCGCAGGCCTGCCCCGGCCTGGACATCGTGCTGGCCGAGGACGAGCCGGTCAATGCCCTGCTGGTGCGCACCGCGCTTGAAAAAGGTGGCCATACCGTCCGCCTCGTCAGCGATTTCGAGCGCCTGCGCGCCGCTCTCTCGGGTGATTCGCTGCCCGATCTCGTCGTCACCGACCTCAACATGCCCGGCGGCGGCGGACTGGAGTTCCTCTCCTGGTTGCGCGGTGAAGAAAAGCGGCGGGGGAGCGCAGCATTGCCGGTGGTCGTGCTCTCGGCCGACAATCGCGAGGACGTGCGCCGTCAGGCGTTGCTGCAGGGCGCCAACCGGGTTTTCGTCAAGCCCGTCGATCCGGTGCGGCTGCTCGCGGAGATCGGCGCACTGGCGCCGATGCGGCAAGTCCGGGTTGAGGTGCGCTGACGCACCTGTCACTATCCTGTCGTATAGAAGTGGTTTATCCCGTTCGATCCTGATATCAGCGGATGGAACGCCATGACCGTCGAGCTTATGAATCGCCCCATGTCAACCGAGCTGCCCGACAAAGCCGGCGTCGAACCGGTCGCCGCCGACGTCTTCGGCCGGATCGGCACGCTGGAAACCCGTCTTGCCCGCAGCGATCGCGAGATCGAAGCCGCGCAGGCCATCCGTTACCGTGTCTTCGTCGAGGAGATGCAGGCGCAATTGCCGCCGGACGCCATGCGCGCCCGGCGCGATGTCGATTCCTGGGATGCGATCTGCGACCACCTGCTGGTGATCGACAATACCATTGACGGCGATGCCGATGACAGGATCGTCGGAACCTATCGCCTGCTGCGGCAGGAGGTGGCCGAAGCCCATGGCGGTTTCTATTCGGCCAGCGAATTCGATATCGCGCCGCTGCTCGCCCGCCATCCCGAAACCCGCTTCATGGAACTCGGCCGCTCCTGCGTGCTGCCGCAATACCGCACCAAGCGCACCGTCGAGCTTCTGTGGCAGGGCAACTGGGCCTATGCGCTCAAGCATGGCATGGGCGCGATGTTCGGCTGCGCCTCCTTCCATGGCACCGTGCCGGAATCGCATGCGGTCGCTCTGTCCTTCCTCCATCACAATGCCGGCGCCAAGGATGAATGGGCGGTGCGCGCCCGCCCGGAATTGTATCACGGCATGGATCTGATGCCGGCCGAAGGCATCAATGCCCGCAAGGCGCTGGCCCTGATGCCGCCGTTGATCAAGGGCTATCTGCGTCTCGGCGCCATGGTCGGCGACGGCGCGGTCATCGACCACGCATTCAACACGACGGACGTGCTCATCGTCCTGCCGATCGCCTCGATCTCGGATCGCTATCTCAACCATTACGGCACCGACGCCGGCCGCTTCGCCGGCTGAGCCGCAAGAGCACAAAAAAGCCCCGCGTGAAGATGTTTCACGCGGGGCTTTTTCGTTCGGTATCGCTTAGCTGTTATAGGCGGCGATGGCGGCCATGTTGACGATGTCGGAATCCTTGGCGCCCATGCCGACGATCTGCACCGACTTGTCGAGGCCGACGAGCAGCGGGCCGATGACGGTCGAGCCGCCGAGTTCCTGCAGCATCTTGGTCGAGATCGAGGCCGAGTGGAAGGCCGGCATGACCAGCACATTGGCAGGACCCGAGAGGCGGCAGAACGGATATTGCTCCATCACCTTGGGATTCAGCGCCACGTCGGCGGCCATTTCGCCGTCATATTCGAAATCGACGCGGCGGCGGTCGAGGATTTTCACCGCCTCGCGCACCCGCTCCGAGCGTTCGCCGGTCGGATGGCCGAAGGTGGAATAGGCGAGCATCGCAACGCGCGGCTCATACCCCATGCGCCTTGCGATGCCGGCGGCTTCCTCGGCGATGTCGGCCAGTTCCTCCGCCGTCGGCATGTCATGGACGGCGGTGTCGGCGACGAAGACCGTGCGCCCGCGCGTCAGCGCCATGGAGACGCCGATGACCCGATGCCCCGGCCGCGCGTCGATGCAGCGGCGCACCTCTTCCAGCGCGGTCGAATAGTTGCGGGTCGTGCCGGTGACCATGGCGTCGGCGTCGCCCAGCGCCACCATGCAGGCGGCGAAATGGTTGCGGTCGGTCTTGATCAGCCGCTGCGCGTCGCGCAGCAGGAAACCCTTCCGTTGCAGCCGCGCATAGAGATAGTCGATATAGGCGTCGACGCGGGTGGAGAGGCGGGCATTGATGATCTCGATGCCGGGGCGATCGAGATCGATGCCGGCCCGTTCGGCGGTCTCGCGGACGGCATCGTCGCGGCCGAGCAGGATGGCTGTGCCGAGTTCCTGGTTGGCATAGGAGATCGCCGCGCGCATCACCAGTTCCTCCTCGCCCTCGGCGAAGACGACACGCTTGGGATGGCGGCGCACGCCCTCATAGAGCCGCTGCAGCGTCGAGGCGATCGGATCGCGCCTTGCCGAAAGCTCGCGGGAATAGGCGGAGAAGTCGGCGATTTCCTTGCGCGCCACGCCGGTTTCCATCGCCGCCCGCGCCACGGCGACCGGGATGGCCGAAATCAGGCGTGGATCGAAGGGCACGGGGATGATGTATTGCGGCCCGAAGCGCGGGCGCATGCCCTGATAGGCGGCGGCGACGTCGTCAGGCACGTCCTCGCGCGCAAGGCTGGCGAGCGCCCGCACGGCGGCGATCTTCATCGCGTCGTTGATGGTGGTCGCCCGCACGTCGAGCGCGCCGCGAAAGATATAGGGGAAGCCCAGCACGTTGTTGACCTGGTTCGGATAGTCCGAGCGGCCGGTCGCCATGATCGCATCGTCGCGGATGCGCGCCACTTCCTCCGGCGTGATTTCCGGGTCGGGATTGGCCATGGCGAAGATGATCGGCCGCGGCGCCATGGAGCCGATCATCTCCTGCGTGAACGCGCCCTTCTGCGACAGGCCGAACACCACGTCGGCGCCTTCCATGGCTTCGGCGAGGGTGCGCCGGTCGGTCTTCACCGCATGGGCGGATTTCCACTGGTTCATGCCCTCTTCGCGGCCTTGGTAGATCACGCCCTTGGTGTCGCAGAGCGTGATATTGGCCGGATTGAATCCCATGGCCTTGATCAATTCGATGCAGGCGATGGCCGCGGCCCCCGCGCCGTTGCAGACCAGCTTGGTGTTGGCGAAATCGCGCCCCGTCAGGTCGAGCGCGTTGATCAGGCCGGCGGCGGCGATGATCGCGGTGCCGTGCTGGTCGTCGTGGAAGACCGGGATGTCCATGATCTCGCGCAGCTTCTGCTCGATGATGAAGCAGTCGGGCGCCTTGATGTCTTCGAGGTTGATGCCGCCGAAGGAGGGGCCGAGGTAACGCACGCAGTTGATGAACTCGTCGACATTCTCGGTATCGACTTCGAGGTCGATGGAATCGACGTCGGCGAAGCGCTTGAACAGCACCGACTTGCCTTCCATGACCGGCTTGGAGGCGAGCGCGCCGAGATTGCCGAGGCCGAGGATGGCGGTGCCGTTGGAAATCACCGCCACCATGTTGCCGCGCGTGGTGTAATCATAGGCCGTGCCCGGATCGGCGGCGATGGCTTTCACCGGCACCGCGACGCCGGGCGAATAGGCAAGCGAGAGGTCGCGCTGGGTCGCCATCGGCTTTGTGGGCGTGATCTCCAGCTTGCCGGGACGCCCCTGGGCATGGAAATCCAGCGCTTCCTGTTCGGTTACCATGGCCTTGGTCGGGCCGGAATTGTTCGTGGCAGACATAATCCCTCACCTAGTTGTGGGCAGTCGCTCCCCGAACGACCCACCTTATTGTCTTCATTCATGGCGCGCCGTTATGTTGCATGACTTTTTTCCAGGTGAAAACAGGCCTATGTCGATAAACAGCTATTCATCCTCGACGGAAATGCCCGATGCCGCCGCCCTGGCCTCGGAGGAAAGCCGCGCCTCGGCGACGCCGATGATGGAGCAGTATATCGAGATCAAGGCCAATAATCCGGGCTCGCTGCTCTTCTATCGCATGGGCGATTTCTACGAGCTTTTCTTCGACGATGCCGTCGAGGCCTCGCGGGCGCTCGGCATCACGCTGACCAAGCGCGGCCAGCATATGGGCTATGACATCCCCATGTGCGGCGTGCCCGTCCATGCCGCCGACGACTATCTGCAGAAGCTGATCGTGCGCGGCTTCCGCGTCGCCGTCTGCGAGCAGGTGGAGGAGCCGGCGGAAGCCAAGAAGCGTGGCTCGAAATCCGTGGTGCGCCGCGATGTCGTGCGTCTGGTGACGCCGGGCACGCTGACCGAGGAAAAGCTGCTCTCGCCCTCCGAATCGAATTACCTGATGGCGCTCGCCCGCCTGCGCGGCGGCACGGGTGCGCAGCTCGCGCTCGCCTGGATCGACATTTCCACCGGTATCTTTCGCCTCGCCGAGACCGAGATGGGACGGCTGCTGGCCGATATCCTGCGCATCGATCCGCGTGAGCTGATCGTTCCCGACACCCTCTTCCACGATCCCGAATTCAAGCCGGCCTTCGATGTGCTCGGCCGCGTGGTTGTGCCGCAGCCTTCGGTGCTGTTCGACAGCGCCACGGCGGAAAACCGCATCGCTCGCTACTACGACGTCGGCACGCTCGACGGTTTCGGCGCCTTCTCCCGCGCCGAACATGCCGCCGCCGCTGCTGCGGTCGCCTATGTCGAGAAGACGCAGATCGCCGAGCGCCCGCCGCTCGGCCGCCCCGAGCGTGAGGCGAGCGCTTCGACCCTGTTCATCGATCCCGCCACCCGCGCCAATCTGGAGCTGACGCGTACGCTCAGCGGCGACCGTAACGGCTCGCTGCTGAAGGCCATCGACCGCACCGTCACCGGCGGCGGCGCACGGCTGATCGCCGAACGGCTGATGTCGCCGCTGACCGATGCGGTCGCCATTAACCATCGGCTGGATTCCGTCGGTTTCCTGATGGACGAGCCGTCGCTCTGCGGCGAATTGCGCGAGGCGCTGAAGCTGGTTCCCGACATGCCGCGCGCTTTGTCGCGGCTGGCGCTCGACCGCGGCGGCCCGCGCGATCTTGGCGCCATCCGCCAGGGATTGGCCGCCGCAAACGGACTTGCGCGCCTTCTGGAAACCCGGCTGCTGCCGGAGGAAATCGCCGAGGCGCTGTCCGAATTGCAGCGTCTGCCGGCGCATCTGGAGCCGAGGCTGTCTTCCATGCTGGCCGAGGAACTGCCGCTCCTGAAGCGCGACGGCGGCTTTCTGGCCCGTGGCGCGAATGCGGAACTGGATGAGGTCCGGCGCCTGCGCGACGAATCGCGCCGGGTGATCGCCGGTCTGCAGCAGCAATATGCCGAGGAAACCGGCATCAAGTCGCTGAAGATCAAGCACAACAATGTGCTCGGCTATTTCATCGAGGTCACCGCCGGCAATGCCGGCGCGATGATCGATACGGTCGAGGCCAAGGCGCGCTTCATCCACCGCCAGACCATGGCGAGCGCCATGCGCTTCACCACCACCGAGCTTGCCGATCTCGAAAGCCGCATCGCCAATGCCGCCGACAAGGCGCTGGCAATCGAGCTTGCCGCGTTCGAGGAGATGGTGGCGGCGGTGGTCGGGCAGGCGGAGGCGATCAAGGCCGGCGCGCGGGCGCTCTCGGTCATCGATGTTTCCGCCGGTCTGGCGCTGCTCGCCGACGAGCAGAACTACGCCCGCCCGACGGTCGACGATTCGACCATGTTCGCGATCTCGGGCGGCCGCCATCCCGTCGTCGAGCAGGCCTTGAAGAAGCAGGCGGCCAATCCCTTCGTGGCCAATCATTGCGATCTCTCGCCGCAAGGCGATGGCCGCCTCGGCGGCATCTGGCTGCTGACCGGCCCGAACATGGGCGGTAAATCGACCTTCCTGCGCCAGAACGCGCTGATCGCCATTCTCGCGCAGATGGGTTCCTTCGTGCCGGCGGCGTCCGCCCATATCGGCGTCGTCGACCGGCTGTTTTCGCGCGTCGGCGCCTCGGACGATCTGGCGCGCGGGCGCTCGACCTTCATGGTCGAGATGGTCGAGACGGCGGCGATCCTCAACCAGGCGACCGAACGCTCGCTGGTCATCCTCGACGAAATCGGCCGTGGCACGGCGACCTTCGATGGCCTGTCCATCGCCTGGGCGGCGGTCGAGCATCTGCATGAGGTCAACCGCTGCCGTGGCCTGTTCGCCACCCATTTCCATGAATTGACGGTGCTGTCGGAAAAGCTTGGCCGCCTCTCCAACGCCACGATGCGGGTCAAGGAATGGCAAAGCGAGGTGATTTTCCTGCACGAGGTCGGCCCGGGTGCGGCCGATCGCTCCTACGGCATCCAGGTGGCGAAACTCGCCGGCCTGCCGGCCTCGGTGGTGGCGCGCGCGCGCGATGTGCTGACCCGGCTGGAGGATGCCGACCGCAAGAACCCGGCCAGCCAACTCATCGATGACCTGCCGCTGTTCCAGGTGGCGATCCGCCGCGAGGAGCAGAAGGGGGCCGCGCCCTCGAAGGTCGAGGAGCACCTGAAGGGCGTCAATCCCGACGACCTGACCCCGCGCGAGGCGCTGGAGGCGCTTTACGCGCTGAAAAAGCTGCTTCCGATATCGTAAGCGCCACCGTCCCGGCGCTTCGCCCTATTCTTGCCGGGAGAAAAATCCTATGTGAGAACAGCTTGGCAAGGCTTGCGGTGATAGCCTGCGGCCAGGAATGATGGACGATAGGGTCAGCAAGCGGATGCATACGCACAAATCCTCAGGCCGCCAGCCGGCCGCGACCGGCCATGCGGAGGCCGGACGCGCCCCGCCGTCGCGAATGGAATCGGATTTTCCGAACCTTCTCGATGTCGAGGCGCTCCGCCGGCAATGCGAGGAACTGGTCGCTGCCCCCGGCATGACCGTCGAGGCCATCCGCCCGGCGCTGCTTTCCCTGTTCAAGAAGGCAAGTGCCGAGGGGCGGGCGAAGATCCGCGCGCTGCTCGACGAGGACGGCAGCGGGTTGAACTGCGCGCGCCGCCTTTCGCGGCTGCAGGACCGGCTGATCGGCGTGCTCTATGATTTCATCATCGCCCATGTGCAACCGCTGAAGCCAGGCGACATCGCCGTCTGTGCCGTCGGCGGCTATGGACGCGACACGCTGGCGCCGGGCTCGGATATCGACCTGCTCTTCCTGTTTCCGCCGAAGCCGACCGAGGCCATGCACAAGGCGGTCGAGTTCATGCTCTACATGCTCTGGGACATGGGCTTCAAGGTCGGCCATTCCTCGCGCACCCTGGAGGAATGCATTCGTCTGTCCAAGGAAGACATGACGATTCGCACCGCGACCCTTGAAACCCGCTATATCTGCGGTGACAGGGCGCTGGTCGAGGGGCTGGAAAGCCGTTTCGACAAGGAAGTGACCGCCGGCACCGGCCCGGAATTCATCGCCGCCAAGCTCGGCGAGCGCGATGCGCGCCACCGCAAGGCCGGCGACACCCGCTATCTCGTCGAGCCGAACGTCAAGGAAGGCAAGGGGGGCCTGCGTGACCTTCACACCCTCTTCTGGATCGCCAAATATTATTACCATGTGCGCGATACCGCCGAACTGGTGAAGCTCGGCGTGCTCTCCAAGAAGGAATGGGCGCTGTTCCAGAAGGCGGAGGATTTCCTCTGGGCGGTGCGCTGCCACATGCATTTCCTCACCGGCAAGGCCGAGGATCGCCTGTCCTTCGACATCCAGCGCGAGATCGCCGAGGCGCTGGGCTACCATTCCCGCCCCGGCCTCTCGGCGGTCGAGCGCTTCATGAAGCACTATTTCCTCGTCGCCAAGGATATCGGCGATCTCACCCGCATCTTCTGCTCGGCGCTGGAAGACCAGCAGGCCAAGGCGGTGCCGGGCCTGACCGGCATCATCAGCCGATTCGCCAATCGCAGCCGCAAGATTCCCGGCTCGCTGGAATTCGTCGAGGATCGTGGTCGTATCGCGCTCGCCAATCCCGACGTCTTCAAGAACGATCCGGTCAGCATCATCCGTTTCTTCCATGTCGCCGATATCCACGGGCTGGAATTCCATCCCGATGCGCTGCGGCGCCTGACGCGCTCGCTGCCGCTGATCGACAACGGCTTGCGCGAAAACGAGGAAGCCAATCGCCTCTTCCTGTCGATCCTCACCTCGAAGCGCGATCCGGCCCTCATCCTGCGGCGCATGAACGAGGCCGGGGTGCTCGGCCGCTTCATTCCCGAATTCGGCAAGATCGTCTCGATGATGCAGTTCAACATGTATCATCACTATACGGTCGACGAGCATACGATCCGCGCCGTCGAGGTCATGTCCGACATCGAGAAGGGCAAGGCAGACGACATCCATCCGCTGACGGCGAAAATCCTGCCGGGCATCGAGGATCGCGAGGCGCTCTATGTCGCCATCCTGCTGCATGACATCGCAAAGGGACGGCAGGAGGATCATTCCGTCGCCGGCGCCCGCGTGGCGCGCAAGCTGTGCCCGCGCTTCGGCCTGACGCCGAAGCAGACGGAAATGGTCGTCTGGCTGGTCGAGGAACACCTGATCATGTCGATGGTCGCCCAGACCCGCGATCTGAACGACCGTAAGACCATCACCGATTTCGCCGAAAAGGTGCAGTCGCTCGACCGGCTGAAGATGTTGCTGGCGCTGACGGTCTGCGATATCCGCGCCGTCGGCCCCGGCGTCTGGAACGGCTGGAAAGGCCAGCTTCTGCGCACCCTCTATTTCGAGACGGAACTGCTGCTGGCCGGCGGCTTTTCCGAAGTGTCGCGCAAGGAGCGGGCCATGGCCGCCGCCGATGCGCTTTACGATGCGCTGGCCGACTGGGACGAGAAGGACCGCCAGACCTATTCGCACCTGCATTACCAGCCCTATCTGCTGTCGGTGCCGCTGGAGGATCAGGTGCGCCACGCCCGCTTCATCCGCGATACCGACCGCGCCGGACAGGCGCTGGCGACCATGGTGCGCACCCATTCCTTCCATGCGATCACCGAAATCACGGTCATCGCCCCCGACCATCCGCGCCTGCTGACGGTGATTGCCGGCGCCTGCGCCGCCGCCGGCGCCAATATCGCCGACGCCCAGATTTTTACGACTTCGGACGGGCGCGCCCTCGACACCATCCATGTCAACCGGGAATTCCCCAATGACGAGGACGAGATGCGCCGCGCCGCCACCATCGGCAAGATGATCGAGGACGTGCTCTCCGGCAAGAAACGCCTGCCGGAAGTCATCGCCACGCGCACGAAAAACCGCAAGAAGAACCGCGCCTTCGTCATCCCGCCCTCGGCCTCGATCTCCAACACGCTGTCGAACAAATTCACCGTCATCGAGGTGGAGTGCCTCGACCGGCCCGGCTTGCTGTCGGAAATCACCGCCGTGCTTTCGGATCTGTCGCTGGACATCCATTCGGCGCGCATCACCACCTTCGGCGAAAAGGTGATCGATACCTTCTACGTCACCGACCTCGTCGGCCAGAAGATCGTCAACGAAAACCGCCGCGCCACCATCATCGCCCAGTTGCGGGCCGTCATGAACGACCAGGAGGAGGAGCAGCGCCCGCGTATGCCCAACGGCATCCTCGCGCCCGCCGGCCCCCAGAAAAAAGCAAGATCCGACGCATGAGCCTCGTCAAGAAATTCGCAACCGTCGGCGGCGCCACGCTCGGCAGCCGCATCTTCGGTTTCGTCCGCGAAAGCCTGATGGCGGCGGCACTCGGCACCGGCCCCATAGCCGATGCCTTCAACGCCGCCTTCCGTTTTCCCAACACCTTTCGACGGCTGTTTGCCGAAGGCGCCTTCAATTCCGCCTTCGTGCCGCTGTTCGCCAAGGAGATCGAGCAGCGCGGCATGGACGGCGCCCGCCGCTTCTCGGAAGAGGTTTTTGGGGTTCTGTTCACCGTCTTGCTGGTGCTGACGGTGGTCATGGAATTTTCCATGCCCTTCATCGTCCGCACCGTCGTCGCGCCCGGCTTCATGGCCGATCCCATAAAATTCGAAAGCACGGTGCGGCTCGCCGTCATCATGTTCCCCTATCTCGCCTGCATGTCGCTGGCTTCGATGATGGGCGGCATGCTGAATTCGCTGCACCGCTATTTCGCCGCCGCCATCGCCCCCGTCTTCCTCAACATCGTCCTGATCGCCGTGCTGGCTTACGGCTGGTATCTCCGGGTCGACGGCATCACCATCGGCACCTGGCTCGCCTGGGGCGTGATGGTGGCCGGCGTCCTCCAGCTCGCCATCGTCTGGATCGCGGTGCGCCATGCCGGCATCAAGATCGGCCTGCGCCTGCCGCATTTCACCGCCAATGTCCGCCGCCTGCTGCTGCTGGCGCTGCCGGCGGCGATCACCGGCGGCATCACCCAGATCAACCTGCTGATCAACACCAACATTGCCTCCGGCCAGGAAGGTGCGGTGTCGTCGCTGGTCTATGCCGACCGCATCTACCAGCTGCCGCTCGGCGTCGTCGGCATCGCGGTCGCAACCGTCCTGCTGCCAGAATTGTCGCGGGCGCTGCGCGGCGGCCATCTGAAGGAGGCCGCCAATCTCCAGAACCGCTCGGCCGAATTCACCCTGTTCCTGACGCTGCCGGCCGCCGCCGCCTTGCTGGTCATGTCCGAGCCGATCGTCCGCCTCGTCTTCGAGCGCGGCCGCTTCTCGGCGGATTCGACCGTCATCGTCTCGCATATCCTGGCGATCTACGGCCTCGGCCTGCCGGCCTTCGTGCTGATCAAGGCCTTCATTCCCGGCTTTTTCGCCCGCGAGGATACGCGCACGCCGATGATCTTCGCCGCCGTCTCGGTGGTGGTGAACGTCTCGCTGGCCTTGACGCTGTTTCCGCGCATGGGGGCGGCCGGCATCGCCACGGCGGAAATCACCGCCGGCTGGGTCAATGCGCTGATGCTGTTCTTCACGCTGGTGAAGCGCGGCCATTGGGGGCAGGATCTGGGGCTCTTGAGCCGCATTCCGCGTCTTGTCTTCGCCGCCGGGCTAATGGCCGCAGGGCTCTATTTCGCCATCGGCTGGCTTGCCTGGCCGTTGTCGTCGGCCGCCCCGCTCGGTATGCGCGCCGGAACGGTCGCCGCCCTCGTCGTCGTTGCCATGATCGTCTATTTTGGGGCAGCCTTTGCGACCGGCGGGGCCGATCTCGGCATGATCCGCCGCAACCTCAAGCGCAAGGCGGCAAAGCCCGCCGTCGCCACGGAAAGCGCCGAATAGGCGTCTTCGAATTCCGCTTGATCGCCGTCGCGGCGACGTGCATAAACCGCCGCGTTAGCTACATGGGCGAATGCGCGGCCGCCCGGGAGAATGTAAACCCCATCCTCCCGACCGGCGTCCGCAAAATCATTTTCCCTGGGGCCCTCCACCAGCCTATTGAGGACATCATGGCCGAATTCCAAAAACTCGTCTTTTCCGGCGTGCAGCCGACCGGCAACCTGCATCTCGGCAATTATCTCGGCGCGATCCGCAAGTTCGTGGCGCTGCAAAAGGACAATGACTGCATCTATTGCGTCGTTGATGAGCATGCCCTGACGGCGCAGCTCGTCCACGAGGATCTGCGCGGCCAGACGCGCGCCATCGCCGCCGCCTATATCGCCTCCGGCATCGACCCGAAGAAGCATATCGTCTTCAACCAGTCGGCCGTCGCAGGCCATGCCGAGCTTGCCTGGATCTTCAATTGCGTCGCCCGCATCGGCTGGATGGAACGCATGACCCAGTTCAAGGACAAGGCCGGCGGCAAGAATGCCGAGCAGGTGTCGCTCGGTCTGCTGGCCTATCCCTCGCTGATGGCCGCCGACATCCTGCTCTATCGCGCCACGCATGTGCCCGTCGGCGACGACCAGAAGCAGCATCTCGAGCTGACCCGCGACATCGCCCAGAAGTTCAACATCGATTTCAGCGCCAATATCCGCAAGGAAGGCTACGGCATCGACATCAAGGTCGGCGACGAACCGGTGCATGCCTATTTCCCGATGGTCGAGCCGCTGATCGACGGGCCGGCCCCGCGCGTCATGTCGCTCCGCGACGGCACCAAGAAGATGTCGAAGTCGGACCCCTCCGATCTCTCGCGCATCAACCTGATGGACGATGCCGAGACCATTTCGAAGAAGATCCGCAAGGCCAAGACCGATCCGGACGGCTTGCCGAGCGAGCCTGAAGGCCTGAAGGGCCGCCCGGAGGCCGACAATCTCGTCGGCATCTACGCGGCGCTGTCGGACAAGACGAAGGCGGATGTGCTCGCCGACTATGGCGGCCAGCAGTTCTCGGTGTTCAAGCCGGCTTTGATCGAACTCGCCGTCTCCGTGCTCGCGCCGATCACCGAGGAAATGCGCCGCCTGACCGGCGATACCAGCCATATCGACGCCATCCTGCGCGACGGCGGCGAGCGGGCCAATGCGCGGGCCGAAAAGACCATGAAGGAAGTGCGCGACATCATCGGCTTCCTGCGTTAATGATAGGTGCATTCGGGCGGGCCGCCGGCGTCCGCCCGATAGCATCTTTCGTGCGAATGAGCTTCGTCCGGCATAGAGTTGCGGCATGGTTTCGAAACGTCTCTCCCGCCTTGAAGGTCACCGCCGCAAGTTCCTGGCCGTGATCGACAATACGCCCGAATGCCAGCGCGCCGTGCATTACGCCGGCCGCCGCGCCAAGAATACCAACGGGGCGCTGAGCCTGCTCTACGTCATCCCCGAAGGCGATTTCCAGCAATGGCTTGGCGTCGAGGAGATCATGCGCGCCGAGGCGCGCGAGGAGGCCGAATCGACGTTGGCCAAGGTCGCCCAGATCGTCCGCGAAAGCATCGGCATCGAGCCGGAAATGGTTATCCGCGAAGGCAAGGCCGCCGACCAGATCGTCAGCCTGATCGAGGAGGACCGCGATATCGCCATCCTCGTGCTCGCCGCCGGCTCCGCCAAGGAAGGGCCGGGGCCGCTGGTCTCGTCGATCGCCGGGCGCGCCTCCGCCTTCCCGATTCCGGTGACGGTGCTGCCCGACACGCTGACCAACGAGGAAATCGACGCCCTCTGTTGACGACAATCGTCGCCGCGCTCTTGATGCGCGGGCGGGATCGGCTTATTTTGGAAGTATTCTAAAAGTAATTCCAGGAAAAGTGCGAAGCGGTTTTCCGTGCGGAATTACGAACACAATGAGCGGCCGCGCCTTGAACCGGTTCGCGAAGGAGATTGAAATGTTCATTCAGACCGAAGCGACGCCGAACCCGTCGACGTTGAAATTCCTGCCGGGCAAGGTGGTGCTGGAGCAGGGCACGGCCGAATTCCGCAGCGCGGCGGAAGCGGATGCCTCGCCGCTGGCCGCGCGCATCTTCATGGTGCCGGGCGTCACCGGCGTGTTCTTCGGCTATGATTTCGTCACCGTCACAAAGGACGGGGCCGAGTGGCAGCATCTCAAGCCGGCGATCCTCGGCGCGATCATGGAGCATTTCATGTCCGGCGCCTCGGTGATGGGCGCGGCCGGCAGTTCGTCCGACCAGACGGACGGCGAGGAATTCTTCGATGCCGGCGACGAGACCATCGTCGCCACGATCAAGGAGTTGCTGGAAACCCGCGTCCGCCCCGCCGTCGCCCAGGATGGCGGCGATATCACCTTCCGCGGTTTCCGCGAAGGCACGGTTTTCCTGAACATGAAGGGTTCCTGCGCCGGCTGCCCGTCCTCGACGGCGACGCTGAAGCATGGCGTGCAGAACCTGCTGCGCCACTTCGTGCCGGAAGTGCGGGAAGTGGAAGCCGTTTGATGCAGGCTGGAATGGTGCGCCGCGCATGATCGTCCTGGCGCTCGATACCGCCGGCGTCGATTGCGCCGCCGCGCTCTATGACAGCGAAACGGGCAGGGTTCTGGCCGAGGTCTGCGAGACCATCGGCAAGGGCCATGCCGAGCGGCTGATGGCGATGATCGACGAGGCGCTGGCCGCCTCCGGCCTTGCGCTTGCCGATCTCGACCGCGTCGCCGTGACCGTTGGCCCCGGATCCTTCACCGGCATCCGCGTCGGCGTCGCCGCCGCGCGCGGTCTGGCGCTGGCGCTCGGCATCGAGGCAGTCGGGGTCACCACGCTTGCCGTACTCGCCGCCATCCACCGCGAAACCGGCGCAGATCAGCCCGTGTTCGTTGCCATGGATGCCAAGCGCGGCGAGGTCTATGCCCAGGTCTTCGCCGCCGATGGCGCTGTTTTGAGCGAACCCGTCGAACTGGCGATTGCGGATGCGGAAGCGCTTCCTGCCCGCTACGGGGCAGCGGTCGCCGGCTCCGGCGCGCCGCTTCTCGCCGGTGCGGCGGAAGGTTCCGGCCCCGATCATTTTTCCATTGCACATGTCGCGCGACTCGGCGCAGATTTGCAACCGGGCGCGGCCAGACCCAAGCCGCTCTACCTGCGTGCGCCCGACGCCAAGCCGCAGACGGGGTTTGCCCTTTCCCGGGCATAAGGCCCCGTCGTTGCAGCGGTTTTGCGTCTGAGGACCGGCGGCGAAACCGAATGTGAGACGACGTGCTGGAAGCCTATCTGCCCCGCAAGACCGAATTTGAAATCCTGCCGATGCAGACGGACGATTGTTCGCGGGTCGCGGCTCTGCATGGCGAGCGCTTTTCCCGCCCCTGGGGCGACGGCGAATTCCATAGCCTTTTGATGCAGCCCTATGTCTTCGGCTTCGTGGCGAGGCAGATGAACGGGTTGTTCAAGCTGCCGCTCGCGGGCTTCGTGCTCACCCGGGCGGTGGCCGACGAAGGTGAGATCCTGACGGTCGCGGTCCACACCAAGGCGGCGCGCGCCGGGCTCGGCTGGCGGCTGATGCTGGCGGCGATGCGCGAGGTCCATGCCCGTGGCGGCGAAAGCCTGTTCCTCGAGGTCGACGACACCAACCAGGCCGCGCTCGGCCTGTATCGCAAGCTCGGATTTGCGAAGGTCGGCGAACGGCCGGCTTACTACACAGATAAGAACGGGGTGCGAACGACGGCGCTTGTCATGAAGCGCGATCTTCGCTAGTCCCGTGCCTTTGACGGTTGATTGACGGCAAAGGGCCACCGCCCATGACAGACCTTTCCAAGTCGCTCGAAGAGCTGTGCACCGAGCGCGGAATGCGCATGACCGACCAGCGCCGGGTGATCGCCCGCATTCTGGAGGAATCGGAAGACCATCCCGATGTCGAGGAACTGTATCGCCGCTCGGTCCAAGTGGATGCGAAGATCTCCATCTCGACCGTCTATCGCACCGTAAAACTGTTCGAGGATGCCGGTATCATTGCGCGGCATGATTTCCGCGACGGCCGCTCACGCTACGAGACGGTGCCGGAAGAGCATCATGATCACCTGATCGATCTCAAGACCGGCACTGTCATTGAATTCCGCTCGCCGGAAATCGAGGCGCTGCAGGAGCGCATCGCCCGCGAGCACGGCTTCCGGCTGGTCGATCACCGGCTGGAGCTCTATGGCGTGCCCCTCAAGAAGGATGAGCGCTGACGGAGAGCCCCGCGTGATCGAGGCGTTGCGCATCGGCTTCAAGGGCGCGGTTCTGGCCGTCGCCACCCTGTTCCTGCTGCCTGTGCATCTGCTGGCGCTGAAATTCCGCTGGCCGATCCGCCGGCGCATTCCGCGCTGGTGGCATCGCGTCGCCTGCTGGATGCTCGGCATCCGCGTGCGTGTCCATGGCGTCATCGATCCGCGCCGGCCGCTGATGCTCGCCGCCAACCATTCCTCCTGGCAGGATATCATGGTGCTCGCCTCGATCGCCGACGTGGTGTTCATCGCCAAGTCGGAGGTGAAGACCTGGCCGGTCTTCGGCCTGCTGGCGCGCTGGCAGGAAAGCGTCTTCGTGGTGCGGGAGGAAAAGCGCCGCACCGGCGAGCAGGTCAATGAGATCGGCGAGCGCATGGCCGATGGCGAGATCGTCGTCCTGTTTCCCGAAGGTACGACCTCTGATGGTAACCGCCTGCTGGAGGTCAAGTCGTCGCTGTTCGGCGCTGCGGCCGCGGCCGTTCCGGCGTCGGCCAGCGGCATGGTGCATATCCAGCCGGTGGCGATCGCCTATACCGGCATTCACGGCACGCCCATGGGCCGCTACCACCGGCCGATCTCGGCCTGGCCGGGTGATGTCGAATTGGTGCCGCATCTCAAGGATCTGCTGAAGGTCGGGGCGATCGAGGTCGACGTCACCTTCGGCGAGACGGTCGACTACACCGCCCGCAGCAACCGCAAGCAGGTGGCCTCCGCCGTCGCCGCTTCGATCCGCCACCACCTGATGGCGTCGCTGCGCGGGCGGCCGGGCGAGTGAACGGCATTTTTCCGTTTCAAATGGACGGAAAAGCCACTAAATAGCGCCCATGACCCAGGACACCGCCCAGACCGCCGCCCCGCAGGCTCCTGCCAGCGATGGCGCCAACAGTCGCAAGGTTTTCGTGAAGACCTATGGCTGTCAGATGAACGTCTACGATTCCGGCCGCATGACCGATGCGCTGGCCCGCGACGGCTATGTGCCCACCGAAGACATGGGCGAGGCCGATCTGGTGTTGCTCAACACCTGTCATATCCGCGAAAAGGCGGCGGAGAAGGTCTATTCGGCGCTCGGCCGCCTGCGCGACATGAAGAAGGCGCGCAATGCGCAAGGCCGCGAATTCATGATCGGCGTCGCCGGCTGCGTCGCGCAGGCCGAGGGCGAAGAGATCCTGCGCCGTGCGCCCGCCGTCGACGTCGTCATTGGCCCGCAGACCTATCACCGGCTGCCGGAAGCGCTCAACAAGGCCCGCTCCGGCGCCCGCGTCGTCGAGACCGACTATGCCGTCGAGGACAAGTTCGAGCATCTGCCGGTCGCCGAAAAGGCGAAGATTCGCGCCCGCGGGGTCACCGCTTTCCTCACCGTGCAGGAAGGCTGCGACAAGTTCTGCACATTCTGCGTGGTGCCGTATACGCGCGGCTCCGAAGTCTCCCGTCCCTTGTCGCAAATCCTCGATGAAGCGAAAAAGCTCGCCGAGGGCGGCGTGCGCGAACTGACCCTGCTCGGCCAGAACGTCAATGCCTGGCACGGCAAGGGGCCGAAGGGCGAGGAACTGACGCTCGGCGACCTGCTCTATGCGCTGGCCGAGGTGCCGGGCATTGCCCGCCTGCGCTACACCACCAGCCATCCGCGCGACATGGACGACCGGTTGATCGCCGCCCATCGCGACCTGCGCGTGCTGATGCCCTATCTGCATCTGCCGGTGCAGAGCGGTTCGGACCGCATCCTGAAAGCCATGAACCGCCGCCACACGGCCGCCGAATATCTGGCGCTGATCGAGCGCATCCGCGCCGCCCGCCCCGATATCGCGCTCTCGGGCGATTTCATCGTCGGCTTTCCGGGCGAAAGCGAGCAGGATTTCGAGGATACGATGTCCCTGATCCGCGCGGTCGGTTATGCTCAGGCCTTCTCGTTCAAATATTCGATCCGTCCGGGCACGCCCGGCGCGGAGATGGACGGCCATCTTTCGGAAGAGGTCAAGACCGACCGTCTCGAGCGGCTGCAGGCCCTGCTTCTGCAGCAGCAGAAGGATTTCAACGAAAGCTGCATCGGCCGTGAGATCGAGGTGCTGCTCGAAAAGCCCGGCCGCATGGAAGGCCAGCTCATCGGTCGCTCGCCCTGGTTGCAGTCCGTGAATGTTGATGCAAAAACATCGCAAATCGGTGACATTATCAAGGTGCGAATCACCGGAACCGGCCCCAACAGCCTGTTTTCCGAGCCGATCACGATACAGGAAGGGTAATCCCCCGAAAAGCGCGGACAATCGTCGGTCTAAGCCTTCACAAACCTCCGGGCGAGGACTACCTTTCAGGAGAGCAATGCCGAGCCGAGAGCAAAGGAGCCTCATCGCTTGAACGGACACGATCTGGTTACTTCCCCGCCGCGCCAGTCTCGCCCGCCTGTGACAGACGCCAATCACTTCGTGCTCACGTTCGAGAACAACCGACACGCCAGCGAGCTTTTCGGCCAGTTCGACCAGAATCTCAAACTTCTGGAAGAGCGCCTGCATGTGACGGCCCGTCCGCGCGGCAATTCCGTCGCCATATCAGGCGATGTCGTGGCCACCAACCAGGCGCGCCGGGCGCTGGATTTCCTCTATGAGCGCGTGCAGCGCGGCGGCTCGGTCGAGCCTTCGGATGTCGAGGGCGCCATCCGCATGGCGCAGGCCGCCGACGACCAGCTGACGCTGCCGACCCTGGAACGCAAGGCCAAGCTCAGCATGGCGCAGATTTCCACCCGCAAGAAGACCATCGTCGCCCGCACCCCGACGCAGGATGCCTATATCCGTGCCATGGAGCGCGCCGAGCTGGTCTTCGGCGTCGGCCCGGCCGGGACCGGCAAGACCTATCTCGCCGTCGCCCATGCCGCCCAGCTTCTGGAGCGCGGCGCCGTCGACAAGATCATCCTGTCGCGCCCGGCGGTCGAAGCCGGCGAACGTCTCGGCTTCTTGCCCGGCGACATGAAGGAGAAGGTCGATCCCTATCTGCGGCCGCTCTATGACGCGCTCTATGACATGATCCCCGGCGACCGCGTCGAGCGGGCAATCACCGCCGGCGTCATCGAGATCGCGCCGCTCGCCTTCATGCGCGGCCGCACGCTCTCCAATGCCGCCATCATTCTCGACGAGGCGCAGAACACCACCTCGATGCAGATGAAGATGTTCCTGACGCGTCTCGGCGAAAACGGCCGCATGATCGTCACGGGTGACCCCAGCCAGATCGACCTGCCGCGCGGCGTCAAGTCGGGTCTGGTCGAGGCGCTGGATATCCTCGAAGGTGTGGAAGGCATTTCCACCGTTCGCTTCAAAGATGTCGATGTCGTGCGCCACCCGCTGGTCGGACGCATCGTCCGGGCGTATGATGCGCAATATGCTCCCGCTGCCAGCGAGAGCGAGTGAAGCGCGACGAACAGGGCAATGACGAAACTCGATATTCAGGTCAGCGTCGAGGACGACGGCTGGGGCGACGAGGCGTCGCTGCAGGACGTCGGCAGCCGGGTTCTCGGCGCGGCGGCGGATTTTCTGGCGCGTGAGCAGGGGCAACCTTTCCCCGAGGAGCCGCCGGAAGTGTCGCTGGTGTTCACCGATGACGCCTCGATCCGCGAAATCAACGCCGAATGGCGCCAGCAGGACAAGCCGACCAACGTGCTGTCTTTCCCCGCTTTTCCGGTGACGCCGGGCGAAAAGCCCGGACCGATGCTCGGCGATATCGTCATCGCCCGCGAGACTGTCGAGCGGGAAGCGGTTGACCTCGGCAAGAGTTTCGAGGAACATCTGACCCATCTGCTTGTTCACGGTTTTCTTCATCTGCTCGGTTACGACCATATGGAAACGGAAGAAGCGGAAGAGATGGAGGCGCTGGAGACTCGCATTCTGGCGTCTTTGGGCCTATCTGACCCCTATGCGGGACAGGACCCGATATGACAGTTTGGAACAATGAGCGATTTTTCGATAAGACCGGCCCGTGAGGCCAAGGAAGACGGGGAAGCCTCGTTATCGGACGAAGGCCACAGTCCGCAACGGGCGGAACAGTCCCCAAAGCATTCCAATTCCTTCTGGACGCGCGCCCTGCGTCTCCTGCGTCCGGCAAGTGCCGCGCAACTGCGTGAGGACATTGCCGATGCCCTGCTGACCGAGACCGATGGCGTCGACGTCTTCGCCCCCGAAGAGCGGGCCATGCTGCGCAACATCCTGCGCTTCCGCGAGGTAAGCGTCGAGGATGTCATGGTGCCGCGCGCCGATATCGAGGCGGTCGACCTGTCGATCACCGTCGGCGAGTTGATGATCCTGTTCGAGCAGTCCGGCCGTTCGCGCATGCCGGTCTATAACGATACGCTCGACGATGCCCGCGGCATGGTTCATATCCGTGATCTGCTCTCCTATGTCGCCAGGCAGGCGCGGGCAACGCGCCGTCCGGTGGCCGGCGCCACGCCCGAGGCAACGCAGGAGGCCATCCGCGCCGAAGCGGCGAGCGTCGATCTCAGCCGTGTCGACCTCGCCACGCCGCTGTCGGAAGCCGGCATCGTCCGCGAAATCCTGTTCGTGCCGCCGTCCATGCTGGCCTCGGAGCTGCTGCAGCGCATGCATCAGCAACGCACCCAGCTTGCCCTCGTCATCGACGAATATGGCGGCACCGACGGCCTCGTTTCGCATGAGGACATCGTCGAGATGGTGGTCGGCGATATCGACGACGAGCATGACGACGACGTGCCGATGTTCTCCAACGCGCCGAACGGGGTGGTCGTCGCCGATGCTCGCGCCGAACTGGAGGATCTCGCCGAAGCCCTCGGTCCGGATTTCGACATTCGCGACAAGCTGGAAGACGTCGATACGCTGGGCGGCCTGATCGCTTCGGAACTCGGCCGCATTCCGGTCAAGGGCGAGGTGGTGCAGGCAGTTCCCGGCTTCGAATTCCACATCGTCGATGCCGATGCCCGCCGCGTCAAGCGGGTGCGCATCCTGCGCCGTCACCCCGCTTCGGTGCCGGTGGTCAACGACGCCCCGCCGATCGCCGGTGAGCCGGCATCGGAAAGCTGATCAGCCTCAACGTGGCTAAGGACAAAGCTCCTCGTTTTTGAAAGACTGCGTCCAACTGATTCGGGCGCAGTTGATCGGGGAGAATGCGTGGAAAGGCTTGCCGGCAGGATCATGCTTCTGGGAGGGGCGCGGCGCGCCCTTCTCGCCTTCTTGGCCGGGGCTTTCGGCGTTCTGGCCTTACCGCCCTTCGGCTTCTTCGCGGCGCTGTTTGTCTCCTTCACTTTGCTGGTCTGGCTCCTCGACGGCGTTGGCGGCGGCCCGCTCGCGCGGCTGAGAAACGCCTTCGCCATCGGCTGGATGTTCGGCTGGGGTTATTTCGTCGCCGGCCTGTGGTGGCTCGGCCATGCGCTGATGATCGATGCCGAGGAATTCGCCTGGGCGTTGCCGCTTGCCGTCCTCGGCCTGCCGGCCTTCCTGGCGCTGTATTACGGGCTGGCGGCGATGGTGGCGCGGCTGTTCTGGTCGGACGGCATGGGCCGCATCGCGGCCCTTGCCTTCGGCTTCGGCCTCGGTGAATGGCTGCGCAGTTTCCTCGCCACCGGCTTTCCCTGGAATGCGGTCGGTTACGGCATCATGCCGATGCCGCTGATGATGCAGAGCGCCCATCTCGTCGGCCTGTTCGGCATCAGCGCGCTCGCCGTCTTCGTGTTTTGTACGCCGGCGCTTCTGGCGACGCGGCGCGGCCTGTTGCCCGGTGCGGCGATCGCCATCGCCCTGTTTGCCGCCCATCTCGGCTACGGCGCCTATGCGCTGACCGTGCCGGAGACGCCGGTCAGGGGCGGCGAGGTTACCGTGCGGCTGGTGCAGCCGCGCATCGACCAGGCGCAGAAGCTGGACGACGGTTCGCGCGAAGCCGTCTTCGCCGAGCATCTGAAGCTCTCGACAGAAGCGCTGAAGGAGGGCGGGAAGCGGCCGGATATCATCGTCTGGCCGGAGACCTCCGTCCCCTATATCCTGACGCAGAACCACGAGGCGCTGGCGCGCATCGCCGATATGCTGGAGCCTGGCCAGGTGCTGCTTGCCGGCGCGGTGCGCGCCGAAGACATGGGACCGGGACTCGAGCCGCGCTATTACAATTCGATCTATGTCATCGACGATGCCGGCCAGATCGTCGGGGCCTCCGACAAGGTGCATCTCGTGCCCTTCGGCGAATACCTGCCCTTCGAGGATCTGTGGCATGAACTGGGCGTCGACCAGGCGATCGCAGACATGCCCGGCGGCTTTTCCGCCGCCGCCCGCCGGGCGCTGCTGACCTTGCCGAACGGTCTGATCCTCTATCCGCTGATCTGCTATGAGGCGATCTTCCCCGACGAGGTGACCGGCGACGTCGCCCGTGCCGACGTGATCCTCAACGTGACGAACGACGCCTGGTTCGGCAATACGCCCGGCCCCTACCAACATTTCCAGCAGGCGCGGGTGCGCGCCGTCGAGGAGGGGCGACCGCTGATTCGCGATGCCAACAACGGCATTTCCGCCTTCGTCGACGCCAAGGGGCGGATCGTCGCCGGCCTGGATTTCGACACGAAGGGCGTCGTTCAATCAACCGTTGGTGGCAAGTTGAACGCAACGCTGGACGATGCCGCCCGGAGCCTGTACTTTGGGTTGATCATGACCGTTTTGGCTGTGGTCGCTTTGAGTGCCCGCATCGGTTTCTCCTTGCGACGCGATTGACCCAAAACCCCTAAAATTGCATAGTCGGCCCGCCCACCTTACCCTTCGCATGCCGGGCATCGTACAGGCATCGCGGTCGGCGGACGAGTCGGCGCGGGGCGGAAGCGAAAAGCGACGGGCGGACTGGATTATGCAACGCGATGAAAACCTTAGTTTGTCCGGGAGATGTGGAAACCGGTTTTCCCGACATGGCAAACGAAAACGAAAGGTCTTCGGCGCTTGCTGTAAAACATTGCAAACAAGCGATGAGTCAATCGCAAAAACGGGAACTTTAGGACGTTGAGATGATCGAGAACAAAAAGAAGCCGAATCCGATAGATATTCATGTCGGAAGCCGAATTCGCCTGCGCCGCACCATGCTGGGCATGAGCCAGGAAAAGCTCGGCGAAAGCTTAGGGATCACGTTTCAACAGATCCAGAAATACGAAAAAGGCACCAACCGCGTCGGCGCCAGCCGGTTGCAGAACATCGCCAGTATTCTCAACGTTCCCGTCTCCTTCTTCTTCGAGGACGCCCCCGGCGAGCACCAGACGGAGCAGGGTGGATTTGCCGAAGCCAACTCCTCCTCCTATGTCGTCGATTTCCTCTCTTCCTCGGAAGGCCTGCAACTCAACCGCGCCTTCGTGAAGATCACCGACCCCAAGATTCGCCGCAAGCTGATCGACCTGGTCAAATCGCTGGCCGACGAATCCGAGACAGAATGACGCAACCCCCGCCCGCTCCGCGCCATTCTCCCGCCGGGAGGGTCGAGCGGGAGGTGAAGGGATATAGTAAAAGCACAAGGCGGCAGATTTGCCGCCTTTTTGCATGTTTTTGACAGTTTTTTGCGTGACCGTCGGTCACATAAAGATATATTTATGTCCTTGTGTGCTTGTCTTTCGACGCCTAAATGCGTAACACACCACACGCCTGTTTCTTTGAGGGGAATCCCGCATGCGCGCCAATTATCTGTTTACCAGTGAGTCCGTCGCCGAAGGTCATCCGGACAAGGTCTGTGACCGTATTTCCGACGAAATCGTCGATCTCGTGTACCGTGAAGCCGCCAAGACCGGCGTCGATCCGTGGAGCGTGCGCATCGCCTGCGAAACGCTGGCGACCACCAACCGCGTCGTGATCGCCGGCGAGGTTCGCCTGCCGCCCAGCCTGATGAAGACGGACAAGCAGGGCAACGCCGTCATCAATCCCTCGAAGTTCAAGTCGGCCGCCCGCAAGGCGATCCGCGACATCGGCTATGAGCAGGACGGCTTCCATTGGAAGACCGCCAAGATCGACGTGCTCCTGCATTCGCAGTCCGCCGACATTGCGCAAGGCGTGGACAGCGCCGCCGACAAACAGGGCCACGAGGGCGCCGGTGACCAGGGCATCATGTTCGGTTATGCCTGCCGCGAAACCCCGGACCTGATGCCGGCCCCGATCTATTATTCGCACCGCATCCTGCAACTGCTCGCCAGCGCCCGCAAGAAGGGCGAGGGCGATGTCGGCAAGCTCGGCCCCGATGCCAAGAGCCAGGTGACCGTGCGTTACGTCGACGGCAAGCCGTCGGAAGTCGTCTCCATCGTGCTCTCCACCCAGCATCTCGACGACTCCTGGGATTCGGCCAAGGTGCGCGCCGTGGTCGAGCCCTATATCCGCGAGGCGCTCGGCGACCTGAAGATCGCCGACGATTGCAACTGGTACATCAACCCGACCGGCAAGTTCGTCATCGGCGGACCGGACGGCGATGCGGGCCTCACCGGTCGCAAGATCATCGTCGACACCTATGGCGGTGCTGCCCCGCATGGCGGCGGCGCCTTCTCCGGCAAGGATACGACCAAGGTCGACCGCTCCGCCGCTTACGCCGCCCGCTATCTGGCCAAAAACGTGGTCGCCGCCGGTCTTGCCGATCGTTGCACCATCCAGATCTCCTATGCCATCGGCGTCGCCCAGCCGCTGTCGATCTATGTCGATCTGCACGGCACTGGCAAGGTTGGGGAAGACGAGGTCGAGGCCGGCATCCGCAAGGTGATGGACCTCTCGCCCTCGGGCATCCGCCGCCATCTCGATCTCAACAAGCCGATCTATGCGAAAACCTCGGCCTACGGCCATTTCGGCCGCAAGTCCGGCCGCGACGGCTCCTTCTCCTGGGAAAAGGTCGACCTGGCCAAGGCCCTCAAGGAAGCGGTGAAGGGCTGATCGGGATCATGAGCGACGCAGGCCGCCCGCAGCGGGCCACGGAAGCATTTTTCGGACGGCGCAAGGGCAAGCCCCTGCGCGGCCTTCAGGCCGATACGCTGAAGAGCGGCCTGTCGTCGTTGAAGATCGATCTGGAAACACCGGCGCCGCAGGATATCGCGGCGCTGTTTTCGGTGCCGGTCGAAACCATCCGCCTGGAAATCGGCTTCGGCGGCGGCGAGCATCTGGTGCATCGCGCCGGCGAGCAGCCGAAGACCGGCTTCATCGGCGTCGAGCCCTTCGTCAATTCGATGGCGAAGCTTTTGTCACGGGTGCGCGATCTCGGGCTGGAAAATATCCGGGTTTACGAGGACGATGCGACGCAACTGCTCGACTGGCTGCCCGAAGCCTGCCTCGACCGCATCGACCTGCTCTATCCCGATCCCTGGCCGAAGCGGAAGCACTGGAAGCGCCGCTTCGTCTCGCAGGTCAATCTCGACCGTTTTCACCGCGTGCTGAAGCCGGGCGGGCTTTTCTGCTTCGCCTCGGATATCGATACCTATGTCAACTGGACACTGCTGCATTGCCGCGACCATGGCGGCTTCGCGTGGCAGGCGCGCAACGCGGCCGACTGGCTGACGCCCTATGCCGGCTGGCCCGGCACGCGCTACGAGGCAAAGGCCCGGCGCGAAGGCCGCTCTTCCGCCTACCTGACATTCCGCAAGGCTGGATAAATCGGATCGTTCTGGCGCGATGTTCGCGCCGGTCCTCGTCCTGATTCGAAACGGCGGCTTTTTACGCCAAACTTACGGGCCGCCGTTTTCATCGAAGGGGAGGGGCCGCGGTCTTCTTGCGCGGCAAAAGCCTGTCTATTGCAGGGTGACGGTTTTCAGGTCGTCCTCGGCGGCCTTGAAGAAGGTCGAGGAGCGATTGTCGGTGAGCAGCAGCGGCGTGCCGTCGGCGCCGAACAGCGCCCAGAGATCGAGGCTCGGATCGATTTCCGGCGCTTCGGGGAAGCAGCGCGTCACTTCGTCGAGCCGCATCTTGCGGATATAGCCGACTTCGCCGGCGCCCAGATGGGCAAGCTCGGATTGCGTCAGGCGGGCGGTGGCGTCTTTCATCAACATTGTCTGGCTCCACGTTGAGGAGGAACGGCAGCAGCGCCGTCACCCCTCACTGTGAAACGGAAATGTTAATTTTCTTTACCATACGCTCCGGTTCGGGACGGATGAGATCGACGGACAGCAGCCCGTTGCGCAAGGCAGCGCCGAGCACATGCATGCCGTCCGCCAGCACGAACATGCGCTGGAACTGGCGCGCGGCAATGCCGCGATAGAGATAGTCGCGTTCGGCCTGTTCGAGCTGGCGGCCGCGGATGACGAGCTGGTTCTCCTCGACGGAAACGTCGAGTTCCTCCTCGGAAAAACCGGCGACGGCCAGCGTGATTCGCAGCCTGTCCGGCGCGTCGTCGCTGCCGCGCAGGCGCTCGATATTGTAGGGCGGATAGCCGTCGCTCGCCTTGGCGATTCGCTCCAGCGTCTTTTCCATGCTGTCGAAGCCCAGGAGAAGCGGGCTCGCGAAAGGGGTGATACGGGTCATCGTCTAGTCCTTGATCCAAGCGACCGGCCCGGATCTTCGAGGAAGCCTCCGGATGGCCCTAATATGGGCGGCGGCACCGTGGAGCGCAAGACGCGAAACGGGCGGCTTGGTGAGCGAGCTGCCCGCTTGACAAACCGCGCAGGCCATCCCAATCAACCCCCAGATATTCATGGAGGAGGGCCAGATGGCCGAGAAGCGAAAGATCATCATCGACACCGATCCCGGTCAGGACGATGCGGCCGCCATTCTTTTGGCCTTCGGCAGCCCGGAGGAACTCGAGGTGCTGGGCATCACCACGGTCGCCGGCAACGTGCCACTGGCGCTGACCTCGCGCAATGCGCGGATGATCTGCGAACTCTGCGGCCGCCAGGACATCAAGGTGTTCGCCGGCGCCGACCGCCCGGTCAAGCGTCCGCTGATCACCGCCGAGCATGTCCACGGCAAGACCGGCCTCGACGGTCCGGTCCTGCCGGAGCCGACCATGGCGCTCCAGGAACAGCACGGCGTCGATTTCATTATCGAGACCCTGCGTCGCGAGCCGGCCGGCACGGTGACGCTCTGCACGCTGGGGCCGCTCACCAATATCGCGCTGGCGCTGGAAAAGGCCCCCGACATCGCGCCGCGCGTGCGCGAGCTTGTGATGATGGGCGGCGGCTTCTTCGAGGGCGGCAACATCACGCCGGCCGCCGAATTCAACATCTATGTCGACCCCGAAGCGGCGCAGGCGGTGCTGAAGAGCGGCATTCCCGTGGTGATGATGCCGCTCGACGTCACCCACCAGCTCCTGACACTGAAGAAGCGCGTCGAGGCCATCCGCGCCATCGGCACGCGCCCGGCAATTGCCATGGTCGAGATGCTGGAATTCTTCGAGCGTTTCGACGTCGAGAAATACGGTTCCGACGGCGGCCCGCTGCACGATCCGAGCACCGTTGCCTATCTGCTGAAGCCGGAGCTGTTCAAGGGCCGCGACTGCAATGTCGAGGTCGAACTCGAATCCGAGCTGACGGTCGGCATGACGGTTGTCGACTGGTGGCAGGTGACCGATCGCAAGCACAATGCCAAGGTCATGCGCCACGTCGATTCCGATGGCTTCTTCGCGTTGCTGGCCGAGCGTTTCGCCCGCGTCTGACGCCGGTGACATCGCAATGAAAAAGGCCGCCGGATCGCTCCGACGGCCTTTTCGTTTCATCGTCCCGGGATCAGAATTCTTCCCAGTCGTCGCTGGCGACCGCCACGGCCGCCGGGCCGCTGGCGCGGCGAACCGGCGCGGGGCGGGAAGCCCTCGCCTGGGGTTGGGGCTGCGGCGGGGTGGGCGTGCGCATCTGGCGGGCCGTCTGGCGCAGGGCGGAAACCGGATCGGCCTGCTCCGCACCGGTCTTGAAGGCCGCCATCAGCGATTTCAGCTTCACGGCTTCTTCGGCCAGCGCCGCGCCGGCTGCGGTCTGTTCCTCGACCATGGCGGCGTTCTGCTGGGTCACCTGGTCCATCTGGGTCACCGCGCTGTTGATTTCGCGGATGCCGATCGCCTGCTCGCTGGCGGAGGCCGAGATCTGGCGGATGAGGCCGTTGATCTGCATCACCTGACTGGCGATCTTGTCGAGCGCCTCGCCGGTGCGGCCGACGAGGCCGACGCCTTCCTGCACCTGGCCGGCCGACGCATTGATCAGCGTCTTGATCTCCTTGGCGGCCTGGGCGGAGCGCTGAGCGAGTTCACGCACTTCCTGGGCGACGACGGCAAAACCCTTGCCGGCTTCCCCGGCGCGCGCGGCCTCGACCCCGGCGTTGAGCGCCAGCAGGTTGGTCTGGAAGGCGATCTCGTCGATGACGCCGATGATGCGCGAGACTTCCTGCGAGGAATTCTCGATGCCCTGCATCGAAGAAATGGCCTTCTGGACGATGTCGCCGGAGCGTTCGGCATCCTTGCAGGCAGATTCGACGCTTTCGGCGGCGGCGCGGGCATTGTCGGCGCTGGAACCGACCTGCGCCGCGAGCTGGTTCAGCGCCGCTGCGGTTTCTTCAAGGCTTGCGGCCTGCTGCTCGGTGCGGCGGGCAAGGTCGCTGGCGCTGCGGCTGATTTCGCTGGTGCCGCCGCTGATGTTGTTGATCGAGATGCTGATTTCGCCGGACATCCGCTCCAGGCTCTGCAGCGCGCCGTTGAAATCATGCTTCAGCGTCGCATAATCCTCGGGGAAGTCCTCGGTGATGCGGTAGGAGAGATTGCCGGTGGAGAGCTGCGACAGGCCCTTGCCGACCAGGGCGACGACATGGCGCTGCTGCTGGGTCGATTCGTTGCGCTGGTTTTCGGAGCGCTGCCGCTCCTGCTCGGCGGCCTGGCGCTGCTTGCCCGCTTCCGTTTCCAGCGCGCGGCCGCTGGCCAGCGTATGCCGCAGGCCTTCGAGCGCGCCGGAGAGGGCGCCGATCTCATCGCTGCGGGTACGGCCGGCAACCGGCGTCGAATAGTCGCCGCCGCTGAGACGGCCGACATCGGCCATCAGGCCGGTGAGCGGCCGCTTGATGAAGGCGCGGGCGGCGAAATACAGCGCCAGCATGACGGCGGCGAGCACGACGATGCCGCCCAGCGCCATCATCAGCGTCTGCGCCTGCACGGGCGCCGCGATCGCGGCTTCCGGCACGTCGACCAGCACGGCCCAGGTGACGTTGAGATCGGGCAGCGCGAAGGGATAGACGACGCGGCGATAGGTGACCCCGTCCGCGCCGACGATGCCCTCGACGACCTCGCCCTTGCCGCCGTCGAGCGCTGCCTTGATGGCGGTGTCGCCGGCATCCTTGTAGTCGGTCATGCCGAGCTCGACGGTCGGGGCGACCATCCACTGGGCGCTCTGCGAGAGCAGCAGCACGCGGCCGTTGCCGAAGGGCTTCAGCTTGCGCAGGCTGTCGGCCAGCGAGCCGAGAGAGATGTCGATGCCGGAAACGCCGAGCAGCTTGCCGCCGGACATGACCGGATAGCTGATCGAGGTCATGGCCGTGGGAATGGCGATCGACTGGGCTTTGTAAGGCTTGGTGATGTGGCCGGCGCGGCTGGTGGCCGTGGCGGAATACCATTCGGCCTTATAGTCCTCGTCGAAGGTGGAGAAATCGATACCGCCGGTGCCGGCGTTCTTGGTCCAATAGGGGGCGAAGATACCGTGCTTGTTGGCGCCGATATCCGCCTGGTTGGCGATCTCGTCCTTGCGGCCGTCGAAGGCGCGCTCTTCCTCGATGAACCAGCTTCCGAAAGCGAAGGGGTTCTGGTCGACATTGGCGCGCAGCACCTGGATGAGACCCTTGCGATCGAGCGCCTTGCCTTCATGGCTGCGGCTGATGACGCCGGCCATGGAGCGGGCGGCGCCGGAGAGTTGGCCGACCTGTGCGGAGATGTCGTTGGCGATTGCCTTGGCCTCGCTTGAGGCCTGCGCCATGGTCAGCGACTCAACCCGATCTCGCGATTGCGAGATGAGCACGAGATTGGACGACAGCATGACCAGCGCGATCGAAACGCCGCTGACGGCCATCAGCTTGGCAGCCAGCGAATTGAGCTTGAACTTGAACATGGGAGACGGTCTCGGCAATCGTTGGGCAGCCGAGTTGTCTCGGATGCCGCTGGGCTCGGTTTATAAAGCTGGAACCCTTCGCTTCGCAGTTGCGAAAGCCGCGAGGCATCGGTATTCCCCTCTGCCCCCATGCGTAATCGGCATCGGTTAAATTAGAATAAAATCCCCGCCAATTCCCTGATTTTGCCTGCTTTGCGCCAGATCACAGCCGCTTTGCGACGTCCTCTGCGGTAGGGATCGACGGCTGTGCTCCATGCTTCAGGCAGGCCAGCGAACCGGCGATCGCGGCGCGCCGCAATGCCATGGGAAAATCGAGGCCATCGGCAAGGCCGGCGGCAAAATAGCCGCAGAAGGTATCGCCGGCGCCGACCGTGTCGACCGGCTCGATCTTCAGGCCGGCGCTGCGATGCAGCGCCCCCTCGCGCGCGGCGATCACGCCATCGGCGCCAAGCGTGACGATGATCGTCTGGCCGGTCTCGGCGTGCAGGCGCTTTAGCGCAGCCTCGCGGGCCGCCGAATCCATGCCGTCCTCACCGGCAAGGCGTTCGAATTCGGTCTCGTTGGCGATGACCACATCGGCCAGGCGGCCAAGGCGGGCGGCATCTTCGATCAGCGGTGCAAGGTTCAGCACGGTGGTGACGCCCTTTTCGCGCGCCGCGTTCAGCATGCGCTCGACGGCGGGGGCGGGGATCTCGAACTGCAGCATGACGATATCGCCGGGCGACAGTTTTGCAATGGCCGCATCGGCATCTTCGGCGGTCATCGTGCCGTTGGCGCCGGGCACGACGGCGATCATGTTCTCGCCGTCGGCCCCGACCAGGATCAGCGCCGTGCCCGTGGGCTCGTCGGTCTGCTTGACATCGGACAGATCGGTTCCGGCCTGCTTGAGAAGCGCCAGTGCCGGTTCGGCAAAACCGTCGCGGCCGACCGCACCGCTTATGCGCACATCAGCGCCGGCGCGGCGGGCGGCCAGCGCCTGGTTGGCGCCCTTGCCGCCGGCGGCGGTGGAAAACCCGGTGCCGGAGACCGTCTCGCCCGGCTTCGGCAGGCGTTGCGTGGTGGCGATGAGGTCCATGTTGATGGAGCCGAAAACCGTAATCATCAGGCGTGTCCCGTCTGTCTCATGTGCAATGGAAAGCGACACTGCCCGAGAGGCTCAATCCTCGTCAACCACCCTCAGCTTCAGAAGTCCCGTGCGGCTTTCGACGCCGCGTGGCGCCGGCTGCGGTTCCGGAGGCGTAGCGGCCGGGGTTGCCGCAGTCTCGGCGAAATCGAGGGAGACGATCTTCTCGCCGCGTTTCATCATCTTGGCCCCGGAGACGGCGATCATCTCCACATCCTTCTGCGCGGCGGAAAAATGCGATTGCAGTTTCGCCACCCGGTCGTCGAGCCGGGCGAGGTCGCCGAGCAGATGCGCCACCTCGCCCTGGATGACATGCGCCTGCTCGCGCATGCGCTGGTCCTTCAGCACCGACTGGATCACCTGGATCGACAGCATGAGCAGCGAGGGCGAGACGATGACGATGCGCTGGCGTTGCGCCCGCTGGATGATCGCCTCGTGATGCTCATGGATATCGGCGAAGATCGATTCCGAGGGCACGAACAGGAAGGCGGTCTCCTGCGTCTCGCCGGTAACAAGGTATTTTTGCGCGATGTCGCGGATATGGGTGTCGAGGTCGCGGCGGAATTGCTGTGTCGCCAGCCGCGCAGCTTCCGGCGAGGCGGCGGCGCGCAGCGCGTTCCACGCCTCCAGCGGAAATTTCGCGTCGACGACCAGCGGCGGCGCGCCGTTCGGCATGCGGATGGTGCAATCCGGGCGCGAGCCGTTCGACAGCGTTGTCTGGAAGGCATAGGCGCCCATCGGCAAGCCATCGGCGACGATCGCCTCCATGCGCGCCTGACCGAAAGCGCCGCGCGTCTGCTTGTTGGAGAGAATAGCCTGAAGGCCGACGACATCCTTGGCGAGCGTCTGGATATTGCTCTGCGCCGCATCGATGACGGCAAGCCGCTCCTGCAGTCGTCGCAGGTTCTCATGGGTATGGCGCGTCTGTTCGGTCAGCGTCGCGCCGATGCGCTGGCTCATGCCGTCGAGTCGCTGGCCGATGGACTGGTTGAGTTCCGCCTGCCGTGTGCCAAAAACATCGGCCATGGCGGCGAGGCGGCCGTTGAGATCGGCCTGCGCCCGCATCAGCTCGGCCATCTGCGCTTCCGCCTGATCCCGCCCGCCGTTGCGGCGCAGGAAAAGCACGCCGATCAGGAGGACGCCGACGGCAAGCGCGACGAGGCCGCCCGGGCCGAAGCCGGAAAGCCATGCCATGAGATTTTGCGCCGGGGATGCCTGTTCCATGCCTCCAGTCATAGCAGACATGGCGGATAAGAAAAGATCAAAACGTGAACATTGGAAAATTGGCGACGACCTGTCGAAAAATTACCCCTGCTGCCAACGGAATAATTCCATCCTGCGGCAAGATGGTTTATGGGAAAGCCCATGTCTATCAAGCCTCTCATCATTCTGCCCGATCCCCTGCTGCGCCAGGTGTCCGCTCCTGTCGAACGCGTCGACGACGATCTGAAGCGTCTGGCCGACGACATGCTGGAGACCATGTATGACGCGCCGGGCATCGGGCTTGCGGCGATCCAGATCGGCGTGCCGCGCCGCATGCTGGTCATCGACCTTGCCAAGGACGGCGAGGAGAAGCAGCCACAGGTGTTCATCAATCCTGAGATCATCGCCTCGTCGGATGCCCGTTCGGTCTATGAGGAAGGCTGCCTGTCGATTCCCGAATACTATGCCGAGGTCGAACGCCCGGCCGAGGTCGAGGTGGCCTATCTCGACCGCGAGGGCAAAGAGAGTCGGGTCAAGGCCGAAGGCCTGCTCGCCACCTGCCTGCAACACGAGATCGACCACCTGAACGGCGTGCTGTTCATCGACCATATCTCGCGTCTCAAGCGGGAAATGGTGGTGCGCAGGTTCACCAAGGCGGCCAAGTCCAAAGCAATCTAAACCGTCTCGTTTCAGGCATGGAAGGAAACGATACCATGTCTCTTCGCATCATCTTCATGGGCACGCCGGAATTTTCGGTGCCGACGTTGCGTGCGTTGGTCGATGCCGGCCACAAGGTCATCGCCTGCTACACGCAGCCGCCGCGCCCCGGCGGTCGGCGCGGGCTCGATCTGCAGAAAGCGCCTGTGCATCAAGCCGCCGAACTCTTGGGAATCCCGGTCCGCACGCCGCTGAATTTCAAGGCGGAGGAGGACCGGCTGGCATTCGCCGATCTCGATGCCGATGTTGCCGTCGTCGTCGCCTATGGGCTGCTGCTACCCGAGGCGGTGCTGAACGGCACGCGACTCGGCTGCTATAACGGCCATGCCTCGCTTTTGCCGCGCTGGCGCGGTGCCGCCCCCATCCAGCGGGCGATCATGGCTGGCGACGAAAAGACTGGCATGATGGTGATGAAGATGGACAAGGGGCTGGATACCGGCCCCGTGGCGCTGACCCGCGAGGTCGAGATCGGCAAGACCATGACGGCGGGCGAATTGCACGACCGGCTGATGCATGTCGGCGCGAAGGCAATGGCCGAGGCGATGGCGCTGCTGGAAGCCGGCGCGCTGCCATTGACGCCGCAGCCGCAGGACGGCGTGCTCTATGCCGCCAAGATCGACAAGGGCGAGACCCGCATCGATTTCTCCCGGCCGGCGGATGCGGTGCATAACCATATCCGTGGCCTCGCGCCCTTCCCGGGGGCCTGGTTCGAGACCAACATCAACGGCAAGCCCGAGCGCGTCAAAGTGCTGGGCAGCGAATTGGGCGAGGGTTCCGGCCCGGCCGGCACGGTCATCGGCGACGACCTGACGATTGCCTGCGGGTCTGGCGCGGTTCGGCTGACGCGGCTGCAGAAGGCCGGCGGCAAGCCGCTGGCGGCGGCCGACTTTTTGCGCGGTACGCCGCTGGCTATCGGAACGAGGCTTTAAAAACATGCCGCGCTTCCGCCTGACGGTCGAATATGACGGCACGCCCTATGTCGGCTGGCAACGCCAGGAAAACGGCGCTTCCGTGCAGGGGGCGCTGGAGGCGGCGGTGCTGTCGCTGACCGGCGAGACCGTGTCGATCCGCGGTGCGGGCCGCACCGATTCCGGCGTGCATGCGCTGGGGCAGGTGATCCATATCGACCTTTCCCGCGACTGGGCGGCCTACAAGCTGCGCAATGCCATGAACGCCCATCTCGCCATGGCCGGAGAGCGGGTCTCGGTGCTGGAGGTGCAGGAAGCGCCCGCCCATTTCGACGCCCGCTTTTCGGCTTTGCGCCGGCATTATCTCTATCGCATCGTCAACCGCCCGGCGCGGCTGGCGCTGGAGGCGGATCGCGCCTGGTGGGTGCCGAAGACGCTCGATCACGAGGCGATGCATGCGGCCGCCCAGATGCTGGTCGGGAAGCATGATTTCACCACCTTCCGCTCCGCCCATTGCCAGGCGACGAGCCCGGTGCGCACGCTGGACCGGCTGGATGTCACCCGAAACGGCGACCTCATCGAGATCCGCGCCACTGCGCAAAGCTTTCTGCACAACCAGATCCGCTCCTTCGCCGGCACGCTGAAACTGGCGGGCGAGGCCAAGATGTCGCCTCAGGATGTGCGCGCGGCGCTGGAGGCGCGCGACCGCAAGCAATGCGGTCCGGTCGCGCCGCCCTCCGGACTTTATTTCCTGCAAGTGGATTATCCCGAGATCATACCGGAACGGTGCGGACAACAAGGACATTCCGACAATGGTGACGATTTTTCATAACCCGGCCTGCGGCACCTCCCGCAACGTTCTGGCGATGATCCGCCAGTCCGGCATCGAGCCCGAGATCATCGAATATCTGAAGACGCCGCCGACGCGCGAGCAGCTCGTAGCGTTGCTGATTGCCATGGAGATGTCGCCGCGCGACCTGATGCGCCGCAAGGGCACGCCGTATGGCGAACTCGGCCTCGACGACGAAATCCTGAGCGACGCGCAATTGCTCGACGCGATGCTGGAACATCCGATCCTGATCGAGCGGCCGATTGTGGTGACGGAAAAGGGTGTGCTTCTCTGTCGCCCCTCCGAGCGGGTGCTCGATCTCCTCGAAAATCCCGACATTGGCACCTTCGTCAAGGAAGACGGCGAGGTGGTGCCGCCGAAGGCGGATCAGGCCGGGTAGACGCCGAGATATTGCTGCAGGTAATCCGACAGGAACATCGACGGCACCAGCAGGACCAGCACCAGTGTGGCGATGATGAGCGGCTGCTGGCCGCAGATCATTCGGAGCAGCCGGATCAGCGAGAAGATCAGCAGCAGGATCAACGCCAGCCACAGCAGCGAGGCGATGCCGGCGGCACCCGGAACGAACATGACGATCAGCACGATCAGCGCATAGAGATAGCTGAGCGGCACGGCCAGCCAGTTCGACACCACGACGATGGCAAGGAACCGCCGCCCGAGCCGCAACGCCAGGCAGAGCAGCCCCGCCAGCACCAGCGGCACGATCCAGTTGGCGATCTCAACCATGGCGAGCCGCAGGAAGAAGGGCAGGCCGGTCTTGGTTCCTGGCGGATAGGCGCGCAAAAAGGCCGTCTGCCACCAGACCCAGCTGATCGCGGTCGCCGGAAAGCACCAGACCATCGCCCAGAAGGAGCGGGTCATGCCGCGATCGGTGAGGTCGAGATAGCCAAAGCCCTGTGGTTTGCCCTGGATCAGCAAGACGATGCCGCGCAGGTAGTATTCGATCTCCTTAAGCGACGGCATGTCCGAACCAGCGATCGATGAAGGTTTCGTAGATGCGGGTCAGCCCTTCCAGATCGGCGACGGCGACGCGCTCGTCGACCATGTGCATGGTCTGGCCGACCAGGCCGAATTCGACCACCGGGCAATAATCCTTGATGAAGCGCGCATCGGATGTGCCGCCGGTGGTTGAAAGCTTCGGCTGCCTACCCGTGACAGCTTCGATGGCGCCGGAGAGCGATTCGATCAGCGCATTGTCGCGGGTCAGGAAGACATGGCTCGGGCGCTCGGCCCAGACAAGCTCGTAGCGTGCCGGTTCGCGGCCCGGGCGCAGGCGCCGATTGGCGGCCGCGCGGGCGAGCCGCGCCTCGATCTCGGCCTTCAGGCTGTCGGCCGTCCAGCTGTCGTTGAAACGGATGTTAAAGGTCGCCACCGCCTTGGCCGGGATGACATTGGTGGCGGGATTGCCAACGTCGATGCTGGTGATTTCGAGGTTGGAGGGCTGGAAATCCACGGTGCCGGCATCGAAGGGCGGATCGAGCAGTGCATCGGCCATCTGCAAGAGCGCGCGGACCGGATTGTCGGCGAGATGCGGATAGGCGGCATGGCCTTGCACGCCGTTGACGGTGATGCGCCCCGAGACCGAGCCGCGCCGGCCGATCTTGATCATGTCGCCGAGCATGTCCGGATTGGTCGGCTCGCCGACCAGGCAGGCATCCCATGTTTCGCCTTTGTCGGCGGCCCATTGCAACAGCTTGGTCGTGCCGTTGACGGCCGGGCCTTCCTCGTCGCCGGTGATCAGGAAGGAGACCGAGCCCTTGGGCGCGCCATGCTTTTCGATATGGCGGGCGATGGCGGCGACGAAGCAGGCGACGCCGCCCTTCATGTCGACCGCGCCGCGCCCGAACAATTCGCCATCGGCGATCTCGGCGGCGAAGGGCGGATGCGTCCAGGCGGCCTCGTCGCCGACCGGCACCACGTCGGTATGGCCGGCAAACATCAGATGCGGCCCCTCGTTGCCGAGGCGGGCATAGAGGTTCTCGATATCGGGCGTGCCCTCCTCATGCGCGGTGACGCGGGTCACGGCAAAGCCGAGCGGCTCCAGCATCGCGGTGAGCGCGGTGAGCGCTCCGCCTTCGGCGGGCGTTACGGAGGGGCAGCGAATCAGGGATTGCAGATTGGCGATCGGATCGGTGGCGCGCATGAAAATCAAACCGTTGGCGGCCGTTCGGGGCCGATTTGCATTGTTCCTGGATATGTCGGGCTGGTGTAGCCGATCCCGATCTTGCTGTCACCTGCAACACCGTTGTCCCGTTGTCCCGCAAACGAAAACACCCCCGGAGCCGATGAGGTTCCGAGGGTGCGAACAGGATCGCGGCTTGCGAGAGGTTTAGTCGCGCAGCAGCTCGTTGATGCCGGTCTTGGAGCGGGTCTGCTCGTCGACGCGCTTGACGATCACGGCGCAATAGAGGCCAGGCGCCGGCTGGCCGTTCGGCATGGTCTTGTCGGACGGCAGGGAGCCGGCGACGACGACGGAATAGGGCGGCACTTCGCCATAGGTGATCTCGCCGGTGGCGCGATCGACGATCTTGGTCGACTTGCCGATGAACACGCCCATGCCGAGCACCGAGCCTTCGCGCACGATGCAGCCTTCGACGACTTCCGAACGGGCGCCGATGAAGCAATTGTCCTCGATGATCGTCGGTCCTGCCTGCATCGGTTCCAGCACGCCGCCGATGCCGACGCCGCCGGAGAGGTGAACGTGCTTGCCGATCTGGGCGCAGGAACCGACCGTCGCCCAGGTATCGACCATCGTGCCTTCACCGACATAGGCGCCGAGATTGACGAAGGAGGGCATCAGAACCGCGTTGGGCGCGATATAGGCCGAACGGCGCACGACACAGTTCGGCACGGCGCGGAAACCGGCGCGCTCGAATTCGTTGGCGCTCCAGCCGTCGAACTTGGAAGCCACCTTGTCCCACCAGACGCTTTCGCCCGGGCCCCCCTTGACGATTTCCATCGGATTGAGGCGGAAGGAGAGCAGGACGGCCTTCTTCAGCCACTGATGCACGACCCATTTGCCGTCCTCGCCGCGCGTTGCGACGCGCGCCTTGCCGCTGTCGAGCAGGTTCAAGGCCGTTTCGACGGCGTCGCGAACCTCGCCACGGGTGGCGGTCGAGACGCTGTCGCGGGCCTCGAAAGCGGCTTCGATGGACTTTTCAAGCGAGGCGAGGTCGGCACTGGTCATGAGAATTCCTTAAACTTCGCGGTCTATCGTGAATGATGGGAAAACCGGGGTCGAAATGGCTTGTTTCGGCCCTTTGCTCTACAGGATGATCCCGCAAAAAGAAATCGTTTTTCCGACGGATGCCGCTCTCCTGGAGGCGCCGGCGGAAGGAAAGGCATGGGTAAGATGGCGAAACTGAAGAACGGTCGGTTGCGGCGAAAGGACGGTGTCTGGGATCCGCTCAAGGACAGTTCCACCGACAAGAAACGCGCCGAAGGCGTGCCGAAGACGCCGCAATCGGCTTCGCCCGCCTATCGCCTGGCCTATGCAGACGACGATTTTCTCTGCCGCGAGGAATTGCGGCCGATCCGCCTGCAACTGGAACTGCTGAAGACGGAAATGGCGCTGACCGAAAGCGGCATCAAATCGACGGTGGTGATGTTCGGCGGCGCGCGCATTCCCGCCCCCGGCGCCAGCGCCTGGGCGGCGCGCAACGACACGCAGCGCGCCCATCTGGAAGCGGCCTCGGTCTATTACGCGGAAGCCCGCAAATTCGCCCGCCTCTGCTCCGAGCAGGCGGCCAAGACCGCCTACCAGGAATACCTTGTCGTCACCGGCGGCGGACCGGGCGTCATGGAAGCGGGCAATCGCGGCGCGGCGGACGCCGGCGCGCCCTCGATCGGCCTCAACATTGTCCTGCCGCACGAGCAGGCGCCAAACCCCTATGTGACGCCGGAATTCAGCTTCAACTTCCACTACTTCGCCATCCGCAAGATGCATTTCATGCTGCGCGCCAAGGCGATCACCGTCTTCCCCGGCGGCTTCGGCACGCTGGACGAGATGTTCGAGGCGCTGACGCTGATCCAGACGGGGCGCATGGCGCCGATCCCGCTCATCCTGTTCGGGGCGGAATTCTGGCACCGGATCATCAATTTCGAAGCGCTCGCCGATTTCGGCACCATCGCGCCCGACGATGTGAACCTGCTGAAATTCGTCGAGACCGCCGACGAGGCCTGGAAGATCATCAGCGATTTTTATGAGCTGACGGCATAGCCGGGACCGCCACCGCAATCTCCTTCGTCATGCTCGGGCTCGTCCCGAGCATCTGCCGGTGCTTGCCAAGCTATTGATGATAAAGGATATATCTGACGTACTTAGATGCTCGGGACGAGCCCGAGCATGACGTCGCAGGACTTTGTGGCGGGACAAAAAAGCCCGCCCCCGGGGCGGAGGGGCGGGCTTTCATCGGCGAAACGCTTGAAATCAGCGGTTCGGCATATCGTCGATGGAAATCACGCCATCCTTGTTGCGGTCCATGCGCTTGAACAGCTTGTCGGCGGCAGCCATATATTCATCCTTGCTGATCTGGCCGTTCTCGTCCTTGTCGGCGATGCGGAAGATCATGCCTTCGCCGCTGCCCCATTTCATGCCGTGGCGGCCCATGCCGTCGCGGTCGCCATGGTGGCGGCCAGGCTTCTTGCCGTCCTTGTCGTCATCGTTCTGGGCAGTCTCGCGCTCGGCCTTCATCTTTTCCCATTCGGCCTTGCGCTCCTCGCGCTTGGCCTTGTGATAGGCGCGCATTTCGCCGGGGGTGATATTGCCGTCATTGTTGGTATCGATCGCGGCGAACAGTTTTTCCGCGCCGGTCTTGGCTTCTTCCGGGGTGATGCGGCCGTCCTTGTTGGCGTCGTCCTGCTTCAGCATCCGCACGAATAGGACTTCCGGTGCCATGCGGGGCCCGTGATGGCGGGGGGCTGCGAACGCCTCGGCGGCGACGCCGAGAACCAGCGCTGCGGAAAGCCCGGTGAGCATGATCTTCTTGCCGTTCATCGTCTGTCCTTTCGTTTCAAAGCGATAGGGACAAGATAGGGCCGGCGGCTACGCAGGCCCACTTAAACATTGGTAAGTCTGCATGAATTTTTGGTAATCTTCGCGTTTGCGAATTAAACGAGTTGCTTGAGAAAGCCGGTCAGGTCGCTGGTGACGTAGTCGATATGATTGTCGTCCTCGCCGGCGATTTCCCAGCGCTCGAAGGCGTGTTCGAGGTTTTGCGGCACCAGCAGAACCGTCCTCATTCCGAGCGTCTTCGGCACGGTCAGGTTGCGCGGCAGGTCTTCGAACATCGCCGCATGGGCAGTGTCGACCCGGTGCAGTCCCATGAACTTGTCATAGGTGGCGCTGGCCGGCTTCGGCACGAAATCGGCGGCGACGATGTCGAAAATGTCGTCGAAATTGTCGAGGATGCCGAGCGCGCGCGCCGCCGTCTCGGCGTGGCTGACGCTGCCATTGGTGAAGATGAATTTTCGCCCCGGCAGGGCCTTGATCGCGTCGCCCAGTTCCGGATGCGGCAAGAGCGGCGAATAATCGATCGCATGCGCCTTTTCGAGGAAATCGTTGGGATCGACCTTGTGGTGGATCATCAGCCCCTGCAGCGTCGTGCCGTGCTCCAGGTAATATTGTTTCTGCAGCTTCTTGGCCTCGACCGGCTCCAGTTGCAGCAGGGCGGAGACATAGGCCGTCATGTTGCGGTCGATCTGGGCGAAGAGATCGATGTGATGCGGATAGAGCGTATTGTCGAGATCGAACACCCAGTCGCGGACATGGGCGAAATCGGCGGGCGTCGGAGCGGCGGTGGTCTTGGTCATGGCGCCCTTATGCCACGGCTTGCCCGGCAGGGAAATGGTCAATGAGGGGCGAAACCGAACTGGAATCGGCCTTGGCTGCCTTGGCGGGCGCAAAACGCCATGCTACCGCCGCTTCCATGGAAGCCTGGATCGCCATCACCATCACCGCCGCCTTTCTGCAGAACCTGCGCTCGGCCCTGCAAAAACACCTGCAGGGATCGCTGGGCACACGCGGCGCGTCCTTCGTGCGTTTCGGCTATGGCTTTCCCGTGGCGCTTGCCTATGTCGTCGGCCTGCATCTGATCGGCGGCTACGAATTTCCAGCGCTGAACCTAACCTTCGTGCTCTGGGCGGTGATCGGCGGCCTCGCGCAGATTTTCGCGACCATGCTGCTGGTGCATCTGTTTTCGCTGCGCAATTTCGCCGTCGGCACCGCCTATTCCAAGACCGAGCCGGTGCAGGCGGCGATCTTCGGTTTCCTGCTGCTCGGCGAAAGACTGACCTTCGGCGCGGTGATCTCGATCGTCGTCGGCGTTCTCGGCGTCATGCTGATCTCGATCGCGCGCGGCGCCAAGTCGATGAGCAACATCCTGGCGGCGCTGACCGGGCGCACGGCGATGATCGGCATTGCCTCGGGCGCCGTCTTCGGCATTTCCGCCGTCGCCTATCGCTCGGCCTCGCTGTCGCTGCATTATCCGAACCCGGTGATGGCGGCGGCGGCGACGCTCGCCTTCGTCACCGCCTTCCAGACCGCCTTCATGCTGATCTGGATGCTGATTACCGACCGCAGCGAGATCGTGCAGGTCGTTCGTTCCTGGCGGTCCTCGTCGCTGGTCGGGCTTGCCGGTGTGCTCGGCTCGGCCTGCTGGTTCACGGCGATGACGCTGCAGCCGGTCGCCTATGTGCGCGCGCTCGGCCAGATCGAGCTGATCTTCACCTTCCTGTCCTCCTACTTCTTGTTCAAGGAGCGGGTGACGCCGCTGGAAATGGCTGGCTGCCTGCTGATCGTCGCCGGCATCATCGGCCTGCTTTTCCATTGAGGCCAAGCCCCGAACCGGTCTATGGATGGGCTGGAGGATAGGCCCATGCTGTTTGCCGACTGGCTGGAAACGCCGATAGGGCCGCTGCTGGTCGCGGCGAGCGAAACCCATCTGCTCTCCGTCGAATTTTGCGACGGCGAGCCTGAGCCGGCGCCGGTCGAACGGCTGGGCCGCAAGCTTGGTTTGCCCATAGGGGAGGGGATGAGCCCGGCGCTGCAGCAGGCTCTTTCCGAACTCAGGGATTATTTTTCCGGCCGCTCCGGTGCGTTTCATGTGCCGCTCGCCTATGACGGCTCGGCTTTCGAACGCCGCGTCTGGGAGCATCTGCTGACGGTGCCGCTGGCGGAGACCTGCTCATACGGCGATATCGCCCGGGCGCTCGGCGACCTGCAATTGTCGCGCGCCGTCGGCGAGGCGAACCATGTCAATCGCATTCCCATTATCATTCCCTGCCATCGTTGCATCGGTTCGGACGGATCGTTGACGGGTTATGGCGGCGGGCTGTGGCGCAAGAAATGGCTGCTGCGGCATGAGGGGCAGATGCGGCCGGTCGGATTGTTCGCGATAGAAGGAAAGTGACCATGACGGATACCTCGAAAGACAAGGCGAAGGCATTCGCGGCGCTGCATCGCAAGGGCGATCCGGTGGTGCTCTACAATATCTGGGATGCGGGCTCGGCCAAGGCCGTTGCCGAAAGTGGCGCGAAGGCTCTGGCCACGGGAAGCTGGTCGGTCGCCGCCGCCCAAGGCTATCCGGACGGCGAGGCGATCCCGCTGGAGCAACTGGTGACCACGGTGAGGCAGATTGCCGCCGCCACCGACCTGCCGGTTTCTGTCGATTTCGAAGGCGCCTACTCGGCGGAGCCGGAACAGGCCGCGGCCAATGTCGCCCGGCTGATCGAAGCCGGCGCGGTGGGCATCAATTTCGAGGATCAGGTGATCGGTGGCTCCGGCCTGCATGATGTCGAGGCGCAGGCCGCCAGCATCCGCGCCATCCGGGCGATGGCGGCCTCGCGCGGTGTCGACCTGTTCATCAATGCCCGCACCGATCTGTTCCTCAAGGAGCCGGATGCGGCCAAACATGCCGGCCTGGTCGACGAGGCGATTGCGCGTGGCGCGGCCTATGCGGCGGCGGGCGCCAGCGGCTTCTTCGTGCCGCTGTTGCTCGATCCCGCGCTGGTCGCGAAGGTGACGGCGGCGTCGAGCCTGCCGGTCAACATCCTGCTGAAGCCGGGCGCGCCGGATGTTGCCACCTTCGCCAAGGCTGGCGTTGGCCGCATCAGCTACGGGCCATTCCCCTATCGGGCGATGATCGACTGGCTGAAGGGTCAGGCCGGAAGCGCCTACGCCTCGGCCTGAGGCCCAGTATCAGGGCACGATCAGCGTGCCGGCGCCGTGTTCGGTGAACAATTCGAGCAGGACCGAATGGGCGGTCTTGCCGTTGAGGATGACGACGCCCTGCACGCCGGCCTCGATCGCCTCGATACAGGTCTCGACCTTGGGGATCATCCCGCCGGAAATCGTGCCGTCGCGGATCAGCGACTTGGCCTCGGCGACCGAGAGTTCCTTGATCAGTTCCTTGTTCCTGTCGAGAACGCCGGGAACGTCGGTAAGGAACAGGAGGCGGGTGGCGTTCAGCGCCCCGGCGATGGCGCCGGCAAACGTGTCGGCATTGATGTTGTAGGTGGCGCCGTCGCGACCGGGCGCGACCGGGGCGATGACCGGGATCATCTCCGACTTGGCAAGCAGGTCGAGCAGGGTGCGGTCGACCTCGACGACTTCGCCGACGAAGCCGAGATCCAGCACCTTCTCGATGTTGGACTCGGGGTCGATCATGGTCTTGTGCGCCTTCTGGGCGAAGACCATGTTGCCGTCCTTGCCGCACAGGCCGATGGCCCATTCGCCGGTCTGGTTGATCAGCGCGACGATTTCCTTGTTGATCGAGCCGGCCAGCACCATTTCGACGATTTCCACCGTCTTCTGGTCGGTAACGCGCAACCCGCCTTCGAATTTCGATTCGATGCCCATCTTGGTCAGCATGGCGCCGATCTGCGGGCCGCCGCCGTGAACGACGATCGGGTTGACGCCCGACTGTTTCAGCAGCGCGATATCGGCGGCAAACGCCCTGCCGAGTTCGGAATCGCCCATGGCGTGGCCGCCGTATTTCACCACGATGGTCTTGTTTTCGTAGCGCTGCATGAAGGGCAGCGCCTGGGTGAGAAGCTGCGCCTGCTTTTCGCTGTCGGAACCGGTCATGAATTACCCCGTCGATTGATCGCGGCCTTGTATCGCAAGATTGCGACAGAGGGAATAATTGTGGCGAATCTTTGCGGTCCGATCCCACGTCTTGCACGGAGCTTTGCATTGACAGGGGAGGCCAAGAGTTGGATTCTGCCAGAATGCGGCTGCGTCGCCGCCCGCCCGCGCCAGGAGACCTCCGGAACCGATGACATCGCCCGACAGGAGCAAGGGAAACCGTTCCCGCGACGAAGTGCTCGCCGGCGAGTATGTCCTCGGCGTCCTCTCGAGCAATGACCGTCGGCTGGTGGAGGAGCGGCTGACGCGCGATCTCGCCTTCGCCACCATCGTCCGTCGCTGGCAGGACAACCTGCTGACGGTCGATGACGGCGTGACCGTCTCCCGCCCGCCGGTACGTTTCGTCACCCGCGCGCCGCCGGCGCCGTTGAAGGCGGCGGGGATGCCGGTCAAGCAGCGCCCGCCGCGCCGTGGCCTGTGGCAATCGCTCGCCTTCTGGCGGATGCTGACGGCCATCGCCTGGATCGGCATGCTGGCCATGGTGGCGGTGGATGCGCTGAAACCCTGACCGTTCAGCCGGGGAGGCCGACGGTCTCGGCGATCGTCTGGCGCAATTCGTCCATGCCGATGTTCTTTTCCGATGAGGTCGCCAGCACCGAGGGATAGGCGGCGGGGCGCTTGCGGATTTTCTCCAGCGTCGCTTCGATCAATTGCGGCACGGCGGCCTGGCCGATCTTGTCCGTCTTGGTCAGGATGATGTGGTAGGAGACGGCGGCCTTGTCGAGCAGGGTCAGCACGTCCTCGTCGTTCTTCTTGATACCGTGGCGGGAATCGATCAGCACATAGACGCGTTTCAGCGTCGAGCGGCCGCGCAGATAGTCGAAGACGAGCTTGGTCCAGGCATCCACCTGCGCCTTGGGCGCCTGCGCATAGCCGTAGCCGGGCATGTCGACCAGTGCCATCGGCGGCAGGTCGTCGCCCTCGCCGGAATAGCCGTCCGGCACGAAATAATTGAGTTCCTGCGTGCGACCGGGCGTGTTCGAGGTGCGCGCCAGACCCTTCTGGCTGACCAGCCCGTTGATCAGCGACGACTTGCCGACATTGGAGCGGCCGGCGAAGGCGACTTCCAGCGGACCCTCGGGCGGCAGGAATTTCATCGACGGCACGCCGCGAATGAAGATCCACGGCCGTTGGAAGATCGGCTTGTCGCTCATCGGGGTCTTTTCGGCCATCGTCTCGTCCTGTCAGGGTTTCAAGCGCATGGCTTCCCGTTTTTGGGCCGCAAAGTCAAGCAAGCATGCTGTTCATGCGATGGGCGGCATGGCGCGGCCGGTGGTGTTCAGCCGCCTCTGGCGCAGGAATTCGGCCGTGAGATAGCCGATGAGCGCGGTGAGGATGATGACGCCGCCGAAGATCGTGCGCGTCGCAGGCACCTCGCCATGCACCAGCCCGACCCAGACCGGCGCCAGCATGGTTTCGGCCATGCTGAGCAGGGTGGCGAGCGCCGAGGGGATGAGACGTGCGCCGGTGACGAAGCAGGCCATGCCGAGGCCGAGATTGAAGGCCCCAAACACGACGAGCAGCCCCATGTCGCCGGCCGAAACGGTGAGCGAGCCGGCCTGCGTCGCGGCAAAGGCACTGGCAACGAAGCAGCCGAAACAGGTGGCCGGCGTCATGCGCACATGCGGATAGCGCCGGGTGACGACGGTGGCGAGCGCAAAGGCAAAGGCGATCAGCACGCCGAGCGCATCGCCGACCGGCGAGACCTTGCCGCTGAACGAGCCGGACACCATGATGCCGACGCCGCAGATCACCAGCGCGATGGCGGTCCAGGTCAGCACCGACACCGGCTCGCGGAAGACGAGCCAGGTGATCAGCGCTGCAAACAGCGGCACGCCGGCCCCCAGCAGCATGACATTGGCGATGGTCGTATAGGAAATCGCGACGATGAAGGCGCTGGCGGCGATGGTGAAGCACAGGCCGACGGTAATCCCCGGCCAGCCCATATCGCGAAACAGCCGCACCGTGCCGCGCGGCCCGTCGCGCACCAGCATGAAGGCGAGCAAAAACAGCCCGCCGAACAGGCAGCGCCAGAAGACGACGGTCCAACTGTCCTGCACCGAGAGGAAACGGGCGATGGTGCCGCCAAAGCTCCAGAAGAAGGCGGAGCCGAAGACCAGCAGCGCGCCGAGGCGCTCGTTCTGCACGCCGCCGCCTTGACCCACGGCCGATACAGCCTGCTCTCCCATGTCGTCCCCCCGCATTGCCGTCGATGATAGGCTCGCCTGACTTATCCGGCGCGCGCGGCGGCGACAAGGCCGTGTCGCGAAAGCGGCGAACCAAGGTGATCGGAAATGCAAGGAGGCCCGCAGCCTGGGGCTGCGGGCCTCTTGATAGGGCGGCGGGCTCGCCGGCTATTTCGATGGCGCCGGTTTTCGCCGGAACACGCCCTTCAGATTGTCGAACAGCTCGATCTTGACGCCATGGCGCTTCATGATGATCGACTGCTGGGTGATCGACAGCGTGTTGTTCCAGGCCCAGTAGATGACGAGGCCGGCCGGGAAGCTTGCCAGCATGAAGGTGAAGATGACCGGCATCCAGGTGAACAGCATCGCCTGCGTCGGATCGGGCGGCGTCGGGTTCATGCGCATCTGCAGGAACATGGTGACGCCCATGATCAGCGGCCAGACGCCGAGATGCAGGAAGTGCGGCACGTCGTAGGGCAGCAGGCCGAACAGGTTGAACAGAGTGGTCGGATCGGGGGCCGAGAGGTCGTGGATCCAGCCGAAGAACGGCGCATGGCGCATTTCGATGGTGATGTAGATCACCTTGTAGAGCGCGAAGAACACCGGAATCTGCAACAGGATCGGCCAGCAGCCGGCGACCGGATTGATCTTTTCCTGCTTGTACAGCTCCATCATCGCCTTCTGCAGGCCCATGCGGTCGTCGCCGAACTTGGCCTTCAGTTCCTCCATCTTCGGCTGAACCTTCTTCATGTTCGCCATGGACGCGTATTGCTTGCTGGCGAGCGGGAAGAACAGCGCCTTGACGACGATGGTGGTGATCAGGATGGCGACGCCGAAATTGCCGAAGTAGCGATAGAAGAAATCCATCATCTTGAACATCGGCTTGGTGATGAAATAGAACCAGCCCCAGTCGATCATGCGGTCGAAGCGGGGGATGGAATATTCCGCCTCGTAGCGGTCGATGACCGGCACTTCCTTGGCGCCGGCGAAGATCAGGTTCTTGACCTCGACCGACTGGCCGGCTGCCAGCGACACGGCGTCGTCCTTGAAATCGGCCTGGTAGCGCGGCTGGCCGTCGGTGAAGTGCGAGAAGCGGGCGTCATAGGCCGTGGTCTGCGGCGGAATGATCGCGGCGGCCCAGTACTTGTCGGTGATGCCGAGCCAGCCGCCGGTCGCCTTGTCGAGGGTCACGGGGGTTTCCTCGACCTTGGAATACTTGGTCTCGTTGAGGCCCTGGTCGCCGAACACGCCGATGAAGCCTTCGTGCAGCACGTAGACGGAGGGCGTTGTCGGCTTGTTGTAACGCGTGATGCGGCCGTAGCTGGAGAGCGCCACGGCATCGGCGCCGCCATTCGTCACCTTGTCGGTGACGGTGAACATGTAACGGTCATCGACGGCGATGGTGCGGGCGAAGGTGATGCCCTTCTCGTTGGTATAGGTCAGCGTCACCGGCGTGGTTTCGGTGAGTTTGGCGCCTTCCGGCGCGGTCCAGACCGTGGTCGGGCCTGGCAGCGTGCCGGCATTGGCGTCCGGGATATAGCCGATTTCGGCGAAATAACCGTCATGCGTGTCGGCCGGATTGAGCAGCGTGATGATCGGGCTGTTCGGGTCGACGGTCTCGCGATAGGCCTTGAGCTTCAAGTCGTCGAAACGGGCGCCGGTCAGGTTGACCGAGCCGCTGACCGACTTGGTGTCGATGGCAAGGCGCGGCGTCTTGGCGAGCGCTTCCTCGCGCGAGGCGGTCGCCTGCGCCTGGGTCTGGCCCGGCAGGGCGCCCTGCGCGGTCGTGGCCGGCGTCGTCGTGCCGTTGGCCGCCGGATTTGCGGCCTGCTCGGTTGCCTGCTGCGCCTTCAGCGCTTCGTCGGCAAGGCGCTGCTTTTCCAGGCGCGGGTTCATGTACAGGAACTGCCAGGCCAGAACGATGAGCACGGAAAGGGCAATCGCCACGAAATAATTACGATTTTTTTCCATCATACCTTCCTGGGTCGTCCGGCGTCGGACGGCCGGGTGCTATTGTCTGTTTCCGGCAATTGCGCGCGCGAGGGCTGGGGCTTTTTGGGAAAATGCCTCTGCCTGTTTGCGATACGCCCGTTGAGCTCGGCCGAAAGCGATGCAAAGGACGCAGTCAGCACATCCCGCCGGGCAACGACCACATAGTCATGTCCGGGCTGCATTGCAAACCGGGCGGAAAGCCGCACGGCTTCTTTCAGACGGCGTCGCATCCGGTTGCGCTCGACCGCGTTACCCTGTTTCTTGGTGACGGTGAAGCCGACGCGCGGGGCGTCTTCTTTTGCCTCGGGCTCCGCTCGCGCGCGGTCGAGGACTTCGAGGAGAAAGAATTTCCCCTTCCTTTTCTCGCCGTTTCGAACGGCAAGAAACTGCGGCCGGCTTTTCAGCCGCCCGGCAGTCTTGTCTTGTGCATCATGCGTCATGTGCCCGCAACTCGCATCGGGCAGCGCCCGGCTTTACGCCGACAGACGCTTGCGGCCGCGCTGACGGCGAGCCGACAGAACCAGGCGGCCGCCTTTGGTGGCCATGCGCGCACGGAAACCGTGACGGCGCTTGCGAACGAGCTTCGAGGGTTGGTAGGTACGCTTCGACATTTATTTAATACCGCGGTGTGCGGCCCTTCTTGGATTTGCATTGCGCAAGGAGCGTTTGGAAAAAGACGCACGATCTTGACCCGCCTGAGGCAGGGCGACAGGACCGAACGTGCGCGCCTTATAGGGAGGACGCGCACCAAAGTCAATCGAAGCGGCGTTTTCCGCATGTTAAGTGACCGGGCCGGCTGCCGCCTTTAACCTTTCCGGTTGCAGCCAGCGACGACGCTCATCCCGCAAGCCGCTGGCATTCCAGCGGGAATTCAAGAAAAACTGCTGAAACGCAAGAATTTCGCCCGCTTCCGGCGCGGATGCCGCTGCAACCGACACTTAACGAATTCATGGCAATTTGAAGACAATTATCTGTTCGGCGCTGGTTCCAGCGGTTCGTCTGAGGAGAATGCGCAAGTGAGAATACGGGGAAAGATCAATCTGCTGGTCGTTGTTATGGGCCTTGCCGCCCTGCTGATCGGCGCCACCGCATTGGTGGCGATCAGTGAATACGACCGGCGTGCGGGCGAGTACAATCTCGCCTCCGAGCGTGCCTTCCAGGGCGAGCGGCTCAATCGCTATGTCACCGCCGTCGTCATGGAGGCCCGCGGGGTCTATGCCTCGAAATCGCTCGACGAGGCCAAGAAGTTCGCCGATGGCATCCTGGCCAATCTCGACAAGATCGATGAGGTGCTGGGCGACTGGCGGGCGCTGCTGACGCCGGCCCAGGCCGCGGCCATGCAGGACGTCTTCGACGGCGCCAAGAGTTTCCGCACCTTCCGCGCCGAAACCGCGCGGCTCGGCACGGTGGTCAGCCCGGCGGCGGCCAACGAGCAGGGTAACAACGAGGCCAACCGCGCCAACCGCAAGGCCTTCCAGGCGGCAATCGACAAGATCGTCGCCGCCGACCGTGCGACGCTGGACGAGCAGAAGGCAGCGCTGGACGGCTTCCGCCAGGCCGTCTTCCTGCTGGTCGCCGGCATGACGATCGTCGGCATCGGCGCCGGTGCCGGCATGGGCACCTATATCGGCACGCATCACCTGAGTTCGCCCATCCGCGGCGTCACCGCCGCCATCGGCGAGGTGGCGCGCGGCAATTTCGAGGTCATCCTGCCCGCGAAGAAGCCGGCTGACGAAATCGGCGAGATGATGACGGCGCTGGAAGTGTTCAAGGAAAACGGCCTGGCCGTGCAGCGCATGAACGCCCAGGAAACCGCCATGCGCGCCCGTTCCGACGACCTCCAGGCCAGCATGTCGCAGGTGGTGGGCGCAGCTGCGGCCGGCGATTTCTCGCGCCGCATCGACAAGGATTACCAGGACGAGAACCTCAACCGTTTCGCCCGCAACATCAACGAATTGCTGATATCGGTGGATGCCGGGATCGGCGAGACGCGCCGCGTCGTCGGCGCGCTTGCGGAAGGCGACCTGACGCAATCCATGCGCGGCGAATTCCAAGGTGCCTTCGCCGACCTTCAGCGCAACGTCAACACGACGCTTTCCACCCTGCAGGACACGATGCGCCAGGTGCGCCAGACCACCGGCTCGATCAGCGCCAACACCAACGAGGTGCGCTCGGCCAGCGACGACCTGTCGAAGCGCACCGAGCAGCAGGCGGCCGCCCTGGAGGAAACCTCCGCCGCGCTCGACGAGATCACCGCCGTGGTGCGCAATTCCAGCGACCGCGCCCAGGAGGCGACGGCGATGGTGACCGAAGCCAAGCGCAATGCCGCGCAATCGGCGACCGTGGTTCGCAACGCCATCGACGCCATGGGCCGCATCGAGCAGGCCTCGCGCGAGATCAGCCAGATCATCAACGTCATCGATGAGATCGCCTTCCAGACCAACCTCTTGGCGCTGAACGCCGGCGTCGAGGCAGCGCGCGCGGGAGAGGCCGGCAAGGGCTTTGCCGTGGTCGCCCAGGAAGTGCGCGAACTCGCGCAGCGTTCCGCCACCGCCGCCAAGGACATCAAGGGCCTGATCACCAAGTCCGGCGACGAGGTTCAGACCGGCGTCAAGCTGGTGCAGGCGACCGGCGAGGCGCTGTCCGGCATCGAGAGCCAGGTCAATGGCATCAACGACCATATCCACTCGATCGCGACCTCGGCGCGCGAACAGGCGACCGGCCTTGCCGAGGTCAACACCGCCGTCAACCAGATGGACCAGGTGACCCAGCAGAACGCGGCGATGGTCGAGGAAACCTCGGCCGCCACCCACAAGCTGTCGCAGGAGGCGGAAAGCCTCGTCGGCCTCGTCGCCCGCTTCCGGGTCGATGCCGGCGGCGATGGCCGCATCGCCGTGGCGAGCGCGGGGGATCATCGGGCCGTCGCCTCGCCGGCGCGGCGCATGCTCGGCAATGTCGCCCGCGCCTTCGGCGGCGGTTCGGCCGCCGCCGCCCAGCAGAACTGGGAAGAATTTTGAGGGTTTTCCCGACGATAAACGATATGAAAGCCCGTCGCGGATCGCGGCGGGCTTTTGCCGTCCATAGGTAGCATTGGAAAATATCGGCGGCTTGGCTTATGATGGGCTCGTTCGCCGGGCGTCGGTTTTCATGACGGTTCTTGCCATCGCCCGTTTTCTGCAATGCGACAAATGGAGAAGCCGATGCCGGAAAACGCCGAGGCGCCGCTTGCGTGTCATGGCCGGCTGAAGCCTGGCCTGCGGGGCCTTTTTGCCGGTCTCTCGGGCAAATTGCTGCTGCTCACTGTCGTCTTCGTCATGCTGGCCGAGGTGCTGATCTTCGTGCCGTCGATCTCGACCATGCGGCTGCGCTGGCTGCAGGACCGGCTGAACACGGCGGCGGCGGCGGGCATCGTCATCGATGGGCTGCAGGTCTCCGATCTGCCGCGCGGGCTGCAGGACGATACGCTGGTGGCCACCGGCACGCGCGCCATCGTGCTGCGCAAGGATGGCACCTCGCGGCTGCTCGCCGCCAGCGACATGCCCGATGCCGTCGACGGCCAGTATAATCTTGCGGAAACCACGAGCTGGGGCTCGATATGCGATGCGCTTGACACGCTGGTTTTCGGTGGAAACCGCATCATTCGGGTCTACGGCCCGATCGGCGACAGCGCCATGACCATCGAGTTGGTGATGAGCGATGCCAGCCTGCGCCGCGCCATGCTGACCTATTCCGGCAACATGCTCGCCGTCTCCGTGCTGATCTCGCTGATCACCGCAACCTTGATCTTCTTCGCCATCAACCGCCTGCTGATCCGCCCTATCCGTGGGCTGACGTTGAGCATGCAGGATTTTTCGCAGGCGCCCGAGGATCCCGCCCGCATTATGGCCGCCGGGCCCGGCCGCGACGAACTGGCCCTGGCGGGCCAGCATCTGGCGGCGATGCAGGCCCATTTGCAGCGGACGCTGAAACAGCAGAAGAACCTTGCCGATCTCGGCCTCGCCGTCTCCAAGATCAACCACGACATGCGCAACATCCTCGCCTCGGCGCAATTGATGTCGGACCGGCTGGTGGATGTCGACGACCCCATGGTCAAGCGTTTCGCGCCGAAATTGCTGCGCACCATCGACCGTGCCGTCGGCTATACCAGCGAGGTGCTGGCTTATGGCCAGGCTTCCGAAGCCGAGCCGCGTCGAAAACCGGTGCCGCTGGCAGCGCTGGTGCAGGAGGTTCGCGAGTTGCTGGCGATCGAGGCGGATGCCGGAATCGAATTCGTCGAATCGATCTCGGCCGACCTGATGGTCGACGCCGACGGCGAGCAGCTTTTCCGCATCGTTCACAATCTCTGCCGCAACGCCCATCAGGCGCTGCTGGCGCCGCGCGCGACCGGATCGTCCGAACTGCGGCGAATCACCGTCTCGGCGCAACGTTTCGGCAGCGTCGTCAGCATCGATATCGACGATACCGGCCCCGGCATGCCGGCCAAGGCGCGCGAAAACCTGTTTTCCGCCTTCAAGGGCTCGGCCCGCTCCGGCGGCACGGGACTGGGCCTCGTCATCGCCCGCGAACTGGTGCTTGCCCATGGCGGCACCATTGCGCTCGCCGAGAAGCCGGGTCCCGGCACGCTGTTCCGCATCGAAATCCCCGATCGCCCCGTTTCGCTGCAGGATTATCGCGCCCGCGCCTGAGCCGCGAAGCGGCAAGGACCGCCGCCTCAAAAAAATGAAGCTTTTTTGAAATAAGGGGTTGCAATCCCCCCGGTGACGTTTTAGAGAACCGCCATCGCAGACGGCAACGCCGCTGCACAGCGCACCCGTAGCTCAGCTGGATAGAGCACCAGACTACGAATCTGGGGGTCAGGAGTTCGAATCTCTTCGGGTGCGCCATTTCTTATCCTTCTTGATAATCAAGTATTTGCGATGGCCCGCCTGCTTACGTCACGGCATCCGCGCGCTGATCTTCGACAACAAAAAACCCCGCCGGGATCGCCAGGCGGGGTTTTTCGTTTGGCCGGTCTTGGCGGTTCAGCGATGCCCGGGGATGCGCGGCAGCAAGATGGTCAGCAGGCCGAGCAGGGGCAGGTAGGAGCACAAGCGGTAGACGAAGTCGATGCCGTGCGTATCGGCGAAGCCGCCGAGTGCCGCTGCGCCCAGGCCGCCGAAACCGAAGGCGAAACCGAAGAAGATGCCGGCGATCATGCCGACGCGGCCGGGCACCAGTTCCTGTGCGAAGACGACAATGGCCGAGAAGGCGGAGGCGAAGATCAGCCCGATCAGCACCACCAGCACGATGGTCCAGGTGAGGTTGGCATAGGGCAGCATCAGCGCGAAGGGGATGACGCCGAGGATCGAGAACCAGATGACGAAGCGCGCTCCGTAGCGGTCGCCTATGGGCCCGCCAAGGAAGGTGCCGATTGCCGCGGAGCCAAGGAACAGGAACAGCATCAACTGCGCATCACGCACCGACAGCGCGAACTTGTCGATGACATAGAAGGTAAAGTAGCTCGACAGGCTGGACATGTAGACGTTCTTCGTCGCCGTCAGCAGCACGAGGATGGCAAAGGCGATCGCCACCTTGCTCTGTGGCAGCGGCAGGGTGCGGCTGGGCGCCTTCTTCGAGGCGTTGGCGCGGCGATGGGCGGCATACCAGCGCCCGACCCAGGTCAGGATGACCATGCCGAGCATGGCGATGGCCGAGAACCAGGCGACGGAATGCTGGCCGAGCGGCAGCACCACGAAGGCGGCGAGCAGCGGCCCGATGGCGGAGCCGGCATTGCCGCCGACCTGGAACAGCGATTGCGCCAGGCCATGGCGCCCGCCCGAGGCAAGCCGCGCCACGCGCGAGGATTCCGGATGGAAGATCGCCGACCCGAAGCCGATGAGGCTCGCGGCGAACAGCAACATCGGGAAACTATGGGCGGAGCCCAGCAGAATAAGTCCGATCATCGTGCTCGCCATGCCGACCGGCAGCGAAAACGGCATCGGCCAGCGATCGGTGACGATGCCGACCACCGGCTGCAGCAGCGAGGCGGTGATCTGGAAGGTCATCGTCAGCAGGCCGATTTGCACGAAATCGAGCTGGTAATTCTCCTTCAGCATCGGATAGAGCGATGCGAGCAGCGATTGCATGACGTCGTTGAGCATGTGGCAGACGCTGACCGCCACGAGAATGGAAAAGGTGGTTTTTTCGAAGCGGGCCTCGTTGCCCGTAATCGCCGCCATGACATGTCCTCCGTCGATCCGCCTGTTCGAATGGAAAAATGCAGCGCTGACCACGTCATCCTGAGAATGCGTGGGCTGCTGCGGGAAGGCGGATTGTGTCCGTTTGCGCTTGTATCCGGCTTGTCTCTGGCCTGCTTTTGTGTTGTGGTCCAATTCTTTCGCGATTGGGCCAAACCATGGAAAAGCTGGCGCCGAAGCTCCTCTCGGCACTCGACGAGAACCATTTTCGTGCGCTGGCGCGCATGGAGAGCTCCGATGCAGACGTGCTGGTCAACAGCAGTCAGGCGCCGGGCGGCTACCGCGTGCCGCTGCACCAGCACCGGCGCACGCAGATCCTGTGTGTCCATGAGGGCGTGGTGCTCGTCGGCACCCGGAAGGGCCGCTGGATGATCCCGCCCGGCCACGCGCTTTTGATCCCGCAGGGGCTCGATCATACCGTAGAGATGCTGAGCGATGTCGTCATGCGCTCGGTCTACATCTCGCCGCGCCCGGAGCGGGCGCAACATGCGGTGCCAAAGGTGCTGGCGGTGACCGATCTCGCCCGCAGCCTGCTGGTCGAGGCGGTGAAATTCGGCGATATCCCGCCCGGCGAAGGCAAGGCGGTGCTGGTGCATGCGCTGCTGCTGGCGGAGATGGAAAGCCTGTGCGAGCGTCCGCTCGGCCTGCCGTTTCCGGCCGACGAGCGGCTGTCGGCGCTCTGCCGGCGCTATCTCGCCGATCCCGCCCCGGATGCGCGCATCGACGATTGGGCGAATGCCCTGGCGATGAGCCGGCGCAGCTTCACCCGCTTCTTCCGTCGGGAAACGGGCCTCAGCTTCGCCACCTGGCGCCAGCAGGCCAGCGTCTTTTCCAGCCTTCCGAAACTGGCGGCCGGGCGGCCGATCACCCATGTGGCGCTGGAGGCGGGTTATGAAAGCGTGCCGGCCTTCACTACCATGTTCAAGCGCATGCTCGGTGCGCCGCCACGCTCCTACCTGTGCAGCAGGAATGCAACGCCCTCCGCTTCGCTGCGTCCGCGACGGCGCAAGGCGCTGGAAAAGGCGGCGGCTCACGGCTAAGACTATGGGCCTATCGCTTAAGTGGAGTAACTCCGTGCTGTCACTCGCTCTGCAACGTCTCCGCAAGCAATGCGTTGTGGCCCTGCTCGTCCCCGTGCTGGGGTTGTCAGGCTGCGGCGGCCGGCCGATCGGGGTGATGACGCCGACCGGCGTCAGCCTGCCCGGCACCTCCAGCGTCGACATGCTGGTGGCGACGACGCGGGCGCCGTCCGAGGATCCGGCCATCCTGTTTTCCGGCGAGCGCGGCACGGGCTTGCGCCTTGACGCGGTCAAGGTGTCGATCCCGCCCAAGGGCAATCGCGAGATCGGCCAAGTGCAATGGCCGCAGAAACTGCCGGGCGATCCGCTCAAGGATTTCACCACCGTCAGCGTCGATACGATCGACAAGGCCCAGGGCGGCAGAAGCTGGCTGAAGCAGCATCTGCCCAGGAATCGCCGGATGATGATCTTCGTCCACGGCTTCAACAATCGCTATGAGGAAGCGGTCTATCGCTTCGCGCAGATCGTCCATGACAGCGGCGCCGATGTTGCGCCCGTGGTCTTCACCTGGCCGTCGCGCGCCAGCATTTTTGACTATAACTACGACAAGGAAAGCACCAATTACTCCCGCGACGCGCTGGAGGAACTGCTGCAACTCGCCGCTGACGATCCTGCGGTCGGCGAAATCACCGTCATGGCCCATTCGATGGGCACCTGGCTTGCGGTCGAGGCGCTCCGGCAGATGGCGATCCGCGACGGCCGGGTCTCGGCCAAGATCGGCAATGTGATCCTGGCGTCGCCCGATCTCGATGTCGATGTCTTCGGCCAGCAGATCGCCGCATTCCAGGGCAAGGGGCCGCATTTCACCATCTTCGTTTCGCAGGATGACCGGGCGCTGCTGCTGTCGCGCCGTATTTCCGGCAATATCGACCGGCTCGGCCAGATCGATCCGTCGATCGAGCCCTATCGCTCGGCGCTGGAGCGGGCGGGCATCACCGTCATCGATCTGACCAAGCTGAAATCCGGCGACAAGCTCAATCATGGCAAGTTCGCCGAAAGCCCCGATGTCGTGAAGCTGATCGGCAGCCGGCTGGTGGCCGGCCAGACGATCACCGATAGCGAGGTCGGGCTGGGTGAAGCCGTCGGCTCGGTGGCGCTGGGGGCGGCGCAGACGGTCGGCAATGCGGCGAGCGTCGCCGTTTCCACCCCGATCGCCGTCTTCGATCCGCGCACGCGTCGCAATTACGGCCGGCAGGTCGAACGCCTCGGCGCCTCGGTCGGCAATACGCTGACCTCGGTCGATACGGTGGGGGTCTCGGTCGGAGAAACCGCCGAAGAGGCCTTGCCGCGCCGGGCGGGGACGGTCAATTCCGCCTGCTTCGCCATCCGCGACAAGAGCCGCGCCGACGCCTGCGACGGACGCCGCTGACCATAAGCCACGCGGCCCCACGTGACCTTGCGCCACGTCTTCAGGCGCAAAAAGCGATAGGCAATGACGGCGATCTGATATATCAGCTCGGGGCGACGAATATGCCGGCGGCCGGCGCCGCCCTGACGGGAGAACGAAGGATGAGATGGAAACGCACGATCCAGCTTCTGGATGTCCATGCCGAGGGTGAGATCGGCCGGGTGGCGATCGGCGGCGTGCCGAAAATTCCCGGCAATACCGTGGCCGACCAACTGCACTGGCTGAACACCGATCCCAAGGGCGATGCGTTGCGTCGCTTCCTGGTGCTGGAGCCGCGCGGCACGCCGATGGGTTCGGTCAACCTGCTCTTGCCGCCCAAGCATCCCGATGCCGATACCGCCTTCGTCATCCTGCAGCCGGACCAGGCTCATGCCAGCTCCGGCTCGAATTCGATCTGCGCCACCACCGCGCTGCTCGAGGCCGGCATCGTCGAGATGAAGGAGCCGGAAACCGTGGTGACGCTGGAAACCGCCGCCGGCCTGGTGAAGGCGGTTGCGACCTGCCACGACGGGCGCTGCGAAAAGGTCAAGCTGACGATGGTTCCCGCCTTCGTCCACCAGCTCGATGTCGAACTCGACACGCCCGAATGGGGCAGGATCACCGGCGATATTTGCTATGGCGGCATTTTCTACCTGCTGGTCGATGCCGATCAGGTGGGCCTGACCATCGCCCCCAGCCATGCTGCCGCGCTGGTCAAGGCCGGCATGATCCTCAAGGAGATCGTCAACCGCACCATCTCGGTCGTGCATCCCGAGATTCCGGCGATTTCCGGCGTCGCCTACGTGATGTTCCGTGGCCGTGACGAAGATGGTTCCATGCGCACTTGCACGACGATGTGGCCGGGCCGCGTCGACCGCTCGCCCTGCGGCACCGGCAGTTCCGCCAATCTGGCGACGCTGCATGCGCGCGGCCAGGTGAAGGTCGGGGATACCCTGATTTCGCGCTCGATCATCGGCTCGGAATTCGAGGTCGGGCTCTCGGCCGAAACCACGGTCGCCGGCAAGCCGGCGATCATCCCGACCATCGCCGGCCGCGGCTTCACCTTCGGCCTGCATCAGGTGGCGCTCGACCCGGCCGATCCCATGGCGGAAGGATTTGCGCTGACCGACGTCTGGGGTCCCTCGGCGGGCGACATCCCCGAGCCGCGCAAGTAAGGCAGAATAAAGTCAAAGGCCGCCATGATCTCCATGGCGGCCTTTGACTTTAGAGCGCGGTGCTGGCGGTGACGATGCTGCGATCGACGGCCGGGGGCAGGGGCTTGGCCTGAGCCGTTGCCAGAGCCTCGTTGACCAGCTTCAGGCGGTCTTCGGCAAAGCCGTCGCCCAGCTTGGCGGCGCGACCGTACCAGTTGGCGGCGGCGGTGAGATCGCTCGTCGTGCCCTGGCCGCCTTCATACATCAGCGCCAGATTGACCATGGCGTCGACCTGGCCCTTGGCGGCGGCGCGCTTGTACCATTCCATGGCGCGGCTATTGTCCTGCGGCACGAGCTGGCCCTCGTCGTAGAGGACGCCGAGATTGAAGCCGGCGGCGGCATAACCCTTGGTCCAGGCGGCGGTGAACCAGCGGACGGCTTCAGCCGTGTTCTGGGCCGTGCCGGCGCCGTCGCGATAGAGCACGCCGACATTATAGGCGCCGAGCGCATTGCCGGCATCGGCGGCCTGGCGGAACAGGGCGAAAGCCGCTTCTTCCTCGCCGAGTTCGCCCAGCGACATACCGAGATGCACCTTGGCGATGGCATAGCCGCGCTGCGAGGCCTGATCGAAGGCGTTCATGGCGTCCGCCGTGTCGCCGGCGCCGTCAAGGGCGCGGCCGAGCTGGAAGGCGAAACGCGGTGCATTGGTTTCATCGAGCGCTGCGCGGCATGCGGCGATCGCCTGGCTATTGGCGCCCTTCAGGCCGGCTTCCCGCACCGGCGCGAAGGCCATGTTGCGGGAGGTGTCGTACTGGCTGCCGGCCAGCCGGTCGCAATTGTCCTGCGAAGGCGATGCGGCTTGCGCCGGCAGTGCAAGCCCGAGCGCCGCCACCAATGCGCCCGCGCCAGCGGCGCGCATGATGCTGGCCTTCCAATGCGAGTTGTCATGGGCAGGTGCGGCAGACATGGTCTTTCTCCCTCGACCTTTTGTGGTTCGAGTTAACAACGCATCAACGCCCCGCGAAGTTCCCGGGGGTACATCCGTTCATGCTTTTTTAGGAATTGAGGGAAAGGGGATCCAAGCATGCGGGCCAAACCGTAAGGCGGTTTTCCCCTCGGAAATGCTTCAGTCGTCCAGTGGTTCGGCGATGCGGACCAGCCTGCCGATGTCGCAGCCGACGATGCCGTCGCGGCGGGTGATGGCGCCTGCGTCTTCGAGCGAGGCAAGGGCGCGATTCATCTTCGGTCGACTGCAGCCGACGATGGCGGCGATCTCGGTCTGGCTCAGCGAAAGCTGCAGGTTGGCCTGGTCGGGCAACTCATGGCCGTGGATTTGCCGCAACGTGGCAAGGAAGAAGCGGGCAACGCGGGAATCGAGATCGTAGAGCGCCATGGTTTCCAGCCGCTCCGTCGTCTCGCGGATGCGGGCGCACAGAAAGCGGATCACGGTTTCCGCGGTGCCGGGCCGGGTGGTGATGATCGGCAGCAGGTCGCGCTTGGCCAGCACATAGCCTTCGGTGGCGGTCACGGTGGTGGCGTCGGCCGAACGCGGCTCGCCGTCGAGGATCGCCATCTCGCCGAGAATGGTGCCGGGCTCCATGTGGCGGATGGCCAGTTCCTTGCCTTGCGGAGAGATCAGCGACAGCTTGACCCGGCCGCTGGCGATGGCGAGCATATAGTTTCCTTCGTCGCCGCGCTGGAAGATTACCGTGCCCGCCGGCCATTTGCGATGGGTTGCGATGTCGGCGATGGCCGCGATCGTTTCCGTGTCGAATTCCTCGAAGATCGGAAAGGAGCGCCAGAAGGCCGCGCTTTTGCTCGTGTCGCTCATGGGGTTCGATCCGGTGCCGCAGGTAATCCGGCGATTTTTGCCGAGGCGCGCGCCGGTTGCAACGGAATTTTTTTTGAAGATGCCGCCTGCTATTCGGCGTCGGCGGCCTCCACGGCCTTAAACAGCACGTTCTGATCGATGAGGTAGCGGGCGAAGATCGGCAGGCTGGCGCCGCCGATGGCCCGCGCCTGGGCGCCGACCGTGCCCTCCCGCAGCTCCGGCATCGGAATGCCCTGAAGGTCCATGCGCCCGGCCGCTGCAATCGTCGCCGCCACCAGCCGCTGCCGCACCCAGGCGGGAAAGCCGCCGTCGATGATCGCTGCGGAAAAATCGATGATCGAGGCGGCCGAGAGGATCGCCTGCGCCAGCGCGGCGGCCGTCTCCTGGATCCAGCGCTCCAGCGGCGCGCCGAAATCGATCCATTCGTCGGCGGAATACCATAGAGGTTGCGGATCGATGTTGTCGGCGCGCAGCATGTCCTCGAGCACGAAGATCGAGGCGATTTCCAGAAGCTGGCGGGTTTCGCCGTTGCGGTTGCGCACCGGCAGCGAGCCGACCGAACCGGCCATGCCGGTGCGCCCGACGAACAGCGCCGAATTCAAGACGATGCCGCCGCCGATGAACGAACCGACGAAGAAATAGATGAAATCGGGATAAGCGGGGCCGGCGCCGAACACCAGTTCGGCGCCGCAGGCGCTGGTGGCGTCGTTCTGCAGATGCACCGGATAGGGAACGAGGGCGGCGACTTCGGCCTGCAGGTCGAAGGAGCGCCAGGCATCCATGGTGCCGCGCGGCGCGCCGACCTGCTCGGCCCAGTTCCACAATTCGAAGGGGGCGGCGATGCCAAGGCCGGCGATGCGGCCGCGCTCGGCGGGCGTCAGTTCGGCGCTGATTTCGGAAAGCGCGCTCTGCAGGAAGGCGATGATGTCGCGCGGCAGCGGGAAGGGATAGGTACGCCGCCGGTGCTTGCGGATATGGCCGACGAAATCCATCAGCACCAGATCGGCGCTGCGCCGGCCGATCTTCAGGCCGAAGGAGAAGACGGCGTCGGGATTGAGATGCAGCGGCGTCGAGGGCTGGCCGACGCGCCCGCGCACCGGCGCGCCGCGACGGAGCAATCCGTCCTTTTCGAGCGAGCGCATGATGACCGACACGGTCTGCGCCGAAAGCCCGGTGCGCCTGGTGATCTCGGCCTTCGACTGGCTGCCGTGGCGGCGCACCAGCGACAGCACCAGACGTTCGTTATAGGCGCGCACGCGCGTCTGGTTTGCGCCTCCGGACGGCTCGGCGGCCGGCAACGCTGAGGAGACGGCTCCTCCTTCCTCCGGAATGGGCATGCGGGTTTCCTCCCCTGCGGCGACTGGTTCCTTTCCTAGCCACGCTGACGCCAGAATGCCAGATCGGATTATTAATTCAACTGGATTTATTTATTGACAGGCCTGAGACGTCGTGTCTAAATATCCACCGTAAAGTGCATCGACGGCCTTTGGAGGAGGGCCCGCAAAGCCCCTCCAGACAGGCCTCACCCACAAAATGTCCTTGGCGGAACATGTCGTTCCGCATCTGCAACTCTCGGGAGGAGTTCATGAAGAAATCGCTGTTATCGGCTGCTTTTGCTGCCCTGTCGCTGGGCGTCGTCTTTTCCGCGCCGGCTCAGGCCGCCGATGTTTCCGCCTGCCTGATCACCAAGACGGACACCAATCCCTTCTTCGTCAAGATGAAGGAAGGCGCGACCGCCAAGGCCAAGGAAATGGGCATCAACCTGAAGACCTATGCCGGCAAGATCGATGGCGACCATGAAAGCCAGGTCGCGGCTATCGAGGCCTGCATCGCCGATGGCGCCAAGGGTATCCTGATCACCGCTTCCGACACCAAGGCGATCGTCGACTCGGTCAAATCAGCCCGTGACGCCGGTATCCTGGTCATCGCCCTCGATACGCCGCTCGACCCGGCCAATGCGGCCGACGCCACCTTTGCCACCGACAATTTCAAGGCCGGCGAACTGATCGGCCAGTGGGCCAAGGCGACCATGGGCGACAAGGCGTCCGCCGCCAAGATCGCCATGCTCGATCTCTCCATCTCCCAGCCATCGGTCGACGTGCTGCGCGACCAGGGCTTCCTCAAGGGTTTTGGCATCGAGCTCGGCGATCCCAACAAGTGGGGCGATGAGACCGACCCGCGCATCGTCGGCCATGAAGTCACCGCCGGCAACGAGGAGGGCGGCCTGAAGGCCATGGAAACCCTGCTCGCCAAGGATGGCGACATCAATCTGGTCTACACCATCAACGAGCCGGCCGCTGCCGGCGCCTACGAGGCGCTGAAGGCCGTGGGCAAGGAAAAGGACACGCTGATCGTCTCCATCGACGGCGGTTGCCCCGGTGTGAAGAACGTCGCCGACGGCGTCATCGGCGCCACCTCGCAGCAATATCCGCTGCTGATGGCTTCGCTCGGCATCGAGGCGATCAAGAAGTTCGCCGACAGTGGCGAAAAGCCCGCCCCGACCCCCGGCAAGGACTTCTTCGACACCGGCACCACGCTGATCACCGACAAGCCCGCTTCCGGCGTCGATTCGATCGACACTAAGGCCGGCAAGGACAAGTGCTGGGGCTGATCGCCCGCCGCGCAGGCGAAGGCTGACAGGATGTGAATGCAAGGGCGGAGCGTCAGGTTCCGCCCTTGCATCGGCACACGCGAACGCCGGGTGCGCACGCACCCGCCATGGGGAGGAAAACCGCTCATGTCATCCGATGCAAAGGCGGTAACCAGCTACGAGGAAGGCCTCAAGGGCGCTTCCGAAAAGGTTGCCGAATTCCAGGAGCAGAAAAGCCTGCTCAAGCAATTGCAGCATTGGCTGCATCAGACGCCCTCGGCGGTGCCGATGATCGTGCTGGTGGTCTCCGTCATCGTCTTCGGGCTGTTGTCGCCCAATTTCTTCAAGGCGATCACGCTGTCGACCATCCTGCAGCAGATTGCCATCGTCGGCATTCTCGGCTGCGCCCAGTCGCTGGTGGTGCTGACCGCCGGCATCGATCTTTCGGTCGGCGCCATCGCGGTGTTTTCCTCCGTGCTGATGGGGCAGTTCACCTTCCGCTACGGCATTCCGGCGCCGTTCTCCATTCTGCTCGGCCTCGGCTTCGGCACGGCGATGGGCTTCGCCAATGGCTGGCTGATCGCCCGCGTCAAGCTGCCGCCCTTTATCGTCACGCTCGGCACCTGGCAGATCATTCTTGCCGCCAACTATATCTATTCGGCCAACGAGACGATCCGCTCCTCGGATATCGAGGCGGTGGCGCCCGCCCTTCAGTTCTGGGGCTATTCCATCCAGCCCGGCGGCGTGAAAGTGTTGTATGCCGTGTTCCTGATGGTGGCGCTGGTGATGCTGCTCGCCTATGTGCTGCGCCACACCGCCTGGGGCCGCCATGTTTATGCCGTCGGCGACGATCCTGAAGCCGCCGAACTGGCGGGCGTGCAGACCAAGCGCATCCTGGTGCAGGTCTATGCCATCGCCGGCCTGTTCTGCGCCATCGCCGGCTGGGTGATGATCGGCCGCTTCGGTTCGGTATCGCCCTCGGCCTCGACCGGCCAGCTCGGCAATATCCAATCGATCACCGCTGTCGTGATCGGCGGCATCTCGCTCTTCGGCGGACGTGGCTCGATTGCCGGCATGTTCTTCGGGGCGCTGATCGTCGGCGTCTTCGAAATGGGCCTGAAGATGGTCGGCACCGATCCGCAATGGACCTTCTTCCTCATCGGCGTGCTCATCATCCTCGCCGTCGCCGTCGACCAGTGGATCAGAAAGGCATCGGCATGACCCAGGAACCCATCCTCAAGGCGCGCGGCCTGATGAAACGCTACGGCAAGGTGACCGCGCTCAACAATTGCGACTTCGACCTCATGCCCGGCGAAATCCTGGCGGTCATCGGCGACAACGGCGCGGGAAAATCCTCGCTGATCAAGGCGCTCTCCGGCGCCATCCGTCCCGATGACGGCGAAATCATGCTGGACGGCAATCCTGTGCGCTTCGCCAATCCGCTGGATGCGCGCGGCTACGGCATCGAATGCGTCTACCAGACGCTCGCCATGTCGCCGGCGCTCTCCATCGCCGACAACATGTTCATGGGCCGGGAGCTGCGCAAGCCCGGCATCATGGGCAGCCTGTTCCGCCAGCTCGACCGTCCGGCCATGGAAAAGTTCGCCCGCGAAAAGCTGACCGAACTCGGCCTGATGACCATCCAGAACATCAACCAGGCGGTGGAAACGCTGTCTGGCGGCCAGCGCCAGGGCGTGGCGGTGGCGCGCGCCGCCGCCTTCGGTTCCAAGGTGGTCATCCTCGACGAGCCGACGGCAGCCCTTGGCGTCAAGGAAAGCCGCCGCGTGCTGGAGCTGATCCGCGACGTGCGCTCGCGCGGCATCCCGATCATCCTGATCAGCCACAACATGCCGCATGTCTTCGAGGTGGCGGATCGCATCCACATCCATCGCCTCGGCAGCCGCCTCTGCGTGGTGAAGCCGCAAGACTACACCATGTCGGATGCCGTGGCCTTCATGACCGGGGCCAAGGAACCGCCGGCGGAGGCATTGGCGGCCTGATGACCTCGGTTCAAGCCATCGCGGCGGAGATCCTCCGCCGTGCGGGCGATGCCAAACGCTTCGTCGTCGGCATCGCCGGCCCGCCGGGTGCGGGAAAATCCACTCTGGCCGATGCGCTGCGCGAAGAATTTTTGGCACGCGACGAGCGAGCCGAAGTCCTGCCGATGGACGGCTTCCACATGGACAATGCCATCCTCGAAGCGCGCGGCCTGCTGCCGCGCAAGGGCGCCCCTGAAACCTTCGATGTGCGCGGCTTCATCGACATTCTCGAAGCGGTGAAGAGGGGCGGCGAGGAGGTGCTGGTGCCGGTCTTCGACCGGTCCCGCGAGATCGCCATCGCCTCGGCCCGCGCCGTGTCGCCGCAAACCCGCATCGTGCTGGTCGAGGGCAATTACCTGCTGCTCGACGAGGCGCCCTGGTCGAAGCTCGACGGACGCTTCGATTATACCGTCTATGTCGGCCCGGCCTATGACGTGCTGGAGGAGCGGCTGCGCCAGCGCTGGCAGCATTACGGCCTCGACGAGGAGACGATCCGCCAGAAGCTCTACGGCAACGATCTGCCGAACGGCAAGCGGGTCAGCGAACGGAGCCGCCCGGCGGATTTGCGCATCGAGATCTTCTGAACGGCATTTGCAAGCGGCCGGCTGTTGATGATATCGGAACTGCAAGGCAAGCCCGGGGCCGGACCCCGGGTTTGCGTCCTGACGCGACAGAGCCGGAGCCGATGCCGATGACCACCCCGACCGCCGAAATCACCCTGCGCCGCCCCGACGACTGGCACCTGCACCTGCGCGACGGCGAGATGCTGAAAGGCGTGATCGGCGATACCAGCCGGCATTTCGCCCGCGCCATCATCATGCCGAACCTGGTGCCGCCGGTGGTTACCACGTCAGATGCCAGGGCCTATCGCGACCGCATCCTCGCCGCCCTTCCGGCCGGCGACCGTTTCGAGCCGCTGATGACGCTGTACCTCACCGAGCACACCAGCGCCGACGACGTCGAAGAGGGTAAGAAGAGCGGCCTGATCACCGCCGTCAAGCTCTATCCGGCCGGCGCCACCACCAATTCCCACGGCGGCGTGCGCGACATCGAAAAGGCGATGCCGGTGCTGGAGCGCATGGCGAAGATCGGCCTGCCGCTCTGCGTCCATGGCGAGGTGACGACGCCGGAGGTCGATATCTTCGACCGCGAGGCGGTGTTCATCGATACCGTGCTCGACCCGCTGCGCCGCCGCCTGCCGGAGCTGAAGGTGACGATGGAACACGTCACGACATCTGATGGTATCGACTACATCTCGTCTGCGGAAAAGAACCTCGCCGGCTCGATCACCACCCATCACCTGATCATCAACCGCAACGCCATCCTGGTCGGCGGCATCAAGCCGCATTATTATTGCCTGCCGGTCGCCAAGCGCGAAAGCCATCGTCTGGCGCTGCGCAAGGCCGCGACCTCCGGCGATGCCCGCTTCTTCCTCGGCACCGATTCCGCCCCGCATGTCGATCCGCTGAAGGAATGCGCCTGCGGCTGCGCCGGCATCTATACCTCGATCAACACCATGAGCTGCCTTGCCCATGTCTTCGAGGAGGAGGATTCGCTCGACAGGCTGGAGGCCTTCGCCTCGCTGAACGGCCCGGCCTGGTATGGGCTCGCCCCGAACGAGGAACGCATGACGCTGGTGCGCCAGCTCGAACCGGTGGCCTATCCGGCAAAAATCGAGACCGGCGCCGGCCCGGTCACCGTCTTCGATCCGATGTTCCCGCTGCACTGGGCCGTGGCCGGCTGAGCCGACGTTTCAGTTTTTAAAATTCAGGAGAGCGCCTCATGTTTCAGACCGTTTTTACCGACCGCGCGGTCGTTGCCGAGCTGGTGGCGAAAATGCTGTGGGAAATCAAGGCCGTGCATTTTTCCGCCGACAAGCCCTACAAGCTGTCCTCGGGCATGATGAGCCCGGTCTATATCGATTGCCGCAAGCTGATCTCCTATCCGCGCATCCGCTCGGCGATCATGGATTTCGCTGCCGCCACCGTCTTGCGCCAGGCCGGCTTCGAGCAGTTCGACGTGGTTGCCGGCGGTGAGACGGCGGGCATTCCCTTCGCCGCCTTCCTCGCCGAGCGCCTTGGCCTGCCGATGATCTATGTGCGCAAGCAGCCCAAGGGCCATGGCCGCAATGCCCAGATCGAGGGCCATCTGCCGGAAGGCGCGCGCGTGCTGGTGATCGAGGATCTGACCACGGCCGGCGGCTCGATGTTCAAGTTCATCGATGCCATCCGCGATGCCGGTGCCACCGTCGATCACGGCATCGCTTTGTTCTATTACGGCATTTTCCCCGAGGCCCAGCAGCGCTTCGACAAGGGCGGCGTCAAGCTGCATTACCTCGCCACCTGGCGCGACGTTCTCGCCGCGGCGCGAGCGGAAAAGCTGTTCGATGACAAGACGCTGTCGGAAGTCGAGGCCTTCCTCGATGCGCCGCTCGCCTGGTCCGGCCGCAACGGCGGCGTCGCTTCTCTCTAGGAACACACATGCGAATTGGCGCTGGCTTGGCCGACGCTTGATTTAATCGATTGAAACGGGATCTGCGGAGGAAGGCTATGATCATCTGCTGTGGCGAGGCGCTTATCGATATGCTGCCGCGCGAAACGACGTTGGGAGAGAAGGGCTTTGCACCCTATGCCGGCGGCGCGATCTTCAACACGGCGATCGCCGTCGGCCGCCTCGGGCTCTCCGCCGGTTTCTTCACCGGTCTTTCCGACGATATGATGGGCGATATCCTGCGCGAAACGCTGACGGCGAGCCACGTGGACTATTCCTTCTGCGCCGTCTCCGGCCGTCCGACGACCATCGCCTTCGTCAAGCTGGTCGAGGGACAGGCGACCTATGCCTTCTATGACGAAGGCACCGCCGGCCGGATGATCACCCGCGACGACCTGCCGACGCTCGGCGACCATGTCGAGGCGCTGCATTTCGGCGCCATCAGCCTGATCCCCGATCCCTGCGGCGACACCTATGAGGCGTTGCTGATGCGCGAGGCCGACAGCCGCGTGATCTCGCTTGACCCCAATATCCGTCCCGGCTTCATCAAGGACAAGGCCTCGCATCGCGCCCGTCTGGAGCGCATGGCGGCCAAGGCCGACATCATCAAATTCTCCGACGAGGATCTGGATTGGTTCGGCCATGAAGGCGGCCATGATGAGATCGCCGCCCATTGGCTCGATCATGGCGCCAGGCTGGTGGTGATCACCAGGGGCGCCGAGGGCGCCACCGGCTACAGCCGCGCCCACAAGGTCTCCGTGCCGAGCGAACGCGTCACCGTGGTCGATACGGTTGGCGCGGGCGACACTTTCGATGCCGGCATTCTCGCCTCGCTGAAGATGCAGGGATTGCTGACCAAGGCGCAGGTCGCGGAGTTGACCGAGGAACAAATTGCCAAGGCACTGGCGCTCGGTGCCAAGGCCGCGGCCGTCACAGTCTCTCGCGCTGGCGCCAACCCGCCCTTCGCCCACGAAATCGGCCTCTGACGAAAAAAGGCCCGCATCGGCGATGCGGGCCTGGAAGCGGTCTTCAGCGACCGCACGGTGTCTTGGGAGGAGTCTCAGGAGTTGAACGAAGAACGGGCGTCAATGACGGTCGTTCTTGTGGCTCTGCTGGCCGGCCTTCACATGCTGCTCATGCGAGCCGCCCTGGGAGCCGCCTTGCGAACCCTTGTTCATGTCGCGGTCGTCGGAAGACCGGGAGCCGGCCTGCTGGGTATTCTTGTGGCTTTGCTGACCAGCCTTGACGTGCTGTTCGTGCGATCCACCCTGATTAGCCATTGCAGTTCTCCTTGGTTACGTTCGTTTCGAGGCGGGTTCGCAGTGCCTCGTGCTTGATACGAACCCGATCCGACGAGGCCGTTCGTTGACCTCGCCCCGTCTAATCGCCAGAAGGGGCAGGCGTTCCCTTTTTTAATATTTCGTGATCGCATCGCACAAAAAAGGTGCCGTCGCGGAAGGCCGCGACGGCACCTGCGGTTTTTTTCGAAAGCGAAGGCGATTACTGGCGCAGCCCTGCGAGCGCCGCGACAAGCCCGGCGGTGGAACTGTCGTGGCCGGCAGCGCTTTGCTTGCCCTCGACCACCGGCAGGAGGCCGGTCGCCAGTTCCTTGCCCAGTTCCACGCCCCACTGGTCGAAGGAATTGATGCGGAACAGCACGCCCTCGACGAAGACGCGGTGTTCGTAAAGCGCGATCAGCCGCCCGAGCGCAAAGGGCGTGAGCCGGTCATAGACGAAGGTGATCGACGGCCGGTTGCCGGTGAACACCCGGTGCGGCGCGATGAAATCGGCCTTTTTGTCGTCCATGCCCTTGGAGGTCAGCTGCGCCTTGGCTTCCGCCAGCGTCCGGCCCTTCATCAGCGCCTCGGACTGGGCGAGGCAGTTGGCGATCAGCAATTCGTGCTGGTGTCGCAACTCCGGCTCGAAGCCATTGGCGGCGATCATGAATTCGGCCGGGACGATGCTGGTGCCCTGGTGGATGAGCTGGTAGAAGGCGTGCTGGCCATTGGTGCCAGGCTCGCCCCAGACGACCGGGCCGGATTGGCCCTCGACCGGCGTGCCGTCGATAGTCACGCCCTTGCCGTTCGATTCCATGTCGAGCTGCTGCAGATAGGCCGGGAAGCGCGACAGGCGCTGGTCATAGGGCAGGATGGCACGCGAGGGGTAGCCGAGCACGTTGCGATGGTAATAGCCGATCAGGCCGAGCAGCAACGGCAGGTTTTTCGCAGGTTCTGCTTCCCGGAAATGGACGTCCATGGCGTGCGCGCCGTCGAGGAAGCGACCGAAATCCTCCGGCCCGATGGCGATCATCAGCGGCAGGCCGATGGCCGACCAGATCGAATAGCGCCCGCCGACCCAGTCCCAGAAGCCGAAGACGCGGGTGGGGTCGATGCCGAAGGCGGCGACCTTGTCGAGCGCCGTCGAGACGGCGGCGAAATGATGCTGCACGGCCTTTTCGCCGAGCGCCGAAGCGATGAAGGCGCGCGCCGTCTGGGCGTTGGTCATCGTCTCGATGGTGGTGAAGGTCTTGGAGGCAATGATGAACAGCGTCGTCTCGGCCGTCAGCAGCTTCAGTGTATCGGCGATATGGGCGGCGTCGATATTGGAGACGAAGTGCAGGCGCGGGCCGTCGTGATAGGGCGCCAGCGCCAGCGTCGCCATGACAGGGCCGAGATCGGAACCGCCGATGCCGATATTGACGACATCGGTGATCGCCTTGCCGGTCGCGCCCTTGATCGCGCCGGAGCGGATGGCGTCCGCAAACGTGCCCATCGCCGCCAGCACGGCGTTGACGTCGGGCATCACGTCCTTGCCGTCGACTAGAACCGGCGTGTTGGCGCGGTTGCGCAAGGCGGTGTGCAGCACGGCGCGGTTTTCGGTGAAATTGATCGCCTTGCCGGTGAACATCTCCTCGCGCTTGCCCGCCACGCCGCCGTCTTCGGCCAGCTTCAGCAGCAGCGGCAGGATGGCCTCGTTCACGGCCGTCTTGGAGAAATCCATAGTCAGGTCGTCGAACCGGACGCTGAAGCGGGAAAAGCGCTGCGGATCGGCCGCGAAGGCGGCGCGGATATCCGTGGCATCGGTTTCGGCGGCGGTCGTTTTCAGGGTTTCGACAATCGCGTGCATGGCAAAATGCTCCTGGGCCGAGTTTTCAATCGATTAAACTACTAGTCGCAATCGCCCTGCCAAATCAAGCGGCCCCACGCAATTCCTTGCGCAGGATCTTGCCGACGGGGGATTTGGGCAGTTCGGTGCGGAATTCGATATGGCGCGGCCGTTTGTAATTGGTGAGATTGGCGGCGCAATGGGCGCGCAAAGCTTCTTCGGTCAGGGCCGGATCCTTTTTGACGACGAACAGCTTGACCGCCTCGCCGGAATGCTCGTCGGGCACGCCGATCGCCGCCGCTTCCAGCACGCCGGGCAGCATCGCCGCGACTTCCTCGATCTCGTTGGGATAGACGTTGAAACCGGAGACGAGGATCATGTCCTTCTTGCGGTCAACGATGCGGGTATAGCCGTCCTCGCTCATGAAGCCCATGTCGCCGGTGCGGAAGAAGCCGTCTTGCGTCATCACCCGCAGCGTCTCGTCGGGCCGCTGCCAGTAACCGGCCATCACCTGCGGCCCGCGAATGCAGATCTCGCCGATTTCGCCCAGGCCCACGTCCCGGCCGAGATCGTCGCGGATGGCGAGTTCGGTGGAGGGCAGGGGCAGGCCGATCGAGCCCGTAAAGCTCCGGGAATCGAAGCGGTTGGCAGTGGCGACCGGCGAGGTCTCCGAAAGTCCGTAGCCTTCGGTGATGGAAATGCCGGTGCGCTCGAACCAGCGCTCGGCCACCGGCCGCTGCACCGCCATGCCGCCGCCGAGCACCAGCAGCATCTGCGAAAAATCGATCTTGCCGAAATCCGGGCAGTTCATCATCGCGTTGAACAGCGTGTTGAGCCCGGGGAAGATGTGGAACCGGTATCTGGCCATTTCCCGGGTAAAGGCGGGAATGTCGCGCGGATTGGCGATCAGCACGTTATGGCCGCCGACCGAGATGCCCATCAGCGAATTCACCGTCAGCGCGAAGATGTGATAGAGCGGCAGCGCGCAGACGAAACGCAGCACCTCCGGCTGCGGCCGGTCGATGAAGCAGGCGCGCAGCCATAGCAGGATCTGGTCGCGATTGGCGATCAGATTGGCGTGGGTCAGCGCCGCGCCCTTGGAAATGCCGGTCGTGCCCCCGGTATATTGCAGGAAGGCGACGTCGCTGCCGCCGCGTCCCGCCGGCGCCAGCGGCAGGCCGGCGCCCTTTTGCAGCGCCGCGCGGAAGGAGACATGGCCGGGAAGCGACCAGGCCGGCACCATCTTCTTCACCTTGCGCACCACGAAATTCACCAGATGCCCCTTGAGGCCGAGCAGGTCGCCCATGGCGGTGACGACGATATGCTTCACCTTGGTCTTTGCCACTGCCTGCTGCACGGTTCGGGCGAAGTTCTCCAGCACGAAGATCGCCTTGGCGCCAGAATCGTCGAGCTGGTATTCCAGCTCGCGCGGCGTGTAGAGCGGGTTGATGTTGACGACCACGAAACCGGCCCGGAGGATGGCGTAGACAGCGACCGGGTTCTGCAGCACGTTCGGCATCATCACCGCCACACGGTCGCCCCGGGCGAGCCCTATGGACTGCAGCCACGCGGCGATGGCACGGCTCTTTTCATCCAGGTCGCCATAGGTCATGTCGCGGCCCATGCTGGTGAAGGCGATGCGCGCCGCGTGGCGCTTGCAGCTCGCCTCCAGCACGTCGGACAGCGACGTATCGCGCGACGGCTCGATTTCGGCGGGCACCACCGGCGGATAGGAAGCGAGCCAGATTTTGGCCGGGCTGGCGGCTGTCGCCCTTGCATCCTGTTCCTGCATCGTCCTCACCTCCTGCCTTGTCCTCGGACGCCGCAGCTCTCCCGAAGCAGGCGGCGTCCGAGGATGAGCTTAGGCGATTGTGTTCGAGGCGCAAGTCGAAGGCATGACGGAAGGGGAACAATCGATCCGCCGGGGCGTTGGGTCCATGCAAGAAGAATCGAAAGGAGAATCAAAATGCTGCATCAGGACACCACAAGCCACCGGGATGCGTCCGTTCGTGAAACCTCGGCGCTGATCGCCAGCGACAAGGTCGAGGGCACTTCGGTCTACGGCGCCGATGGCAAGCATATCGGCTCCATCGAGCGCGTTATCCTGGAAAAGCGCGGCGGCCGTGTCGCCTATGCCGTTCTGAGCTTTGGCGGCTTTCTCGGCCTCGGCCAGGACCACTATCCGCTGCCGTGGGAAAAGCTGACCTATGACGAAAGCCTCGACGGCTATCGCATCGACCTGACCCGCGACCAGATCGAGAACGCGCCGCGTTATGCCGAGCGTGACGACGAGAGCTGGTATCGGGAAAACAGCCGCCGCGTCAACGATTACTACGGCGTTCCCCCCTTCTGGATGTAACATCGCCATAATCTTTCAGGTTCAATTCGGCGCCCCGCCGCAAAAGCGGGGCGCCTTTTCTGTATTGTCGGCATTGTTGCGTCGATTAAACAAAATATTAGAGTTTCGCGGCAAGATTGGCATCCCAGAGAGGTCTGACGATGCAGGACGAACGACAGACAAAGGGGATCGGTGAAACCTGCGCTGCCCTGTGGCGGCGGATGGTGAACTTTCCCTATCTGCCGGCAGCGATCATGCTGGTCGTCGTCATCCTGACCGGCATGTTCGCCGACAACCAGAAGCTCAGGATCGCCGAGGAAAATCTGCGCGCCCAGGTCACCGAGCAGTTGAGCCTGGTGCGCTCGCGCGTCGAAGGCAAGATCAACGGCAATGTCGAACTCATCCAGGGTCTCGTTTCGGTCATCGAGACCGAGCCGAACATGAGCCAGGCGCGCTTCAACGATCTCGGCTATCGCATTTTCCAGAACGCCTCGCAGATCCGCAACATCGCCGCCGCCCGCAATATGGTGGTCAACCTCATCTATCCCCTGCGCGGCAACGAGAAGGTGCTGGGCCTCGACTATCGCAACCGGATAAAGCAGCGCGACGGCGTCGAGCGGGTGCGCGCCACCGGGAAGATCGTCATTGTCGGTCCGTTGGATCTGGTGCAGGGCGGGCGCGGCATTATCGTGCGCTATCCGGTTTTCTCGCAGACTTCGCCCTATAGCGGCCGCTTCTGGGGCATCGTCTCGGCCGTCCTCGATCTCGACTGGCTCTACCGCGACAGCCATATCGCCGAAAACCGGACGATCGACGTCGCTATCGCCGACAATTCGCCGGAAGGCCAATACGGCATTCCCTTCTACGGCGACGGCGCGGTGTTCCGCTCCAGGCCGGTGGAGATGACCATTGACCTGGCCCAGGAAAAATGGCGTATCGCCGCCATTCCCAAGGGCGGCTGGGAAAGGCTGCCGGCGGATATCTGGTGGTTTCGCGGCGCCAGCATCGCAATCGGGGCGCTGCTCCTGTTGCCGATGGTCTGGGCCGGCCGTCTGACGGCGGAGCGCCAGCGCAACATGGCCGATCTCGAACGCGGCAAGGAGGCGCTACGCGTTCTGTCGCAACGCCTGAAGATAGCGGTCACCTCGTCACGCACCGGTATCTGGGAATATGACGCCGCCAGCGGCGTGCTGGTCTGGGACGAGCGGATGCGCAATCTCTATGGCGTTTCCGCCACCCAGACCGTCTGTACCTATCACGATTGGAAAAAGGTGCTGCACCCGGAAGACTGCGCCCGTGCCGAAGAGGAATTCGACGCGGTGCTGCGCAGCGTCGGCGCCTATCAAAGCCAGTTCCGGATCGTGACGGCGGAAGGTTTCGTGCGCCATGTGCGCGCCATCGGCCAGGCCTATATGTCACCAGCCGGCACGCTGAAGATCGTCGGCGTCAACTGGGATGTCAGCGACGACATCCGCCTGCAGCAGGAACTGCTGGAGGCCAAGCGGCGCGCCGAGCAGCAGAACATCGAGCTCGAGCAGGCCCGCCTGCTGATGGAGCACAATTCGCTGCATGATGCGTTGACCAAGCTGCCGAACCGCCGCTATCTCGACCAGATCCTGGCCCAGAAATCGGCGGCGCCGAACGGCCGGGCGACGCTGACCGTGCTGCATATCGACCTCGACCGCTTCAAGGAAATCAACGACACGCTCGGTCATGCCGCCGGCGACGAGATTCTCAAGCATACCGCCGAGGTGCTGCGCGCCAGCCTCCGCCCGGAAGATTTCGTCGCCCGCATCGGCGGCGACGAATTCGTCATCATTTCCGATATGCCCGAGGCCGGCGGCTATTACCAGCGCCTTTCCGACCGCATCATCGAGGCGCTGGGTCAGCCGATCCTGTTCGAGGGCCACGAGTGCCGCGCCGGGGCCAGCATCGGCATCGCGGTGCGCACCGATGCCTGCGAGCGCAATGACGAACTGCTGATCAACGCCGACATCGCGCTCTATGAGGCCAAGCGACGCGGGCGCAATCGCTGCGAGTTCTTCACCGACATGCTGCGTTCCTCGGTCGTTCACACCAAGCAGACAGCCGACGAAATTCTGCGCGGGCTGGAGGCCGGCGAATTCCTCGCCTATTACCAGCCGCAATTCGACGCCCATACGCTGGAGATCTCCGGTGTCGAGGCGTTGGTGCGCTGGGATCATCCCACCAAGGGCATTCTGCCGCCGGCCGCCTTCCTGAAGATCGCCGAAAGCCTGAACGTCGTCGGTACGCTCGACCAGATCGTTCTCGAACAGGCGCTGGTGCATTTCAACCAGTGGACGGCGCATGATCTCGCCATCCCCAAGGTCTCGGTCAACATCTCGGCGCAACGGCTGCACAATCCGCATCTCTACGAGCGGGTCGCGGCGCTCGGCCTGCGTCCCGGCTCGGTCTGCTTCGAATTGCTGGAGTCCATTTCCTTCGACGAGCATGACGAGACGCTGATCGGCAACATCCACAAGCTGAAGTCGCTGGGCATCGAATTCGAGATCGACGATTTCGGCACCGGTCATGCCTCGATCATCAGCCTGCTGAAGTTGACGCCGCGCCGGCTGAAGATCGATCGGCAGCTCATCAAGCCGATCCTGTCGTCTTCCACCGAGCGGCAACTGGTCGAGTCGATCATCGACATCGGCAAGGCCTGCGCCATCGAAATCGTCGCCGAAGGCGTCGAGACGATGGAACATGCCGCCATGCTGCGCGACATGGGCTGCGATCATCTGCAGGGCTATGCCTTCGCCCGCCCGATGAGCGCGGCCGATTTCCTTGATTTCGCCCACCGCCGCGCCTGGTTTGCCGCTTATGAGAAGGCCGCCGGCCCGCCACGCCTGCAATGGGCCTGAACTGCCGTCTCGGCCAATAAAAAACGCAGGGACCGAAGAGCCCTGCGTTCGTATTTCAATTCGTTGAACTGACGTTTAGCGCATTTTGCGGCGCTCTGCGACCGGCTGGTAGGCGAGGCGCTGGTGATAGGTGCAATAGGGCGAGCTTTCCGGGGCTTCGCCGCCGCAGAAATGGAAATCGTCCTTCAGCGGATCGCCGACCGGCCACTTGCAGGTGCGTTCGGTCAGTTCCGTCAGGCCGAGACGGCGCGAGATCGGCACGACCACGTTGCCGCGTGTGGAGGGGGTGTAGGGCGCTGCCTCGACGGTATCGTCGATCTCGATCTCTTCCTGAACCATCGTGGCGCCGACCGGGCGGGCAACGGTGCGGGTGACGGCGCGCGGCGCGAAGGCCGGATTGCGCGGCGCCGGCGCCGCTGCGGGGCGCTTGGGCGTGCGGGCGGCGGCCGGCGTGCCGCCGGCCTTGGCGCGGCCGGGCAGGTTGAGGCGGTGGACCTTGCCGATCACGGCATTGCGGCTGACGCCGCCGAGCTGGGCGGCGATCTGGCTCGCGCTCAAACCCTCGGCCCAAAGCTTCTTGAGTTTCTCGACCCGCTCGTCTGTCCAGTTCATGCTTATCTCCGCCTGTCCGCATTGCAGATGATGACGGAATCCGTCATCGTGCCCCGAAGATGCTCCGGAGCGCAACGCATCTCGATTTGTGGTGACTAGTTCCGCCGCATGCAGTCTAGTAATTGAACTTTAACCTAGTGTGAGGCTGACTCCGTGGCAAGAGTCGCCGGAATCATCGCGAATCGATTTCGCGTTTTTCCCCAACTTGCTCGCCGATAGAGTCAAATTTGCAACGGTTCCGTGCCCCTTGCCTGCGCGGATCGGATAGGCTCGCATCCCCGCGGATTTGTTGACAACCCGCCGGGAAATGGGGATAGTGCCCGCGCCGCCGAAAGGCGGCATTTTGATTTTTTGGGTCCTGCCCCAACGCGTCATTTCCGGGAGTTTATGCCATGGCTGAAGCCACGCCCCTCTTTGAGACCTACAATCGCATCCCGCTGCGGTTCGAGCGCGGCGAGGGCGTCTGGCTGGTGACCGAAAGCGGCGAGCGCTATCTCGATTTCGCCGCCGGGATCGCCGTCAATTCGCTGGGCCATTCCCATCCCCATCTCGTCGAGACGATGAAGGCGCAGGCCGAAAAGCTCTGGCATCTCTCCAATCTCTACGAAAGCCCCGGCCAGGAGAAGCTCGCCGCCCGCCTGACGGCGGCGACCTTCGCCGACAAGGTGTTCTTCACCAATTCCGGCGCCGAGGCGCTGGAATGTGCGATCAAGACCGCGCGGCGTTATCATTATGCCAAGGGCCATCCCGAACGCTTCCACATCATCACCTTCGAAGGCGCCTTCCATGGCCGCACCCTGGCGACCATCGCCGCCGGCGGCCAGGCGAAATATCTCGAAGGTTTCGGCCCCAAGGCTCCCGGCTTCGACCAGATCCCCTTCGGCGACCTCGATCTCGTCAAGGCCGCGATCACCGACGAGACGGCGGCCATCCTCATCGAGCCGGTGCAGGGCGAGGGTGGCTTGCGCTCCGCCGGCCGCGAATTCCTGCAGGGTCTTCGCGCACTTTGCGACGAGCATGGCCTGTTGCTGATCCTCGACGAAGTGCAATGCGGCGTCGGCCGCACCGGCAAGCTGTTTGCCCATGAATGGGCCGGCATCACCCCCGATATCATGGCGGTTGCCAAGGGCATCGGCGGCGGCTTCCCGCTCGGCGCCTGCCTGGCGACGGCGGAAGCGGCGGCCCCCATGGTCGCCGGCACCCACGGCACCACCTATGGCGGCAACCCGATGGCCATGGCGATCGGCAATGCCGTGCTCGACATCGTGCTGGAAGACGGCTTCCTCGAGCATGTGCGCGATGTCGCGCTGGTCTTCCGCCAGGGCTTGGCCTCGTTGCAGGACCGGTTCCCCGATATCATCGAGGACGTGCGGGGCGAGGGGCTGATGCTCGGCCTCAAGGCGCGCGTTCCCCATAGCGAATTGCTGGCGGCGATGCGCGACGAGCATGTGCTCGGCGTTCTCGCCGGCGACAATGTCATCCGCCTCCTGCCGCCGCTGACCACCACGGCGGAAGAGGCGCGTGACGGCATCGCCCGCATCGAGCGGGCAGCCGCGAAGTTGCAACAGGAACAGTTGAAGAAGTCCGCCTAGTTCCAGGAGGGGCGGGCGAAGCATTTCCGGGAAAAGTGGAAACCGGTTTTCCGTCCGGAAATGCGCAAAAAGAAGCACAGGACAGGACCATGGCATCACCGAAGCATTTCCTCGATCTCTCGGCCATGACGGCGGACGATCTGCGTCGCATCATCGATGACGCCCGCGTCCGAAAAACCGCCACCAAGGCCGGAACCGCGGACAAGCCGCTTCAAGGCAAGATGCTGGCGATGATCTTCGAAAAACCCTCCACCCGCACCCGCGTTTCCTTCGATGTCGGCATGCGCCAGCTCGGCGGCGAGACGCTGTTCCTGTCGGGCACGGAAATGCAGCTCGGCCGCGCCGAAACCATCGGCGACACCGCCAAGGTGCTGTCGCGTTATGTCGACGCGATCATGATCCGCACCACCGATCACCGCCGCCTGCTGGAAATGGCCGAGCACGCCACCGTTCCGGTCATCAACGGCCTGACCGACGAGACGCATCCCTGCCAGATCATGGCCGACATCATGACCTTCGAGGAGCATCGCGGCCCGGTTGCCGGCAAGACCATCGCCTGGACCGGTGACGGCAACAATGTGCTGCATTCCTTCGTCGAGGGCGCGGCCCGCTTTGGTTATCACATGAACATGGCGGTGCCGATGGGCTCGGAGCCGATCGACCGCATCCTCAACTGGGCCCGCGACAATGGCGGCGACATCAAGCTGTATCACGATGCCGAGCGCGCCGTTGACGGCGCCGATTGCGTGGTCACCGACACCTGGGTGTCGATGAACCTGGAGCACAAGGCGCGCGGCCACAACATCTTCCAGCCCTACCAGGTCAACGGCGCGCTGATGCGCCATGCCAAGCCCGAGGCGCTGTTCATGCACTGCCTGCCCGCCCATCGCGGCGAGGAAGTTACCGACGAGGTGATCGACGGCGCGCAGTCGGTGGTGTTCGACGAGGCGGAAAACCGGCTGCATGCGCAGAAATCGGTTCTGGCCTGGTGCCTGGGCGCAATCTGAACCTCAGGGTTTTGCTGTCGCCGGCGGCTTGACCTTCGTCGCCGGCGTGACCATCTAGGTAGCCAAAGGACAACCGGAAGCGGTTTTCCGCCCGGAACAAGGTAAAAACACAGAGCCGGACCATTTTCGCTTTTCGAACGAGAGCGAAAAATGCTTCGGCTCGTTTCGATGTAAGGAGCCGTATCATGGCAGATTCAGGGGCCGAACTCGGCGAATTTGGTTTCGCCGGTGACGATCGCGTCGTGCCGTTCCAGGTCGACGGGCTGGACGTGCGCGGCCGCGCCGTGCAGCTCGGGCCGATCCTCGACAGTATTCTCGGGCGTCATGCCTATCCGCTGCCGGTCGCCAGGCTGCTGGCGGAAACCGTCGTGCTGACGGTGCTGATCGGCACCTCGCTGAAATTCTCGGGCAAATTCACGGTGCAGACCAAGAGCGACGGGCCGGTCGATCTGCTGGTGGCCGATTTCTCGACGCCGGACAGCGTGCGCGGCTATGCCCGCTTCGACGAGGATGCCGTCAAGGCGGCGGTCGCTGCAGGCCTGGCTGAGCCGCATCAGCTTCTAGGCCAGGGCGTGCTCGCCTTCACCATCGACCAGGGCGGCTATACCCAGCCCTACCAGGGCATCGTGCCGCTGGACGGCTCGACGCTGGAGGATATCGCCGGCGTTTATTTCCGCCAGTCGGAGCAGATCCCGACCCGTGTGCGCCTCGGCGTCGCCGAACTGTTCGACCGCGATGCCGACGGCAAGTCGCGCCATCGCTGGCGCGCCGGCGGCCTGATCGCCCAGTTCCTGCCCGAGGCCCCGGAGCGCATGCGCCAGCCCGACCTGCATGGCGGCGACGGCGACGACCGCGACGGCGATCATCTGGAAAACGATTCCTGGTCGGAAGCGCGGATGCTGGTCGACACCGCCGATGCGCATGAACTGACCGACCCGCAGGTCGGCACCGAACGGCTGCTGTTCCGCCTGTTCCACGAGCGTGGCGTGCGCGTCTACGAACCGCAGGCGGTCGCGGATCGCTGCTCCTGTTCGCGCGAGCGGATCAAGGGCGTGCTGTCGGGATTGTCGGCTGAGGAGATCAAGGACAGCATCGAGGACGATCATATCGCCGTCACCTGCGAATTCTGCTCGACCACCTACCGGTTCGAGCCCTCGGAATTCGAAGAACAGACCGTCTAATATGAGAGCGCCGCAGGCCCCGAGCCTGCGGCGCTTAATTCAAGGTGCGGCGCAGGCCGGGCGAATCCAGCGAAAAGGCGGGAATATCGACGTCGAACAGCTCACCGTCGTCGGTCTCCATCTGGTAATGCCCGAACATCATGCCTGATGGTGTATCGAGCGGGCAGCCGGAGGAGTATTCATAGGTGTCGCCGGGCTCCAGCCGCGGCTGTTCGCCGACCACGCCGGGGCCGGTCACCTCGTCCACCTGGCCGTTTTCGTCGGTAATATGCCAATAGCGGTTGAGCAGGCGCACCGGCGCATCCGAATGGTTGGAGATGACGATGCGGTAGGCCCAGACATAGCGTTGGTCGTCCGGATCGGATTGCTCCTCCAGATAGAACGGTTCGACGACCACTTCGATGTCTCTCGTCAGGGCGCGATACATCCCCTACACCTTCACCATCTGCCGCCGCATCCTTGCCAGCGATGCCGCCACCATTCCTTATAACAAAAGAACGGCCGGAAAGGTCTCCTTTCCGGCCGATCCCGTTTCGTTCTGACCCAATTCTGCGCCATCATGGCGCAAAAAGGTTAAGGATGTTTATTTGCTCGCCATGCTGGCAGTCGCTCAGGCTGAAACCTTCGACAGCGCCCGCTCGAAATCGGCGATCAGGTCGTCGGCATCCTCGATGCCGGCCGAGAGGCGTACGGTGCCGGCGGAAATGCCCAGTTCGGCGCGCGCTTCGTCGGTCAGGTTCTTGTGCGTCGTCGTCGCCGGATGGGTGATCAGGCTCTTGGCGTCGCCGAGATTGTTGGAAATCTTGACGATTTCCAAAGCGTTCTGCAGCGCGAAGGCTGCCGCCTTGCCGCCCTTCATCTCGAAAGCGACCAGCGTCGAGCCGCCGCTCATCTGCCGGGCGATGAGATCCGCCTGCGGATGGTCGACGCGGCCGGGATAGATCACCCTGGCGATCTGCTTGCTGTCGGCGAGGAAGTCGGCGATGCGGGCCGCATTCTCGGTCTGCTGCTTGACGCGCAACGGCAGGGTTTCAAGCCCCTTCAGCAGCGTCCAGGCATTGAAGGGCGACATGGCCGGGCCGGTATGGCGGAAATAATCGTGCAGGTTCTCGTCGATCCACTGCTTGTCGGAGAGCACGACGCCGCCGAGGCAGCGGCCCTGTCCGTCGATATGCTTGGTGGCGGAATAGACGACCACATGCGCGCCGAGTTCCAGCGGCTTCTGGAAGAGCGGCGTGGCGAAGACGTTGTCGACCACGACCTTGGCGCCGATCTGATTGGCGAGCTTGGCGACGCCAGCGATATCGACGATCTCAAGCGTCGGATTGGTCGGGCTTTCGAGGAAGAACACCTTGCTGTTGGGGCGGATCGCCTGTTCCCAGTTGGCGAGATCCCGGCCGTCGATCAGCGTGCAGTCGATGCCGTATTTCGGCGCCAGCGTCTCGACCACCCAGCGGCAGGAGCCGAACAGGGCGCGCGCGGCGACGATATGATCGCCGGCCTTCAACTGGCAGAGGATGGCGGAAGCGACGGCGGCCATGCCGGAGGCGGTGGCGCGGGCGTCTTCGGCGCCTTCCAGCGCGCACATGCGCTTTTCGAACATGTCGTTGGTGGGGCTGGCATAGCGGGCATAGATGAAGCCGTCGGTCTCGCCCTTGAAGCGGGCTTCGGCCGCTTCCGCCGTGTCATAGACGAAGCCTTGCGTCAGGAAGATCGCTTCGGAGGTTTCGCCGTGATGCGAGCGGGTCGTGCCGCCATGGACGAGGGTTGTTGCGGGGCGCCATTTCTGAGACATGCCATCACCACTTTCAAAAACAAAAAAACCGGTCGCGAAAGCGAACCGGTTTTCAACCCGGTCCTTTTAGCCACTTGTTTAACGTGGCTGCAAGCCGACCGGCCAAATCACCACGGGATAACGGCCTGAATACTGCGCCTTGCCGCTTGCGTCAATTGCTCAGGTTTGGTTTTGTCTGCCGCAAAAGGAAGGGCATGATGACCAGGACCACAGGCATTCTGGCGGACAAGGCGATCCGCGCGCTGTTTACCGCCGGGCGGCTGAACTCCGAGTCCGCGCTCGATTCCGACCAGATCCAGCCGGCAAGCCTCGACCTGCGCCTTGGCGCGCGTGCTTATCGGGTTCGCGCCAGCTTCATGCCGGGTCCGAACCATTCCGTCGCCGACAAGCTGGAGCGGCTGAAGCTGCACGAGGTCGACCTGAGCGTGGGCGCGGTGCTGGAAACCGGCTGCGTCTACATCGTGCCGCTCCTGGAAAGCCTCGACCTTCCGGCCGACATGTCGGCCTCCGCCAATCCGAAAAGCTCCACAGGCCGGCTCGACATCTTCACCCGCGTCATCACCGACCGGGCGCAGGAATTCGACAAGATCCCCGCCGGCTATAACGGTCCGCTCTATCTGGAGATCTCCCCGCGCACCTTCCCGATCGTCGTGCGCCGCGGCTCGCGCCTGTCGCAGATCCGCTTCCGCATCGGCCATTCGCTGCTCGCCGACGCCGAACTTCTGGACCTGCATACGCGCGAAACCCTCGTCGCCAGCGAGGCGCCGAACGTCTCCAACGGCGGCATCGCGCTGTCCATCGACCTCAAGGGCTCCGGCCCGCTCGGCCTCATCGGCTATCGCGGCAAGCACCATACGGCCGTCATCGATGTCGACGCCAAGGCGGCGCAGGACGTGCTCGATTTCTGGGAGCCGCTCTATAGCCGCGGCCGCGACGAGCTGATCCTCGATCCCGACGAATTCTACATCCTCGTCTCGCGCGAGGCCGTGCATGTGCCGCCGCTGGTCGCGGCGGAAATGACGCCCTATGATACGCTGGTCGGCGAATTCCGCGTCCATTACGCCGGCTTCTTCGATCCCGGCTTCGGCCATGCCGAGGCCGGCGGCTCCGGCAGCCGTGCCGTCCTCGAAGTCCGCAGCCACGAGGTGCCCTTCATCCTCGAACATGGCCAGATCGTCGGCCGCCTGGTCTACGAACACATGCTGGAACGCCCCGAAGGCCTCTACGGCGAAGGTCTCGGCTCGAACTATCAGGCGCAAGGCCTGAAACTCTCCAAGCATTTCCGCCCCGCCTGATTCTGTCGCTCCCTTGACAGGCCGCGGGAACTGGTGGAGAAGAAAACCCGCGCGGGTGTAGCTCAATGGTAGAGCAGCAGCTTCCCAAGCTGAATACGAGGGTTCGATTCCCTTCACCCGCTCCAGGTTTTCACGCAAATGATTTCATTTTTTTGAAGCCATGACGGTCGATGCCGTTGCCGTCTGCCCGGCCTTGGCCGGTGAATCGGCGGCGTTGGCGCAGCGCGCGGGCTCGTGCGGTGTCTTGTGCCAGAGGAAAGGGTTGCTGCGCAGTTCGAAAACCGCGCGCCAGGCCGCAGCCGAGACCATCATCCAATAGGCGGGCAAGGCGAGCCAGCGCCAGCCGATCAGCTTCTTTTCATGGCGGATCATTGCGGCGCTGCCGACGCCGAGAACGGCGGCGTAGCTGCCGAGGATATTGGTGAAATCCATGGCGAACAGGATCTGCGTGGCGATCGACAGGCCTTCGCCCGGCGCCTGCATCAGCGCCCAGATGGTCACGAAGATGAACAGCAGGATGAAGGGATGGGCAAGCGACGAGATCAGCATGCCGCCGATCAGTAGGTTGAACATGGCGAAGGCCGAGGTTCCCATCTCGCGCCGCAGTTCGGCCGGCGCGCGCATCATCACCAACCAGGTCTGGAGCCAGCCCTTGAACCAGCGGGTGCGCTGGTTCATCCACACCCTTGCCGTGGTCGGCGCATCCTCCAGCGTCTGCCGCAGCAACACGTCGGAGCGATAGCCGAGCCGGTAGAGCCGCATGCCGAGATCGGCGTCCTCGGTCACGTTGAACGGATCCCAGCCGCCGGCGGCGCGCAGCACGTCGGTGCGGAAATGGTTGGAGGTGCCGCCGAGCGGCAGCGGCATGCGGCTGCGGGCCAGCATCGGCAGCAATGCCCGGAACAGCGCCGAATATTCCAGCGAAAACAGTGCGCTCAGCCAGGATTGCCGGGCATTGGCGATGATCAGCGGCGCCTGCAGGCAGGCGATATCGTCCGGTGCCTGCCGGAACCTGCCATAGGCCTCGCGCAATTGGTCGGGATGTGGCCGGTCCTCGGCGTCGTAGACGGCGAGATAGCTGCCGCGCGCGGCCGTCAAGGCATAGGTCAGCGCCTTCGGCTTGGTGCGCGGCGCCATCGGCGGAACCTCGACGATCTCGAAATGCGGCGGCAGGTCGAAGGACTTCAGGGCCAGGATGGTGGCGTGATCGTCCGCCTCGCAGACCAGCTTGATGTCGAGCCGCGAGGTCGGCCAGCGCAGCCGCCGCAGTGCCGTCACCAGCTGCGCCGCTACCTGTTCCTCGCGATAGAGCGCCACCATGACCGAGTAGACCGGCAGGTCGCGCAGCGGCGGCAGGGGCGGGATCGGCGCCGCCGGCTCGCGGCAATGGCGGATGGCGCAGCATTTGATCAGGAAGGTCAGGAAATAGAGCAGCGTCAGCACGACATGGATCACGTCGATCGATGGGTGCGGCGCCAGCAAGAGGCCGGCAATCACCATGGAGACGCCGAGCCCGGCATAAAACCCTTGCCGCCCCCAGAACACCACCCGCGCCGAAAGATGCGGCTGCCGTTCGAACAGGCCGGTGATGCTGTCGCGCACGCGGCGCATTCGCCCCGCCTCCCAGACGGCGGCGCGCAGCGTCGTGGCGGAGACGACGACCATATCGGCGCGCAGGCCCGGATTGCGCGCGAGCAGCGCCATGGTCTGCGGCAGCCGCCGCGCCTCGGGCGCCAGCGCCGTCAGCGCGCTTTTGCGCGGGCGCTGCAACCGGACCATCATCGGGCGCGTCAACTGGCTGTCGAGCGCGGCGGTGTCCGGCAGCCGCCCTTCGGGAATCTTGTCGAGATAGGAAAGCGACAGGAGGTGCGCCAGTCCGGCATAATAGGCCGGCTCGCTGACGGCGCCGCTGGCCAGCAATTCACGCTCCAGGGTTGCGCCGGATTGCGTGGCGCGCTCGGCCATTTCGGCGATCAGCGGCTCGCCAATGCCGAGGCGACGCAGCACTTCGCTCTCGATTTCGGCATCGGTCATGGCTGGCATCGAGAAAGGCGCGCCGCCCGTGTCCGGCGGTTTGCAGATGTCTGGATATTTCCCGTTGCGCATGAACCTGCTACACCCCGTCACGGACTGAGACTCCGTTGCCGGGCCATCCGCTGATGGCTTTGGTCAACGGTTGCGCGTGTTGTCGTCAACTCCTTGTGCGAGGTGGTGACAACGACATCTGGAGTTGGATCATAATGGCGACGCCGCGTCTCGCACCCCTAAAATTTTGGGGTAAATGCACTTTTCTCGTGTTTTTTTTGGTTCTGTCTCTCCCGAATATGGCGAGAACCGAGCCGACGCATACGGTGCCGCTGCTGTTCGACGCGCGCGATCGCCTGCCGGGGGCCGATCTGTCGGCGCTCACCCGCCTGCGTTTCGTCACCACGGTCGATTTTCCGCCATTCAATTTCATGGACCAGACGGGCAGGCTTGCCGGCTTCCAGGTCGACCTTGCGCGGTTGATCTGTGCCGAGTTGAAGGTTGCCGACAAGTGCCAGATCCAGGCCATGCCGTTCGGTGAAATCGAGGCGGCGTTGGACAGCGGACAGGTGGACGCGGCCATCGCCGGCCATGCGGCGACGGCGGCGTTGCGCGCGCGCTTTGGTTTTTCGCGGCCATTCCTGGCGCTGCCGGCGCGCTTTGCCGTGAACCGCAAGGCGATGCCGGCGGGCGAAACGGCGGCGGCGCTCGCCGGCCGCAAGGTCGGCGTGCTGGCCGCGACGACGCATGAGGAAATGCTGAAGGCCTATTTTCCCGGGATCGTGCCGGTCACTTTCGAAACCCGGGCGGCACTTCTGGAGGCATTGAAGGCGGGATCGGTCGAGGCCGTCTTCACGGACGGCGTGCAACTGATCTTCTGGACGGCCAGCCCCGCCGCCGAATCATGCTGCAGCCTGTTCGATGGTCCGTATTTCTCCGAGACCTATCTCGGCGAGGGGCTATCGGTGATGCTGCGCAAGCAGGACAAGGATCTGACAGCGGCGATCGACCATGCGCTGCTGATGCTGTCGCGCAATGGACGGCTGCAGGAAATCTATCTGCGTTATTTTCCGAATGGATTGTATTGAGTTTCAGAGCATAATCCGACCGGAGCGAAACGAGGATCGACACTCTAAAGCGGCCGGTAGCGCGCCTCGGCGGAGCGCTCGATGGCGGCTGCGGTCAGCTTGTCTAGCGCCAGGCGGTCGCGCAGCAATTGCAGGAGGCGCAGTTCCTCGGCCACCACCCGGCGATCTGCGGCGACGATCTCGACGGCCAGCGCATAAGCCGTGTCGCGCAGGCGCGGCGGCAGCGTGTCGCGGATGATTTCGAGCGCGATGTCGAGACCCTCATTGCCGGAGACCAGCGCGGTGCAATCCTGCGCCACGGCGATCAGCCGCTCGGGATCGAACCCGTCGAACACCGGCAGATGCTGCACGATCTCGCCGATGCGCGCCAGTTCGCCGTCGCTCATCGTCCGGTCGACGGCCGAGGCCATCACCATGGCATAGATCAGGGCTTCATGGGGTGTCAGCGCGGTCATGCGGGTGTCTCCGGTTCGTTCGAGCGTTTCCAGGAAAGTGCATCGCGGTTTTCCGTCCGGAAATGCTACTGGCAGATCGCGCCGTAGATAGAGAGTGGCGGAAGGCGGCGCAAGGGCGCTGCCGCGGCCCGCGAGACGAGAGGCGTCATGGCGCCCCGGCGGCGGTGCTGCGGCGCGGGTCGTCGCCGAACAGGCCCTCGCCGGCCTTGCGCGCCTCCTCCTGCAGCTTTTCGTAGCCCGAGCCGGGGGCGGCCTCCGCCCAGCCATTGCCGACCAGCCAGGCGCCGATATCGATGTCTCCGAGCTTGCATGTGGCGGTGCTGCCGTCCGCCCAGTCCTTGCCCTTGAGGTCGCAGGCGATGGTGCGGTTGCGCAGGAACTGGCGCTGGGCGGTGGCGGCGAGCGCACCGCACGGCCAGTCTTGGCCGGCCGTGTCCCTGCAGGTGCGGGCGGGATCGGTGGCGACGAGGCCCGCAAAGGCAAGCTTGCGCCCGCCGGCGGTGACGAGGCCGGCTTGGACCGTGACCGGGCGCGGCAGCAGGGCCGGCTTGGGCGGAGCCGGCGGCGGCGTGGGCTGTTGCTTCGGCGCGATGCGCTCCAGCGGCTGGGTGTTGTCGGCAAGAGGATTGTCGAAACCGTCGGCCGCGGCCGGGCGCACGGGCCTGTTTTCCTCCATCAAAGGCGAGGTCTCGGAAGGGGCTACGGGCGGCGGCGCACTTTCCGCCTCCGCCATGCCCTGCGACAGGATCGCCTCCGCCTCGGCGCTTTCCGCCGACATGGCGGCGAGGTCGTCGCCGCTGACGGCGGTTCCGGCCTGCTCGCCCCGGGCGCGCACATGTGCGCCGCCGGCCATCAGCAGTCCGCTCCACAGGGCGATGCCGGCAAGCGCGAGGGCGGGAAGAATGGGATGAGCCACTGAAAATAATCCTATGGCATTTCCACCCTGTCTGCGGTCGGGAAATGCGGTGAATATTACTGGCTGGCCCAGATGATCCGGGCGATCCAGTCCAGATCCGCCATCTCGAAGCTGCGGTTGGGATGATCGGGATTGAGCGACATGAGCTCGATGGCGCGCGGCGTCTGGCGCATCAGCACCTTTGCCATGACCTCTCCTTCGTTGGTGCGCACCACCACGCGGTCGCCGCGGCGAACCTGCGCGCCGGGCTCGACGATCAGGATATCGCCATCGCGATAAAGCGGCAACATGCTGTCGCCCTGCACTTCGAGCGCATAGACACCGGCCTTGCGATCCGGCGAGGCGGGAAACTCCACGACATCCCAGCCCTGGCCGGCGGGAAAGCCGCCATCGTCGAAAAAGCCGCCGGCGCCCGCCTGCGCGAAGCCGAGCAGCGGAATATTGCCGGTTTGTGGTGGAAAAAGCCCGTCCGGCAGGCCCCGCTCGGGCATGGCCGGCTGCATGTAGCTCATGAACTGGTCGAGCGACGCGCCCGTCGCCTCCAGCACCTTGGCGATCGATTCGGTGGACGGCCAGCGCAGCCGCCCGTCGGTGCTGAGGCGCTTGGACTTGTTGAAGGAGGTGGGGTCGAGCCCCGCCCGGCGCGCCAGCCCCGACGGCGTCAACTGATGCCGCTCGGCCAGCGTGTCGATCGCGCCCCATATCGTGTCGTGTGAAAGCATGGTTCAGGGTTCCCGGCGATCAGGGCGTCGTTGCTTTGCATCTCCGGACGGAAAACCGGCGCCCGTTTTTCCTGGACATGCGTCAGGCGATTTCGTCCGCAATCACGGCCCTACATTAACCAAGCCGGGCGGCTGAGTAAAGGGATAAAGGAATAAAATCCTGTCCGTTCACGCAGGCGTGGCGGCGTTGATCTTGCCGAGCTGGATCACCGCCTGGGTGCGGCTGTCGACATTGAGCTTGAGCAGGATGGCCGAGACATGCGCCTTGATCGTCGCCTCGGAGACGCCGAGTTCATAGGCGATCTGCTTGTTGAGCAGGCCTTCGGCGAGCATGCCGAGCACGCGGCTCTGCTGCGGCGTCAGGGTGCGCAGCCTGGCGATGACGTCGGCAACCTCCGGGTCCGGCTCGTAGCCGCCCTTGAAACTGGGCGGCGTGGCGATATCGCCCGAGAGTACGGTGCGGATCGCCTGGCGGATCTCGTCGATGCCGGCGGATTTGGAGATGAAGCCGGAGGCGCCGAGTTCGAGGGCGCGGCGGACGGTGACGGCGTCGTCGGTGGCCGAAACGATGACGATCGGCAGATGCGGGAATTCCGAGCGCAGCGCCATCAGCCCGGAAAAGCCGCTGACGCCGGGCATGGCGAGGTCGAGCAGCATCAGGTCTGCTTCTCCTTTTTCCGCCGCCGTGCGATGCGCGGCATCGAAATCGCCGGCTTCGAGGATCTCCAGCGTCTCCTCCAGCCCGTTCACGGCCTGACGCAGCGCGCCGCGGAACAACGGGTGGTCGTCGGCGATGATGATCGTCAGGCTGTGCATGGTCGAAACTCCCTCCCAAGAGCTTCCCGGTGCGTTCTTCACCGCTTGATGCGGGTCACGTCTTGTTCGGATAGGCGTCGTTCTTGGGGTGTTCTTGCGACCACTCCTGCGCCAAACCCATGAACCGGCGCATCATTTGTTCCATGATCGAGAGGCTGCGGTCAATCTCCGCTTGGTCCGGCAGGGCCGACTTTTGCGGGATTTGGCTATCTTTCAACGCCTTTTCCAGCGCGGCGATGCGGTTTTCCAGCGCCTTGACCTCCTCCGGCTTGACGCCGCGCATGGCTGCGGCGCCATCGCAGGTGAGTAGGTCGCCCTCGTCGCGGCACAATGTCATCGCTCCGGTCTGGGTGTCGAGCCGCACGATGCCGCTGGGTGTCGGGGCGATCTGGTAGCGGCCGGGCGCATCTTGCGCGGATGCGGCAAACGGCAGGGCGGCAAGCGCCAGACTCCATAAAATCTGCTTCATGCTGTCCTCCATGATGCGTGAGGTTACGAAAACTTGCGGCTTAACCCGTGGACAAACGCGTCGGCTTTCGGCAAATGCCTTTAGCTTGGAAGGAGGGCCTGCCTCATGACCCATGTCGTCTACAAGATCGTCCCGGAAAACCTGTGGAATGAAGCGCGAAAAACTGGCGTTTTTCAAGGCGCGCCGGTGGATCTGGCCGATGGTTTCATCCATTTTTCGACCGCCGCGCAGATGCGCGACACCGCGCGGCTGCATTTTGCCGGTATCTCCGGTCTGCTGCTGGTGGCGATCGATGGCGAGAAACTGGGCGAAGCGCTGAAATTCGAGGCCTCGCGCGGCGGCGCTCTCTTCCCGCATCTTTATGGCAACCTGCCGCTCTCCGCCGTGATCTCGCAAACGCCGCTGCCGCTCGGGGCCGATGGCCTGCATGTCTTCCCGGAGGATGCCGGATGATCGATGCCTTTTCGCTGATCGGCAAGCGTGGCCTGTTCCTGTTCGATCCCGAAACCGCCCACGGCCTGTCTATCGCGGCGCTGAAATCCGGCTTGCTGCCCGCTTGCCGCCTCGCGCCCGATCCGCGCCTCGCCCAGACGGTCGCGGGCTTGAGCTTTCCCAATCCGCTCGGCATGGCCGCCGGCTTCGACAAGAATGCCGAAGTGCCCGAAGCGCTGCTGAGACTCGGTTTCGGCTTCACCGAAGTCGGTACGATCACGCCGAAGCCGCAAGCCGGCAATCCCAAGCCGCGTATCTTCCGGCTGGAGGCCGACAAGGCGGTCATCAACCGCCTCGGCTTCAACAATGAGGGCCATGCGGCGGCCCTTGCCCGGCTGAAGGCGTTGAAAACCGGCGGCATCGTCGGCGTCAATATCGGCGCCAACAAGGACAGCGCCGACCGTATCGGCGATTATGCCGAGGGCATACGCACCTTCTACGGCGTGGCGCGCTATTTCACCGCCAATATTTCCTCGCCCAACACGCCCGGCCTGCGCGACCTGCAGGCCCGCGCTTCGCTTGCCGAACTGCTCTCCGCAGTGCTGGCGGCGCGGGCGGACGAGGCGCAAAAGAGCGGCCGGCGCGTGCCCGTCTTCCTCAAGATCGCCCCGGACCTGACGCCCGAAGGCATGGACGATATCGCGGCGGAAGCGCTGGCCCATGATCTTGACGGCTTGATCGTCTCCAACACGACGTTGTCGCGCGAGGGGCTGAAGGATCGCGCCCAGGCGGGCGAGGCCGGCGGTCTTTCCGGTGCGCCGCTGTTCGAGAAATCGACGTCGGTGCTCGCCGGCATGCGCAAGCGCGTCGGGCCTGCCTTGCCGATCATCGGCGTCGGCGGCATTTCCTCGGCGGAAACGGCGCTGGAAAAAATCCGCGCCGGGGCCGATCTGGTGCAACTCTATTCCTGCATGGTCTATGAGGGGCCGGGGCTGGCCGGCCGCATCATTCGCGGCCTGTCGCAACTCCTTGATCGCGAGCGCGTCGCCTCGATCCGCGAGGTGCGCGACAGCCGCACGGATTACTGGGCGGCGCTGAACGCCTGATCGGCCTTGGCCGGCAGGCGCAGCGCCAGCAGCACGCCGCGCAGCAGCAGGAAGACGTTCATCGCCGCCCAGAGGCCGTGATTGCCGAAGACCGGCACGAATACCGCCAGCGCCGCCAGATAGAAGGCGAAGGAGAGCAGCATGCGGTTACGCATCTCGTTCGACCAGGTGGCGCCGATGAAGACGCCGTCCATCAGAAAGGCGAGCGCGCCGGTGAGGCTGGTCAGCGCCGCCCAGGGCAGGAAGGTCTCGGCCGCTGCACGCACCTCCGGCGCCGTCGTCAGAAGCGCGATCAGCGCCGGCCCGGCAATCAGGAAGAAGGCGCTGGCAAGGGCGGCGAGCGCGAAGGACCAGATGATCGTCAGCTTAACGCCACGCTGGAAGGCCGGGCGATAGCGCGCGCCGATGGCGCGGCCGGTCAGTTGCTCGGCGGCATTGGCGAGCCCGTCGAGGAAGTAGCCCGATAACAGGAAAAAATTCATCAGCACCGCATTGGCCGCCAGCGTCACCGCCCCGAAACCGGTGCCGATGCGGGTCATCAGCGCAAAGGCAATCAAAAGCACGAAGCTGCGGATAAGGATATCGCGATTGAGCGCAAACAGCGCCCCGATCGCCTGCCGCGACAGGATTTCCGCCCGCGGCGGCCGGTCCGCCGGCGAAAATCCCCGCATCACGATGGCGAGGCCAACAAGCGCGCCAACCGTTTCGCCGACCATCGTGCCCCAGGCGACACCGGCCACGCCCCAATGCAGGCCGAGGCCGAGCGCGATGGACAGTACGATATTGATGCCGTTGACGATGGTCTGCAGCAGCAGCCCGACACCACCCTGGCCACGCCCGAGCACGAAGCCGAGGATGGCGTAATTGGCGAGCGCCGCCGGGCCGGAAAGAATACGGATCGAGAAATAGGTCGAAGTCGCCTCGGCCACGACCGCATCAGGCCCCATGATCGCCAACCCCGCCTTCAGCAGTAGCGGCGAGAGCGCCAGCACCAGCAAGCCACAACAGAGCGCCGAGAGCAGCGCCCGCCAGAAGATCGCCTGCTGCTCGCGTCCGTCATGCCGACCGAAGGCCTGTGCCGTCAAGCCGGTGGTCGAGGCGCGCAAAAAATTGAAGCTGCCGAAGATCAGGTCGAACAGCATGGCGCCGATGGCCAATCCCGCCAGCGCTTCCGCCACGCCGAGCTGGCCGACGACCGCCGTATCGGTCAGACCCAGCAGCGGCGTCGTTAGGAAACCGAAGGTCATGGGGATGGCGATCGACAGCACCAGCCGGTGCGTGACGTCGAAAGCGAGCCGGTTAGAGCGTATCTGCTGATCCATGCTAGGCGCCTCATATCGTCAGGAGGCGGAATCACCTCAGTTGGACAGCACCATGGCCCAATAGGGCCGATTCCCGGAAGAGGGATCGCGCGCCACGGCGACGCCGAGGCCGCGATAATTCCCAAGCATGTTGGCGAGATGTTTTGGCGAGTTGATCCAGGCCGTCACCGCATCCGCGGTATTCGCCTGCCCGGCGGCGATGTTTTCGGCCGCCGGCAGTTTTACATCATGCGCCTTCATTCGCTTGCCGAAATCGTCGCCGAAGCCGATGAGATGGGACATCTTTCCGTTCGAGGCCATGCGTTTCGCCTGGTGGGCGGCGGCGCGTGCCGCAACCGGATCGAGGCTGAGCGCCGGCAGGCCCCTGGATTTACGCAGTGCATTGACGGCCGGAAGTGCGGCGGCGGTCTCGTCGCCGGCGATCGCCGACGGGCGGTTCAGCGTGCCGCAGCCGGCAAGGGTCGCGAGAAGACCAAGGCCTGCGCCAAGCGCGAGGCGGCGGGAAAGAGGCGGATGGGGCATGGTCAGCGGCGATAGCTCAGGAGGCGCAGGAGGATGAAGGCGGGAATGACGATGGTGGCGCCGAGCAGCAGATAATCCCCGACGCGGCCGAGCGCGGCAAAGCCGGTATGCCAGAGATCGAGCAGGAAATAACGGAGGCTGTCGACGAGATCGAGCGGGCGCAGGCCGAAGACGTTCATGATGAAGCCGACGATCAGCGACACCACGACGAGCTTGACGAGCGTGCGCGCCGGCGAGTCTCCCAAAAGCCTGTTCATCTGTTCGGACATGTCTTCTCCTGTCGGCGGTCTCGCCCGTTCTCTTCGCCTCTGAAATAGGACTTGAGTTTTTTTGTGTCCACCGTCACAAGCGCATCTTATCCTCGAAAATCAGCTTGCGCCCCCGGAGCGCCCCCGATGTCGACCCACGCCTTGTCCTCCGGCGACCTGACCGCCGACCGCCGTGCCGATTATGCCCGCATGCTGGGCGAGGGCGGCGATCCCGGAGCTGCGGCCGAACTGATGGAGCAGGCGCTGGACCTGGTTCCCTGCTGGGCCGCCGGCTGGTTTCGCCTCGGCGAGTACCGGCAGAAGGCCGGGCTGGCGGGCGCGGCGGATGCCTATCGCCGGGCGCTGGAATGCGATGCGCAGGATATTTTCGGGGCGGGGCTGAAACTGGCGCTGCTGGGCGAAGCCAAAATTCCGAGCCAGCCGTCGAGCCGTTATGTCGAGCGCCTGTTCGACGATTATGCCGATCGTTTCGAAACGGCGCTGGTCGAACGGCTCGATTATGTCGTGCCGCAAGCCCTGGCCGCGATGATCGCCGCCACCGGACGGCAGTTTCGCCTCGGCGTCGATCTCGGCTGTGGCACCGGCCTTCTCGGGCCGGAGATCCGCGATCGCGTTACGCGGCTGGAGGGCTTCGACCTGTCGCGCAACATGCTCGCCAAGGCGGCGGAAAAGCAGGTCTACGATCATCTGGCCCAGGCCGACCTGTCTCTGGCCCCGGAGGGGTCCGGCCTGTTCGAGGGTGCCGCCATGCACCGCGCCGACCTGATCACCGCCGCCGACGTGTTGATGTATCTCGGCGATCTCGAAAACGCGTTCGTGCTGATTGCGGCACTGGCCGCTCCCGATGCCATCCTCGCCTTCTCGGTGGAGGACAGCGGCGAGCCGGATAGCTTCGTCCTGCGCGATTCTATGCGGTATGCCCATGGCGAGGCTTATGTCGCGGCGCTGTGCGCCATCCATGGCTTCGCCGTTGCCGCAACGCAAAAAACCGCCATTCGCAAAGATGGCGGCAAAGCCATCATGGGCATTCTGTTCGTTGCCGCGCGGACGACATGAACGCAGCTTTCTTGCGAAATGAAAATGGGTCAGCAGTCCTGACGTATTTCGCTTGCAAGCGGCCGAGAAATACCCCAGATTTCAGCCACTTCACGATGGCGCCGGGCGAAGGAAATCCGATGCGTCGTGACATCCTGTCATCGCAATTTCGGTTTTCGGCAAGAAGCACCCGTTTCGGGGCGAAGCGTTGCCGCGTGCTTTCTGGAGACGGCTTTCATGGCGCACATCATTTCGGCTCTCGGGGTGTGGAACACCAGCGCTACGAAGCATACGGCGCTCGAGGATGTGCAGGGTATTGCCTGCGGCAGCGTCATCGCCGCGCTCGGCCTCTATTGCCTCGCCAGCGCCGGCCTGTTGACCGGCAGCACCGCCGGCATTGCCTTCCTGCTGCATTATGCCTTCGGCCTGAATTTCGGCCTCGCCTTCTTCCTGCTCAATCTGCCTTTCTTCTATCTCTCGTGGAAGCGGCTCGGCATCGGCTTCACGCTCAAAACCTTTGCCGCCATCGGCCTGACCTCCGTTCTCACCGACATGCAGTCGCGCTTCATCCATATCGACAGCATCCATCCCGCCTGGGCGGCGCTGATCGGCGGCTTATTGCTCGGCTTCGGCCTGCTGGCGCTCTATCGCCACCGCGCCAGCCTCGGCGGCGTCGGCATTCTCGGCATCTACATGCAGGAACGCTTCGGCATCCGTGCCGGTCTCGTCCAACTCGTCATCGACCTCGGCGTGCTGGCCGCCGCCTTTTTCATTACCGCCCCTTCGGTCGTCTTCTACTCCGTCCTTGGCGCCGTCGCCCTCAACTTGTTCGTCACCGTCAACCATCGCGCTGACCGCTACATCGCGATGTAAGCATCTTTTTGCGCAATTCCGGACGCAAACCGTTGCACACTTTTGCTGGAATGGCTTGAGCCCTTCAATTCCCTTCGAATCGAACTACATTCGCAGCCGTGGATCAGAACGGCGCCGATAGTCTTGCGAACCTGCCTGCCCCCTTTCAGCGCTGGTTCGCCGAGAAGGGATGGCGGCCGCGTGCGCATCAGATGGAACTGTTGCGTCGGGCTGAGGCGGGGGAGAGCACGCTGCTGATCGCCCCGACCGGTGCGGGCAAGACGCTGGCTGGTTTCTTACCGGCGCTCACGGATCTGACCCGGCGCGGCAAGCCCAAACCCGGAACCGGGTTTCGTGGCGTGCATACGCTCTACGTCTCCCCGCTCAAGGCGCTGGCCGTCGATATCGAGCGCAACCTGATGAAGCCGGTGGCCGAGATGGGCCTGCCGCTGACCATCGAAAACCGCACCGGCGACACGCCCGCCTCCAAGCGCCAACGGCAAAAGCTCAATCCGCCGGATATCCTGCTGACCACGCCCGAACAGGTGGCGCTGCTGCTGGCCAACAAGGAGTCCGAGCGCTTTTTCAAGGATCTGCGCTACATCGTCCTCGACGAGTTGCATTCGCTCGTCACCTCCAAGCGCGGCCATATGCTTTCGCTGGGTCTCGCACGGCTGCGCCGGCTGGCGCCGAAGCTGCAGACCATCGGCCTCTCCGCCACCGTCGCCGAGCCGATGGACCTGCAGAAATGGCTGGTGGCGCAGAAAGAGGGCGAGCCACGCCATTCCGGGCTGGTGACGGTCGAGGGTGGGGCGAAGCCCGATATCTCGATCCTGAAAACCGAGGAGCGCATTCCCTGGGCCGGTCATTCGGCCAAATACGCCATTCCCGACGTCTACGATCTCCTGAAAGATCACCAGACGACGCTGCTCTTCGTCAACACTCGCAGCCAGGCGGAGATGCTGTTCCAGGAATTGTGGACCATCAACGACGACAATCTGCCGATTGCCCTGCATCACGGTTCACTCGACGTTTCCCAGCGCCGTAAGGTCGAGGCGGCGATGGCGGAAAACCGGCTGCGGGCCGTGGTCGCCACCTCCACCCTCGATCTCGGCATCGACTGGGGCGATGTCGATCTCGTCGTCCATGTCGGCGCGCCCAAGGGGGCCAGCCGGCTGGCGCAGCGCATCGGCCGCGCCAATCACCGCATGGACGAGCCGTCCAAGGCCGTGCTGGTGCCGGCCAACCGGTTCGAGGTGATGGAATGCCAGGCCGCACTCGACGCCAATTATATCGGCGCGCAGGACACGCCGCCGGTGGGGGCAGGGGCGCTCGATGTGCTCGCCCAGCATGTGCTCGGCATGGCTTGCGCCGAACCCTTCGACATGCTGGAGCTTTATGACGAGGTGGTCGGCGCCTCGCCCTACGCGGATTTGAGTTGGGAAACGTTTGAGCGCATCGTCGATTTCGTCGCCACCGGCGGCTATGCCCTGCGCGCCTATGAGCGCTACGCCCGCATCCGCAAGACCAAGGAAGGGCGCTGGCGCGTCTCCAATCCGCAGGTGGCGCAGCAATATCGCCTGAACCTTGGCACCATCGTCGAAAGCCCGATGCTGAACCTGCGCATGGTCAAGCGCGGCGAGAAGGGGCGCATCGGCCGTGGCGGCGCGACGCTCGGCAAGGTCGAGGAATATTTTCTCGAACAGCTTTCGCCTGGCGATACCTTTGCCTTCGCCGGCAAGGTGCTGCGCTTCGAAGGTATCCGCGAGAACGAGGCGCTCGTCAGCCAGGGCTTTTCGCTCGATCCGAAAATCCCGGCCTATGCCGGCGGCAAGTTTCCGCTTTCGACCTATCTCGCCGACCAGGTGCGTTCGATGCTCGCCGATCCCGAGCGCTGGCATCGCCTGCCGGATCAGGTGCGCGACTGGTTGGCGCTTCAGAAGGACAAGTCGATGCTGCCCAAGCGCGACGAACTCCTGATCGAAACCTTTCCGCGCGGAAACCGGGCCTATCTGGTCGCTTATCCCTTCGAAGGGCGGCTGGCGCACCAGACGCTCGGCATGCTCCTGACCCGCCGGCTGGAACGCTTCGGGGCAAAACCCCTCGGCTTCGTCGCGACAGATTATTCACTCGGCATCTGGGGGCTGGAGGATCTGGGGCTGATGATATCAAATGGCCGTTTGAGCCTTGCCGAACTGTTCGACGAGGACATGCTCGGCGACGATCTCGAAGCGTGGCTAGCGGAATCCTTCCTGCTCAAGCGCACCTTCCGCAATTGCGCCGTCATCGCCGGCCTGATCGAGCGCCGCCATCCGGGCAAGGAAAAGACCGGACGGCAGGTGACGGTTTCCGCCGACCTGATCTACGACGTATTGCGCAGCCATGAGCCGGATCACATCCTGCTTCAGGCGACGCGACAGGATGCCGCGACCGGGCTTTTGGATATTTCGCGGCTTGGCGATATGCTGAGGCGAATCAAGGGCCACATCACCCATCGCGCGCTCGACCATATCTCGCCGCTCGCCGTGCCTGTCATGCTGGAGATCGGCAGGGAGTCCGTGCCGGGCGAAGCCCATGATGCCGTGCTGGCCGAGGCCGCGGACGATCTGATCGCCGAGGCGATGGGCTGAAATTCGAAGGACGAATGCAATCGTGATGAGCCGACTGGCGCTGGCGCGCGCCGCAGCAATGACATCCGTACCGGTCTCGGCCGAAACAACCGTCAACGGCGTCGCCGCCGTCTGCGATCCCCTGGGTGGCCTCTATCTGCCGGAGAGCGGAATGCTGGTCGTGTCCGACCTGCATCTTGAAAAGGGCGCGGCCTTCGCGCGGCGCGGCATGATGCTGCCGCCCTACGATACGCTGGCGACGCTGACCGTGCTTTCCGCCGTCATTACCCGCTACGCGCCCAAAATCGTCGTTTCGCTCGGCGACAATTTCCATGACCGCATCGGTTCGCGCGAGATGCCGGAGGAATTCCGCACGCTGCTTGCCAACATGGCGCGCGGGCGCGAATGGGTCTGGATCAACGGCAATCATGACCCGGACGGCATCTTCGACCTGCCCGGCACGTCGGCCGACGAGATGCATTATGGCGGCCTCGTCTTCCGGCATGAGCCGCAGCCGGGCCTGCAGCGCGGCGAGATCGCCGGTCATCTGCATCCGGCCGCCACCGTGCGCCGCCGCGACAAGGCGGTGCGCCGGCCCTGTTTCGCGACCGATGGTTCGCGTCTCTTGATGCCGGCCTTCGGGCTGATGAGCGGCGGGCTCGACCTGCGCCACAAGGCGATGCACGGCCTGTTCGACCGGGCGGCGCTGATCGCCCATCTCATGGGCAAGGACCGCATTTATTCCGTCCGCTTCGGCAATCTCACGGGCTAAACCCGCCTGTTTCCATGGGAACAGAACCAGGCCCGGTTTTCGGGCAAATCTTGTGTCACCGGCGCACCTCCAGCGCCGGGGCGCGGAAAAACCTTCCGCGAAAAATTCATCTGGGACAGGACCATGACACAAATGGCTGACGAATTCTGGCTTCTCGCCTCGCGCATCAAGGTTGCCGTGGCGCAGGACAGCAACACGGACCGCATCTCGGTTCTGGTGCATGACGCCGCCTTCGGCGAGGCCCCGCCCTTGCATATCCATTACGGTGAAGACGAGATTTTCCATGTTCTCGAAGGAGAGCTGGAATTCGAGCTGGACGGCGAGAAGCGGCTGGCGCGGGCCGGCGAGACGCTCTGTGCCCCGCGCGGCGTGCCGCACCGGTTTCGCGTGGTGTCGAAGGCGGGCGCGCGGTTTCTCACGGTGACGCGCGGCGGTTTCGAGGGGCTGGTGCGCGATATCGGCAAGCGGCCGCAAGGCCCCGGCCGCCCGGCGCCTTTTACGCCCGGCCCCGGCGAACAATCGGTGCTCGCCGCCGCCTGCTTCGCCAACGGCATCAACATCATCGGCCCGCCGCTGGCGGCTTGATGTAACCTTTAAGACCCGGGCGGGATGCCGCCCGGGTTTTCAGTTCTTCTTGAAGATCACGCTCGCGCCCCAGCCGGTGACCAGCGCCAGGAAGACGGCGAAGACGCCGTAGAGGAAGGGGCGCTCATGCGCGGCGTCGGTGATCGCCTGTTCGAGGCCGGTCTTGACGACGCGCAGCAGCAATTGCTTGTCCGCCACGAAGACGCCGCTCTTGAACAGATAGGCATGCACGGTATGCACGCCGTTGGGAATATTGGCCGGCAGGCGCAGCGAGGCGCGAAACAGCGACGGGCTGACGAAGCGCACACCGGCGGTATCGCGCGCATAAAGCCCGCTTCCCGTCTTCAGCCGACGATAGGCGTCGCGGAATTCGCCGAGATTGGCGGCATTGCCGACGAAGCCGATGGGGATCAGCGGCAGATGCGCAATGCCGACGCCACGATCGTTCAGCGCCGTATCGACGGCGATCGAATCGACGGCGCGGGTGCTGGAGATCGCATAGGATTCCGGCACATGCTCGAAGGTCATCGAGCGGCGGTTGACCCAGATGCCGAACAGCCGCTCCTTCTTGCGCACCGTCGCGATATCCTTCGGCCCCTCCAGCGCGACGATGACGTCGTACTGGCCGATGGCCATCAACAACTCGTCGGCATAATCGACCGAGCCGAAGACGGTGAGATCGGCGCCGGCGAAATCGGAGGTGATGGCGATCTCGGTGGTCGAGACCCCGATCTGCAGCCGTTCGCGCTGCTCGATGGAATCGCCGAGCATCGGCATCTGCGCCGCCGCCGGCAGGGCGGCGAACAGCAGGGCGAAGAGGGCGGGCAGCAGGCGGCGCATCAATTCATGCCCCCGACAACGACCGAATAGACATCGGCCGGCGTCACCACCAGCGCGATGGCAAGGCGCAGGCCGACCGCCAGCACCAGCAGGCCGAGAAGGGCGCGCAGCTGCTCGCCGCGCAGCTTCTGGCCGACACGCACCCCGTATTGCGCGCCGATGACACCGGCGACCATCAGGATGAAGGCCAGAACGATATCGACGGAATAGTTGGTCGTCGCCTGCACGACGGTCGTATAGGCGGTCACGAAGATGATCTGGAACAGCGAGGTGCCGACGACGACATTGGTCGGCACGCGCAGCAGGTAGATCATCGCCGGCACCATGATGAAGCCGCCGCCGACGCCCATGATCGAGGTGAGGATGCCGATGCCGAAGCCGAGCGCGACGACCGGGATGACGCTGATATAGATCGTCGATTTCTTGAACCGCATCTTGAGCGGCAGGCGATGCACCCAGCTATGCTGGCCGGGTTTTCTCAGCGTCACCGGCTCGTTGCGCCGGGCGCGACGCATGGCGTTGACGCTTTCCATCAGCATCAACCCGCCGACCGTGCCGAGGAAAACGACATACATCAAGGAGATGATCAGGTCGAGCTGGCCGAGGCGGCGCAGCAGCGAGAAGATCCAGATGCCGACCGTGGCGCCCGCCAAGCCCCCGATCAGCAGGATGGTGCCGAGCTTGAGATCGAGCGTGCCACGCCGGAAATGGGTGATGGCGCCGGAGACCGAGGAGGCGACGACCTGGTTGGCGCCGGTGGCGACGGCGACGACGGGAGGGATATTGTAGAAGATCAGCAGCGGCGTGATGAGGAAACCGCCGCCGACGCCGAACATGCCGGACAGGAAGCCGACGGCCGCGCCCATGCCGAGGATGACGAAGATGTTCACCGACAGTTCCGCGATCGGCAGGTAGATCGTCACGGCATGACCTCAACAATAGGACAACGGCCCCGCGGTGTCGGCGCAAGGCGCAAGGATGAACGGCGTTACAGGCCGGGCGACCGAAGCATTTCCAGAGGGAAAACCGGTCCCCACTTTTCCTGGACATGCTTTAGCACGGCGAACCTTCATAATTCCTGAAATCGAGTCCGATTTTGGGAATTGCGACAAGGAAACACAGAAAAGTCCCCGGAGGCGGTCCGGGGACTGGTTTTCAGCCTTTCATGCGGCTTATTTGTTGCGGGCGAGAAGCTCCTTGACGAGCCGGTCGGAGACCTTGCCGTCCGTCTCCATGCCGACCGACTTCTGGAAGGCCTTGATGGCGTTGACCGTCTTCTTGCCCATTTCGCCGTCCGGCGGGCCGGCGTCGAAGCCGTTGTTGTTGAGGATGGCCTGGATGTTGCGCACGGCCTTCTTCATGTCGACCGAGGCGGTCGTATGGGCCTTGCCGACCCAGGCGTCGGGCAGGTCGACCGAATTGGCGTTCTGGTCGAGCGGCTGCGGCTTCCACAGATCCACCTTGGCGCGGGCGCTTTCCAGTTGCTCGGGGCGCATGGCGTTGGCCACTTCGTCGCGCTTCTGGGCGGCGTCCTTGTCACCGTCCTTGGCGGCGATGGCGAACCACTTGTAGGATTCTTCCAGATCCTGCTTCACGCCGTTGCCGCGCGCATAGAGGATGGCGAGGTTGAACTGGCTGTCGGCGACGCCGAGATCGGCGGCCTTGGTGAACCAGCCGACGGCGGTGTCGAAATCCGGCTTGCCTTCGGCGCCGGTCGCCAGCAGCACGGCGAGATTGTGCATGGCGCTGGCATTGCCCTGCGCGGCAGCCGCTTCATAGTAGTGCCGCGCCTTGGCGAGATCGCGCTCGACGCCGGTGCCCTTCTCGAACAGGTTGGCGATGCGATATTGCGCCGGGGCAAACCCCTTGTCGGCGGCCTGGGTGTACCACTTGGCGGCAGCGGCAAGGTCGGACTTGACGCCGCGTCCCTCGGTATAGCGCGCGCCGATCTCGAACAGCGCCAGCGCGTCGCCATTGCGGGCGGCATCGGCCAGCGCCTTGGGCGTGATCGTGTCCGGCACTTCGAGGGCGGCCGGTGCAGTCTCGGCCGGCGCCAGCTTGGCCTCGGCTTGCATGGGGGTGGTCGTTTCGGCCGGAACGGCCGGTGTCTCGGCTGCGGGTGCGACGGCGCCATCCGCGTCGAGTGCGCCATCGGTGGCGGGCTCGACCGGCGGCGTGGCCTGCGTCGGTGCGGCCAGGGCTGCGGCCTGCTTCGGCTCGCTCGTGTCGGCGGCTGCCGGTTCGCTGGCGGCCGGCTCCTTGGCGGCGGGCGCGATACTGGCTTCGACGGCGGCAGGCGCCTTCTTCGGCGCGATGAAATTCTTGGCGAGCGGCAGCGCCATGACGGCGAGCAGGATGGCGCCGACCGCCATCAGGATCGGCCGGCGATGGCGCTTGATCGTCGAGCCCAGCGCCGAGCCGCCCTTGGCGGGCGCGGATTTCTGGGCCTGGTCGATTTCCTGCGCGGCGGCCTGGGCGGCGCGGCGGGCGGCGGCGATGTAGTCGGCGCGGTCGCCGTCGCTGCTGCCTGCCCCGCCGGCGGCCTGGGCGTTCTGCATGGCGCGGACACGCTCGAGAATGCGCTTGATGTCGGGCGCACCGGAGCCGGGCTCCAGCAGCTCGTTGGCCTCGGGGGAGGCGACCATTTCTTCCGGCGCCAGCGGCGGCGTCGGCTCGATGGTGGCGCGCTGGCCGGCCGGTTGTTCGGCCTTGTTGCGGCCGGTGCGGAACTTGCGGCCGAGATTGGCGAACAGGCCGGGCCGGGCCTCTTCCGTCACCGGCGTCTCGACCGGCAAGCGGGCGGTATCTGCTTCGCCTTCCACCGCGTCTAGGGTGGGCGCGTCGAGCATCGGCGCCAGCGGCGGCGCATTGAAGCGGGCGGCGTCGCGGGCCGGTTCGCGCGCGTCGGCCGTCTCGGCATAGGCGTAGGCCTCGGCCTCGAAGGCCTCTTCGGCGAAGACCGGCTGGGTTGCCTTCGGCATTACCGGCTGCGGCCGGCGCTCGTAACGGTCTTCCTCGAAGTGGCGAAATCGGCCATCCATGTCCTCCAGCCGGCCGGCGATCTGCACGAGCGTGTCGTGCAGGGCCTCAAAAGTCTGCTGGGTGCGTTCCTCCGAGCCGCGGCTCAGGTCTTCCAGATGGCGCAGGTCGTCGGCAAGCGCCGCGAGCGCCGAGACATCGGCGACCGGCGCACCGGCGGAGGCGCTGATGCCGCCGCGCGAATAGGCCTCGACCACCGCTTCGGCCGCATGGCGGGCCGCCTCGATGATGTATTCGTCATTGGTCGCCATATAGTCTTCGATGGCCGAGAGACGGCTTTCGAAGACGGCGGGCAGCTCGACGGCATGTTCGGCGCGCGGCTCGCTGATCAGCTGCGACAGATGGGCGATCTGGTCTTCCAGCGCCCGCAGCGCCGAGTGGTCGCCGGCGGGTGCTGCGGTCGTCTCGTCCAGCCGGGCGGCGATGTCGTTGAGCTGGCCTTCGATGCGGCGCATGGCGGCGTCGTCATGCGGGCTAGCGACGGCATGCTGCGGCTGGAATTCGAATTCCTCGATGCGGCGGGCGAGGTAATCCAGCCGTTCGGCCAGCACGTCGTTGACCGAGCCCTGTTCGAGCGCATCGATCTTGCGGGAGATGTCGGCGAGGTAATCGGTCAGTTCCGGCGCGGCCGGGGCTTTCTGCGATCGCTCCATCAGCAGCGAAAGCTGCTCCAGCCGCTCGTCGAGCCGCATGGCGGCTTCCTGATGCGCCATGTCCTCGACGCGGGCGGTCAGCGCCTCGATGCGGGCGCCAAGCTGGGCGGCCGGGTCGGGCCGGTTTATGGTTTCGCGGCCGATGGTATCGATCTGTTCGGCCAGCGCCGACAGACGATTTTCCAGCCGCTGCATGGCGTTATTGTCGGCCGGGGCCGCGGCCCGACTGGTGGCGGCGATGGCGCGGCTGATCTCGTCAAGACGCAGGTCGAGGCCAGCGAACTGCTCGCTGATCCCGTGATCGTTGGCGGGCATACGCTCGCCAAGCGTCTCGACGGCATGGGCGACGCGCATCAGCTTGTCTTCCAGCGCATGGATCGCCGGGCTGTCGCGCATCGAGCCGAGCTGCATCTTGATGTCGTCAAGCCGATAGGCCAGCGACACCAGCTCTTCCTGCAGCGGGCCGGTTTCCAGCGCGTGCAGCTTGTCCTCGACGCCGTTCCAGCGCATGTGCATGTGGCGGATGGAATCCTCGCGGGCAAGCCCGTCCATCATCGCCCGCAATTCCTCGAATTCGGCGCGCAGGCTGTCGGCCTCGCGCTGGGCGGAGGACTGGTGGCCGAGCTGGTCGATGCCGGCGGCAAGCCTTGCGAGATCGTCACGCATGTCGAGCGCGACCGGATGGTTTTCGGCAGACGTGCGGATCGAGCGCATTTCCTCGCGCAGCATGGCCGCCTCGCGGGCGAGGCCTTGCGAAATGTCCTGCTTCAATTCGTGGCGCAGGTTCACCAGCGCCTGCGCGATGTCGTTCATCCCCGGATCGGGCATGGCCGGCGCTGCCACGGGCGCGCGCATGGCGGCATGCGGCTGGGCCTGCGGCGCGCGCGGCGCCGGGCGGGGCTCTTCACGCAGGGCATGACGCGGCGGCTGGGGACGCTGCGGGGCGGGGGCGGGCTGGCGCTCGCGGCCGGCATCGAGCATGCGCTGGCGCTGGCGGATTTCGGCCAGCGGATCGAAGCGCTCGCCCTGGGGCTCGCGTTCACGAAAGCTGTCGCGCCGGGCTGGGCGCTCAGTGGGTTCGGGTTGTGGGCGTGTGCGATAATCGCCGCGCGCCGTCGATCCCATCAGCCCCTCGATGCGTGCCTCCAGGCCCTCGATGGTGCGGCTCAGCGCGTCGAGCGATGATCTGTCACCGGGGCGGGATGGTGTTTGGCGCGATCCGTTCATGCTCTTGCTCGTTTCAGCGTTGGTGCCTGGGGCCTTGGGTCGTCTGGGGTCATGCGGGACGAAGGAACGATTGCGGCGCGCCTTCATGCAAAGAATGCCGGCAGTCCACGAAACGCATCACGGAAGAAGATTGCGGAGCCACCACACCCTGGTCCGCACAATCGGCGAAATATGGTAAACAGTCGGTTAACGTCGCTCCAAAATCTTAATCATTTCCGCCGCCGGGCGCCGTATGCGACTTCGCGGGCGGTACTCTGGCCGGAAATGGAGCAAGCGATTAACTCTCTGCCAATATACTGGGCTTGTATGCTGGACGACGGATTGCAAGCCCGCCGAACAGACCAACTCTTAAGCGGTCAGCCTGCTTCGAAGCTTGCGTCGCGTGCGTTGCTCAAGGGAGGAAAGACGATGCCGATCTACAAGGCCCCGGTGGAAGACACGCTTTTCGTGCTCGACGAGGTGCTGCAGCTTGCCCGCTACAACAACCTGCCCGGTTTTTCCGAGGCGACGCCCGACATGGTCGAGGCGATCCTCACCGAGGCCGGCCGGGTTTCCGAGGAGGTGCTGCTGCCGGTCAATGCGACAGGCGATGCCGAAGGCTGCATCCGTCATGAGGACGGCTCGGTGACGACGCCGAACGGTTTTCGGCAGGCCTATGCCGCCTATCGCGACGGCGGCTGGATCGGGCTCGCCATTCCCGAGGAATTCGGCGGGCAGGGCCTGCCCTATACGCTGCATTGCGCCGTCGGCGCCTTCACCTCGGCCGCCAACATGGCGCTGATGATGTATCCCGGCCTGACGCAAGGGGCGATCGCCGCGCTCGTCGTTCATGGCAGCGAGGAGCAGAAGGCGACATGGCTGCCCAACATGGTCTCCGGTCTGTGGTCCGGCACCATGAACCTGACCGAACCCCATTGCGGCACCGATCTCGGCCTGTTGCGCACCAAGGCCGTGCCGCAAGGTGATGGCAGCTATAAAATCACCGGCCAGAAGATCTTCATCTCCGCTGGCGAGCACGACCTGACGGAAAATATCGTGCATCTGGTGCTCGCCCGCATCGAGGGCGCGCCCGAGGGAACCAAGGGCCTGTCGCTGTTCCTCGTGCCGAAATTCCTGCTGAACGCGGACGGCACGCTCGGCGCACGCAATGCCGTTTCCTGCGGCGCCATCGAGCACAAGATGGGCATCCACGGCAACGCCACCTGCGTCATCAACCATGACGGCGCCACCGGCTATCTGGTGGGCGAAGCCAATCGCGGCCTCAACGCCATGTTCGTGATGATGAACGAGGCGCGCCTGTCGGTCGGTTTGCAGGGCATGGCGATTGCCGACATCGCCTATCAGAATGCCGCCCATTATGCCCGCGAGCGCCTGCAGGGCCGTTCGCTCACCGGCGTCAAGGCGGCCGACAAGCCGGCCGATCCGATCATCGTCCATCCCGACGTGCGCCGCACGCTGATGACCATCCGCGCCTTCACCGAGGCCGGCCGCGCCTTCCTGCTGTGGACCGCGCTGAAATCCGACATCGCCCATCGCTCGCCGGATGCCGCCGAGCGGCAGGCGGCGGATGACATTTTGGGCCTCGTCACCCCGATCCTCAAAGGCGTGATGACCGACAAGGGTTTCGACCACGCCGTGATGGCGCAGCAGATCTTCGGCGGCCATGGCTATATCGAGGAAAACGGTATGAGCCAGTTCGTGCGCGATGCCCGCATCGCCATGATCTACGAGGGCGCCAACGGCATCCAGGCGCTCGATCTCGTCGGCCGCAAGCTGGGCCAGAACGGCGGCCGGGCGATCATGGCGCTGTTCAGGGAGATCGGCGATTTCTGCGAGGCGCACCGCGCCGACGAGGCGATGAGCTTCTACACCAAGAGCCTCAAGAAGGGCCTGAACGACGCGCAGGCCGCGACCATGTGGTTCATGCAGCATGCCATCGCCAAGCCCGACAATGCCGGCGCCGGCTCCACCGATTACTTGCACCTGCTCGGCCTCGTCGCGCTCGGCTACATGTGGGGGCAGATGGCGAAGGCCGCGTTCGACGGGCTCGCCAAGGGCGGCGGCGACCAGGATTTCTACCGCAACAAGCTCGTCACCGCCCGGTTCTTCATGGAGCGCATCCTGCCGGAAACGGCGCTACGCAAGGCGCGCATCGAAACCGGCGCCGAAACAATGATGGCGCTCTCCGCCGAAGCCTTTTGAACTATAATTCTTTTTGCGGCGCGGGAGGGTTCCGGTGCCGCAATCCGTGGTTATAGTACGGGCTGATTTGGGAAGGGGCGCTAGCCAGGCGCCCGAGGAGACGACAGACCATGACCGACGTTTTCATCTACGATCACGTGCGAACCCCGCGCGGTCGCGGCAAGAAGGACGGCGCGCTGCACGAGGTGCCGACGCCGCGCCTTGCCGCCCGCGTGCTCGAAGCCTTGCGCGAGCGCAACGGCCTCGACACGGCGCGCCTCGACGACATCATCTTCGGCTGCGTCGATCCGGTCTATGAAGCGGGCGCGGTCATTCCGCGCGCGGCCGCCTTCGAGGCCGGCTATTCCTTCCGCGCGCCCGGCATGCAGATCTCGCGTTTCTGCGCTTCCGGCCTCGATGCCGTGAACATCGGCGCGGCCAAGATCGCGCAAGGGGCCGACGACCTGATCATCGCCGGCGGCGTCGAATCCATGTCACGCATCGGGCTGGGGGCTGCCGGCGGCGCCTGGTTCATGGATCCCTCCGTCAGCTTCCCGTCCTATTTCATGCTGCAGGGCGTCTCCGCCGACCTGATCGCCACCAAATACGGCTTCTCCCGCGAGGATGTCGACGCCTATGCGGTGGAAAGCCAGAAGCGCGCGGCGCATGCCTGGGACAACGGTTATTTCGACCGTTCGGTCATTCCGGTGAAGGACCAGAACGGCCTCGTGCTGCTGGCGCGCGACGAGCATATGCGCCCTGAAACCGACATGCAGGCGCTCGCCGCCCTCAATCCTTCCTTCCAGATGCCGGGCGAAATGGGTGGCTTCGAAGCCGTCGCCATCGACGCGCATCCCGATGTCGAGCGCATCACTTACGTCCACCACGCCGGCAACTCCTCCGGCATCGTCGATGGCTCCGGCGCCGTGCTCATCGGCTCCAAGGCCGGTGGCGACATTTTGGGCATGAAACCGCGCGCAAAAATCCGGGCGTTTGCCAATATCGGCTCCGATCCGGCGCTGATGCTGACCGGCCCGGTCGACGTCACCGAAAAGCTCTTGAAGCGCTCCGGCTTCAAGCTCTCCGACATCGATCTCTTCGAACTCAACGAGGCCTTCGCCGCCGTCGTGCTGCGCTATATGCAGGCCTTCGACATTCCTGCGGATAAAATCAACGTCAATGGCGGCGCCATCGCCATGGGCCATCCGCTCGGCGCCACCGGCGCGATGATCCTCGGCACGGTGCTGGACGAGCTGGAGCGGCGCGATCTCAAGACCGCGCTGGTCTCGCTCTGCATCGGCGCCGGCATGGGCACCGCCACGATCATCGAACGCGTCTGAGGGGAGGGACGATCATGGCCTACAAGAATTTCACGATCGAAACCGATGCCGACGGCATCGCCCTCGTCACCTGGGACATGCCCGGCAAATCGATGAACGTCGTCACCGAGGAGGTGATGGACGAGATCGACGCCATTGTCGACCAGGTGGTCGGAGATAGCGCGATCAAGGGCGCGGTCATCACCTCGGGCAAGAACTCCTTCTCCGGCGGTGCCGATCTCTCGATGATCAAGAGCATCTTCACGCTGGCCGAAGAGGAAAAGGCCCGCGATCCCGAAAACGCCATGCAGCGCATCTTCGATGTCGCCGGGCGCATGACCTGGCTGTGGCGCAAGCTGGAAACCTGCGGCAAGCCCTGGGTTTCGGCGATCAACGGCACCTGCATGGGCGGCGCGTTCGAACTGTCCTTGGCCTGCCATGCCCGCGTCGTCTCCAATGCGAAATCGGTCAAGCTAGCGCTGCCCGAGGTCAAGGTCGGTGTCTTCCCAGGTGCCGGCGGCACCCAGCGCGTGCCGCGCCTGACCAATGCGCAGGACGCCCTGCAGATGATGACCACCGGCCAGACGCTGACGCCGGCGCGCGCCAAGGCCATGGGCCTGGTGCATCAGGTGGTCGAGCCGGCCGAGCTGGTTCCTGCCGCCAAGCAGATGATCAAGGACGGGCTGAAGCCCATCGCCCCCTGGGACGAGAAGGGCTTCAAGCTGCCGGGCGGCGGCATCTGGACGCCGCAGTCGGCGCAGCTCTGGCCGGCCGCCGCCGGCATCATGCGTCGCGAGACCCATGGCAATTATCCGGCCGCGCTCGCCATCCTGAAATGCGTCTATGAAGGCCTGCAATTGCCCTTCGACGCCGGTCTTAGGGTCGAGCAGCGTTATTTCACCGAGATACTGCAGACCACCGAAGCCTTCTCGATGATCCGCTCGCTGTTCATCTCCATGCAGGAGCTGGGCAAGGGCGCCCGCCGCCCGGCCGGCATCGAAAAGACGGTGCTGAAGAAGGTCGGCATCGTCGGCGCCGGCTTCATGGGCGCCTCCATCGGCTATGTCTCCGCCGCCGCCGGCATCGAGGTGGTGCTGGTCGACCGCGACATCGAAGCCGCCAACAAGGGCAAGGGCGTTTCGGAAAAGCTGGTGGCGGACGCCATCGGTAAGGGCCGGATGACCAAGGACGACGGCGACAAGCTGCTGGCGCGCATTACGCCTGCCGCCGATTACGAGGGCCTGCGCGATGTCGGCCTCGTCATCGAGGCGGTGTTCGAGGACCGCGCGGTGAAGAAGGCGGTGATCGAGGCGGTGGAAGCCGTGCTGCCGCCGGATGCCATCCTCGCCTCCAACACCTCCACCCTGCCGATCAGCGGCCTCGCCACCTATGCCAAGCGGCCGAAGCAGTTCATCGGCGTGCATTTCTTCTCGCCCGTCGACAAGATGATGCTGACCGAAATGATCCTCGGCGAGGAAACCGGCGATAAGGCACTGGCCGCCGCGCTCGATTTCGTCGCCGCGATCCGGAAGACGCCGATCGTCGTCAACGACACGCGCGGCTTCTATGTCAACCGCTGCGTCTTCCGCTACATCAACGAAGGCTACGACATGCTGATCGACGGCGTGCCGGCGGCGATGATCGAGAATGTCGCAAAAATGATCGGCATGCCGGTCGGGCCGCTGTCGCTCAACGACGAGATCGCCATCGACCTCAGCCAGAAGATCATGAAGGCCCAGCTTGCCGATCTCGGCCCCGGCCCCGGCTCCGTCGATCCGCGCCATATGGAGCTCAACGACCGCATGGTCGACGGCCTCGACCGGCGCGGCCGCAAGAACGGCAAGGGTTTTTACGACTATCCTCCGAAGCCGGCGAAAAAGTCGCTCTGGCCGGGCTTGAAGGATTTTTACCCGCAGAAAAAGGCCGACGACGTCGATATCGAGGAAATGAAGCAGCGCTTCCTCGTCACCATCGCGCTGGAAGCGGCGCGCACGGTGGATGAAGGCATCGTCATCGATCCGCGTGAGGCCGATGTCGGCTCCATCCTCGGCTTCGGTTTCGCACCCTATACCGGCGGCACGCTGTCCTACATCGACGGCATGGGGGCCGCGACATTCGTCGCGCTCTGCGACCGGCTGGCGGCGAAGTTCGGCGAACGTTTTGCCGTGCCGCCGCTGTTGCGCGAAATGGCCGAAAAGGGCGAGACCTTTTATGGCCGTTTCGACCCCTATGCGAAGAAAGCGGCGGCCTGATCGATTGACATTGCACATGCGGGCCGGTGCCCGCATGTGCCCCTCGCATGGCTGCCCGGCGTGGCCGCCATGGCTATGAGCGCATTGATCGCTCGACATTTTCACCGTTTCGCGTTATGAGCCGCGCCAAAGAGGGCCCGCGACCATCGTTGGCCGCGGCGATCCTGCGCCTCATCGGGCCATCGAGGCCCTTGGCGTGGACGAACCGAAATCCGAAAGACGAGACTTATGACAGATATCGAGGGCATCGTTCCTGCGATCGCACGGGCGTTGGAAAAACGCGGCTACACGGAATTGACGCCGGTCCAGAAGGCGATCGTATCAAGCGAACTCGGCGAGCAGGACGCGCTCGTTTCCGCCCAGACCGGCTCCGGCAAGACCGTGGCCTTCGGCCTGGCGCTGGCGCCGACGCTGCTGCGCGGCGAGGAACGCTTCGGCCCGGCCGCCACGCCGCTCGCCATGGTCATCGCGCCGACGCGCGAACTGGCGCTGCAGGTCAAGCGCGAGCTGGAATGGCTCTATGAATTTGCCGGCGCCACCGTCGTTTCCTGCGTCGGCGGCATGAACATGTCGACCGAGCGCCGCGCGCTGGATCGCGGCGCCCATATCGTCGTCGGCACGCCGGGGCGCCTGTGCGACCATATCCGCCGTGGCTCGCTCGACATGGACGACCTGCGCGCCGTCGTGCTCGACGAGGCCGACGAGATGCTCGACCTCGGTTTCCGCGAGGATCTGGAATTCATCCTCGAAGCCGCGCCGGAAGACCGCCGCACCCTGATGTTCTCGGCCACCGTGCCGAAGGCGATCGCCAAGCTGGCCGAAAGCTATCAGCGCAACGCCGTGCGCGTCGAGACCACGGCCGCCAAGGAACAGCATGTCGATATCGAATATCGCGCTTTGGTCATGGCCCCGTCCGACCGGGAAAACGCCATCATCAACGTGCTGCGTTTCTATGAAGCCAAGAACGCCATCGTCTTCTGCTCGACGCGCGCCGCCGTCAATCACCTGACGGCGCGGCTCGGCAATCGCGGCTTCTCGGTCGTGGCGCTGTCGGGCGAACTCAGCCAGAACGAGCGCACCCATGCGCTGCAGGCGATGCGCGACGGTCGCGCCCGGGTCTGCATCGCCACCGACGTCGCCGCGCGCGGCATCGACCTGCCCAATCTCGAACTGGTCATCCATGCCGACCTGCCGACCAATCCGGACACGCTGCTGCACCGTTCGGGCCGCACCGGCCGCGCCGGCCGCAAGGGCGTCAGCGCGCTCATCGTGCCGATGCCGGCGCGCCGCCGCGCCGAGCGCCTGCTGCAGACCGCCAACATCGCCGCCGCCTGGGATCGCCCGCCATCCGCCGACGAGGTGACCACGCGCGACGGCGAACGGCTGCTGGCCGATCCGTCGCTGTCGGAAACCGTGGGCGAGGACGAAAAGGCCTTCGTCGCCAAGCTTCTGGAACAGTGCAGCGCCGAGCAGGTGGCCGCCGCCTTCGTGCGGCTGTATCTCGCCGGCCGTTCCGCGCCGGAAGAGCTGATCGAGATCAGCCTCGACGCCAAGCGCAGCCCGCGCACCGACCGCGACAACCCCAATGCCGGCTTCAAGGGTTCCGACGAGCCGCGTCGCGGCCGCGAGGATTTCGGCGCCAGCGTCTGGTTCTCGCTGTCGATCGGCCGCAAGCAGAATGCCGAGCCGCGCTGGCTGATCCCGATGCTGTGCCGCTCCGGCAACCTCACCAAGCGCGACATCGGCGCGATCCGCATCCAGCCGCAGGAAACCCATGTGGAGCTGTCGGCCGACAGCGCTGAGGCGTTCCTGGGCTCGATCGGCCCGAACCGCACCATCGAAAAGGGCATCCGCGTTGCCCAGCTCGACGGCGCCCCGGAAGCCGACAATCGCGGCGAGCGCAAGCCCTATGGCAAGCCGGCCGGCGGCAACTGGGACGGCGATCGCAAGCCTCCCTTCAAGGGCAAGGGCAAACCCGCCTTCGGCAATCGCGACGAGCGTCGTGGCGAGAAGAACTGGGCCGAGAAAAGCTGGGGCGACAAGCCGAAGTTCGACAAGCCTAAATTCGATAAGCCCAAGTTTGACAAGCCGAAGTCGGACAAGCCCTGGGCCGGCAAGCCGAAGCCGGACGACGCCGCCCCCGGCGTGAAAAAGGCGAAGAAAAAGAACGCCAAGAACCGCGAGGAATAGGGCTCAGAGCATTTCCAGGAAAAGTGTGAAACGGTTTTCCGTCCGGAAATGCGAAGAAACAGGGAAAGAGCATTTCCAGGAAAAGTGTGAAACGGTTTTCCGTCCGGAAATGCTTGAGCGTGAAAATCAGTGCCCGGCGGCATCGTCGGGCATCAGCTTTCCCGTGAGGTAATAGGCGATGCCGTCGGGTTCGTAGACGCAGCTTGCGGACCCGGAAAAATAGCCGGCGACGATCTGCTCGGAAAGCCGGCTGCCGAAGCCGCGCCGGGTGGGGCTGGCAAGCCCGGGCACGCCGGTTTCCTTCCAGGCGAAGGAAAAATCATCGCCGTTCACACGCCATGAGATTGCCACCCGTCCATCGGGGTGATGCAGCGCGCCATATTTCGTGGCATTGGTCGCCAGTTCGTGCAGCGCCAGCGACAGGCCGAGGGATTGCTGGGCATTGAGCGCGACTTCCGGCCCGTCGAGATCGAAACGCTCGGCGGTCCGATAAGGCGACAGCGCCGCGTCGATCAATTGCCGCAGCCGGGCATGGGAGCCGCCTTCGCTGGTCAGCAGATCCTGCGCCCGGCCGAAGGCGGAAAGCCGCGCCGAGACGCTTTCCAGTGCGGCTTCCGTGGAGGTCGCACCGCGAATGCTCTGCGAAACGATGGCCTGGACGATGGCCAGCAAATTCTTGATGCGGTGGACCAGTTCGTGGCGCAGGACCTTCTGCTCGGCCTCCGCCGCCTTTTGCGCGGCAAGCGCGATGCGGGCGTTCTCGACCTCGCCCTCCAGCGAGCGGTTGGCCTCGTCCATGCGCCGGCGCAATATCACCGCATCGGTGGTTTCGGTGACGACGTCGAGGAAACCGGCGATCCGACCGTCATCGTCACGCACCGGGCTGTAGGAAAACGTCCAGAAGGTCTGCTCTTCGAAGCCATTGCGGGTCATGGTCAGCGGCAGATCTTCGCGCCATACGGTTTCGCCCGAAAGAGCTGCCTGCACCATCGGTAGAATGTCGTCGAAGACGTCGTGCCAGGTTTCATATAGCGGCCTGCCGAGAGAGGTGTTGGCGCGCTTGCCCAGGATCGGCGCAAAGCTGCAATTGAAGATCGTCGTCAATTCCGGCCCGTACCACAGCGCCATCGGCTGGGCGCTGGTCATCATCATGGCGACAAGGCTGCGCAGCGCCGGGCTCCATGTGGAAAGGGGGCCGAGCGGCGTCGCCGACCAGTCGAATTCGGCGATCCGGCGCCCGCATTCGCCGCTGGCGCGCAAGGCTTCCTCGAAGGTTTGCACGTTCCGTTCGATTCCGTCCCAGGCATTTCGTGTGATCAAGGCGGCATCCCAAGCAAATCGGCGGCAATTAAAACCGGTAGGATATATAGAGCATTCCCAGGAAAAGTGCGAAGCGGTTTTCTGGTGGGCAAGGCATGGAGGCAAATCGGCGGGACAAGATCGGTCCGACACGGCGATTCATTCATGTTAGCGGATATGTCCGCGCAGTCCGGTGGGACTATTCCGCGGCGGCACTGCGAAGCCCCGCCATCTGGGTCAGATAGGCGCGCAGCGCCGCCGGACGCGCCGGCTTGTTTTGCAGGGCGATGGCGTTGCGTTCGGCCTCGGCGCGCACTTCCTGGCTGCGGTCGGCGGTCAGGAGCAGCGCCGGCAGGTCGGCGCGCACCTCTCGCCGTAGCGCCAGGATCGCCTCGATGCCGGTGCCCTTGTCGAGATGGTAGTCGGCGATGACCAGATCGATGCGCGCCGGCGTGGCCAGGCGCGCCAATGCTTTTTCCAGCGAGGTCGCCGTCTCCACCCGGCATCCCCAGCCGGAAATCAGCACCCGCATGCCTTCGAGGATGCGCTCCTCATTATCGATGCAGAGAACGTTCAGGCCGGCGAGCGTCGGCAGCGCGGTGTCGGGCAGGAGCGGTGCTGCGGCCGGGCTCGCGGCCGGCATGGCGCGGTCGAGCGGCAGGGTCACGCGAAAATCTGTGCCGCGCCCGAGCTGCGAGCGCACCTCGACGCCGTGGTTGAGCACGCGGGCGATACGGTCGACGATGGAAAGGCCGAGGCCGAGGCCGGAGGCGGTGCGCGCGCCCTCGTCCAGCCGGGCGAACTCCTTGAAGATGGTGCGGAATTTCGAGGAGGGAATGCCGATGCCGGAATCCATCACCTGGATGACCACCTTGCCGCCGCGGCGCCGGGCGCCGACCAGAACCTTGCCGCTGATCGTGTATTTGATGGCGTTGGACACCAGGTTCTGGATCAGCCGGCGCAACAGCGCCGGGTCGGAACGCACGCTGAGGTTCGTCGGCATGATCACCAGCTTCAGCTTTTTTTCGCGGGCGATGGGCGCGAAATCGGTCTCGATGCGCGACAGCAGGTCACGCAGCGGGACGCTGGCGAGGCGCGGCTTCATCGCGCCGGTATCGAGCCGCGAGATGTCGAGCACGGCGCCGAGAATGGTCTCGACCGATTCAAGGGCCGAATCGATGTTGCGCACCAGCGCGGCATTGTTTTCCGCCTGCCCGAGGCGCTCCACCAGCGCCGAGGAATAGAGCCGGGCGGCATTGAGCGGCTGCAGGATATCATGGCCGGCGGCGGCGAAGAAACGCGTCTTGCCGATATTGGCCTCGTCGGCGCTGGCGCGCGCCTCGGCAAGCGCGTGGTTGACGCGGGTCAGCTCGGCGGTGCGTTCGGCGACGCGCTGTTCGAGGGTTTCGTTGGCCTGTTTCAGCGCCCGGTCGGCGGCGACGCGCTGGGTGATGTCGGTGAAGGTGGCGACGATGCCCCGGTCGGGCATGGCGTTGGAGCGCACCTCGATAATGGTGCGGCCTTCGCCGAGCACCAGCGGGAAGGGCTTGTCGAAGGTCAGGAAGCTGGCGATGATCTCGTCCTGCTCGCCGGGCGGAATATCGCCATGGCCGGAGAGGATGGCGACGATATCGGCCAGCGGAAACCCTACCTGACCCACATGTTCGGGCAGATCGAGCAGGCTGCGGAAACGCCGGTTCCAGATGGTCAGCCGGTGGGAACTGTCGAAGACGGCGATGCCCTGGTCCATCTGCGACAGGGCCGTCTGCAGCATGTCCTGATTGTATTGCAGGGCTTCGCTGGCTTGGTCGAGCAGCCAGGCAGTGTCGGAGGAGGCGTCCTCGACCTTCTGCAGGATCAGCGAGATGACAAGGCGGGCCGAGGAGGAGCCGATGGCGCTGCCCAGCAGCTGTTCGGAAAAGTGGATCAGCGCCATGTCGGCCGGCTGGCCGTCGTCCAGGCGCTTGCCAATCGAGCGCTCATAGCTGCCGAAGGAACGCTGCATGCGCTCCTCGCCGAGGTAGCGGGCGATCGTGGTCTTCAGGTCGCCGACGCCGACGCGAGTCTTCCAGCCGCGCGTGGCGAATTGCGAGCGCAGGTGGCGCTTGACGAAGATGCCGGACTGGATACGCTCGACCGGTTTCGGATTGCGGGTCAGCGAGGCGATGACGAAAGCCAAGCAGTTGACCAGCAGGCTGAGGAAGACGGCATTGACGAGCGGATCGGCATCCGGCGCGGTGAACATCGTCGTGCCCGGCAGCAGGAAACCGAGCACGGCGCCGGCGACATGCGAATAATCCGGCCCGCCGAGGCTCGGCAGGAACAGCAGGTAAGCCCAGACGACGAATCCGCTAACGAGGCCGGCAATTGCGCCACGCGCATTGGCGCGACGCCAGACCAGCCCGCCGAACAGCGGCGGCGCCAGTTGCGCGATGGCCGCGAAGGCGAGCAGGCCGATGGAGGCGAGGCCGACGCCGGAATCGGTGGAGCGATAATAGGCGTAGCCCAGCAGCATCACCGCAAAGATCGCCGTGCGGCGTATGCGCAGCAGCGATCGGCCGAAATCCTGCCGCTGCGCCCCGCCGGCGAGATTGCGACGCAGGAAGAAGGGCATGACGAGGTCGTTGGAGACCATGATCGCCAGCGCCACCGATTCGACGATCACCATGGCGGTGGCGGCGGAAAAGCCGCCGATGAAGGTGATCAGCGACACCAGTTCCTTGGAGTGCGCCAGCGGCAGGGAGAGCACATACATGTCGGCATCGCCGCTGCCGCCGAAGGCGAGCACGCCGCCGATGGCGACCGGCAGCACGAAGATGTTGATGGCGACGAGATAGAGCGGCAGCATCCAGCCGGCCAGCTTCAACTCGCCGGCGGTTCGGTTTTCCACCACCGTCACATGGAACTGGCGCGGCAGCATGACGATGGCGAAGGCGGAAAGCACGATCAACGTGATCCAGCGGCTGACGGGTGTCTCATAGGCGAGCGCATCCATCGCCATCGCATTGGCGGAGGCCGCTTCCCACAGATACGCCGGCCCCTGATAGAGAAAGAACAGCACATAGATGCCGACCGTGCCGAAGGCGACCAGCTTGACCAGCGATTCGGCGGCGATGGCGAAGATCAGCCCGTCCTGGTGCTCGGTGGCGTCGGTGTGGCGGGTGCCGAACATGATGGCGAAGCAGGCAAGCACCAGGGTCACGATCAACGGCAGGTCGACGAAATAGAGATTGCCGCTGCCGATGCCGTAATCGGAGGGGTTGACCATGGCCGAGACGGAATTCGACACGGCCTTCAGTTGCAGGGCGATATAGGGGATGGTGCCGATCAGGCAGATCAGCGCCACGATGGCGGCGACCGAAGAATTCTTGCCGTAGCGCGCGGCGATGAAATCGGCGACCGAGGTCAGCTTTTCCGCCTTGGCGAGCTCGATGATGCGCTTGAGAAACGGCATTCCGAGCGTGAAGATCAGGATCGGGCCGATATAGATGGCGGCGAATTCCAATCCGTGCGAGGCGGCAAGGCCGACGCCGCCGAAATAGGTCCAGGAGGTGCAGTAGATCGCAAGGCTGAGCGCATAGACGATCGGGCGACCGTTGCGCGGCTCGCCCTGGACGCGGTGCATGCGGTCGCCGAAGCTGGCAATGCAGAACAGCAGCATCAGATAGCCGATCGCCGACGCGAAAATGACCCAGCCTGGCACCATTGCCTTCGCTCTCCCTCAGGCCACGCAGAATAGGCCAAAGCGGCCGGCTTGAACATGCGCACGCGCCTAAACCTTAAGTCCAACGGCATGCTTTCGGCGCCACCCGTCTTGCATTGCATCACGCCGGCAAATATGGCTAGTTGTATTCGATGGTTCGCAACCTAAGGGAACGGGGGCTCTCCTCATGCTCAATGAATTCAAAGAGTTTATCGCCCGCGGCAATGTCATGGACCTTGCCGTCGGCGTCATCATCGGTGCTGCCTTCAATAAGATCGTCGATTCGGTTGTCAACGACCTGGTGATGCCGGTGGTCGGCGCGCTGACCGGCGGCGGTTTCGACTTTTCCAACTATTTCATTCCGCTGAGCTCGGCGGTCACCTCGCCGGCGCTGGCGGAAGCCCGCAAGCAGGGCGCCGTCCTTGCCTACGGCAATTTCATCACCATCCTCATCAATTTCCTCATCCTCGCCTGGATCATCTTCCTGATGGTCAAGGGCATCAACCGGATGCGCGCCTCGATGGAGAAGAAGAAGGATGCCGAGCCCGCCGCCCCGCCGCCGGTCGATATCCTGCTCCTCACCGAGATCCGCGATCTGCTGAAGACCCGTCAGCCCTAAGGCTTTCCGAGGGGAACCATCAGCGGATGAAATGTTTCCCTCAGCGATTGTCATAAGATCCGTTTGCCGTCTTCGGCTATGAAGACGGCAAACGGAGATTTTGTCATGTCCATCCTCGCCAGTCTCAGCCCGCGTTCCGTCGCCGCTCCCGAAAGCGGCATCGTTGAAGTCGTCAATTATGCCCGTGGCCGCGATGGCCTGATCCCGCTCTGGGTCGGCGAGGGTGACCTGCCGACGCCCGATTTCATCAACCGCCCGGCGGCAGAAGCGCTCATGGCCGGCGAGACCTTCTACACCTGGCAGCGCGGCATTCCCGAACTGCGCCAGGCGCTCGCCGACTATTACGCCCGCCATTTCGGCACGATGCTGCCGGCCGAGCATTTCTATGTCACCGGCTCGGGCATGCAGTCGATCCAGCTCGCCGTGCAGGCCCTGACCGCGCCCGGCGACGAGATGATCTATCTGACGCCGGCCTGGCCGAACATCGCCGCAGCACTCGATATCGCCGGCGCCCGCTCGGTCGGCTTCCAGCTCGATTTCCGCGACGGCACCTGGTCGCTGGATCTGGAGCGGTTGGAAAAGGCGATCACGCCGAAGACCAAAGGCCTGTTCGTCAACACGCCCTCCAACCCAACCGGCTGGACGGCGACGCGGGCCGATCTCGAAGCCATCCTGGCGCTCGCCCGCCGCCACGGTCTCTGGATCATGGCGGATGAAATCTATGCCCGTTATTTCTACGTGGGCGAGCGCGCCCCGTCCTTCCTCGACGTCATGGACCCGCAGGACCGGGTCATCTTCGTGAATTCCTTCTCGAAGAACTGGTCGATGACCGGCTGGCGCGTCGGCTGGATCGTCGCGCCGCCGGCCATGGGCCAGGTGCTGGAAAACCTGATCCAGTATTCGACCTCGGGCGTGGCGCAGTTCATGCAGCGCGGCGCGGTGGCGGCGCTGAACGAAGGCGATGCTTTCGTGCAGGCCAATATCGACAAGGCGCGTTTGGCCCGCAACATCCTCTGCGACGCGCTGATCGCCACCAACCGGGTCGAGACGCTGAAACCCGACGGCGCGCTCTATGCCTTCCTGAAGATCGACGGCGTCACCGACAGCCGCGCGAGCGCCCTCGACATCGTCGACAAGACCGGCGTCGGTCTGGCGCCTGGAACCGCCTTCGGCGCCGGCGGCGAATTGTTCATGCGCGCCTGCTTCCTGCGCGATCCGGCCCTGATCACGGAAGCGGCCGGCCGGCTGGCGGACTATATCCGCAAGCGTTGAGCCAAGACGATGGGGCAGGCCCTTGGCCTGTCCCGGGCCGCTTTCGGGCGGATCGATAAAATTCGAACGATCCGCGCAATCCTTCATCGACCACCTTCGCAATCAAACCGGCGCGCGGGCCGCGACCCCGCGCCAAAATAACCAATTCGGAAAGAAAACAGCGCTTTGATCCTTCCCAAGAAGACTGAACAGGGAAAAAGATCATGGCAGTGCTGGTTACAGGCGGTGCGGGCTATATCGGCAGCCACATGGTATGGGCGTTGCTGGATGCCGGCGAGGATGTCGTCGTCCTAGACGCGCTGACGACGGGTTTCCGCTGGGCGGTGGCGCCGGGTGCGCGCTTCTATCTCGGCGATGTCGGCGACCCCGCGATGCTGGCGCAGGTTTTCAGCGAGAACCGCATCGAGGCGATCGTGCATTTCGCCGGCTCCGCCGTGGTGCCGGACTCGGTCGCCCGGCCGCTCGATTATTACGACAACAACACCGGCAAGACCCGCATCCTGCTTTCGGCGGCGATCGAGGCCGGAATCCGCAACATCGTGTTCTCCTCGACGGCAGCCGTCTACGGCACGCAGGAAAGCGCAGCCCCGGTCAGGGAAGGCGCGGTGCTGAGCCCGGAAAGCCCCTACGGGCTCTCCAAGCTGATGTCGGAACTGATGCTGCGCGATGCGGCCAATGCCCATGGCCTGAGCTATGTGGCGCTGCGTTATTTCAATGTCGCCGGCGCCGATCCCGAAGGGCGCACCGGCCAGTCGACGCCCGGCGCCACCCATCTCATCAAGGTCGCGTGCGAGGCGGCGCTCGGCCGTCGCGCCAAGGTGGATGTCTATGGCACCGATTATCCGACGCCGGACGGCACCGGCGTGCGTGACTATGTCCATGTCACGGACCTCGTCGGCGCGCATATGAAGGCGCTCGATTATCTTAGGCACGGCGGCGAGCCGCTGGTCGCCAATTGCGGCTATGGCTCGGGCTATTCGGTCTTGGAGATCCTCGACACGGTGATGGAAGTCCGTGGATGGCGGTTCAAGGTCAACTTCGCGCCGCGCCGTCCGGGCGATCCGGCCTGCGTGGTTGCCGATGCGACGCTGGCGCGCGAAACGCTCGGCTGGGCGCCGCGCCATGGCGATCTTGCCGATATCGTGCGCACCGCGCTGGCCTGGGAGGAGCATCTTCTGCAGGATCGCAGCTACGATATCGATGCCATCCAGCAGCGGCTGGTCTCGGCGCGATTCTGAATTTTGCACCAGTTTGACGTCAGCTTCGACCGCTAGTGTCGGTCCCGGAATGAACTGGGGCCGGGTATGTGCATGAACAGGTGGGTGAAGGGCAGGGAATGCCGCGGCAGAACAGGCCTTGAGACAGAGGTGGCGGCATGAAGGCGGTCATCCTGGCGGGCGGCCTCGGCACGCGGCTTTCGGAAGAAACCCATCTCAAGCCGAAGCCGATGGTGGAGATCGGCGGCCGGCCGATCCTCTGGCATATCATGAAGCTGTATCACGGCCACGGCATTCGGGATTTCATCATCTGCTGCGGCTGGCGCGGCTATGTCATCAAGGAATACTTCGCCAATTACGGCCTGCACACGTCGGACATGACCTTCGACCTGGCGCAGAACCGCATGCAGTTCCATCGCAAGAGCGCCGAGGACTGGCGAGTGACACTGGTCGATACCGGCGAGCACTCGCTGACCGGCGGTCGCCTGAAGCGCGTCGCCTCCTATCTCAAGGACGAGGAAGCCTTCTGCTTCACCTATGGCGACGGCGTCAGCAATGTCGATATCGCCGATACCATCCGTTTCCATCGCGCGCACGGCAAGCTGGCGACCGTCACCGCCGTGCGTCCGCCCGCCCGTTTCGGGGCGCTGAAGCTTGATGGCACTGCGGTCAGAGGTTTTGTGGAGAAGCCGGAAGGCGAGGGCGGTTTCATCAATGGCGGCTTCTTCGTGCTGTCGCCGAAGGTCATCTCGCGCATCCCCGATGATCTCAGCTCCTGGGAAGGCGCGCCGCTAACCGATCTCGCCGCCGATGGCGAGCTGCACGCCTATTTCCACGAAGGCTTCTGGCAGCCGATGGATACGCTGCGCGACAAGAACCAGCTCGAAGCGCTCTGGGAAAGCGGCAACCCGCCCTGGAAGAACTGGTGATCATGGCCGATACCACTTTCTGGAAAAACAAGCGCGTTCTCCTGACCGGCCATACTGGCTTCAAGGGGAGCTGGCTGGCTTTGTGGCTGACGCGTCTTGGCGCCACTGTCAGCGGCCTGTCGCTGCCGACGCCCACTCAGCCTTCGTTGCATGCGCTTCTGGGAGAGGCGGCCAGCGACCCGGGCGGCATCGCCGATATCCGCGATCGTCTTGCCGTACAGGCCCGCGTCACCGCCGCCCGGCCCGAAATCGTCTTCCATCTCGCCGCCCAGCCGCTGGTCCGCGCCGGCTATCGTGATCCGGCCGCCACTTTCGAGATCAATGTGCAGGGCACGGCCAACCTGCTTGAAAGCCTGCGCATCGCCCCTGATATCCGCTCCATCGTCGTCGTCACCACCGACAAGGTCTACGAGAACCCGGAAACGGCCCGTCCTTTCGTCGAGACCGATCCGCTGGGCGGCCACGATCCCTACAGCGCCAGCAAGGCGGCGGCGGAGATCGTCACCGCCAGCTATCGCTCCTCCTTCTTTGCCGCCCGCCACATCGGCCTTGCCACCGCCCGCGCCGGCAATGTTATCGGCGGTGGCGACTGGGCCGAGGACCGGCTGATCCCGGATGCCATCCGCGCCTGGGGCAGCGACGGCGTACTGCAGGTGCGCCGCCCTCAGGCGGTGCGTCCCTGGCAGCATGTGCTGGAGCCGCTGCATGGCTACATGCTGCTGGCCGAACGGCTGTGGCATGCGCCGGATGCCTGCACCGCCGTCAATTTCGGCCCCGACCATGCGGCGGCTGCCAGCGTCGGCACCGTACTCGACAAGGCGAAGGTATCCTTCGGCGGCGGCGAGATGCTGCTCGGCGACGGCAGCGAAGGCCCGCACGAGGCCGGCTACCTGATGCTCGACAGCAGCCTTGCGACACGCACCCTCGGTTACGCTCCCCGCTGGGGCCTGGACGAAACCGTCAGCCGCACCATCGCCTGGTACAGGGCGCAGCAGGCCGGCAGCACCGCCCTTGATCTCTGCCTTGCCGATATCGCCGCCTATGAGGCAAGCCTGCAAATGCCGCGGAAGGTGGCGGTATGAGCGGACGCTTCACGCTTCTGGAAACGCCGATGGCCGGCCTGCATCTGGTCGAGCGCCTGCGCCTCGGCGACGAGCGCGGTTTCCTGACCCGCCTGTTCTGCGCCGAGGAACTGGCCGATCTCGGCTTCGACGGCCCGGTCGCGCAGATCAACGAAACCGGCACCGATATCGCCGGCACCGTGCGCGGCATGCATTACCAGTTGCCGCCCTTTGCCGAGATCAAGCTGGTCACCTGCGTCGCCGGTGCGGTGCTCGATGTCGCCATCGACCTGCGCCGCGGCTCGCCGTCCTTCCTGCAGCATTTCGCCACCGAGCTTTCGGCCGACAATACCCGCTCGCTGCTGATCCCGCGCGGCTTCGCCCATGGTTTCCAGACGCTGACCTCGGGCGTGCGCATGGTCTATGCGCATTCCTCGCCCTATCGCGCCGAGTCCGAGGCGGGTCTGAACGCGCAGGACCCGGCGCTTAGGATCGACTGGCCCCTGCCGCCCGTCAATCTTTCGGCCCGCGATCAGAGCCATCCGTTCCTCACCAGCGAATTTTCCGGGGTTGCCGCATGAAATGCCGCCATTGCGGGTGCCAGTCCATGGCGCCCTTTCTCGATCTGGGCACGGCGCCGCCATCGAATTCCTATGTCTCGACCGCGGGGCTTGCCGGCCCGGAACTGTGGTATCCTCTCGTCATCCGCGTCTGCACGCAATGCCTGCTCGTCCAGACGGAAGATTTCGCTGCGCGCGAAACCTTCTTCTCGGAAAGCTATGCCTATTTCAGCTCCTTCTCGACCTCCTGGCTGAACCATGCCAAGGCCTATGTCGAAGCAATGATCGCCCGCTTCGACATAGGCCCGCAATCGCATGTGGTGGAGGTCGCCTCCAATGACGGCTATCTGCTGCAATATGTGAAGGCAGCCGGCATCGCCTGCCTCGGCATCGAGCCGACGAAAAGCACCGCCGATGCGGCGCGCGAAAAGGGCATCGCGGTCATCGAGGAATTCTTCGGCGAGGCGCTGGCCGCAAAGCTGGTGGCCGAAGGCCATGCCGCTGACCTCACCGCCGCCAACAATGTGCTGGCCCATGTGCCCGACATCAACGATTTCGTGCGCGGTTTCGCGACGCTCCTGAAACCGGAAGGCGTCTCGACTTTCGAATTCCCCCATCTGATGAACATGGTGGCGGAATCTCAGTTCGACACCGCTTACCATGAGCACTATTCCTACCTGTCGCTGACTGCTGTCGACCGCATCTTCACCGCCAACGGCTTGCGCGTCTTCGATGTCGAGACGACGCCTTGGCATGGCGGCAGCCTGCGGGTCTTCGCCTGCCGGGCGGACAGAGCCACGCATCCGATGCAGCCGAGCGTGTCTGCCTTGCTGCAAAGGGAAGCGGAAGCGGGGCTACGCGATCTCGCCACCTATGCCGCCTTCCAGACGCAGGCCGAGCGGGTACGCAACGATTTCACTACCTTCCTGATCGATTGCCAACGGCAGGGAATGAAAGTCATTGCTTACGGAGCAGCGGCAAAGGGCAATACGTTGTTGAACTATGCGGGCATCAAACCCGACCTTCTGTCCTTCGTGGTCGACAAGAATCCCGCCAAGCAGGGGCAGTTTTTGCCAGGCAGCCGCATTCCCATCGTTTCGGAAGAGGCGCTGAAAGAGCAAAGGCCGGAAAGGGTGGTTATCCTGCCATGGAATCTACAAAACGAAATAATGACGCAGCTTTCGTATATCAGAGATTGGGGTGGGACGTTTGTGACGGCGGTTCCGCGGCTGACGATCCATCCCTGATCCCCGACGACATCATCGCCACGCTCGATCCGATCAACGACAACGGCCCCGATACGGCCGTCGCCGTGCTGAAGGATGTCGCCATGGCGATGAAGGCGAAAACCGTCTGAAGCGGCGGCATGTCGTCCCTGCGCGGGGGCGGCCAGCAAAGCTTCACGCCAGTTTGAACGCTTAAACTCGTTCGAAAGAGCAAGGACCGTCGACGGCCACGAGGCCGGAGGCTGAGAAGACCGATCACGAGGATCCGAGGCCGGATATGACGAAACTCTCCATCTGCATTCCTGTTGAAGCGGGCAAGTCGGCGCCGGTTCGACTGGCGACCGAACTGCTGGGCAATCCGGAGGCGGATCTGGAAATCATCGTTGCATTCTGCGGCGACGATTGCCGCGACGCCGATGCGCTCTATGCGATGGCCGAGCACGAGCCGCGCCTGATGATCCTGCCGACCGCGCCCGCCGACATTTCCCCCTGCCATCACTGGCTGGGAACCGTCGCCGCCATGCGCGGCGAGTGGGTGACCGTGATCCGCCCCGACGATGCGATCGAGCCTGATATCGCCGAATTCATCGCCCATGCCGAGGAAACCGTGCCGGGCATGGATGCCTTCGCCTGGAACAGCTTCCAGATCGATGCCGGCGCGCGCCGCGATATCGAGGCTAGCGTCGCCCTTCCCATGCAGCACCACATCCGCGAAATCGAAAAAGACGACCTGATCGTCAAGGGTTTCAAGTGGGCGGACAGCAGCAACGTTCCCAACATGGCCTTCGGCGTCTACCACGCCGCCATCAGCCGGACGCTTCTGGAAACCGTGCTCGCCAATTCCGGCGAACTGAGCTGGCAGACGCCGCTGCCGCAATATGAATGGGCCGCGCGCGTACTGATCTATGCGCAAAAATTCGGCTTCTCCTCGCGGCCGCTCTCGGCCGTCGATGCGCATCGCTACATGCCCGGCCCGGTGACACCTGTCATGCCCGACTTCCCCTTCCACGCCGGTATCGGCCTGACGGCCGGCATTGCCGAAATCCATGCCCGCGTGCTGCGCGATCTTGGTATCGACTGGGAGAATTTCGGCGAGAACTTCCTGCGCGCCTGCATGATCGACTGCCTGCTCGAAAACCGCGAAGATGCATTCGAGGCGATGGCGCAGCAATATTACGCCGCGATCCAGAAGATGGAAGGCGGCCGCCTCGCCGGCGCTTTCCGCCCACCCTACATGGCCGAGCCGGAAGCGGATCTGCGGCGCGGGCGTCGCGGGATGCTGCTGTTCGTCAACCGCTTCATCGGCGGGGCGGTCACGGCGGCGGAATTCTTCGCCATGGTGCGTCACATGATCGCGCCGATCAGCATCGTCCGCGACACGCCCGAGGAACTGATCGAGGACAAGGACCGCCAGCGCATGATGGCTTCGGCATGACCACCCGCATTCTCTATACAAAGCCGTCGATCACCGAGCTCGAAACCGGCTATGCCACGGATGCCGCGGCAAATGGTTGGGGCGAGAAGTGCTACGATTATATCGTCCGTTTCGAGGCGATGTTCCGCGAGCATCTCGGCAGCCGTTTCGCCATCGCGACATCGAGCTGCACCGGCGCCCTGCATATGGGGCTGGCGGCGCTCGGCATCGGCCCCGGCGACGAGGTGATCCTTGCCGATACAAACTGGGTCGCGACGGTCTCGCCGATCGTGCATCTCGGCGCGACGCCGGTGCCTGTCGATATCGATCCGGAAAGCTGGTGCATCGATCCGGCCGCTGCCGCGCGCGCCATCACGCCGCGCACCCGCGCCATCGTCGTCACCCATATCTACGGCAATCTCGCCAATATGGATGCGCTGCTGGCGCTCGGCGAGCAGACGGGCATTCCGGTCGTCGAGGACAGCGCCGAAGCGATCGGCTCGATCTGGCATGGCCGCCGCGCCGGTTCGATGGGCATTTTCGGCGCCTTTTCCTTCCACGGCACCAAGACGCTGACAACCGGTGAAGGCGGCATGTTCGTCACCAGCGACGAAGAGCTGTTCGAGCGGGTGCTGACGCTTAGCAATCACGGCCGCGCCCGCAACCAGAAAAAGCAGTTCTGGCCGGATCTGGTCGGCTTCAAATACAAGATGTCGAATATCCAGGCCGCCATCGGCTGCGCCCAGATGGAGCGTATCGAGGAACTGACGGCCCGCAAGCGCGAGATTTTCGCCCAGTATCGCCACGAACTGGCGGGCCTGCCGGGCATATCGATGAATCCGGAGGCCGAAGGCACCGTCAACGGCGCCTGGATGCCGACTGTCGTCTTCGACGCCGACACCGGCGTCACCCGCGAGCAGATGCAGGAGGCTTTCGCTGCCGCCAATATCGATGCGCGCGTTTTCTTCCACCCACTCTCCAGCCTGCCGATGTTCACGCCGCAACGGGAAAACGTCCACGCCTGGAGCATCCCCGGCCGCGCCATCAACCTGCCGAGCTACCACGACATGAGCGAGGACGACACCAGGCGCGTCTGCGCCGTGATCCGGGATCTGGCAGCCAGGGCCGAGAGGAACGTCTTTTCCCCCACGGACATCCGGGCGCGCGGTTGAACGTTCGCACACCGATTTTCGACAACAAGGTTTACCCATCGATGACCGTCAAGGACGACCGCCAGGAATTCGAAGCCCGCAAGGAAAGGATGAGCCTCGCGCTCGGTCAGGACAAGGATATCTTCGTCCAGGCACGCGACACGATCCTGGCGCTGGACAAATACGACTATCCCTATCTTTGGTCATGGATGGGCGTGCCGATCATCCAGTTTCCCGCCGATATCATGGCGACGCAGGAAGTGGTCTGGAAGACCAGGCCGGATGTCATCATCGAAACCGGCGTGGCCCGCGGTGGCTCCATGATCTTCATGGCGTCGCTGCTGGCGGCGATGGGCAATGAAAAAGCCAAGGTCATCGGTGTCGACATCGATATCCGCGCGCATAATCGCGACTCCATCGAAACGCATCCGCTCGCCAAGTGGATCACGCTGATCGAAGGCGGGTCCGTCGACGACGAGACGCTGGCAAAGGTGCGCGCGGAAATTCCCGAGGGAGCGAAGGTGATGGTCATCCTCGATAGCGATCATTCCCACAAGCACGTGCTTGCCGAATGCCGCGCCTATGGTCCGATGGTCACCGAGGGCTGCTATCTCGTCGTGGCCGACACCGCCGTCGGCTACCTGCCGGAAGGCCTGTCGTTGGCAAATCGCTCCAGGGCCTGGACAAAGGGCGACGAGCCCTTGGCCGCCTTGACCGATTACCTCAAGGAGGAAACCGCCTTCGAGGTCGACCCGGTGTTGAACGGAAAGCTGGTTCTATCCTCTTCGCCAAACGGCTATTGTGTCAGGAAGCCCTCCGCCGCCTGATCGACCCGCTGTTCTTCATTTATGGAGAAGCCTTCCGGCGTCAGGCCGGAAGGCTTTTTTCGGATAGCATGACGGGAACGAAAGCGCCGGGCGGAATGGCCGCCCGGCGCAAAATCGTCGGTCCTCGCGTGGGGCAGGGTTGCCGTCAGGCAGCCTTGTTCTTGGGTTTTGTATGCTTCGACGACATGACGGTGCCGATCGCTTCCCGGCGGATATCGATATTCGGGATTGGCAATGTGATGTCGTTGACGAGCTTGTAGAAGGCGGCTGGCGTATCGATGCCCGGTGTATTGTAGTCGATGAAGACACCTTCGTTGGAGAAGCCGGAAACGCGGATTTCGATATCCCGCTCCTTGAAGACCGGCTGGAAATATTTCCGGTAACGACCGTTGCACCATGTATCGACGGCCTGCTGATACATGCCCTTGACGATGTCGAATGCTTCCCTGTCCCTGAAGGCCTCGACATTGCGCTGGCAAGCGATGATGAAGTTCTTTTCCCAGCCGCCATAGGAGAATTTATATTTTGTCTTGTACCAGTGGATGGTCTGCCCGACGGTTGCCGTCAAGCCTGTCGCCAGCTTGAACGGGAAAGCCTGCACTTCTTCATCCAGATCGACGTCGCGACCGACTTCTCTGTTGAAGATCTCAGCCTTGCGCTTCATGTCGTCCAGGCGGCCGACGGCATAGGTATTGCTGAGCGGGCAAACGCCCATGACGCTCATCGGCCGCGGCGAGACGTAGAAACTCGTGCCATTGACGATGTTCTTGATGGCGCTGTCGTAGTCGACCGTCGGATTTTCGAAGTAGCGGCCATATTTGGTGCGAATTCTTTCGAGCAGGCGGCGGTGGATCGCCGAATGGTAGATCGACATGCCTGAGCATGGCACCATACCGGCGTCGTCCCAGCCGAACATGCGTTGTATGAGCAGATCGCGCGGCAGGATCAGCAGGTTGTCTTGAAAGGCGACGAAGAGGTTACCGGCAACAGGTTCGTCGCTGCTCGGCCAACGATAGTCCAGCGTGCCCCAGCTCAGGCCATCGACCTCAGGCGCATAGGCCTGGAGCCGCGTCAGAAGGCCGGCGATCTCGGGATCGGCATAGTCGTCGTCGCCAATGACCGTGACCCATTCGCCTGTCGTGGCTTCCACGGTTCGCTCCCAGTTGTCGACCATCGACAGGGTCGAACCGGTGGACGGCAGGTAGACAATGCGTGAATCCTTCAGTGTCGCCATGAAGTCGTTCATGACGCTCGCATCGTCGGAATTGTCGGTGAATACGAATTCGACGTCGGTCCGTGGCGATTCCAGCAAGGCGCGGATCGTTTCCTGGAAATAACGCTGCCGGTTGCGCGACGGCACGCAAATCGAAAGTTTCGGGGTCAAGTCCAAAGTCCTTCTGCAGTTCGCCTGAACGGGCCGCCGCAGGCGACGCCGATCATGCACGGCGCGTGGAGCCTGGTCGGCTTCTTTCGGCCCACACTAGACGGCGAAGCTGTCGTCAGACTGGATAGCGCCGCGTCCGGTTCCGCTTCGAGGCAAGCCAGGAGCAACCCTCGCGAACTAGAGAAATGGGTCATGGACACCGCCATGAACGATAATGCGACGCTGTTGCAGGTCGTCGCCAACCACGCCGATCGCATTCTGTTGCAATGTGACGACGGCGAGGCATTCGCATATGCCGCCGTGGCGGGGATTGCCGCGGAGCCTGCCTTTTGCGAGATGCGGCGTGCGCTCGTCTTCTGCCTGTGCGACAATGATCCCGGCGGCATTCTCGGCTATTTTGGCTTGCTGTATGCCAATGCAGTGCCGATGATGATTTCCGCTGGACTTCCGGCAGACCGATTGCGCGATCTGTTCGATATTTACCGTCCGGCCTATGTGTGGCTTCCCGAAAGCCGGATCGGCGAATTCGCCGCCGCAAAGATCACGCATCGGTTCAAGGGTTACTGCCTGTTGGCAACGGGCGTGACCGCGCAAGCCCCGCTGAATGACGCGCTTGCCCTTCTGCTTGGCACCTCGGGCAGCACCGGCAATCCGAAATTCGTGCGCCTGTCCCATGCCAATCTTCTCGCCAATGCGCGTTCGATCGTCACCTACCTGCAGATTGGCGCCGACGAAAAGCCGATCACCACCCTGCCGCCCACCTATTCCTACGGTCTCTCCATCCTAAACAGCCATGTTCTCGCGGGCAGCACCATTGCATTGACGGCGAAGACCTTCTTCGATCGCGGCTTCTGGGATTTCCTGAAGGCGACGGCAGCCACCAGCTTCGGCGGCGTTCCCTATCACTATGAAATGCTGAAGAAGCTTCGTTTCGCGAAGATGGAATTGCCGAGCCTGCGGTATGTCACGCAGGCCGGCGGACGCATGGAACCGGACGCGATGCGCGATTTCGCCGCCGTCTGCGCAGCAATGGGTGTCCGCTTCTTCTCCATGTACGGCCAGACTGAAGCGACCGCCCGCATGTCTTATCTCGAGCCGGAAAAGGCGGAAGCCAAGGCAGGCAGCATCGGCCGCGCTATCCCGGGCGGTCGGTTCCGGCTGCAGGATGATACGGGGCGGGACATCGAGGCGCCCGAAACGACAGGCGAGTTGGTGTATGAAGGCCCGAACGTCTGCCTCGGTTATGCGGAAAGCCGCGCCGATCTGGCGCTGGGCGATGAAAACGGCAGCGTGCTGCGCACAGGCGATCTCGCCCGCCGCGATCTAGACGGCGACTATATCATCGTCGGACGGTTGAAACGTTTCCTCAAGCTTTTCGGATATCGCGTCAACCTGCAGGACATCGAGAACGGTTTGAGGGCGGGTGGCCATGTGGTCGCCTGTGCCGGGCGCGACGATTTCCTGGAAATCTACCTGTCGCAAGGTACAGTCGAGGTCGGCCGCGCCGTCAAGGCGGGTTTGGTCGCGGAACTGAAGGTCAGCCCGACCGCCATTGGCGTCTATGGCGTCGCCAATCTGCCGCGTAGCGATGCCGGCAAGATCCAGTATGGCCAACTCGGCGCCCTCGTCAGGGAAACACTCGCATGAACGACATGGAAACGGCGCGTTGGCTGGAGCGCGATCCCTTTTCGATGCCCGCCGCCGAAAAGGCCAAGGCCTTGACGGCAACGTTGACAGCCCTGGTGCAATGGCATCGCAGCCATTGCCCCGATTACGGACGCATCCTCGACGTCGTTGCCGAACCCGGCATGCCCATCGACAGCCTGGAGGCGGTGCCGTTCATTCCCGTCCGGCTGTTCAAGGAGTTCGATCTTCTGAGCGTCGGGCGCGAACAGGTTTTCAAGACGATGACCTCGTCTGGCACCAGCGGCCAGCAGGTCTCGAAAATCTATCTCGACAAGGAAACCGCCTCGCTGCAGGGAAAGGTGCTGGTGCGGCTGATGGCCGAGGTGCTGGGCAGGAAGCGTCTGCCGATGCTGGTCATCGATTCACCCAGCGTCCTGAAGAACCGCAACGCCTTTTCCGCGCGCGGCGCCGGCATTCTCGGCTTTTCCCTGTTCGGGCAGGATGTGACCTATGCGCTGGACGAGGAGATGAACCTCGATCTCGCCGCCATCGATGCGTTCCTGGCGCGCCATACCGACCAGCCGATCTTCCTGTTCGGCTTCACCTTCATGATCTGGCAGCATTTCTACCAACCATTGAAGGCCCTGGGCCGCAAGCTCGCCATCGATCGCGGCATTCTGCTGCATGGCGGTGGTTGGAAGAAATTGCAGGACCAGGCCGTCGATACCCATGCCTTTCGCGCCGCCATGGTCGATTGCGCCGGCATAGGACGGGTGGTGAATTACTACGGCATGGTCGAACAGACCGGCTCGATCTTTCTCGAATGCGAACACGGCCATCTGCATGCACCGATCTATGCCGATGTCATCATCCGTAATCCCCGGGATTTCACGCCGATGGCGCAGGGCGAAACGGGGCTCATCGAGGTGATGTCGCTGATCCCCCGCAGCTATCCCGGCCATGCGCTGCTCACGGAGGATATCGGCCGCATCGAAGGCGAGGACGATTGCCCTTGCGGACGCCACGGCAAGTATTTCTCGGTCGCCGGGCGTGTCGCCAAGGCCGAAGCGAGGGGATGCAGCGATACCTATGAAACCCGTTCCTGACCTGCCGTTGACGCTGCGTGTCGGCGGTGCGCTTTCGGCACTGGAGACCACGCCGCTGCCGCCCTATTCGGCGCCGGCCATGGCTTTCCTGTCCGAGCTGTCGAAGGTGTTGCTGGCGCTGCCGGCCGCGCGCGAATTTCCCGATATCGCCGCCTTCGGTTACTGGTGCCGGGCTGCGAACCTGTCGAGGATGGCGCGCGAATTCGATACTCGCCATCCCCGCCTCGGGCGGGGGCTGGCCTTGCATATTGCGCCGGCCAACGTGCCGGTCAATTTTGCCTATTCCTTCGCGTTCGGCCTGTTGTCTGGAAATGCCAATATCGTGCGTATCCCCGATGCCGGCTTCGCGCAGGTCGATACCCTGTGCGCGGAGATCGCAAGGCTGTTTGCCAGCCCGCAGCACGCGCGCATCGCCGCGATGAACCGGCTGGTGACCTATCCCCGGAGCGACGAGATCACGGCTGCGATTTCCGCCGTCGCCCAGGCGCGCGTGCTGTGGGGCGGCGACCAGACAGTCTCGCATCTGCGCCGTTTGCCGGCGCATCCCCGCTGCGTCGACATCACCTTCGCCGACCGCTATTCCTTTTGCGTCATGGATGCTAAGAGGGTGCTTGAGACCGACGACCGCGCGCTCGGCGAACTGACGCGTGGTTTCTACAACGACGTCTTCTTTCTTGATCAGAATGCCTGCTCCTCGCCGCATCTTGTCATCTGGAAGGGTACCCAGGAGGCGGGTGCTGCAAAGCAGCGCTTTTGGGACGCGATATCGGCGCTTCTCGAACAGAAATACGACCTGGCGCCGGTTCATGCCGTCGACAAATACGTCCAGCTTTGCCGCGCGGCCATAACGCTGCCGCAGGCCGGTCATGCGGCGCGCGACGGCAACCTGCTCTACCGCGTGCCTTTGAAGGATTTGCCGCACGATATCGAGCGCCATCGCGGTCAGTTCGGGTTTTTCTACGAATATGTCACCGATGATTTCGGTTGTCTCGCTTCCATCGTCGGCGAACGTTACCAGACGCTGACCTGTTTCGGTGTCGACCGCGAGGCGATGGTGCGGCAGGTGATCGATCAGGGGCTGACCGGCATAGACCGCGTCGTGCCGGTCGGAAAGGCGCTCGACATGGGCGTTATCTGGGACGGCTACGATCTGATCGGCACGTTGACCCGCATCGTCAGTACAGCCTAGCGCAAGCCAGAAACGGCAGGGTGCCGCCACTGTATGTCAGGCGGCCGGACGATTCTGTTGCCGGCCATGCCAGTTGAGGACGTTCCACGATGAGCAATCGCGACAAGTACGACACCGCTTTCACCGAAACCTTCATGGTTGACGCCAGCGAACTGCCGGCCCTGAAATATCAGGAAATCCCAACCTGGGACAGCGTCGGCCACATGGCGCTGATGGCGGCCCTGGAAGAGGCGTTCGGCATCGAGATGGATATCGACGATATCATCGAATTTTCAAGCTATGAGGTCGGCCGCACGATTCTCAGGAAATACGACATCGAGCTGGCGGCATGAGCGATAATTCCGCGCCGCTTGCCTTCGACATCAACGGGATCATCCGCCACCAGCGCAATCGCTATCCGGTCCTGCTGATCGATCGCGTCACGGCTGTCGATCCGGGCAAGAGCGCCTCGGCAGTAAAATGTTTCACCTACAATGAATGGTTCTTTCCCGGTCATTTCGACGACGAGCCGAACGTGCCGGGTTTCATTCAGATCGAATCGCTGACCCAAACCTTCATCATGTCCTTCCTCTGCATGGGGGAATACTGCGGCATGAAGACCAATTTCGTCTCGGTCAACAATGTGAAGTTCAAGCGCAAGATCATCCCCGGCGACGTCCTGAAGATCGAGGCGACCCTGAAATCCTTCAAGCGCGGCCTGGCGATCGGTTCGGCCGAAAGCTGGGTGGAGGGTGAGGCGGCCTGCAGTGGTGATTTCGTCGTCGCCGTTCCTGACATCCTGAACCGGTACAAGCCGAAAGCCTGAACGGAAGCGCCATGCGAGTTGCCGACTATATCATGCAGCGTCTCGCCGAGGCCGGGATCGGGCATGTCTTCCTGGTCACCGGTCGCGGCGCACTTTTTCTCACCGATGCGCTGGCCAAGCATGAAGGATTGAAGCCCGTCTCCGTTCATCACGAGCAATCGGCCGCTTTCGCAGCGGTCGCTTATGCCCAGCAGAACGGCAATCTCGGCGCCTGCCTCGTCTCGACGGGATGTGCATCGACCAACACGATCACCGGTGTCCTCACGGCCTGGCAGGACGGCACGCCCTGCATCGTGATCTCCGGCCAGAACATGCTGAAGGAAACGACGCGCTATACCGGCATTCCCTTGCGGACCTACGGCCAGCAGGAAGCGGATATCATCTCGATCGTCAAGCCGATCACCAAATACGCAACGATGATCACCGAAGCCGGCCAGATCGTCGAGGCCATGGATAAGGCGCTGACGCTTGCGACCACCGGCCGCAAGGGGCCGGTCTGGATCGACGTGCCGCTCGATCTGCAAAGCGCGCAGATCGATCCGGAAACTCTGGCGCGGCCGCCTGTTGTGTCAGACTTGCCTGTCGCCTCGGATGCGGATGTGGCATTCCTGCTGGACGCGCTGCAACAGGCCAGCCGTCCCGTCGTGCTGATTGGCAGCGGTGTGCGCTCCGCCGGCGCGGAGGCGGCGTTCCGCCGTTTTGTCGAGGCGCGCAATCTTCCGGTGACCTTCGCATCGTCTGCCCCGGACACTTATGGCAGTGCAAATCCGCTGTCCATCGGCTCTGTCGGCGCGATGGGATGCTCGCGTGCCGGCAATTTCGCCGTGCAGAATGCCGACCTCGTGCTGGTGCTCGGCTGCCGCCTGACATCGCTGACGACGGGTCCGGATTTTTGCAAGTTCGCCCGCGCCGCAAGAACGGTCGTCGTCGATCTCGATCCCGTCGAGCACAGCAAGGACATGGTACGGATCGACCGCTTGATTCATGCCGAGCTCGGCGCGCTTCTGGACCGGTTGAACGCAGCCGACGTTCACCCCGTCGATGCGACCTGGACAACGAAATGCCGGCATTGGAAAACTATTTTCTCGGATGTTGAGCCGGCGTTCCGCGATCCCGAACGCATCGACCTCTACGAACTGGCAGATTGCCTAGGCGCCAAGATGCCGCAGCAATCGACGCTGGTGACCGATTCCGGCCTGAACGAGGTCATTCTGCCGACCAATATTCCTTTTCGCGACGGGATGAGCTGTGTGCATCCGACGATGCAGGGCGCGATGGGTTTTGCGCTGCCGGCGGCCATAGGCGCCTATTTTGCCCGTCCGCAGCCGGTGGTCGCCGTCATCGGCGACGGCTCGGTGATGATGAACCTGCAGGAGCTGGAGACCATTCGCTACAACCGGCTGCCGCTCAAGCTCGTCATCGTCAACAACAATGTCTATTCGATCATCCGCCGGCGCCAGCAGGATCTGTTCCGCAAGCGCGTGATCGGCACCGACCCGGCCAATGGCGTCAGCGTGCCCGATTTCGCCAAGGTCGCCGATTGCTTTGGGTTCGATTATATCCGCATCGACACGCCAGCCGGCCTGGAAAGCGGCATCGACGATCTGCTCGGCCGTGACGGGCCGGTGATCTGCGAGATCATGGGCCGCGCCGACCAGGAATATATCGAGCTTGGCCAGGCCCGAAGCCAAGTGGATCGCCGCTTCGTGCGCCGGCCGCTGGAAGATCAAATTCCGTTTCTCGATCGCGATCTTTTCCTGTCGGAAATGCTCATCGAACCGATCGATCAGTAAGAGCGAGCGCAGCATGGCTATCGTCACCCTTCGCAACGGCCGCCGCATCGGCGATTATCTGGCGCCCTATGTCATTGCGGAACTGAATACCAGCCATTTCGGCGACATGGCGATCGCCCGCCAGATGATCGACCAGGCAAAGGCCGCCGGCTGCGATTGCGTCAAGTTCCAGTCCTGGAGCACGCAGTCGCTTTATGCAAACAGCTATTACAGAACGAATGCGATCGCCAAGCGCATCGTCAACAAGTTCGCGCTCCCCGATGACGCGCTCGCCGAACTCGCCGCCTATGCGTGCGAGATCGGCATCGACTTCGCCTCAACGCCCTATTCCCGCCATGAGGCGGAATTCCTGGTGCGAACCTGCGCAGTTCCCTTCGTCAAGATCGCGTCGATGGAGCTCAACAATCTTCCCTATCTGCGCTATCTCGGCGAACTCGGCGCGCCGCTTGTCCTGTCGACCGGCATGGGAACGCTGGAGGAAATCATCAGGGCGGTGCGCGCGATCGAAAAAACCGGCAATCGCCAGATCATCGTCCTGCATTGCACCTCCGTCTATCCGGCTCCGCCGGAGGTCATCCGCCTGAACAATATCCTCGGACTTCGCAGCGAATTCCCCGACTATCCGATCGGATATTCGGATCATTCGATCGGCAGCGAGATTCCCGCAGCCGCCATCGCACTCGGCGCCGCCGTGATCGAAAAGCACTTCACGCTCGACAGTTCGCGCATCGGCATGGACAACCAGATGGCGACCGAACCGGAAGAGATGAAGACGATGATCGCCGCTTGCCACAAGGTTCACGCAGCACTTGGTGGCTCGGGACGCATTCTCGACCCCTCGGAGATTGATCAGATCCCCAAGATGCGCCGCAGCATCGTTTCGGCGCGCGCGCTCACCGCCGGGACCGTGCTGTCCGTCGACGATCTGGATGCCAAGCGGCCGGGAACCGGCATTGCGCCGACCGAAATCGATCGCGTGATCGGCAAGCGCCTGCTTGTCGATCTCGAGTCTGACGAGACCCTGCTTCCGGAGCATTTCGAATGACGGGCACCCTGACGCTGGATGCGGCGAAAGCCTATATATGCGATATCGTCGCGGACCGGATTTCAGCCGAGATTGTCCTTCGTGACGATGCCGGGGTGGAAATCGGGCGACTTGTGCCGCTGACCACGCGCCATCTCGATGACGACGTCATCATCGGCAAACTCACCGATTGGCGCAACGCCAATATGGCGTCTTTCATGACCCAGTTTACCGCAACGCCGGGGAGGACACGCAACTGGCTCCGCAACGTGGTCTTTAAAAACCACACGCAGCTTATGTTCCTGATCTATGCCGGCGACCTGCTGATCGGCCATTTCGGTTTCAAGGATCTGGACGAGCGCGAAGTCCTGCTTGACAACGCCATGCGTGGCGAGCGCGGCGGCCATCCTAAGCTGTTGCCGGTCGCCGGCCGAATCCTCATCGGCTGGCTGTTCGACAGGACGCCCGTCGACACGGTCTATGGCTATGTTCTGGCGAAGAACGCGGCTGCGATCATGATGAACAAGGCCATGGGTTTCGGCCTGTGGGAAAAATATCCCTTGAACAGGCAAATAACCGACAGCGAGATACGCTGGGATCTCGGGCCCAAGGGGGGGCGAAGCAATTACGATCTCTATTGCTATCGTGTCGAGGTCAGTCGCCCCCAATAGAGTATTTCCACGAAAATGCGAACCGGTTTTCCGTCCTGAAATGCTCTGGAACCGGGCGGGAGGCGGTTTTGCCCGGTCTTCACGCGATGCCCTCAAAGGTCTTGGCCGCCTTGAAATAGGTGATGTAATCTTCCTTCAAGCCGTCGCGAATCTGATTGGCCATGACGAGGGCGATCTGGAAGTGCCCTATCGGATCCGGCTCGGCTGCGGCAAGCTCGGCCAGATATCGCATGGTGTCGGTGTGGTTTTTCGGCCGCTCGGCGATCTCTTTGAGGAAGATGCTGAAAACCATGCCGCTGAGTGCCGCCGTCGCATTCGCCATGCCTTCCGGCGTTAACCCTGCAATCCGCGCGGATACGAAGACGAACATGTCGAGATAAAGCAGAAGGACATGGTATTTCTGACTGTCGGCCGGCAATCCCACGGCCAGATAGCTGTCGACGATCTTCTGGTCGACGATCGTCTTGTTCTTCCACCCTTCGAAATTGTAACGAAAGGTCGTTCCGGCATCGCGCGCCATTTTGCCATAGGCAAACAGGGAGCCGAGTTGCGACCAGTCGCAATAAGCCCCCCTTGTCGGATGATGTCGCGAGAAAAGTTCCATCAGGTTGATATACTGGTTGCGACGGAAAATGCTGTAGAACGCACTGTTGTCGCCCCCGGCAAGGCCAAGATATTCAAGAATGCGATCCGAGGGTTTTTCTCCTGCGATCGCATAATTCTTGACCCGCAGGACGCCCTTGGCTTCGGTCCAGACCTCCGTGATCGGACGTACACCGACATGATCGGCGGGAAGCGAGGCAAAATCGAAGGCCGGAACGGCAGGATCGAATGCCAATTCGTCGTCATCGCCCATTGGCATAAGAAAGGGTGTACGACTGCCATGCATCGCGGCAAGAAAATTGCGGGTGCCATCGAGTGTCGGATCGACGATATAGGTCAGCCGCGGCGAACGGCCCTGCCAGTAGGCCCGCTTTTCCGCATCGCCGGAATTGTCGGAGACCACGAGCAGCGCGTCCTTGGCCTCGCAATAGGCCAACGCCGTTTCGATGGCGCGGTGGGAGGTCGCCAACGGGCGGTTGCTGGGCATGCAGATGGAAAGATGCGGCATCGTTCGCTCCGGCTGATGCGGGGCGCGCGAAGCAACGTCTGCGAATCGCTGTCCCTGACCAGGAGAGTTTTGCGCGCACGGCCGAAAGTCAATCGCTGTTTGCCGGGAGGTCGTTCAGCTTTCCTTCCAGGCCTTGGCGAGGATGCGCAGCCAGTTTTTCCTGCAGAGCTTGTCGAGCGCCTCGCCCTCGTAGCCCGCTGCCTTCAGCGCCTCGACGAAACGCGGCAGGCCGCTCGCGTCGCCGATGACGGACGGGATGGTGGCGCCGTCGAAATCCGAGCCGATGGCGACACAGTCGATGCCCATGCGGTTCACCATGTAATCGACATGGCGGATCATGTCGGACAGCGGCGTGTCAGGATTTTCCTGGCCGTCGGGGCGCAGCATGGTGACGGCGAAGTTGAGGCCGGCAAGGCCACCCGTGTCGCGGATCGCGTCCATCTGCCGGTCGGTGAGGTTGCGCGCCACCGGCGTCAGGGCATGGGCATTGGAATGGCTGGCGACCAGCGGCTGGTCGCTGATGCGCGCCACGTCCCAGAAGCCCTGCTCGGTGATATGGGCAAGATCGATGACGATGCCGAGCCGGTTGCAGGCGCGCACCAGGTCGAAACCGGCCTCCGTCAGGCCGGGTCCGGTATCGGGCGACTTCGGAAAGGCGAAGGGCACGCCATGGCCGAAGAGATTGTGGCGGCTCCAGACCGGCCCCAGCGAGCGCAGCCCGGCGGCATAAAAAACCTCCAGCGCTGAAAGATCGCGGTCGATCGCCTCACAGCCTTCCATGTGCAGCACGGCGGCGAAGACGCCGTCAGCCATCGCCCGGCGGATATCGTCTGTGCTGCGGCACAGGCGCCAGGCTCCGGCCTGGTGCAGGCGCAGGGCAATCGCGGCCTTCTGCAACGCGATATCGAGCGACGGCGGCCGCTCCAGCGGCGTGGCGAGCGGCGTCTCGTAATGGCCGAGCGCATCCGGACGTTTCAGGTGGATATCGCCGGAGGGGATATAAATGGCGCAGAAGCCGCCGGCGAGATGACCGAGGCGGGCGCGGGGCGCATCGATATGGCCGTCGGTCGTGCCGCGGGCGAATTCGTCGACGGCGTCGCCGCCGGCCTTCTGGTTCTGCCACAGTCGCAGCAGCACGTCGTTATGACCGTCGAAGATTGTTTGCATCTGTCATCCGTCGCAATCGGTTTCCGGGGTGTCCGATGACGCCACCGGCCTATCCAGGGATGCTTAGCGCATCGGGCCGCGAGTCGGAATCGAAAATTATTCTCCCGAATACTCTCGGGAACAAGCATGGCGCAGGTGGGTTAGACCTCCATCAGTTATCGGACAAAGGAGTGACGATGATGTTCAGGACCATAGCCGTAGCTGCCATGGCGTTCGGCCTTGCCAGCGGCGCCTTCGCCCAGTCGGACAGCAACTCGGCCGGCAGCGGCGCCGGCGGCAAGGGCGATAGCCCGATGCAGATGTGGAAGGGCCCGATCGGCGATACCTTCTTCAGCGACATGACCAGCGGAAAGCTGCGGCCACAGGCCGATATCCACAAGCGCTGGGCAAAATTGACCAAGGCCCAGAAGAACAAGGTGCATGACGACTGCAAGACGGTCGACGCCCAGAACCCGACCGGCTCGATGGCCGAGGCCTGCAAGATGGTCAAGTCGATGTAGCGGCCGGCTGGTCCTGCAAAGCGCCTCGGGCCGGGCAACCGGCCCGAAGCCGTTCAGGCGTCGATGAGCGTGCGGGTCAGCGGATGATCCGCATCCGTGAGGCCGTCGATGACGTTGAAATGATGCCGGTCCGGCTCGGCATAGGCTGCGGTTTCCGCCCCGAGACCGGTCCAGATATTGGCAAGCAGGGCGCTCTGGCGCAGAAATTCGGCGCGTTCGCCGGCACCCACCCAGCAGGTGATTCGCGCGCCCGCCATCGGCTGCAGCAGCGCCGGGCTTTCCGATTCGGCCTCTGCGGCATCGAGATGCAGCACCTCGTTCATCTCCGTTTTCATGATCGGCCTGAGATCGTGCAGGCCTGAAATCGACACCGTATGGCGGATGCGGCGGCGGATGCCTTCCTCAAGCGGCGCATCGGCGCAATTCATGCGGCTGACCAGGTGCCCGCCGGCGGAATGGCCGGTGAGGAAAAGCGGCCCTTCGACCATGCCGGCCGCCGCGGTGATGGCGGCGCCGATCTCGCGGGTGATGCCGGCGATACGATTTTCCGGGCAGAGCGTGTAAGAGGGAAGGGCGACGGCAAAACCGCTATCGACGGAGCCCTTGGCGAGATGCGACCAGAAGCTCTTGTCGAGCAGATGCCAGTATCCGCCATGCACGAAGACGACGAGGCCCTTGGGCTTGCCCTCCGGAAGGAAAAGATCGAAACGGTTTCGCGTCCCCTCGCCATAGGGCAGATCCAGCCGGGCGCGCCCGGCGCCTGCCATTTCCATGCGAAACGTCTCGGCCGGCCCGACCCAGGCCGCCGGCCAGCGATTGCCGCCGGGAATATGGGCGCCATTGGCATAGGCGTTGTCCCAGTCGGTGATCTTGTGCAGAATCATGTAGCGCCCCGTTCTTGACTGCAGCCTTTCGGCCGTTGCTGGGGATATTTCAATCTTCAAATGTATCCAATTGCAAGACGGAATACGCCAACCGGTCGGTCGTCGTGGCGAAATCGGGTCATGGCGGCGCCCCGGGAGACATGCCGAAGTGGATATCATGACGGCAGGGAATCCCGCGTCAGTTTCCGGATCGTTTCCGCAGAGCGTGCCGAGTTCGAAAAAAGCATGTCGGGAGAAATGGTGCTGCAGAAGAGGATTGAACTCTCGACCTCTCCCTTACCAAGGGAGTGCTCTACCACTGAGCTACTGCAGCAGGATCGCTCGGGAAGGCCGTGAAGACCGGCTCCGTTGCGAGCGAGGCGGCTAATGCCATAGCTTCCGGCCGAGCGCAAGCTTCAATTTCACGATCCCCTCAAGAAATCTGTAAAACCCGAAACTCTTTCGATCCGTGCCGTTTTCGTTTATGCAGGCAGGATGCACGAAACGCAGTCCGAAAACACACCCGCCGCACCAGCGCAAAAGCCCGTGGCGCCGGAAGAAAAGCCGGTGGAGACCCAAGCCGCGCCGGCGGAAAAACAGGCGATGCGAACCGCCGCCGACCAGCGGCGCGCGCGGGCTGCGGCAAAACTTCGGGAAAATCTTCTGCGCCGCAAACAGCAGAGCCGGGCGCGCCGCGCCGGCGAGGCGGATCAGGCAAGCGGGCTGCCTGCCGCAAAATTGGACGAATCGTCGTGATTCCTCCGCTCACACATTCCGCAACGTCCGGCGCATCACCCAAGCACATGCCGGTTCCGGCAAACATCTGACCAAGGGAAGGCGGGCGGGGGCCCGTGGGTAAACACATATGGACCGCATCAGAATCGTAGGGGGCAACCAGCTCAACGGCGTGATCCCGATCTCGGGCGCCAAGAACGCGGCGCTGCCTTTGATGATCGCCTCGCTGCTGACCAGCGACACGCTGACGCTCGAGAACGTGCCGCATCTGGCCGATGTCGAGCAGCTCATCCGCATCCTCGGCAATCACGGCGTCGATATCGCCGTCAACGGCCGGCGCGAGCGCCAGGGCGATTCCTATTCGCGCACCATCCATTTCACCTGCCGCACCATTGTGGACACGACGGCGCCCTATGAGCTGGTGTCGCGCATGCGCGCCAGCTTCTGGGTCATTGGCCCGCTGCTCGCCCGCGAGGGCAAGGCGCGCGTCTCGCTGCCGGGCGGTTGCGCTATCGGCACGCGGCCCGTCGACCTGTTCATCGACGGCCTGCAGGCGCTCGGCGCCACCATGGAGATTGACGGCGGCTACATCAACGCCACCGCCCCGCGCGGCGGCCTGATCGGCACGCGCTACACCTTCCCGAAGGTTTCGGTCGGCGCCACGCATGTGATGCTGATGGCCGCCAGCCTGGCGCGCGGCACCACCGTCATCGGCAATGCCGCCCGCGAGCCCGAAGTCGTCGACCTCGCCCAGTGCCTGAACGCCATGGGCGCCAAGATTTCCGGCGCCGGCACCTCGACCATCACCATCGAGGGCGTTTCCTCGCTGTCGGGTGCGCGCCACCGCGTGCTGCCGGATCGCATCGAGACCGGCACCTATGCCATGGCGGTCGCCATGACCGGCGGCGATGTGCTGCTGGAAGGCCCGCGCGCCTCGCTGCTCGACACCGCGCTGGAAGCCATCCGCCGCGCCGGCGCCGAGATCACCGAGACGGAAGCCGGCCTGCGCGTCGTGCGCAACGGCGGCGGCATCAAGCCGGTCGACGTGGTCACCGATCCCTTCCCGGGCTTCCCCACCGACCTTCAGGCGCAGTTCATGGCGCTGATGACCCGTTCCGGCGGCATGTCGCACATCACCGAGACCATCTTCGAAAACCGTTTCATGCATGTGCAGGAACTGGCCCGTCTCGGCGCCCGCATCTCGCTTTCCGGCCAGACGGCCAAGATCGAGGGCGTCGAGCGCCTGCGCGGCGCCCCCGTCATGGCGACAGACCTGCGCGCTTCGGTGTCGCTGGTCATCGCCGGCCTGGCGGCCGAGGGCGAGACCATGGTGTCGCGCGTCTACCACCTCGACCGTGGCTTCGAGCGCCTGGAAGAGAAGCTGACCCGCTGCGGCGCCATTGTCGAGCGCGTCAGCGACTGATCCGCTAAATCGAACAGCCGATCGCGCGTTGCCGTCCGCGATGCGCGATCGGCTGTCCGTCAATGCGGTTCCAGGTTGCGTAACCGCGCGATGCGTCCTATCTCCTTCATCAGGTTCGTGATCGGGCGGCCCTGAGGCGCTCGCAGAAGAGGTATGACGACGGCATGGCTGACCTGAAGCTTCTGGCGCTGGATTCCGAAGACCTGGCGATCATTTCCGCTCACATGCAGGACAGCGTGTTCAGAACGGAGGCCGTATCGTTTTCGGCGAAGGCCGGCGTGTTCACCATCGCCGCCAATCGCTTCGCCTGGGAGGCGGCGGACGATGCGGTCAAGACCTTCGAACGCCGTCGCACGCTGCTGGTGTTTAAGCGCGTGCGCCAGGTCCGCTCCGTCGGCATCGACCGCACATCGTCCGATGATGTGCATTCGCTGCTGGCGATTCGTTTTTCTCCCGCCGGCGAAGGGCCGGACGGAACAATCGAATTGACCCTGTCGGGCAAGGCCGCTATCGCCCTGGATGTGGAATGCATCGAGGTTCAGCTTGCAGATACGGGCGCGGCATGGGAAACCGGATCGAAGCCTCGGCATCCGGAAGCATCCTGACGCCGCGGGGGCGCGGCTGAGCGCAGGCGTAATCGAGAGGGTGAAGACGAGTGGCGATCTGGCTGGAACAGGCATCGGCCGATTTCGAAAAGCGGTTTGCCGCTTTCCTGACAACCAAGCGTGAGGTTTCCGAAGACGTCAACACCGCCGCGCGCGCCATTATCGACGATGTGCGCGCCCGTGGCGATGCGGCGCTGGCGGAATATTCGGCCCGTTTCGACGGCGTCGATTTCTCGGTCAAGCCGATGCGCGTGCCGCAGGCGGAAATCGACGCGGCCTTCGCGAAAGTCGAGCCCGCCGTGATCGAGGCGCTGCGGCTTGCCGCCGCCCGTATCGAAAAGCATCATGCCCGCCAGAAGCCGAAGGACGATATCTATGAGGACGAGATCGGCGTCGGCCTCGGCTCGCGCTGGACGGCCATCGATGCCGTCGGCCTCTATGTGCCCGGCGGCACGGCGAGCTATCCGAGTTCCGTGCTGATGAACGCCGTGCCGGCCAGTGTTGCCGGCGTGCCGCGCATCGTTATGGTCGTGCCGGCGCTGAAAGGCGAGATCAATCCGGCGGTGCTGGCCGCCGCAAAGATTGCCGGCGTCGAGGAAATCTACCGCATCGGCGGCGCACAAGCGATCGCGGCGCTGGCCTATGGCACGGAGAGCATCGCGCCCGTCGCCAAGATCGTCGGGCCGGGCAACGCCTATGTCGCCGCCGCCAAGCGCATCGTCTTCGGCACGGTCGGCATCGACATGATCGCCGGCCCTTCGGAAGTTCTCGTCATCGCCGATCGCGACAACGATCCCGACTGGGTCGCCGCTGACCTTCTGGCCCAGGCCGAGCATGATCGCGGCGCGCAGGCGATCGTCATCACCGACGACGCCGATTTCGGCAAGGCGGTCGAACAGGCCGTGGAGCGCCAGTTGAAGCAGCTTGGCCGCGCCGAGACGGCCGCCGCGAGCTGGGCCGATTTCGGCGCCATCATCCTGGTGGAAAAGCTTGAAGATGCCCTGCCGCTCGCCAACCGCGTCGCCGCCGAGCATCTGGAACTGGCGGTCGAAGATCCCGACAGCCTGCTGCCCGGCATTCGTAATGCCGGCGCCATCTTCATCGGCCGTCATACGCCGGAAGTGATCGGCGATTATGTCGGTGGCTCCAACCATGTGCTGCCGACGGCGCGTTCGGCGCGCTTCTCCTCCGGCCTGTCGGTGCTGGATTTCGTCAAGCGCACCTCGATCCTGCGGCTCGGGCCGGATCAGTTGCGGGCCCTGGGGCCGGCGGCGATCACGCTGGCGCAATCCGAGGGGCTGGATGCCCATGCCCGCTCGGTCGGCATTCGATTGAATCTGGGAGAATAACGCGATGGCGGCGTCCGGCACCCACAGGCTTTGCGACGTCGTTCTCGACGAGACGATCGGCCGGTCGACGCCGGATGTCGAGCACGAGCGGGCAGTCGCCATCTTCGATCTCATCGAGGAAAACAGCTTCGCGCCCGTCGGTCATCCCGGCGGGCCCTATCGCCTCAACCTGTCGCTGATGGATTCCAAGCTGGTGCTGGCGATCAAGACCGAGTCCGGTGAGGATGTCACCACCCATATCCTGTCGCTGACGCCGTTTCGGCGCACGATCAAGGATTATTTCATGATCTGCGAGAGCTATTACGAGGCGATCCGCTCGGCGACGCCGAGCCGTATCGAGGCGATCGACATGGGCCGGCGCGGCATCCATAATGAAGGCTCGCAGACGCTGATGGATCGCCTGAAGGGCAAAATCGACATCGATTTCGATACGGCGCGGCGGCTGTTCACGCTGGTCTGCGTGCTCTACTGGCGCGGGTAGCCTCTTGATCGGGCTCGTCGATCCCGGCCGGAAGATGCCTCGCGCGATCCTGTTCATGTGCGGCATGAATTCGATACGGTCGCCGATGGCCGAGGCGCTGGCGCGCCAACTCCTGCCCTCCGGCACCTATGTGGCTTCAGCCGGTGTCCGGCGCGGCGAACGCGATCCCTTCGTCGACGTGGTCATGGACGAAGCCGGCATTTCGCTCGGCAAGCGCCAGCCGCAGACGCTGGACGATCTGGAGGACGACTATTTCGACCTGATCGTGACCCTGGCGCCCGAAGCCCATCATGCCGCCCTGGAACTGACGCGCTCCATGGCCGTCGATGTCGTCTACTGGCCGACCCTCGACCCGACGCTGGCGACCGGCACGCGCGCCCAGATCGTCGACGCCTATCGCGAGGTGCGCGACCATCTGGAGCGGCTCATCCGCCAGCAATTGATGCCGAAAGCGGTGCCGGGAGCCGAAACAGCCTGAAACAAAGCGGAAAACCGCCATGAACGAGGTTCACAAAGCCGCGCCGATTGTGTAGTTTCCGCCAAATTTCGCAGCGCCCCCGTCGGGCCGGGCCTTTGCCCTGTTCCGCGCTGGCCGAAAAATCAGAAAGAAAACGAGTATATGCCGAAAGAAGAAGTCCTCGAATTCCCGGGTGTCGTCACCGAACTGCTGCCCAATGCCACGTTCCGCGTCAAGCTGGAAAACGAACACGAGATCATCGCCCATACCGCCGGCCGCATGCGCAAGAACCGCATCCGCGTTCTCGCCGGCGACAAGGTTCTGGTCGAGATGACGCCCTACGACCTGACCAAGGGCCGCATCACCTATCGCTTCAAGTGAGCCTGCCGTGCGGCGGGTGTAGGAGCCCATGGTGCTGAAGAACAAGCTGATCCTCGCCTCCGGTTCGCCCCGGCGCGTCGAATTGCTCGGCCAGGCAGGCCTCGAACCCGCCCGGCTGATGCCGATGGACGTTGACGAGACGCCGAAGAAGGCGGAGCATCCGCGCTCGCTGGCGCGGCGCCTCTCCGGCGAGAAGGCGGAAGCCTCGTTTCGCGCCATCAAGGGCGATCCCGCCTGGCAGGGCAGCTATATCCTCGCGGCCGATACCGTCGTGGCCGTTGGTCGCCGCATCCTCGGCAAATGCGAATATGCCGACGAGGCGTCTTCGGCGCTCAATCTGCTGTCGGGGCGCAATCACCGCGTCTATACCGGCATCTGCCTGATCACGCCGGATGGCCGGTTGCGCCAGAAGATCGTTGAATCCAAGGTGCGTTTCCGCCGTCTGTCCGCCGCCGATATCGACGCCTATCTGGCGTCGGGCGAATGGCGCGGCAAGGCGGGCGCCTATGCCATCCAGGGCATCGCCGGCAGCTTCGTGCAGAAGCTCGTCGGCTCCTATACCAATGTCGTCGGCCTGCCGCTTTACGAGACGACGCTGCTGCTGGCCGGCGAAGGCTTCGACATCCGCGCCGGATGGGGCGAACGATGAGCGGCGACGACGACGAGCGTAACGCCGGCAAGGTGGCGCCGCTGCGCAAGACCGTTCCTTGCCCCGAATGCGGCCGCCCTTCGGCGCGCGACCACTACCCCTTTTGCTCGGATCGCTGCCGCTCGCTCGACCTTGCCCGTTGGCTGAACGGTTCCTACGCCATTCCGGTGGCTGACGACGAGTCGAAGGCCGACGGCGACGACGAAACGTGACCGCGACCGCAATCCCGGCCGCGCTCTCGTCAGAAATCTCTTTAAAAATCCATTTCTTTCAAATGGATAAGAGAAAACAAAAACTCCCGTCAAAAAAGTGTCGTTTGACGCTGGACATCGCGAAATAGGATGTTATAACCCCGCTCGTTCACGGGGAAACCAAGCCCCGGCGGCTCCAAAAGAGCCGGCATGGCCCACAAGGCCAGGAATGCCCGGATAGCTCAGTTGGTAGAGCAGCGGATTGAAAATCCGCGTGTCGGTGGTTCAAATCCGCCTCCGGGCACCATTTCCCTTTCGCAATGCCGCCGTCCAACCCATCGCGCGTGTTCTCCGTCGCTTGCTACGGCGCACCATTTTCCTTGAATTGAATGAAGATTGTTCAGGTTCGCTGGTGACAGTGTGGCCTTCTTGCATTTACCGGACGCGACCCGTCTTTCGCGAATTTGCTGGCATTCCGCCATTTTCCTCACATTTTGCAGGGCGCTCTCGCATCCTGGCAGGAGGCGCCATTTTCCGTGTCGGGGCTTTACAGCAATCAATTAAGGATATAGAAAATCCTTAAGGATAATTTATATCCGTAATTGAGGAACCAAGTCATGACGCAACGCCTGAATTACAGCCAGCAGTCACCGGAAATTTTCAAGAAACTCGTCGATCTCTCAACCGCCGTGAAACAGAGTTCCATCGATGCCGGCCTTTTGCATCTGATCGATATCAGGGTTTCGCAACTCAATGGCTGCGCCTTCTGCCTCGATATGCATGTGAAGGAAGCCAAGATTCACGGCGAGCGGGAGCTGCGGCTGCATCACTTGGCGATCTGGCGCGAATCGCCACTTTTCGACGCCCGCGAGCGCGCCGCCTTCGCCTGGGCGGAAGTGCTGACCCGCATTCCGGCCGAAGGTGTGTCCGACGAGGCATTCGCCGAGCTGCGCACCCATTTCTCCGACAAGGAGATTGCCGACCTGACTTTCGCGGTCATGACCATCAATGCCTGGAACCGCGCCGGCGTCGCGTTTCGCGCGCCTCCGGGCTCCGCCGACAAGCTCTATGGGCTCGACAAGGCAAATCTCTCTTGAGGCCCTCGAACACAAACGCCGCGCTAAAATTATCGCGCGGCGTTTTTCGTCTGGCGCATTTCGGACGAAAAGCCTTCCGGAAAATGCTTTAGCCGGCGCGCTCCAGCACCCAGTCGCGGCTGGCGGCCATGATGTCGGCAGGCACGTCCTTGGCAAGGCCGGCAACGAGATCGGAAAGCTTTGCGTCCGCCAGCGTCCGCCGCCAGGCCTCGTCGGCCTGCCACATGATGCGGGCAATGCCGCAGGGCTTGTCGTCGCAGAAGCCGGCGGGGCGGCAGGGATTGTTGGCGCGGATATTGTTGCAGACGAAGGTGCGGCCCTTGCCCTCGACAGCCTCGACGATATCGAGGAAGGTGATGTCGCTGGCCGGCCGCGCCAGCCGGTAGCCGCCGCTGGGGCCGAGCGTGGTGTCGACCAGCTTCGCCTGCGACAGGCCCTGCAGCGCCTTCGACAGATATTCCTTCGGAAGGCCATGGAATTCGGCCAGCGCCTTGGTGGAGAGATAGCGTCCTTCCGGCAGCCCCGCGAGAACCGCGGCGCAATGCAGGGCCCATTCCACCTGGCTTTTCAAGTTCATGTCATCAGCCCCTTTTAAGGATATAGATTATCCTTGATTGCGGTGTTTTCAAGTCGGCTCCGCGAAAGCTTGCAATGGCAGGCTGCGCCATCCTTGCGTCCGGAGAAGCCCATGCGATTTGATGTTCAGAAAAATACAGGTTTTCAACGGCGTAACGAGGAGCGAACGCCCCCTCAGGTCTATCGGTTGCGCCAGCCGGGCCGCATCATCGTGCTCGGCGCGGGCCTGGTGCGCGCATCGAGCCGCGCCTGCACCATCGTGGAGCTGTCGCAGCGCTCGGCCTGGCTGACGACGCTGACGACGCTCGGCATTCCCGATCATGTGCTGCTGTCCATCGATGGGTTCGCCGCCAATATCGGTTGTGCGGTGGCGCATTGCGGCGACGGGCGTCTGGCGGTGAATTTTCTTGCGCCGCTGCACGAAGCGCGCCTTGCCGATATCGTCGAGGCGGCTTTTGCCGGCGGTGTGGCCCCGTCGCTGGCCTGATCAATCCCCGTCATTGGGGATGTTGAGCAGCGTGCCGCAGGCCTTGCAGTGTACGGCATCGACGTCGTGGCGCTGCAGGCCGCAGGCGGGGCAGGGGAAATGCACCTTGTTCGGCCGCACCACTGCCTGCGCCAGACGCACGAACAGCGAAATGCCGACGATCATCGTCACCACCGAGGTCAGCTTGCCGAGCGTTCCCGGCAGCGTGATGTCGCCGAAGCCGGTGGTGGTGATGGTGGCGACGGTAAAATACAGCGCGTCCACGAAGCCTTCTCCGCCCGGCCGCCCATAGAAGAAGGTGGTGTAGACGAAGCCGGTCACCATGAACAGGAAGACGAGGAAGTTTAAGCAGGCCTGCACCACGTCGCGCAGCCGCGACCAGCCGGCCCGGCGCAGCGCCGCGTGCAGCAACGGGCTGTGCGCGATCGCCCAAATGCGCATGACGCGCAGAAAGGCGAAGTTGAACAGCACATCGGGAAACAGAAGCGTCGCGAAGACGGCGATATCGATCCAGATCATCGGCCGGCGAAAGAATTCGCCAAGCGACGGCGCGGCGATCGCACGGGCAAAAAGCTCGGCGAAGATCCACACGGCGATGGCATAGTCAACGACCAGATAGGACGGCCCGGAGCGGAAATAGGGGCCGAGGATAAAGAAGGCGAGGATGCTGAGATCGACGAGCCCGAGGATCGCCTGCCAGCGCAACGCCACGGGGTCACGGCCGCGCTCGATGCGGCGGATGATCGACTTGAAGGCATCGAGGCTGTGTTTGGTCCGGCGGGGTGTCGGCATCGTCTTGTCCATGGAGAGGCAGATAGAAGCCATCCCCGGTGGCGTCAATGCGCCGGCGCAAGGGTTTCGACGGCCGCGCGCACCCAGTCGAGGCGCCCGGCCGGCACGAGCCCGTAATTGTAGAAATTGACGCCTTCCGCCCCGGCTTCGACCGCGAATTTGACGCGCGCGGCGAGAATATCGGGGCCATCGACTTCCGGGTAGAAGAGGCGCAGGCCGAGCCCGAGGAAGGCCTCCGCGCCGAGCATGATGCGGGCGTCGCGGATCGCCGCGCCGATTGCCTCCGGCTGCATGTTGTAGCAGCAGAGGACCATGCCATCCAGAAGACGGCCGACGGCGGCCAGATCGACGCCGCCGCGCCAGCCGTTCGGGCCGTCGAGCAGCACGATGCGGGTCGAGGGGCGGGCGGCGGCCTTGATTTCGCCGAGCAGGCTGGTCACCGGCTCACTGCGCCAGGCGAGGAAGGCATGGAGGTCTTCGTGGTGGCGGAAGGCGTCGATGCCAGCCTCCGGGAAATCCGCGAACTGCTTTTCGGGAAGGACGCGTTCGCAGGCCTCGGCGATGAAGCCGGCGACGCTGCGCCGCGCGCCCTCGATCGGCACGCCTGCCTGTTCCGCCCGCGCCGTGCAATGGGCGCAGAAGCACAGCGACAGCAGGAAATCGTCCTCGGCATTCAGCCCCACGCCGTCCTTTTCGTGATGATATTCATGGGCGAAGCCAAGGAAGTTGGGGCTTTCCAGTTCCAGCATGTCCGGCCGGTAATTGCCGGAGATGTCGCGCACCAGGGTGATGGCGTAGTCGCGTGCCGCCGGGCTCGACGGGCAGAGATTGTAATAGTTCGGATTGCCGAAGGCATTGCGGGTGACATGGCCGGGATGCAGCATGCCGAGCCGCGTATTGTGCAGGCAGACGGTCCAGGCGGAGACGTTCAGCCCGCCTTCACGCCGCGCGCGGATGAGGGCGTCGAGCATGTCGCCGCGCTCGGTGACGTTCTGCGCCATCAGGGGGCGGATGGTTTTGTCCTGCCACAGCGTTTCGTCCGGCCGGAAATAGACTGTGCCGTCCTCGGGAAAATAAGCTTTTTGCGTCGGGCTGCGCGGCTGCAGGAAACGGCCGGCATGGTAGGAGGCGGCGATGCTGATCGTATTGACGCCGGCTCGGCCGGAAAGCTCGGCCGAGATCGCTTCCACCCCCTGGTCCTGAACATCCCAAGGATAGGTCCACATGGAAAGATGCACGGGGTCGCTCCTCAACCGGTTTGGAGACCGGTTGACCACAGGACGTGGCGACTGTCCAGTGGCGTGCGGTCGGGCTGCGCTGCCGTTTTGACAGCACAGCCCTTTTCGTCAGTGCCCGCTTTGCAGGGCGGCGAGCAACTTGTTGATACTGTCCTTTGCGTCGCCGTAGAACATGCGGGTGTTGTCCTTGTAGAACAGCGGGTTCTCGATGCCGGAATAACCGGTGCCCTGGCCGCGCTTGGAGACGAACACCTGCTTGGCTTTCCACACTTCCAGAACCGGCATGCCGGCGATGGGCGAGTTCGGGTCTTCCTGGGCGGCCGGATTGACGATGTCGTTGGAGCCGATGACGATGACGACGTCGGTATTGGGGAAGTCGTCGTTGATCTCATCCATTTCCAGCACGATGTCGTAGGGCACCTTGGCTTCGGCGAGCAGCACGTTCATATGGCCCGGCAGGCGGCCGGCGACCGGATGGATGGCGAAGCGCACCTCCTTGCCTTCGGAGCGCAGCTTGCGGGTCAGCTCCGAGACCGGCCCTTGCGCCTGCGCCACCGCCATGCCGTAGCCCGGCACGATGATGATGCTATCGGCATCCCTGAGGGCTGCGGCGACGCCGTCGACGTCGATCGCCACCTGCTCGCCGGAGATTTCCATCGCCGGACCGGAGGTGGTGCCGAAGCCGCCGAGGATGACCGAGACGAAGGAGCGGTTCATCGCCTTGCACATGATGTAGGACAGGATCGCACCCGAGGAGCCGACCAGCGCGCCGGTAACGATCAACAGGTCGTTGCCGAGCGTGAAGCCGATGGCGGCGGCCGCCCAGCCGGAATAGCTGTTCAGCATCGATACCACCACCGGCATGTCGGCGCCACCGATGCCCATGATCAGGTGGTAGCCGATGAAGAAGGCGGCGAGCGTCATCAGAACCAGCGTCCAGGCGCCGGCGCCGTTGAAATACATCACCAGCAGGATGACCGACAGAAGCGCAGCACCTGCATTGAGCAGATGTCCGCCCGGCAGCTTCTTGGCCTTGCCGTCGACCTTGCCGGCCAGCTTGCCGAAAGCGACGACGGAGCCGGTGAAGGTGACCGCGCCGATGAAGACGCCGAGGAAGACCTCGACCTTCATGATCGCCAGTTCCACCGGCTCCTTATGGGCGAGGATCTTGGCAAAGCCAGTGAGCGTCGCGCGCGCCGCCTCGTCGAGGCCGGCGACATGCGCCGCCTCCAGATGGGCGTTAAAGCCGATGAACACAGCGGCGAGACCGACGAAGGAGTGCAGCGCCGCGACAAGCTGCGGCATTTCCGTCATCTGCACGCGGGCAGCGACGAATGCACCGAGCACGGCGCCGCCGGCGATCATCAGCAGAACGATGAACCAGTTGCCGACATCAGGCCCGAACACAGTGGCGATGACGGCAAGCCCCATGCCGACGATGCCGTACCAGACGGCGCGCTTGGCGCTTTCCTGGCCCGAGAGCCCGCCGAGCGACAGGATGAAGAGAACGGCAGCCGCGATATAGGCGGCCGATACGATACCGATGGTCATGTCAGTTCCCCCCGATCACGACTTCTGGAACATGGCGAGCATGCGCCGGGTGACGAGGAAGCCGCCGACGATGTTGATCGTGGCGATCAGCACGGAAAGCGCCGCCAGCACCACCACCAGCCAGCTGCTGGAGCCGATCTGCAGCAATGCCCCAAGGATGACGATGCCCGAGATGGCATTGGTCACCGCCATCAGTGGCGTGTGCAGCGAATGGCTGACGTTCCAGATGACCTGGAAGCCGACGAAACAGGCGAGCACGAAGACGATGAAGTGGCTCATGAAGGCCGACGGCGCATAGGCCCCGACCAGCAGCAGCAGCGCGGTGGCGATGACCAGCAGCCCGACCTGGCTCCTGGTCTGTGCCTTGAAGGCGGCGGTTTCCTTGGCCCGCTTCTCCTCCGGCGTCAGTTCCTTGACCTTTTCCTTCGGCTTCTGGGCGGCAATCGCCGCGATCTTCGGCGGCGGCGGGGGATAAGTGATCGCGCCTTCATAGGCGACCGTCGCGCCCCTGATGACGTCGTCTTCCATGTTGTGGACGATCTTGCCGTCCTTGGCCGGCGTCAGGTCGGCCAACATGTGGCGGATGTTGGTGGAATAGAGCGCCGAGGACTGCGCCGCCATGCGGCTCGGGAAATCGGTATAGCCGATAATGGTGACGCCGTTGGGCGAGACGATCTTCTGGTCCGCGACCGTCAGGTCGCAATTGCCGCCGCGCTCGGCGGCGAGATCGACGACGACAGAGCCGGTCTTCATCGCCGCGACCATGTCGGCCAGCCACAGTTTTGGCGCGTCGCGGCCAGGGATCAGCGCCGTGGTGATGACGATGTCCATCTGCGGGGCGAGTTCGCGGAATTTTTCCAGTTGCTTCTCGCGGAATTCCGGCGAAGACGGCGCGGCATAACCGCCGGTCGCCGCCCCATCCTGCACACTGCCCTTGAAGTCGAGATAGACGAATTCGGCGCCCATCGATTCGATCTGCTCGGCCACTTCCGGCCGCACGTCGAAGGCATAGGTCTGTGCGCCGAGCGAGACGGCCACGCCGGTGGCGGCAAGGCCGGCGACGCCGGCGCCGATCACCAGCACCTTGGCCGGCGGCACCTTGCCGGCGGCGGTCACCTGGCCGGTGAAGAAGCGGCCGAAATTGTTACCCGCCTCGATCACCGCGCGGTAGCCGGCAATGTTGGCCATCGACGACAGCGCATCCATCTTTTGCGCGCGGGAAATGCGCGGCACCATGTCCATGGCGATGACGTTCGCGCCCTTGTCCTTCGCCTGCTCCAGAAGAGCCGTGTTCTGCGCCGGATAGAAGAACGAAATCAGCGTTTTGCCAGAAGAAAGCCTGTCGGTCTCCTCCGTCGTCGGCGGCCGCACCTTGACGATGATATCGGCGGCCTCAAACAGCGTCCCCGCACTGTCGACCACCGTGACGCCTGCGGCGCGATAGGCGTCGTCCGAAAGACCGGCCCCAAGCCCGGCACCCGTTTCCACAAGGCACTCATGCCCGAGCTTCTGCAACGCTTGCGCAGAGTCAGGCGTCATCGCCACGCGCGACTCGTTGTCCGCGCGCTCCTTCAACGCTCCGATTTTCATCCCGTTCTCCACCCTCGCCGAACGGCTCGTCCTGAAACGGCCCTTCGGCATTTTGACGGACGGCAGTCCAACACCAAATGCAGCCGGCTAACAAGCCTTTCAATCGGGTGAAGTGTTCGGTTTCGACAAAACTTTGCCAAAAAACGGCATGGCCGCCGGCGCGCGGTCCGGCGTGCATTGCCGGGGCGGAGCTGATAAAACAGAGGCGACAAGACCAAGGAGCATGGCATGAGCACGGACGAACAGGTTTCCTCGCGCAGCGCAATGGACGGCGAAATCGGCATTCTTGCACGACGCACGATCGAGGCGGGTATCATCGCGCCGATCTACGAGGAAATGCGCGAAAGGCTGGGCGAGGAGATGGCGCAATCCATCATCGACAGCGCCATCCGCAAGGCGGCAGTCAAAGCTGGCCGGAGTTTCGCCGCCAGGACGCCGGGCGGCACCTCGCTGCGCACCTTCCAGGAATTGCAGGATCTTTGGACACAGGATGACGCGCTGGTGATCGAGGTCACCAAGGCGACCGACACGGAATTCCACTACAACGTCAAGCGCTGTCGCTACGCCGAGACCTACAAGGAGATGGGTCTCGGCAAGATCGGCCACCTGCTGTCGTGCAATCGCGATGGCGTGTTCTGTACCGGCTACGATCCACGCATCACGCTGGAACGGACCCAGACGGTGATGGAAGGCGCCAGCCATTGCGATTTCAAGTACAGTTTCGATCCGGACGCGAAACCTGCCGCCGGCTGACGGCAGGCAACAGCCCGGAAAACACGCCCGGAAAAACTCTTCGCTTTTCCGGGCGAGAACGGCGGAGTCTTTCCTTGTCTTGCCGGCATTCCAGGCAGATAAGCCACGGTGGATGACAATACGTGGCAAAGTGCAGGGCAATGAGCAATCCGGGGCATGAAAAGAGTCGACAGGCAGGCAAACTATCGGGGTTCAGGCTGTTTACGCCGATTCTCGCGGGCGCAACGCTGCGCGAGCGGCTGATCGGCTGCATCGGCGCCTTGATCGGCATCTGCCTCACCGGCCTCGTCTGCGCGCTGACCTTCGGCGCCGATGCCAGCCTGCCGCTTATCGTCGCCCCGATCGGGGCCTCCGCCGTGCTGCTGTTTGCGGTGCCGGCCAGTCCGCTGGCCCAGCCCTGGTCGATCGTCGGTGGCAATACGATTTCGGCGCTGGTGGGCGTCACCGTGGTCTATTTCGTCAAGGATCCGATGATCGCCACCGGCATTGCCGTGTCGCTGGCGATCCTCGCCATGTCGCTGACCCGCAGCCTGCATCCGCCGGGGGGTGCTGCGGCGCTGACGGCGGTGATCGGCGGCGCGGCGGTGGCGCGCGCCGGCTTCTGGTTTCCGCTGATCCCGGTCGCGGTCAATTCGGCGATGCTGGTCGCCATCGGCCTTGCCTTCCATCGCCTTGCCGGGCGGCAATATCCGCACCGGCCCGCAGCCCCTGTCAATACCCACAAGACCGACGACAAGCCGGCGACGGCGCGCGTCGGCTTCGATTCGCGCGACATCGACGCCGCGCTCGCCGGCATGAACGAAACCCTCGACATCGACCGCGCCGATCTCGACGCCCTGCTGCGCGAAGTGGAATTGCATGCGCTGATGCGCCAGCGCGGCGAAATGGCCTGCGCCGACATCATGTCGCGCGACGTGGTCACCGTACAGGCCGATGCGAGACCGGAAACGGCGCGCGCCCTGCTTTTGGATCACGACGTCCGCACCCTGCCGGTCGTCGACCCCGAAGGGCGGCTCGCCGGCACCGTGGGCCTGCGCGAACTGGCATCGGCCACGCCCGGCCATCCGCTGCCGGTCTCGCCGGCCGCGCGTGCAAAACCCGGCGACCGGGCCATCGGCCTGCTGCCGCGCCTGACCGACGGCGTCGCCCACGCCGTCGTGGTGGTCGACGAGGACGAGCGGGTGCTCGGCATCATTTCGCAGACGGATCTGCTGGCGACGCTGGCGCGCAGCCTGTCGCTGACGCCGGCTCCCGGGCTGGTGCAGGGCGGCCAGGGCATCTGACCGCCCTGCACTTTCTTTTTCAGACGATGCCGCCGCCCGAACCGGTGACGGCCGGGCGCTCTGCCGCGACGGCGGCGCGATAACCGGACGCGCGATAGGCGGCGACCGGGGCGATGGCGCCGCCGGCTTCCAGCCGCGCCATGGCGAGGATCGGCTCGACATCGGTACGGAAGGCCTGCTTCAGCGTCTGCGAGGCCATCAGCGCGTCATTGGCTTCCTGAAGGCCGGAAAGCGCCTCGCGGTCGACCAGCAGCGCCTGCGCATAGGCGCGCTGTACCTCCATGGCGCTGACCATCAGGCTTTCGATGGGATCGGTGACGTTGTGGCTCTGGTCGAGCATATGGGCGGGCTCGAAACCGGCAGCACCGCGCGTTTCCGCATCCACCAGCTCGTTGAAGACGAGGAACAGCCGGTAGGGATCGACCGAGCCGGTATCGAGATCGTCGTCGCCATATTTCGAATCGTTGAAATGGAAGCCGCCGAGCTTGCCGAACTGGATCAGGCGGGCGACGATCATCTCGATATTGGTGTTCGGCGCGTGGTGGCCGAGATCGACGAGGCAGAAGGCCTTTGGCCCCAACTCCTGCGCAATCAGGTAGTTCGTGCCCCAGTCCTGCACCACGGTCGAATAGAAGGCCGGCTCGAACATCTTGTGTTCGGTGAAGACGCGCCAGTCATCGGGCAGGCGGGCATAGATCGCCTTCATCGAGTCGAGATAACGCTCGAATGCGCGGGTGAAATTGCTCTGGCCGGGGAAGTTGGAGCCGTCGCCGATCCACACCGTCAGCGCCTTGGAACCCAAGGCGCGGCCGATCTCGATGCATTCGATATTGTGCTCGACCGCCTGCGCCCGGGTTGCCGCATCGGCATGGGAAAGCGAGCCGTATTTGTAGGAATGGGTCTGTCCCGGCTGATCCTGAAACGTGTTGGAATTCATCGCGTCGAAGCCGAGGCCGAGGCTTTCGCCATACGCCTTCAAGCCGGCGATATCGTCCACCTTGTCCCAGGGAATATGCAGCGATACGGTCGGCGTCGCCCGGGTCATCTGCTGGATGACGCCGCAATCGTCGAGCTTGTCGAAGATATGGCGCGGCTCGCCGGGGCCGGGGAAACGGGCAAAACGCGTGCCGCCGGTGCCGACCCCCCAGGAGGGCACGGCGACGCCGTAACCCGCCACCTTCGATTTCACCGCCTCGATATCGATGCCGCGCCGGGAGAGATGCTCGCCCAGCGCCGCATAATCGGCATCGAGCGCGGCGCGGCGCTTGTCGTTGACGGCCGCGATCAGCTCCGCCGGAATTTTCGTCTGTGTCATGCTTTCCTCCCAGAACCATGAACGACCCCGCGGGCCTCGCGGCCCGCAGGATCAAAATTAGCGCGTGAACGACTGCTGATTGCCGGCGTCGACGTTGATGATATTGCCGGTTGATTTCGCCGACATGTCGGAGGCGAGGAAGTAGATCGCCTCGGCGATATCCTCCGGGAAGACGCTGAGCTTCAGCATCGAGCGCTCGCGGTAGTGCGCCTCCAGGTCGTCGGTCTTGTAGGCAGCGGCGCGCTGTTCCTTCCATTCGCCGGACCAGATCTTCGAGCCGCGCAGCACGGCGTCGGGATTGACGGTGTTGACGCGGATCTGGGCGCTCGCCCCCTCCAGCGCCAGGCAGCGGGCGAGGTGGATTTCCGCCGCCTTGGCCGTGCAATAGGCCGAGGCGCCGGGGGAGGCGGCAAGCCCGTTCTTGGAGGCGACGAAGACGATATTGCCGCCGGCCTTCTGGGCGCGGAACACCCGGAAGGCCTCGCGCGCAACGAGGAAATAGCCGGTCGCGAGGATGGAGATGTTGCGGTTCCAGAGGTCGAGGCTGGTATCTTCGATGGCGGCGGAAGAGGCGAGGCCGGCATTGGAGACGAGGATATCGAGGCCGCCGAATTCGCTCAGCGTCTTCTCGAAGCTTTCGATCACCAGCGCCTCGTCGGTGACGTTCATCGCCACCGCCCGCACCACGTCCTTGCCGTAACGGCCGGCAAGCTCGGCCTCGGCGGTGTCGAGCGCCGCCCGGTCGATATCGGCGATCATCACGCAGGCGCCTTCGGAAAGCAGCCGGTGAGCCGTCGCCTTGCCGATGCCGCCGGCGCCGCCGGTGATGAAAGCGATGCGGCCGGCCAGCGGCTTGGCTTTGGGCATGCGCTGCAGCTTGGCCTCTTCGAGCAGCCAGTATTCGATGTCGAAGGCTTCCTGCTCGGCGAGACCCACATAGGTGGAGACCGAGGAGGCGCCGCGCATGACATTGATCGCATTGACATAGAACTCGCCGGAAATGCGCGCCGTCGCCTTGTCCTTGGCGAAGGTGATCATGCCGACGCCAGGCACCAGATAGACGACGGCGTTGGGATCGCGCATATCAGGGCTGTTGTCACGGCGGCAGCGCGTGTAATAGGCGGTGTAATCCTGGCGATACGCCTCAAGGGCTGCCGGCAGGCCGGCCAGCGTCGCCTCGACATCGGGCTTGGCCGGGTCGAAATCGACGACCAGCGGCCGGATTTTTGTGCGCAGGAAGTGGTCCGGGCAGCTCGTGCCGAGGGCGGCCAGCGCTTTCAGCTGCTGCGAGGAGACGAATTCGAGCACGGCGTCGCTGTCGTCGAAATGGCCGAGCTTGCGCTCGTCGGCGCTGATCAGCCCGCGAATGACCGGCATCAGTTTGCGCGCGACGGCGCGGCGTTCGGCTGCGGGCAGGGTCGGAACCTTGGCGCCGCCGAAGACATCGCCCTCGATCTCGCCTTCCAGCCAGGCAATCGCCCGGTTGATGATCTCGACGGTCGTCTCATAGGCCTCGCGGGCGGTATCGCCCCAGGTGAACAGCCCATGGCTTTCGAGGATGACTCCGCGCGCATTCGGGTTTTCTCGGCAGAATTTCTCCAGCCACAGGCCGAGTTCGAAGCCGGGGCGCTTCCAGGGCAACCAGCCGATCTCGTCGCCGAAGATCTTTTGGGTCAATTCCTTGCTGTTTTGCGAGGCGGCGATGGCGATGATCGCATCCGGGTGCATATGGTCGACATGCTTCTTCGGCACGAAGGCATGCAGCGGCGTATCGATGGAGGCGGCGCGGGGATTGAGGTTGAAGGTGCAATGCGGCAGGTAGCCGACCATCTCGTCCTCATAGGCGAGCCCGCGATAGAGGCGCTTCAACGCCTCCAGCTTCTCCATGTAGAGGGTGGCGAAACCGTCGAGCTTGATGGTGCCGACATCGCCGCCAGAGCCCTTGACCCAGAGCACCTCGACATCGCCACCCGTCAACGGGTCGCGCTCGATCACCTTGGCCGAGGTGTTGCCGCCGCCATAATTGGTGATGCGCTTGTCGGAGCCGAGAAGATTGGAGCGATAGAGCAGTCGTTCCGGCTCGCTCATGCCGGCCGCCTTCGCCTCGTCCCACAGGTTCGCCAGACGCGCGCCGTCGTTTTCCCTTGCCATGCTGACTTCCTCCCTGCCGGGCCTGCCGCCGGCGCCGATCATGGGCTCAAATCTCATGAAATTTCGGTCATTGTCAATCATGAGCGATCATGTTCAATCATGAATGCCGCCGTCATGCGGAATTTTGATTGTTTTTGATTGACAATGCGCAGAAGGAATGGAAGCTGGATCGTAATTGGAGGCATCATGCACGAAACGGAACGCCATCGCATCATCCTCTCGGCCATTCAGGGCAAGCCGATGGTGTCCGTCGCCGAACTGGTGGAACTGACCGAAAGCTCGGAGGCCACCATTCGCCGCGATATCGCCGCGCTGCATGTGCAAAAGAAGCTGCGCCGGGTGCGCGGTGGCGCCGAGGCGCTGCATCCGCCGCAATTCGTTGGGCTGGCCGGCCGGCCCTTCAGCGTCAACGAGGCGATGCATGCCCGCCAGAAGCAGGCGATTGCCCGCGAGGCAGTGGCGCTGTGCGAGGATGGCGATCCGGTCATCATCAATGGCGGCACGACCACCTTCCAGATGGTGCATTTCCTCGCCACCCGCCGCCTGCATGTCTTCACCAATTCCTTTCCGATTGCTGAGCACCTGCTCAAGCATTCGAAGAACACGATCATGCTCTCCGGCGGTGTCGTCTATCGCGAGCAGGGCGTGATCCTGTCGCCCTTCGAAAACGACGTGACCCGCAATTTTTATGCGCGGCGCATGTTCATGGGGGCGCAGGGGCTGGGGCCGCTAGGGCTGATGGAAACCGATCCGCTGCTGATCCAGGCCGAGCAGAAGCTCATCGACCAGGCCGACGAACTGGTGGTGCTGGCCGATTCCTCGAAATTCCACCAGCGTTCCAGCCTGATCCTCTGCGCCCTGCCGCGCATTTCCACCGTCATCACCGATGCCGGCATCGAGGATCGCCATGCCGCGATGCTGGAGGAGGCGGGCGTGCGCCTGATCGTCGCCAAGGCCGAGGCCGAGGCCGGCCGCGCCACGGGCGCCTGAAGCAGCACATTATCGGGAGGGGAAACCGGAACTCATGAATGCATCACGCGTCGCCGTCATCGATATCGGCAAGACCAATGCCAAGCTGGTGGTCTTCGACCTGCAGGCCGGCCGCGAGATCGCGGCGCGCACCACGCCGAACCGCGTGATCGACACGCCACCTTTTCCGCATTTCGACACCGAGGCGCTGTCTTCCTTCCTCAAATCGGCGCTCAGGGAACTGCACCGCGAACACGGTTTCGAGGCCATCTCGATCACGGCGCATGGCGCGACCATCGCCGTGCTCGATGAAACAGGCGAACTCGCCCTGCCGGTGCTGGATTACGAACATGTCGGCCCGGAAGAGACGGCCTATGCCTATCGCGCCATGCGCCCGCCCTTTGCCGAGACCGGCTCGCCGCCGCTGCCCGGCGGACTGAATGTCGGCGCGCAACTGTTCTGGCAGGCCAAGAGCTTTCCGAAACAATTCGCAAACGTCGCGACGATCCTCACCTATCCGCAATACTGGGCCTTCCGCCTGACCGGCGTGCTGGCCAACGAGATCACCTCCATCGGCTGCCATACCGACCTGTGGAACCCGTGGACGGCGGATTATTCGACGCTGGTCGACCGCATGGGCTGGCGCAGGAAAATGCCGCCGATGCGCCGCGCCGACGAAAAGCTTGGCCCCTTGCGCCCCGACATTGCCGCCGAAACCGGCCTGCCCGCCGACATGCCGGTCTATTGCGGCTTGCATGACTCCAACGCCTCGCTGCTGCCGCATCTCTGGGCGGCCGCGCCGCCCTTCTCCGTGGTCTCGACCGGAACCTGGGTGGTGATCATGGCCGTCGGCGGCCGCGCGATGGCACTGGACGACAGGCGCGATACGCTGGTCAATGTCAATGCGCTCGGCCAGCCGGTGCCCTCAGCCCGCTTCATGGGCGGCCGCGCCTTCCAGTTGCTCGCCCCGCAGGGGCTGGTGCCGGTGACGGAAGGTGAGCGCCGGCGGGTGCTGGACGGAACCATCGCCTACCTGCCGTCGCTGCCGAGCGGCTCCGGCCCGTATCCGGATCGGGAAGGGCGCTTCACCGTCGAGGAGGCGGGGCTGACGCCCGGCGAACGGCTGCTGGTCGTCTCCTGGTATCTGGCGTTGATGTCGGCCACCTGTCTCGATCTCATCGGCGCCGATGGCGGCACCATCGTCGAAGGCCCGTTTGCGGTGAATGGTGCCTATCTCGACATGTTGTCGGTCGCGACCGGTCGGCCGGTGCGCGTCAGCGAGGGATCCACCGGCACCAGCCTCGGCACCGCCGGCCTTGTGCTCGGCGACAAGGCGCATCTGGCGCCGAAGACGGCGCTGCATGGCGTGCGCGACGGAGAGGCGCTTGCCGCCTATGCCCGCGCCTGGCGCGGGATGGTGGGCTAGTTCCGGAATGAAAAAGGCGCGGGTCATGATGTCCCGCGCCTTTTTCTCTGAAATCGGCCTTGCGGAGACCGGCCTGATGCCGGTGGGTCCGTCTGCCTGTTTTGGGTCTGGCGTTGCCGCAGACTTATCAATCTAAAAGCGGTTCAGAAGATGCGCGCCGGCGCGGACTTCCGTCCCAGTTCAATATCGAGCTGCAGGAAAACGGCCGCCAGAATCAAGGTGGTGATAAGCGAAGCGCCCATGCCGAGAACAATCATTGCTCTTTCCTTGCTGACATCATTGTCATCCTGCAACTTGATGATGGCATGGTGGCCTTGCGCGGAGCTTGCGCGCCAGCTTTCCGACCGGCGGATATTGTCGAATCGGCGGGGGAATGCGATGAAACAGGCGCAAGAGGCGTGCCCGCAAAGCGCGGACTCTTAACCTTCAGGCAAGGAATGACACCTATTCCTGCAAGGGAACGTCGGAACGGCATCCCGATTTGGGGGATCGCCATGGGCATGACGCCAGTCCGCCGTACCGGATAGAGCCGGTATTTTTCAGAAAAATGAGGTCCAGCACGGGCGGTTTTCGCGCGCGGGCAAAGTCGCGTCTGTTCGCCCGGAGCGGCGCCGTTGGCGCAAATGCGCCCGGCTTACCCGGAAAGACCAGCGTAAACAGAGAATTCGAGGATTGGCGTTGAGCGAGGGGCAGACATCGGAGCGCATGGAGAAAACGCAGGGCAGCCTGCGTGACCGCCTGCGCTTTGCCGGCCTCGACGATGCCGCCTGCGACCGGGTGCGCAACTGGCGCCCGGCGATCCAGCCGCATGTGCAGGCGGCGCTGCGCGACCTGTTCCAGCGCTTCCAGACTTATCCCGACGCCGCCCGCGTCTTCACCAGCGAACGCCAGATCGAGCGCCTGCACGACCTGCAATCCTCCCATTGGGACGTTTTGACCGACGCCCGCTTCGACAATCTCTATGCCGAGCGCGTCAAACTGCTGTCGGATGCCGAGGCGCGCATGGGCATCGATCCGCGCTGGCATGTCGCCGGCCATGCGGTGGTGCTGGAGCATCTGGTTTCCGGCCTTGTCGGCGAGATGCAGGGCTGGCATCTGCTGCCGTCGTCGCGGCGCAAGGCGCGCGAGACGGCCGAAATCCTCTCCGCGCTCATCCGCATGGTCATGGTCGACATCGAGATCGCCGTGTCGCTGCGCTTCAACCAGCAGCGCTTCGAGCACAGGCGCAAGCTGGAAGAGCAGCGCGCCGCCGACCATGCTGAGGTCATCAGCATCTTCGGCCCGGTGGTCGAGGCGCTGGCCGCCGGCGACCTGACGGCGCGCGCCGGCACCGATGGCCCGGCTGCCTATGCGCCGCTGGTCGAGACCCTGAACGGCGCGCTCGGCGAAATGGAAGCCACGCTCGGCGCCATCGCCGACGGCGCCGAACAGGCGGCGGCGGCAACCGCCAGCCTCGGCGGCGATACCGGGGCGCTGGCGAGCCAATCCGATGCCCAGTCGAAAAAATTGCTCGAGACCGCCAATCGCCTTGGCGACATCGCCGCCCGTGTGCGCGAGACCGCGAGCCAGACCCGCAATGCCGAGCGAGACGCCGCCGCCACCCGCGCCTCCGTCGAGCAGAGCGGCGAAATCGTCGGCCAGGCGATCGCCGCCATGGCCGGCATCGAAGCGTCTGCCGAACAGATAGGCCAGATCATCGGCGTCATCGACGAGATCGCTTTCCAGACCAATCTTCTGGCGCTGAACGCCGGCATCGAGGCGGCGCGCGCCGGCGACAGCGGCCGCGGCTTCGCGGTTGTTGCGCAGGAGGTGCGCGCGCTCGCCCAGCGCTCGGGGGATGCCGCCCGCGAAATCAAGACGCTGGTGTCCGGCACCAAGGCGCAGGTGGAGACCGGCGTCGACAAGGTCGCCCGCACCCAGGAGGCGATCCGCAGCATCGTCCGCCAGGTCAACGACATCAACGCCGCGATCGCCGGCATCGCCGCCGAGACCGGCGAGCAGGCCGGCGGCCTCGACGCCGTCACCGGCGCGCTTGGCGAGATCGGGGCGCAGGCGGGCGGGGCGGCGGCCGAGGCCACGCGCGGCAGCGCCGGCGCCGACGACCTGCACAGCCTGATCGTGGATCTCGGCGAAACCGTGCGCGCTTTCCGCATCCGCCGGCAGGGCCAGGAGGAGCGGCGCGACCGGACAGCACCGGCGTCGATGCCGGGCCTGAGCGTCCCTCAACGGCACAATCCCGGCATTCGTGACGAAATTTCTTCCGGTGTCGTTCGAATCGGGGCGCGGCGATGAGGTCTTTGTTTACCACCTTTCCCTATAACGGGGCCATGCATGGCGGCATCGCGACAGGCCCGGAGGCGTTTTCCGGCGTCGACCGGCGCCGCCGATAACCGGCATGCACGAGGCAAACGGCAAGGAATGAACTGATGGCGGGCAAGAAGAGCGAGCAAAGTCTCAAGCTGGCGGCGGTGCTGGACCTGAACGCGGCGTCGGTGCTGCACGGCAAGCTGCAGTCTCTGCGCGGCAGTGACATCACCGTCGACGCATCGGCGGTCGAGCGTTGCGGCACGCAATGCGTTCAGGTGCTGGTGGCCGGCGCCAAGGCCTGGGAAGCGGACAAGAAGACATTCACCATCGGCCCGATGTCCGGTGCGTTTGAACAGACCATGCAACTCATCGGCGTCAATTTCGAACAGATTCTCTCCAAGGAGATCGCGCAATGAAGAAAAAAGTGCTGACCGTGGACGATTCACGGACGATCCGGAACATGCTGCTCGTGACCCTCAACAATGCGGGTTTCGAGACGATCCAGGCCGAGGACGGCGTGGAAGGTCTGGAAGTGCTGGAGGAATGCAATCCGGACGTGATCGTGACCGACATCAACATGCCGCGTCTCGACGGTTTCGGTTTCATCGAGGGCGTGCGCCGCAACGAGAAGTACCGGGCGATCCCGATCCTCGTTCTGACCACGGAAAGCGATGCGGAAAAGAAGAACCGCGCGCGCCAGGCCGGGGCCACCGGCTGGATCGTCAAGCCCTTCGATCCGACGAAACTGGTCGATGCCATCGAGCGTGTAACCGCCTGAGCCGGGAATTTCTCCTATGGATATGAACGAAATCAGAGAGATTTTTTTCCAGGAATGCGAGGAACAGCTCGCTGAACTGGAAACCGGCCTTTTGAAACTGAACGACGGCGACCGCGATCCGGAAACGGTGAACGCAGTCTTCCGTGCGGTTCACTCGATCAAGGGCGGCGCGGGCGCCTTCGCGCTCGACGATCTCGTCGCCTTTGCTCACGTTTTCGAAACCACTCTCGATTGCGTTCGATCCGGAAAGCTCGAGCCCAGCCAGGATGTCCTGAAGGTTATGCTGAAGTCGGCGGACGTGCTCGCCGACCTGACCAATGCCGCCCGCGACGGCGGCACCGTCGATGAATCGCGCAGCCGCGCTTTGGTCAAGGAGCTGGAAGCGCTTGCCAATGGCGAGCAGCCCGCCGCTCACGCAGCGCCGGAGCCGGTGGCGGCGAAGCCGGCCGTCGCTGCAGCGCCCGCGCCGACCGATTCCAGCGGCTTCCAGCCGATCCCCTTCTCCTTCGACGACTTCGGCGGCGAGGAAGAGGAGGTGCTGATGGTGGCGCCGACCTACTCCGTCACCTTCAAGCCGCGCGCCGAACTGTTCTCCAAGGGCAATGAAGCCGCCCTCCTGTTGCGCGACCTTTCGCGCATCGGCGAGATGAGCATCCATTGCCACACCGGCGACGTGCCCACGCTCGACAGGATGGACCCGGAAGGCTCCTATCTGTCCTGGACGATCTCGATCAAGACCGAGAAGGGCGAGGAAGGCATCCGCTCCGTCTTCGAATTCGCCGAATGGGATTGCGAACTCGACATCAAACTCGCCGAAGAGGCAGAAGCCGATGACGAGCGGCCGATGATCCCGGTTCCGTTCGACCTGTCGCTGCTGGAAGACGAGCCGGTTATCGGCGACGAACCGCATGTCGAGATGCATGTCGAGCCGGTCGTGGCCGCCGCCGTCGCCGCTGCCGAAACCGCCACCGGCGTGATGCAGGCCGCCGCCGCCGCCTCGGCCCGCGCCGAGAAGAAGGAAGCGCCCGCCGCCAGCGCCGCCGCCCAGGCGAATGCGGCCAACGCCGCCAATGCCGCCGGTCAGACCATCCGCGTCGATCTCGACCGCGTCGATCGCCTCATCAACCTGGTGGGCGAGCTGGTCATCAACCAGGCGATGCTGTCGCAGAGCGTCATCGAAAACGACAATAACGGCACCTCGTCGATCAACATGGGCCTGGAAGAGCTGCAACAGCTCACCCGCGAGATCCAGGATTCGGTGATGGCCATCCGCGCCCAGCCGGTCAAGCCGGTCTTCCAGCGCATGGCCCGCACCGTGCGCGAAATCGCCGACATCACCGGCAAGTCGGTGCGTCTGATCACCGAGGGCGAAAACACAGAAGTCGACAAGACCGTCATCGACAAGCTGGCGGAACCGCTGACCCACATGATCCGCAACGCCGTCGACCACGGCCTGGAAATGCCGGAAAAGCGCATCGCCGCCGGCAAGAATCCGGAAGGCACGGTGCGGCTGACCGCCAAGCATCGCTCGGGCCGCATCGTCATCGAGCTGACCGACGACGGCGCCGGCATCAATCGTGAGAAGGTCCGCCAGAAGGCGATCGACAACGACCTGATCACTGCCGACGCCAACCTGTCGGACGAGGAAATCGACAACCTGATCTTCCATGCCGGTTTCTCGACCGCCGACAAGGTCTCCGACCTCTCGGGCCGCGGCGTGGGCATGGACGTGGTCAAGCGCTCGATCCAGGCGCTGGGCGGCCGCATCAGCATTCAGTCGAAACCCGGTCAGGGCTCGACCTTCTCGATGAGCCTGCCGCTGACGCTCGCCGTCCTCGACGGCATGGTTGTCACGGTTGCCGGCCAGACGCTGGTCGTGCCGCTCACCGCCATCGTCGAGACGCTGCAGCCGGAAGCCGCCGCCATCCACTCCTTCGGCGCGACGCAGCGGCTGATCTCGATCCGCAACTCCTTCTGCCCGCTGGTCGATGTCGGCCGCATCCTCAACTTCCGCGCCCAGCAGGCCAATCCGGTCGAAGGCGTGGCGTTGCTGGTGGAATCCGAGGGCGGCGGCCAGCGCGCGCTGATGGTCGATGCCATTCAGGGCCAGCGTCAGGTTGTCATTAAGAGTCTTGAGGCAAACTACATGCATGTGCCGGGCATTGCCGCCGCCACCATCCTGGGCGACGGCCGCGTCGCGCTGATCCTCGATGTCGACGCCGTCGTCGGGGCCTCGCGCGGCCAGTCGCTCCGGCAGGAAATGTCGCTCGCATCGTAAGGTTGGTCCATGTCGTATGTCGTGAAAAATCTGAGCCAGGGGAGCCGCGAACTCATCGCGTTTCGCATCGGCAACCAGGAATTTTGCGTCAGCATCATGTCGGTGCGCGAGATCCGCGGCTGGACGCCGGCGACGAAGATGCCGCATTCGCCCGCCTATATGATGGGCGTGCTCAATCTTCGCGGCGCCGTGTTGCCGATCGTCGATCTCGCCGCAAGGCTGGGCATGCGCCCGGCCGAGCCGACCCCGCGCCATGTCATCATCGTCGCCCAGGTCGGCCGCAAGATCGTCGGCCTGCTGGTCGATGCGGTCTCCGACATCCTGACGGTGACCGACGAAAACATTCAGCCGGTGCCCGAAGTCTCCTCGGAGATCGAGCGCCAGTTCGCCCGCGGCATCCTCGCCATCGACAAGCGCATGATCTGCCTTGTCGAGCTGGAAGGCCTTTTCCCCGATCACGAAAGCGAGGCGGCATGAGCGCGGCAGGCCAGATGGATTTCAAGCAGTCACCGAACGAGGTGCTGGCCAGCGGTGAATATCCGCTGACCCGGCGCGACCTGTCGGAGATCGCTGCGATGATCTATTCGGACGCCGGCATCTACCTGAACGACACCAAGGCGTCGCTGGTCTATTCGCGTCTTTCGAAGCATATCCGCACCTTGGGTCTCTCGGGGTTCCGGGAATATTGCGAGCTGGTGGCCTCGCCGGCCGGCGCCGCGCCGCGCCGCGAGATGCTCTCGCACCTGACCACCAATTTCACCCGTTTCTTCCGCGAGAACCACCATTTCGACCATCTGCGCAGCGATGTGCTGCCGGATCTGCTGGCGCGCGCGAGAGCAGGGGGGCGGGTGCGCATCTGGTCGGCGGCCTGTTCCGACGGGCAGGAGCCCTATTCGATCGCGCTGACGCTGCTCTCCCTGATGCCGAACGCCGCCGAATATGACATCCGCATCCTGGCGACCGATATCGACCCGAAGATCCTGGCGCTGGCCCGGGCCGGCTGCTACGACGAATCGGCGCTGGAAACCGTCTCGCCCGCCATGCGCAAGCAATGGTTCCGCGACAGTGGCGATCCGCGCCGCAAATACCAGATCGACGACCGCGTCAAACGGCTGATCACCTTCAACGAGCTGAACCTGATGGCGCAATGGCCGTTCAAGGGCACGTTCGACGTGATCTTCTGCCGCAATGTCGTCATCTATTTCGACGAGCCGACGCAGATGCGCATCTGGCAGCGTTTCGCCCAGACCCTGTCGCCCGGCGGCCATCTCTATATCGGCCATTCCGAGCGTGTCTCGGGCGACGCCAAGAACCTGTTCGACAATATCGGCATCACCACCTACCGCCTGATCGGCAAGGGCGCGGGGAGGAAGGCATGAGCGCACCCGCCCGTGTCCTCGTCGTCGACGATTCGCCGACCATGCGCGGCCTGATCTCGGCCATCCTGAATTCCGATCCCGACGTCAGCGTTATCGGCCAGGCGGGCGATGCGCTGGAAGCGCGCGAGGCGATCAAGCGGCTGAACCCCGACGTGGTGACGCTGGACATCGAGATGCCGAACATGAACGGCCTCGAATTCCTCGAAAAGATCATGCGCCTGCGCCCCATGCCGGTCATCATGGTCTCCAGCATGACCCATCGCGGCGCGGAAGCGACGCTGGCCGCGCTGGAAATCGGCGCCTTCGACTGCGTCGGCAAGCCGCTGCCCGGCGAGTCGCGCCCCTTCGGCGACCTCGCTGACAAGGTCAAGGCCGCAGCCCGCTCCAAGCGGGCGATGCCTTCGCCGGCCGCAGCCGTCGCGGCGCCTGCCAAACCGGTCGATTTCCGTGTCGGCCGCAAGATCGTCGCCATCGGTTCCTCGACCGGCGGCGTGGAAGCGTTGATCACTGTTTTACAGAAATTCCCGGTGAACTGCCCGCCGACGGTCATTACCCAGCACATGCCGTCGACATTTACGAAAAGTTTCGCCGAGCGGCTCAATCGTCTCTGCGCGCCCGTGGTTCAGGAGGCAACCGACGGTGCGCGCCTGGAAATCGGAAAGATTTATCTTGCGCCTGGCGGCGATCGCCACCTGCAAGTCACCAATCCGTCAGCACCGTGCTGCCGCCTTGTCGAACGCGATCCGGTGAACGGTCACCGCCCCTCCGTCGACGTGCTCTTCGATTCGGTCGCAGAGCTTGCGGGGCGCAATGCTGTCGGTGTCATCCTCACCGGTATGGGCCGTGATGGCGCTGCCGGTTTGCTGAAGATGCGCCACGCCGGGGCGCGCACCATCGGGCAGAATGAGAAAACCTGCGTCGTCTACGGCATGCCGCGGGTCGCTCACGAGCTTGGCGCCGTGGAGACCCAACTCCCCCTCGGCAGCATTGGGGACGAAATCCTGAAAATCACAGCCGCCCGAAAAGAAGGGAGCGAATAAATGTCACTAGCCGAAAAAATCAAGGTACTGATCGTCGACGATCAGGTCACCAGCCGCCTGCTGCTCAGCGATGCGCTGACGCAGCTGGGCTTCAAGCAGATCACCGCCGCCGGCGACGGCGAGCAGGGCATGAAGATCATGGCCGAGCAGCCGCACCACCTGGTGATCTCGGACTTCAACATGCCCAAGATGGATGGCCTCGGCCTCCTGCAGGCAGTGCGCACCAATCCGACGACCAAGAAGGCCGCCTTCATCATTCTGACGGCGCAGGGCGACCGCGCGCTGGTTCAGAAGGCGCAGGCGCTTGGCGCCAACAACGTGTTGGCCAAGCCCTTCACCATCGAAAAGATGAAGGCCGCCATCGAGGCCGTCTTCGGAGCCTTGAAATGACAGCAGACATCGCAGCCAGACGCGTGAACATCATCCAGGGAGAATACAAGGTCGTCACCGACCCGAATGTCGTTCTCACGACGATCCTTGGATCCTGCGTGGCTGCATGTCTTCGCGATCCGGTGGCCGGTGTCGGCGGCATGAACCACTTCCTGCTGCCGGGCAACGCCCAGTCGATGACCTCGGGCGGAGATGCAACGCGCTACGGCGTGCATCTCATGGAGTTGCTGATCAACGGCCTGCTCAAGAAGGGGGCTCGCCGCGACCGCCTGGAGGCGAAAATCTTCGGCGGCGCCAAGACCATCGCCACCTTTTCCAATGTCGGCGAGCAGAACGCCGCCTTCGCCATGCAGTTCCTGCGCGACGAAGGCATTCGTGTGGTCGGCTCCTCCACCGGCGGCGAATTCGGCCGCAAGCTTGAATTCTGGCCGATCAGCGGCCGCGCGCGCCAATATCCGCTGACCGGCGCCGAAACCCAGCGCACCGTCGCGGCCGAGCAGAAGCCGGCGGCAGCGCCTCGGCCGGTCGAAAGTTCCATCGAATTCTTCTAAGGGCACCCCTCCATGCAAGCCGAGCTTTCCCAGGAAATGGACATTCACGCCCTGCCAGACGTCCTGATGCGGATCGTTTCGGAGTTGCATGACGTTGCCTATCTGATCGAGCGGATCGAGCCGCAGCTTCTCGAACTGAACGGTGCCGGCCTCCTGTCCTCCCCGGACGCTATGAAGGTTCTGCAAGGCATCGATCTGGCCGTGCAGAAGACGCGGGGGCTTGCCGAATTCATCGATACCGTAACGGCCGGCATCGGCACCGATTGCCTGGTGGACGTCTCCATCGCGCTCAGCCTCGTCAAACTGGCCGACATGCAGAAGGCATTGTCGGGCGGCCTTCGCCACGGGCATTCGCAGCCCCTGGTCAAGGCGGCGGGCGATTTCGACTTCTTCTGAGGCGCTGCTCCGCGCCATCCGCGCGGCCATGAGGGCCGCGACTGCGAAAAATAACGGGTGATAATTTTGCGCCGGAGCCCGCGCCGCCGGCGCCTTGCCGCGTTTTCAGGAAACGTTCGCGCAAGCTTCACTTTCTAGTGTCCGTCAAGAGCGTGTGGGCTCATCGGTACGTTTGACGGTGCGAGAACAGAATGAATCTGTTAAATCAATTAGTTCAGGTGTTTAAAAACTTTGCCTCCCTGGGGCAGGCACGGTTGATCACACTGATCGGTGTTGGCGTCGCGTCGATGGCGATCATTCTTTTTGCCGCCATGTACGTCAACAAGCCGACCTACGAGACCCTGTATGTGGGCCTTGAGACGAACGATCTCAACCAGATCAGCATCGCGCTTTCCGAATCCGGCGTCGATTTCGAAGTCGGAACCGATGGCAAGAGCCTGCGCGTCCCCGCCGGCTCGACCAGCAAGGCCCGCCTGCTGCTCGCCGAACGCGGCCTGCCCAACAGCGCCAATGCCGGCTACGAACTCTTCGACAATGTCGGCTCGCTCGGCCTCACCTCCTTCATGCAGGAAGTGACTCGCGTGCGCGCCCTGGAAGGCGAGATCGGCCGCACCATCCAGACGATCAACGGCATCAACGCCGCCCGCGTCCATATCGTCATGCCCGATGTCGGCAATTTCCGCCGCGGCGCGCAGAAACCGACGGCCTCGGTGATGATCCGCGCCGGAAGCGAGGCTGGCCGCAAGGCCGCCGCATCGATTCGCCACCTCGTCGCCTCTGCCGTTCCCGGTCTCGACGCCGACGACGTCACCGTGCTGGATTCCACCGGCCAGATGCTCGCTTCTGGCGAGGACGGCGGCAACGGCGCCATCGGTCGTAATCTCGGCATCGTCCAGTCGGTTCAGGGCGAGGTCGAGTCCAACATCGACAAGGCGCTTGCGCCTTTCCTCGGCATGGACAACTTCCGCTCTTCCGTCACGGCCCAGCTCAATACCGACACCCAGCAGATTCAGGAAACGATCTTCGATCCGGAATCGCGCGTCGAACGCTCGGTGCGCACCACCAAGGAGGCGCAGAAATCGCAGCAGCGCCAGGCCGACACCGCCGCCACCGTCGAGCAGAACATTCCCCAGGCGGCCCCCCAGGCTGGCGGCGCCGGCCCGGAATCCTCCGACCAGTCGGACAAGAAGGAAGAGCAGACCAACTACGAGATCAACCAGAAGACGGTCGCCACGACACGCAACAGCTACAAGCTGGAAAAGCTCTCCGTCGCCGTCGTCGTCAACAGGGCGCGTGTCGCCAAGATGGTCGGCGAGCCGGCCGATCAGGCCAAGGTCGACGCCTATCTCGCCGAAATGCAGAAGATCGTCAGCTCGGCCGCCGGCCTGGATACGGCGCGCGGCGATGTCGTGACCGTCACCGCCATGGATTTCATGGAAAACCAGCTTCTCGAGGAAGCCGCGAGCGGCCCCGGCGTGATCGATATCCTCAGCCGCAACATGCCGGGCATCATCAATTCGCTCGCCTTCCTCGGTGTCGCCTTCGTCATCGTCTGGCTCGGCGTGCGTCCGCTGCTGCGCACCGTCAATGCCGATGCGACCGCCACCCAGCTTGCCGCCCAGGAAGAAGCAGCGCTCGAATTGCCGGATTTCGCCCCTGCCGCCGGCGGCACCGGCCTCATGGAAGGCTTCGGTTCCGACTTCGGCTTCGACAGCGCCGACGACATGCTGGGCATGGGCGACGACGAATCCGGCTTCAACCGCCGGGTGCGCGAAGGGCCGGAACGCCGCCTCACGCGGATGGTGGAGATCAGCGAAGAGCGCGCCGCCAAGATCCTCCGCAAATGGGCCGTCGAACAGGCAGCCTGAGACAGAAGCGCAAGACCCAGCGAAACCGGCCGCCATGGCCGGTTTTTTGCGCGCGCGGATCGCCGGTTCGCGCAGACGGCGATTCATCGTAACCGCCAGCCGGACGGCTTTGAAAACGCGCACGATTCTCGATTGAATTTGACATATATCAGGTAGGCTCGCGCGCCTGTGCCTTAGATGGAGCATGGTTTCGGCTCGGGACCGTTCCTGCGGCGATCGATGCCAGGCTGCTTTTAAAGCCGACGCCCTCCTGGTTTGCGGACCCGGATCCGCAGGGGAGGCGGCGGGCCGCGAAGGGCCTTCTCTTTGAAACGCGTTGCCGATTCGGGGGATTTGAACTACTGTCGATTCGGGGAAATGATTGTGTATTCGAGGGTTTTGATGGTTCCAACCATATAGGCGGGGTTGTGTTGGTCCCCGGTTTGTATGGGCGTTTCGGCTCAATGGATTATTGTGGTCTGGCTCGACCCGGCATGATCGCCGGGCTTGCCGCGAAAGGCATTTCCTGCGTGGCGCGCCATGGCGGAACACGGCTTTCCGGCCCGGACGAGTGGTTTCAGTGCGACTGGAGAGTGCAGCATGAAGGCGGAAATGTTGCAATCCGGCGCAGGCGTTAAGAGGCAATCTCTTGTGGCTGCGACCCCGGCTTACAAGACTCTCGGCAGAGAGCAACTGATCTCGCGGCTGGCCATGATGGCCGGGGCGAACCATCTGCCGGCGGGCATGGCGGCGTTGGCCGACTATGTCGGCGCCTCGCATTACCTGCTGGCGCGCTACGACCTGATCCAGGAGCAGGGCCTCGATTTCGTCGTCTCGTCGAACTGGCCGTTCGACCTGGTGCGACGCCTCAGCAGCGACCTCGCCAACCAGCACGCCCGTTCCACCGAACTCGAAAAATGCCTTGCCGTCCTGCAGCCCAATTTCGCGCTGCTGCCCGACGATATCGACCTGCCGCCCGGCACGAGCCGGCAATATTGCTCGCTGATGTTCAATGTCGGGCGCTCGCGGCTTTCGCTCCTCTTCCTCTTCGATGACGGCATCATCCTGTCGCAGGATCGCCTGCGCGACGTCGGGCTGCTCGCCGGCTACTATTCCAGCTTCACCCGCGCCCGCGACCAGAGGGCCGAGCGCGACTTCGAGTTGACCGAGCGCGAACTCGAATGCCTTTTCTGGATTGCCGAGGGCAAGACCAGCGACGAGATCGCCATGATCCTTGGCATCTCGCGCAACACCATCAACAACTACATCACCAGCGTCATGCGCAAGACGGCGACCAAGACCCGGTCGGAAGCCATTGCCTACGCGGTGCGCAACAATCTGGTGTGACGATGGCCTATTCGCAGGATCGAGTACGGGAGACAGCGGCGGACAGCAGGTCGGCGCTGCGCATGCAGCGGGCAACGAGCCGCTCGGATCTGTTTCCGCGACTGGTCACCATGCAGAAGGCGATCAATGCCCGCCATTTCGGCGTGCTCCGCGTCTCCGGCTCCGGGCTGCCGAGCAAGCGCAAGCTGCAATGCGAGCTGGAGAATTTCGGCACCGGCAACGGCGAGGCGGCGCTGTCGATCATCGACGCCTATGGCGAGGCGATGATCGAGCATATCGAGAAATCCATGCTGCCGCTGATGTGGAACGGTCGCGAGGAAAGCCATCTCGCCGAAGCGCCGGATTTCAGCCTGTTCACGGTGCGGCTGAAGGGTCGCGTCCTGCCGTTTTCGGGCGTCGCCTTTCCGGTGCGTCTCGGCGCCATCGGCAACGGCTACATCCTGTTCACCGCCAACTATATCGATCTGTCGAGCGATGCCGTCGTCGACCTGCACGGCAAGAGCTGCGCGGTCATGATGGACCTGCTGGCGCTCGACGAGCGCAAGAGCGGCCCGGCCGAAACCTTGAGCGAACGCGAGATCGCCTGCCTGCAACTGGCCGGCGACGGTCGCATCAGCGAAGAGATCGCCGACAAGCTCGGCCTGTCGGTGCATACCGTCAACGCCTATCTCGGCTCGGCCACCATCAAGCTGGATTCGGTCAACCGCATCCAGGCGATCGCCAAGGCGATCCGGCTCGGCTATATTAGTTAGAGCATAGTCCGACCGGAGTGAAACGAGGATCGACAAGATTATGCTTCAAGCAGATCGAACAGCGCTCTAAGCCCGCATTCGATTTTCATGGGAAACCTCCCGCGCGCCATCGACGCGGAAGGCTGCCTGTCGTGGTCTTGGAGTCAGGCGCTCTCGCCCTGCTTGACGAAGCGGGCGGTTTCCAGGCTTTTCGCCAGGAAAGCGGTGTTCTCGTCGGGATCGCCCGAAGGATCGACGAAGGCGATGTGGTTGATCTCGATGCCGGCATGGATGTCGCTCAGCACGAGCTGGGCATAGACGGTGACGCCGTGCGGCTTGATTTCGAGATCGAGCGTCACTTCCGGCGTGCCGCCCCATTCAAGCTTGTAGGAGCCCCCGGCGCCGAAATTGACCGTGCCGGGATGGAAGAACATTTCGGCGGCGGACGCCACCAGGTCGGCAATATTGGCGTAATATTCGAAACGCAATAGGGAAATCAGGTCCGCGGCATCCAGCAGCCGCAGTTCCGTCGCGACCGGACTGATGGCATCCGCAACGATCTTTTCACGCTGGGTGGAGTAGGGGCATTTTTTCATCAGTCTTATTGGACCCGTCTGTTTTGTGGCTGGGACGCGTAAACCCGATGGATGAGTTCGGCCACTGCCTTGTAAAATACTGACGGGATGACACTATCCACCGAGACTTGCGCAAACATGGTGCGTGCGAGCGGCGGATCCTCGAAAACCGGAATTCCGTTGCTCTCGGCGATCTCGCGGATTTTCAGTGCGATCAGATCCTGGCCCTTGGCGACCACCACCGGCGCGTCGTTTTCCTCGCGCACGTAACGCAGCGCCACGGCGAAGTGGGTCGGGTTGGCGATGACCAGCGTGGCGCGCGGCACGTTGCCCATCATGCGCCGGCGGGCGCGGTCGCGGGCGATGGAGCGCTGGCGCGACTTGATGATCGGGTCGCCCTGCGACTGCTTGAATTCGTCCTTGACCTCCTGCTTGGTCATCCTCAACTCGGTGAACCAGTGATGTCGGGTCCAGAAAAAGTCGGCAATGGCGACGAATGCCGTCGACAGGAGAATCACCATCATGATTCGCTTCATGATCGCCGCCAGCTTGACGAAAATCACCTGCGGATCGGAAAACATCGCGTCGATGGCGCCGTAGAATTCCTTCTTCAGCGTGAAATACATGATGGCCGACACGATGACGATCTTGAACAGCGACTTGCCGAATTCGACCGCGCCGGTGGCGCTGAACATGCGGTTCCAGCCCTTGGCGGGCGAAATGCGCGAGGCCTGCGGTCTGATTCGCTCCAGCACGAAGGAGGGCAGGTTCTGGGCGACCGACGAGCCGATGCCGAAGGCGAAGAACAGCGCGAAGGCAGGCAGCAGCAGCGTCCCCATTTCCCAGCCGAGATGGGTGATCAGCGAAAACACGTCCGGCCCGGTCTCGATCTGCCACTGGTCGGGTTGCTCGAACAGATCCTTCAGCGTCTCAGTGATTCGGGCAATGCCGGAGGGCACGAAGAAGACGAGATAGATGTAGAAGGCGACCGAGGAGGCGAAGACGGTGACTTCGCGTGAAAAGGGGATATTGCCCTTCTCGGCCGCGTCGCGAATCTTTTTCTCTGACGGGTCTTCTGTTTTACTTTCCTTGTCCTCGCCTTCGGCCATGGACGTCGCCCTTCAGGGTTTGCCGGGGACAAGCGGAAACCGCCTTTCCCGAAAGGGCAAACGAATTCAAAGAAAAAGCCCGCGACGAATCGCGGGGCCATCGTTTTCCTGAAAATATCGGGCGGGAAGGGGCGTGGCAACCGTCGTGCCACGCCGTTAAGGCCGCGGTCGCGGCGGACCGCAGCTTATGCCGCGGCCGCGGGGTCGGCGTCTTCTTTTTCCTTGAGTTCGATCTGGCCGGCATTGGCCAGGCGAATCGCTTCCTGGGCCACCGCGCGGCGCGCGATGGCGATTTCGCGCGGATTGATGCCGGCGGTGCCGGTCTGCAGATCCGATTCGATCATGCGGCGCTGGCGCGGGCTGATGCAGGCCAGCACGCCGTCGCGGATTTCCGCCGAGGCGCCGCGCAGCGCCATGGTGAGGATGTCGCCGGCGATGTCGTTGAGCAGCACGACGCGGCTGCGCTGCGGCATGTAGAGCAGGTCTTCGAAGAGGAAGATCTTCGGGCGGACCTTGCCGGCGGAGTCCCTGTTGATCGACTCCAGCGAGTTGAGCAGGGTATCGACGGCAGGCTTGTCCAGCTCGTTCATGAGGTCGGCGACCTTGGTCGTGCCGACCGAGTTGCGTTCCGCATCGATTTCCATGACCAGTTCCTGGACACGGTTCTCGATGATCTGCGCCGCTTTCGGGCTGACGTCGCGCAGGTTGACGGTGCGGTTCATGATGTCGGCGCGCCGTCCCTCCGGCAACTGCATCAAGACCTTGGCGCCGAAGGAGGCGGGGATCATCGACAGGATGTAGGCGATGGTCTGCGGATGTTCCCGCAGCAGGAACTGGGCGATGAAGAGCGGCTCGCCATCCTGCAGGCGATCCCAGATCGAGGCTTCGTAACCCTGGAAGGCGGCGCGGCGGCCGAGCAGGCCGTCGACCTCCTCCGGCGTCAGGCCGGCTTCGAGGATGTCCTCGATCGCCTTGGCATTATCCATGAGGCCGGCGCCCTCGGTGAAGAGATCCTCGAATTCCGATACGATCGAGGCCAGTTCGTCCGGCGGGATGGCGCGCAGGGTCTGCGCCGAGGCGATGATCACCTGGAGCTCATGCTGGGTGAAGTATTTCAGCAGCCTGCCGGCCACCTGCTTGCCCATGGCCAGCAGCACGGCTGCGGCCTTGTCGGGCTGCGACAGGGGCCTGCCGGGTAGCGATCCGCCGAAATCATCGAAATCCATCATGGTTTCCTACCTTCACATCCCGGCCGGGATTACGCTTTCTTCGTACTCATCACTTCGATCAGCTTGACGCCGAATCGCGTATCGTCACCTTCTAGCACGGTAATTTCACCGCGTGCGATCTTTCGCCCGTTGACGATGATGTCGACCGGCTCGCCGATCTTCTTGTCGAGCGCGATGGTCGCGCCTTCCTGGAGGTTCATCAGCCCCGAAACCTGCATGCGGCTGGTGCCGAGGATGATCTGGACCTCGATCGGGATATCCATGATCAGGTCGAGATTGGCGGTGAGCGCGCTGCCCGGCGCCTGTATCGGCGTGAAGCCGCGCTCGGCTGTGGGAGCCGCGCTGGCGCCGAAGTCGCCCCCGAAGCCGCCGCCGAAATCCGCGCCGGCCGCGCCGCCGAGATCATCGCCGAAACCGCCCGGCAGGGCGCCGTCGGCATCGTTCTTCAAGACGCCGCGCAGGTCGTCGATGGCCTGCTCCAGATCGGCGTCGTTGCCGGGAGCATCCATTGAAAAATCGGAATCCAAGGGTGTCTTATTGGTAGCCATGAAATCACTATTCCAGTTGAAACTTGCCTCAAACTGCCTTTGTCGCGCTTGAGTGGAAAAAGTCGTCAGCCGATCAGATGCTGCAGCAGCTCGTCATCCGTGCTGACATTGTCCTTGACGCGCACCATGTAGTTGGCGCCGGCCCGGCCGAACTCGCAGCTATACATGTCGCGGCCGTTGGCACTGACGTCGACCTTGACGTCGCCCTTGTCATGAAACGGAATGACGTCGCCGACCGCCAGGCGCGAGATGGTGCGCAGGGTCAGGGTGTCCAGGCGGATGCGGGCTTCCAGCGTCACATGGCTGCGGCGCACCTGCTCGTTGATCTGCTCGGTCCATTCCTTATGGGTCTTGCCGCCCTGGTTGCTGGACTTGGGGAAGGATACGGTGGTCTTCAAAAGCGCGGCCTGCGGCACCACCAGGGCGAATTCGGCCGTGACGGCGCCGATGCCGATGGTCATGCGGATGACGGCGGCATATTCGTCGTCCTCGCCGGCCGGGCGGTTGCGGTCTTCGGCGTTGCGCGGGCGCTCGATCGCCGGCTCGAAGCCGCCGGGCGCGTTGACGCCGGAGCGCAGCACGTTGCCGATCTTGTCGAAGACCATGACCGCCAGATCCAGCTCGATCTTGGACAGCGGCCGTTCGACCGGTTCGCCGACCGTGTCCGGCATGGCGCCGAGCAGGTTTTCCATCAGCGTGATGACGAAGCCGTTGCCGCAGGCGATGACGAAATGCGGGCACCAGTTGCGCAGCGAGACGTTGGAAATCGCCACGTCCTCGCCGAGACCGGCGATCAGGTCGCCCATCAGGCCCATTTCGCAGCCGACATAGCCGACCTTGACGTTGAGATTGGTCTCGCTGTGAAAGACGTCCGGCAGGAAGGCGGCATAGAGCTGGCCGAAGTCGTTGCAGAGGCGGGTGACGGTCTTCCTGTCGCCGAGATTGCCGGTCAGGCGGGCCAGCAGGGCGCGGTTCATGGCATTTCTTGTCTGTGCGGGTGCTACTGTCATAGGAGTCACGCTGCCTTGTTTTCGCCGCCAGGATTCATCATTTCCTGTTCAACGGCATCGATGGAGGGACGTTCGTAAGCGGAGATCGTCTTGCGGCCGTATTCGAGCGCGACCTGCGGGACCGAGCCGTTCATGTAGGCCAGCAGCGTCTGCTTGACGATGATGTAGAGGCGGTGCTGCTTGTTGCGCACGTTCTTGATCTGCGAGGTGATCGGATTGCACACCGAATAGGACAGCAGAATGCCGAGGAAGGTGCCGACGAGCGCGGCGCCGATCAGGTGACCGAGAACATCCGGCGGATCGTTGATATGCGCCATGGCCTTGATGACGCCGAGAACGGCGGCGACGATACCGATGGCCGGAAACGAATCGCCCATGGCGGTGATGGAGTGATACGGCTTCATCTTGTCGTGCAGCAGCGTGTTCAGCTCCTCGTCCATCAGCGCCTCGATTTCGTGGCTGCGGGCATTGCCGATGATGATGAGGCGCACATAGTCACAGATGAACGCCGTCAGTTCCTTGTTCTTCAGCACGGTGGGCGCGGTCTGGAAGATCGAGGATTCCTGCGGATTGTCGATATGCGCTTCGATTTCGTTGCGCGACTTGGTGCGCAGATCCCGCATCAGCGAATAGAGGACGCCGAGCGTATCGAGATACTGGCGTTCCTTCGGCACGGAATATTTGAACGCTTCGCCGAGCGCCTTGCCGGTATCCTTCAGCACCTTCATCGGATTGGCCATGATGAAGCCGCCCAGACCCGCGCCGCCGATGATGACGAATTCGAAGGGCTGGAAAAGCGTCTCGACATGGCCGCCCATGGCCATGAAGCTGCCGATGATGCAGCCGCAGGTGATCACGAATCCGATGATGATATTCATTTTGAGCCTGTGCCTGAACGTTGTCTTGTCCGGCAGGAATAGTTTTTCTGGCTTGCGTGAAGCTGGCCCGGAAGTCCCTGGAATCCGGGCAAACCCGACAGGTTCGCGCAAGGGTGCATCGGCTAGGGTGTCTGCATGAAGATGGCCCGCGAAGGGTCGAAACCACCCGGTGGACAAGACGTGACGACGACCTATACCAGCTACAGGCTCATCACCCAGGACCTGACCAAGTCGCTCGAACGCGTGTCGGCGAAGTCAGACGTCAAGCGCGAGACCGACTATTATCTTTCGAAGATCGGCTCGATCAAATCGGTCGACGATTTCATGGCCGACAGCCGGCTCTATACCTACGCGCTGAAGGCGCATGGCCTCGAAGACATGGCCTATGCGAAAGCCTTCATCCGCAAGGTGCTGACCGAAGGCATCGACAGCAAGGACGATTTCGCCAACAAGCTGTCGGACAGCCGCTATTCCGACCTCGTCAAGTCGCTGAATTTTGCTGCCCAAGGCAGCGCCGCGACCTCGTTCGACGCCGCTCAGAAGGGCGTCGTCGACAAATACAACCGGCAGACGCTCGAACAGGATGCCGGCGTGGAAAACACCGGCGTGCGCCTGGCGCTCTATTTCCAGCGGCAGGCGCCGGGCATCACCTCGCCGATGGCCATTCTCGCCGACGACGCGCTGTCGCAGGTGGTCCGTACCGTGCTGCAGATTCCCGACGAAGCCATGGGCGGCGACATCGACAAGCTCGCCGACCACATCGGCAAGAAGATCGACGTCAAGGATTTCCAGGATCCGGAAAAGGTCGGCAAGTTCCTGGAGCGCTTCACCGCGCTGTGGGAACTGTCCAATCCTTCGGAAAACTACGATCCCGTTTCGGTGCTCGGCAGCGGCAGCGGCTACGGAATTTCGACCGATCTCCTGCTCTCGATCAACAATCTCAAACTTGGAGGGCGCTGATGCAATCCGGACTGTACGTAGCCCTGTCGTCCCAGATGGCATTGGAGCGCCGCCTGACGACGCTCGCCGACAACATGGCGAACATCAACACGGTGGGTTTCCGCTCGACGGACGTGAAGTTCGACGAGGTGATGAGCTCGACCCAGAACGACCTCAACGCCAAGGTCGCCTTCGTCTCGCAGGGCAATGACTATCTCTCGACCCGCCTGGGACAGCTCGACAATACCGGCAACCCGCTGGATTTCGCCATCAAGGGCGACGCCTGGTTCGCCATCGACACGCCGGCCGGGCAGGTTCTGACCCGGGACGGCCGCTTCAGCATGACCGAGACCGGCGCGCTGGTCTCCACCCGCGGCTTTCCGGTGCTCGATCCGGGCGGCGCGCCCATCCAGCTCGACCGCACCGCCGGCCCGCCCGCGGTCGGCGCCGATGGCGTCATCCACCAGGACGGCCGTCAGGTCGGCACGATCGGGATTTTCTCCTCCGATATCAAGAAGGGCTTCGTCCGCTATGAAAACAGCGGCGTGATCGCTTCCGACCCGCCGCGCGCCGTGGTCGATGATCCGACCGTCGGCGTCGTCCAGGGCTATATCGAGCAGTCCAATGTCAATGGCATTCGCGAGATGACCCAGCTCATCCAGATCAACCGCGCCTTCGAGAGCGTCTCCTCGTTGATGCGCGACAGCGAATCCTCGCTGGACGAAGCCATCAAGACGCTCGGGGGAAGCCGGTAAACGTCGGCGATGGACATCATGCTGGAAGAATTGCCCGTCACTGTCCCGGCCTCGCCGATGCTGGCCCATCTCGCCGGCCTCGTCACGCGCTATGCCGATCCGGATTTTTCCGTCGCCCATGGCGGCCATGTGCAGGCGATCGCCGCCGGCCATTATACGGTCAGCGGCATGTCTCTGCAGGTGCGGCTCGGCGAATTCGTCGCCCATCGCAGCGCCACCGGCATCCATCTCGGCGAAGTCGTCCGTGTCGAGCCGGACCTGATCTATGTCTGCCCCATCGAACCCGGCGAACCGATCGGTATCCACGATGTCGTCATCCGCAAGGGCGCCTTTCGTGTCGCCCCCGACGACAGCTGGTGCGGCCGCACGATCAACTCTCTGGGCGATCCGATCGACGGCCTCGGCCCGATCTCGCCGGGCGCGGTGCGCCGGCCGATTTCCAACACCGCCCCGCCCTCGATGACGCGCCAGCGTGTCGAGACCGGCTTCAAGACCGGTGTGCGCGCCATCGATATCTTCTCGCCGCTCTGCCTCGGCCAGCGCCTCGGCATCTTCGCCGGCTCCGGCGTCGGCAAGTCCACGCTTCTGTCGATGCTGGCGCGGGCCGATGCCTTCGATCGCGTGGTGATCGCGCTCGTTGGCGAGCGCGGCCGCGAGGTGCGCGAATTCATCGAGGACACGCTCGGCGACAACATGTCGAAGACGGTCGTGGTCGTCGCCACCAGCGACGAAAGCCCGATGCTGCGCAAGATGGCGCCGCTGTCTGCCGTCACCATCGCCGAGCATTTTCGCGACCAGGGCGACAACGTGCTGCTGATCGTCGACAGCGTTACCCGTTTTGCCCATGCGATCCGCGAGGTGGCGACCGCTGCCGGCGAGCCGCCGATCGCCCGCGGCTATCCGGCCTCGGTCTTCACCGAGCTGCCGAAGCTGCTGGAGCGCACCGGCCCCGGCGTCGAGGGCACCGGCACGATCACCGCCATCATCTCGATCCTGGTGGACGGCGACAACCACAACGACCCGATCGCCGATTCGACGCGCGGCATTCTCGACGGCCATATCGTCATGGACCGCAGCCTTGCGGAGGAGGGGCGTTATCCTCCGGTCAATCCGCTGGCCTCTATCTCCCGTCTCGCCCGCAAGGCCTGGACGCCGGATCAGGAAAAACTGGTGGCGCGCCTCAAGGCGCTGATCCACCGCTACGAGGAAACCCGCGACCTGCGCCTGATCGGCGGCTACCGCCCCGGGGCCGATGCCGATCTCGACATGGCGATCAAGCAGGTGCCGATCATCTACGACGTTCTCAAGCAATCTCCGGCCGACCGTTCCTCGGCCGATGCCTTCGCCGATCTGGCGACCGGTCTGCGCACCGGCAACGGCAATGTCAACCAGCCGGCCATCAACCCGCGTCAGAGGGCTTAAACCATGCGTAAACCGAGGAAAATCAGGCCCGTTCCCGAACCGGTCGTCGCCAGCGACGACGCCAGGCCCGCGGTGGGCACCGATCGCGTGCTGGCGCTGTCGGGCCTAGTGCTGGCCGCTGCCGCCGCTTTCTTTCCATGGTACGTATTCTTCAACGCCGACAAGTTCGGCATCCGCTCGGCCAACTGGGACGGCACGCGCGATCTGCCGGACCTGCCGCCGCGCAACGTCTTCAGCGTCTCGCCGATGGCGATGACCGACAATTCCGCAAACACCGCCCAGCCGCTCGACAACCTGACGACCGCGACGGTGGGCAACGAGGGCAAGAAGAAGCACCGCGAGATGGAGGAGGCCCAGCCATTCCCCGGCCGCACCGACTTCCGTCTGCTGCATGTCGCCAACGGCCGGGCGCTGATCGAGGATTCCAGCGGCATGTACATGGTCAAGGTCGGCTCGATCCTTCCCGACGAAAGCCGCGTCGCGACGCTGGAACAGCGCAGCGGCAAATGGGTGATCGTCACCTCCAACGGCAAGGTCTACCAGGCCAACTGAGCCCTTCGTCGGCGAATGCCGAACGAACCGGGCGCCGCGTCCCGCGGCGCCCGGTTTTTCGTCGTGATTCGCCTGGGGGCGATCGGCTGGCGAGGCCGGGCGGAGGCCCGGAATTCAAGGCTTTTTCTCCGTAAGTCTGACGCAAGTTTACCGGCTTAGGGTCACCACAGTAAAAGTCGGAGTGACGCATATGCAGCCCATCCAATTGTTCGATCTCGCATCCCGCCAGGCGTCGTGGCTTTCCGTGCGCCAGGAAGTCGTCTCGACCAATATCGCCAATGCGAATACGCCGAAATACGTTGCCAAGGACGTCACCCCGTTCTCGGCGGTGCTGGACCAGTCCGCGCCGGTGCGCATGGCGCGCACCAATCCCGGCCACATGACCGATGCCTCGCAGGTGAGCGACGACGTCGATGTGGTCAAGGCCAAGCTGGACCAGGAAATCGGCGTGCAGGAATCCGGCAATACGGTCGGGCTCGCCGAGGAACTGTCGAAGTCCGGCGAAATCAAGCGCCAGTACGAGCTGAACGCGGCGCTGGTGAAGTCCTTCCACCGCATGATGTTGCTCACAGTCAGGAAGTAAGTTTGATGGATCCGCTTTCCGCGTCTATGAAAATCGCCGGCAGCGGCCTGGAAACCCAGGCGACGCGTCTGCGTATCGTCTCCGAAAACATTGCCAACGCCCGTTCCACCGGCGACACGCCCGGCGCCGATCCCTATCGCCGCAAGACGCTGACCTTCGGCAGCGAGCTGGACCGCGCCACCGGCGTGACGCTCGCCACCGTCAAGAAGCTCGGCGTCGACAAGTCGAAATTCACCGAGGAATACGAGCCGGGCAACCCGGCCGCCGACGAACGCGGCATCGTCAAGGTGCCCAACGTCAACGTGCTCATCGAAATGGCCGACATGCGCGAGGCCAATCGCTCCTACGACGCAAACCTTCAAACCATCAAGCAGACGCGCGACCTGATCTCCGCCACGCTCGATCTTCTCAAGGCATCGCAATGATCAATGCTATCAACCAGGTAAGCTCCATCGGCATGACGCGCGGCATCGGATCGCTGACGCTCGATGGCATCGCCGGCACCGAAAAATCCAAGGAAAGCACGACGCCGGGCGCCGCCACGGGACTGAGCTTCGGCGACGTTCTCGGCGACGTGGCCACCAAGGCCATGACCGATCTGAAAGGCGCGGAAGCCGCCTCCTTCGCCGGCATCAAGGGCACGATGAGCACCCGCGAAGTCGTCGACAAGGTGATGCAGGGCGAGCAGGCGCTGCAGACCGCGACGGCCCTGCGCGACAAGATCGTCAGCGCCTTCCTCGACATCACCCGCATGCAGATCTGACAAGACCTGGGCATTTCCCGAAAAGTGTGACGCGGTTTTCCGTCCGGAAATGCTGCAGAGGTTAAAGGACAATAGGCTATGAGAGCTCTTGCTATCGCTGCGACCGGCATGGATGCCCAGCAGACCAATCTCGAAGTGATCGCCAACAACATCGCCAACATCAACACGACCGGTTACAAGCGCGCCCGCGCCGAGTTTTCCGACCTGTTGTACCAGGCCGAGCGCGTCCAGGGCGTGCCCAACCGCGCCAACCAGTCGATCGTGCCGGAAGGCGCCAATATCGGCCTCGGCGTGCAGACGGCGGCCGTGCGCAACATCCACCTGCAAGGCAACCTGACGCAGACGGAAAATCCCCTCGACGTCGCCATCGTCGGCCGCGGCTGGTTCCAGATCCAGGCCGCCGACGGCACCACGCTCTACACCCGCGCCGGCTCCTTCAACACCAACGGCACCGGCCAGTTGGTCACCATCGACGGCAACCAGGTGGTGCCCAACATCACCATCCCGACTGACGCCAGCGAAGTCCAGATCAACCGCTCCGGCCAGGTCAATGTCCGTATCGGCAATTCCTCGGAATTCCAGACGGTCGGCCAGCTGACCGTCGCCAACTTCGCCAACGAGGCCGGACTGCAGCCGCTCGGCGACAACCTGTTCCAGCAGACCGCCGCGTCGGGCGATCCGATCGTCGCGACCCCCGACGATCCGGGCTTCGGCTACCTCAAGCAAAACTACCTGGAAAGCTCCAACGTCGATCCGGTCAAGGAAATCACCGAACTGATCTCGGCGCAGCGCGCCTATGAAATGAACTCCAAGGTGATCAACACCGCCGACGAAATGGCGTCGATCGTCAGCAAGAACCTGAAGTAAACCGAAAGGTGAGGCAAACATGATGTTTCGCCGCGAGAATTCGATCAAGGCGGCCGTCTTCGGTCTGGCGGCGGCCCTTGCCGCCGTCGCCGGCCCGGCATGCGCCGAGATGGGCTTCGCCGTCGTGCCGACCTCGATCATCTATCCGGGCGAGGAAATCGCCGCTTCCCGCGTGCAGGAAGTCGAGGTCACCAATCCCAACCTGGCCGGCGGCTACGCGCGCAGTGTAGCGGAGGTTCAGGGCATGGTGTCGAAACGCACCCTGCTGCCAGGTCGCACCATCCAGCTCTCGTCGCTGCGCGAACCCTATGCGGTGACGCGCGGCTCGAATGTGCGCCTCACCTTCCAGCTCGGCACGCTGGTGATCTCTGCGGCCGGCAGTCCGCTCGCGGATGCCGCCATCGGCGATGTCATCCGTGTGCGCAATCTCGATTCCGGCGTCATCGTCAACGGCACGGTAATGCAGGACGGGACAATCCACGTGGTGGCCAAATGAAGAAATTCGGTTTCCTTTTGACGATCCTGTCGGTGGCGGGGGGCCTGCTCGTCGCGGCTCCCGCCGGCGCGGTCTCCTCGCGCATCAAGGACATCGCCGCATTGCAGGCCGGCCGCGACAACCAGTTGATCGGCTATGGCCTGATCGTTGGCCTGCAGGGCACCGGCGACAGCCTGCGCTCCTCGCCGTTCACCGAACAGTCCATGCGCGCCATGCTGCAGAATCTCGGCATTTCCACGCAGGGCGGCCAGTCGAGCGCGAAGAACACCGCCGCCGTCATGGTCACCGCCACGTTGCCGCCCTTTGCCAGCCCCGGCAGCCGCATCGACATTTCCGTCAGCTCGCTCGGCGACGCCACCTCGCTGCGCGGCGGCACGCTGGTCATGACCTCGCTCTCGGGCGCCGACGGCCAGATCTATGCCGTGGCCCAAGGCTCGGTCGTCGTTTCCGGCTTCTCGGCGCAGGGACAGGCGGCCAGCGTCCAGGAAGGCGTCACCACCGCCGGCCGGGTTGCCAACGGCGCCATCATCGAGCGCGAGCTGCCCTCGAAATTCAAGGATTCGGTCAATCTGGTGCTGCAGCTGCGCAACCCGGATTTCACCACCGCCGTCACCATCGCCGATGCCGTCAACGCCTATGGCCGCCGTCATTTCGGCAATGCCATCGCGGAAGCACGCGATTCCCAGGTGGTCGCGGTGATGAAGCCGGCCTCGGCCGATCTCACCCGCCTGATGGCCGACATCGAGAACCTGGTCGTCGAGACCGACACGCCGGCCAAGGTCGTGGTCAACGAACGCACCGGCACCATCGTCATCGGCGCCGACGTGCGTGTCTCCAAGGTCGCCGTCAGCTACGGTACGCTGACCGTTCAGGTCACCGAGACGCCGCAGATCATCCAGCCCGAGCCCTTTTCGCGCGGCGTGACCGCGGTGCAGCCGCAGACCGACATCGTCACCCAGAAGACCGGCGACAAGGTCGCGGTGCTCAACGGTCCCGACCTGCGCACGCTGGTCAACGGCCTCAACAGCATCGGCGTCAAGCCGGACGGCATCATCTCCATTCTTCAAGGCATCAAACAGGCCGGCGCATTGCAGGCGGAGCTGGTGGTCCAATGACATCCGTAATTTCCAGGAAGAAGACCACGCTGCGCTTCCGGTTGCTGCTCAGCGCCTGCCTGCTCGCCGGCGCCGCCATTCCCGGCGCCTTCGCGCAGGAACATATCAAGCCGCTGACCGAGATGAGCTCGCAGGACGAGATCAAGCAATATTGCTCCAACATCGCCGATGCCGCCCGCGACCAGCGCTACCTGCTGCAGAAGCAGGATCTGGAGAAGCTGCAGGCGGATGTCGATGCCCGCATGGCCGAGCTCGACAAGCGCCGCGCCGAATACGAGGACTGGCTGAAGCGCCGCAACGACTTCATGAAGCGGGCCGAAGCCAGCCTCGTCGACGTCTTCAAGACGATGAAGGCCGATGCCGCCGCGCCGCAGCTCGCCGAAATGAATCCCATCCTCGCCGCCGCCATCGTCATGCGCCTGCCGGCGCGCCAGTCAGGCCTGATCCTGGCCGAGATGGAGCCGCAAAAGGCCGCCATGGTCGCCTCGATCATGTCGCAGGCGGCAGACCCGACCACTTCGAAGGATCCGTCATGAACAAGCCCATTTTCGCCCTGCTGGCCGCCGGCCTGCTCGCCGGCTGCCAGAGCCAGACGGTGAAGGAAATCGGCAACGCGCCTTCGATGAGCCCGATCGGCAGCGGCTTGCAATATGGCCAGACCGCGCAGATGGCGATGTATCCGAAGCAGCCGGCGGCCATGTCCAGCGGCTATTCGTTGTGGCACGATTCGCAGGCCGCCCTGTTCAAGGACGCGCGCGCCATCAATGTCGGCGACATCATGACGGTCAACATCCAGATCAACGACAAGGCCGATTTCGACAACGAGACCCAGCGCAACCGCCAGAACAAGAGCAATATCGGCTGGAAGGTGGGCGCGCAGATCTTCGGCTGGACGCCGGAAAGCGATTCCAAGATCGGCTACAATTCCGATACCGACAGCCAGGGCAAGGGCTCGACCAAGCGCTCGGAAAAGCTGACCCTGCTGGTCGCGGCGGTCGTTACCGGCGTTCTCGAAAACGGCAATCTGGTGATCAGCGGCTCCCAGGAAGTGCGCGTCAACCACGAGATCCGCATTCTCAACGTCGCCGGCATCGTCCGGCCGCAGGATGTCGATGCCAAGAACATCATCTCCTACGACAAGATCGCCGAGGCGCGCATCTCCTATGGCGGCCGTGGCCGCCTGACCGAAGTGCAGCAGCCGCCGGTCGGCCAGCAGGCGGTCGACCTGTTCTCGCCGATCTGATCCCCAAGAAGACGGCGCGCCCGGGGGCCGGGCGCGCTTCCCCGAAGACGACAGCAGGTGATCCATGGCGGACGCGGAAAAAAAGGACGAAGCCCCCAAGAAGAAGGGCGGCGCAATGCCCGCGATCCTGGCGATCGTCGTCGTGACGGCGCTCGGCGCCGGCGGCGGCTGGTTCATCGGCGGCATGCTCGCCAACAAGCTGCAGCCGACGATCGCGGCGGAAAAAGCGGCCGAGCAAGCCAAGGCCGCCGCCGAAGGCAAGAAGGGCGAGAAGAAGGAAGGGGAGGGGCTGCCGCATATCTCGACCGCCGAGAACGGCGTCGTGCAGCTCGAACCGATCACCACCAACCTCTCCTATCCTTCCGAAAACTGGGTCCGCCTCGAAGTCGCCTTGATGTTCAAGGACAAGCCGGACGTGAAGGTTTCGGAGGACGTGCATCAGGACATCCTCTCCTATCTGCGCACCGTGTCGCTGCAGCAGATCGAGGGGCCTCGCGGCTTCCAGTATCTTCGGGATGACATTCAGGAGCGTGTTGACCTGCGCTCCCAGGGACGGGTAACCAAGGTCATGTTCAGGACCTTTGTGATCGAATGATTCGATTTCTATCCCTCTTCGGCGTCATGATGGCGTTGCCGGGCATCGCGCTTGCCCAGCAATTGCCGACCGACCTGTTGAACATCCCGGTCGACGGCTCGGCGGCGGCGTGGATCATCCGCACCTTCGGCCTCCTGACCGTGCTGTCGATCGCGCCGGGCATCCTGGTGATGGTCACGAGTTTCCCGCGTTTCGTCATCGCCTTCTCGATCCTGCGCTCCGGCATGGGTCTGGCGACGACGCCGTCGAACATGATCCTGCTCAGCCTGTCTTTGTTCATGACCTTCTACGTCATGGCCCCGACGCTTGACCGCTCCTGGCAGGAGGGCGTGCAGCCGCTGCTGCAGAACCAGTTGACCGAGGCGCAGGCGGTGGAACGCATCGCCGAACCCTTCCGCGCCTTCATGACCGCCAACACCCGCGAAAAGGACATGGCGTTGTTCATGGATATCGCCCGCGAGCGCGGCCAGAGCGTGGTCACCAACGAGAAGGTGGATTACCGCGTCCTCGTGCCCGCCTTCATGATTTCGGAAATCCGCCGCGGTTTCGAGATCGGCTTCCTGATCATCCTGCCTTTCCTGGTCATCGACCTGATCGTGGCGACGATCACCATGGCCATGGGCATGATGATGCTGCCGCCGACCTCCATTTCCCTGCCGTTCAAGATCCTGTTCTTCGTGCTGATCGACGGCTGGAACCTTCTGGTCGGCAGTCTGGTCCGCTCTTTTTCCTGATTTATTTCAAAGACTTGTTCTAAAGCGTTACGCTGGATTCCCGGCGTATACGTGTTGTTAACCATAAATCGGGGTGATTTTTGCGAGGTTGCGAAGTTAATTGATTTGCAAGATGTGAGGGCTAGTTTGATCCTCACATGACGGGTTTGGTTTCACGTAAAAAACGAAACCGAGTGGCATGAAGCCGAGCCGTCATCACCGGTAAATATTCAGTCCGGTATGTCCCTCATCTTTGTTTTTGCGTACTCAAAGGGACAATCCCATGACCAGCATCATCACCAACGCTTCTGCAATCGCCGCTCTTGACACGCTGCGTGGCATCAACAACAGCATGCAGAAAACCCAGGCGACGATTTCGTCGGGCCTGAAGGTCGGCTCTGCGCAGGATAACGCTGCCTATTGGTCGATCGCGACGACCATGCGTTCGGACAACAAAGCGCTCGGCGCCGTTCAGGATGCCATCGGTCTTGGCGCAGCAAAGGCCGACACCGCCTATACCGGCATGAACGCCGCCATCGACGTCGTGACCGCGATCAAGTCCAAGCTCGTTGCCGCCAAGGAGCCGGGCGTCGACAAGGACAAGATCAACAAGGAACTGACCGAACTCAAGAACCAGCTCAGCTCGGTTGCGCAGTCTTCTTCGTTCAACGGTGAAAACTGGTTGTACAACACGTCCGGCACGCCCGGCACCAAGCAGATGGTCGGTTCCTTCGTTCGTTCGTCGACCGGCACGGTCTCGATCAAGACCATCGACTACGATACCTCTAAGTCGGTTCTGATCGACTCCGGTACCGCAGCGAACGGCCTGCTGACCAAGACCTACACCGGCGTTGTTCAGCCGAGCGGCACGACCACGACGACCAAGAGCTGGAACCTGCTCTATGTCGGCACCGGTACGGCTCCGACCACGACGATCGCTCTGACATCGGCCACCTCCGGCGACGACGTCGAAGGCATGATGAGCGCCGTCGATTCGATGCTGAAGGACATGACGGACGCGGCCGCGACCCTCGGCGCGACCAGCAGCCGCCTCAACATGCAGAACGACTTCGTCAAGGATCTGAGCGACACCATCACCAAGGGTGTCGGTCGCCTGGTCGATGCCGACATGAACGAAGAGTCGACCCGCCTGAAGGCGCTCCAGACTCAGCAGCAGCTCGGCATCCAGGCCCTGTCGATCGCCAACTCGAACGCCGACAACATCCTGTCGCTGTTCCGTTAAGACTTAATCGCCTCGCGGCACGTCCGCAGCGAACCGTCTCGGGAAAACCGCACCTTCGGGTGCGGTTTTCTGCGTTTTTGGTCTGTGTCGATATTCCTTCGACGTCAATTTTTCATTTAGCGTTTTATTAACCATAATCGTGTCATCTAGCGCCATACGAACGGTGAATTAATCAATAAACAAAGCGAATTAATTGGCATGATGTCGCTCACCGTTGCCGGTAACAAGTCCGGAATGTCCCTCCATTAGCCGATCCGAAAAAGGGGCAAATTCTATGTCGAGCATTCTGACCAATACAGCCGCAATGGCAGCGCTGAACACCTTACGCTCAATCAACAACAACATGGAAATGACGCAGGCGCGCGTTTCCTCCGGCCTGCGCGTCCAGACCGCATCCGACAACGCCGCCTACTGGTCGATCGCGACCACCATGCGTTCTGACAACAAGGCTCTCTCCGCCGTCCAGGACGCCATCGGACTCGGCGCGGCCAAGACCGATACCGCCTACACGGCACTGGAATCCTCGGTCGATGTCATGACCGAAATCAAGAAGAAGCTGGTCGCGGCACGCGAACCGGGCGTCGACAAAACCAAGATCGACAAGGAACTGACCGAACTGAAGTCGCAATTGAAGTCGATTTCCCAGTCGGCTTCTTTCTCCGGTGAAAACTGGCTCTACAACGATCAGTCGGCTGCGCTCGGCATCAAGAAGATGGTCGGCTCGTTCGTTCGCAGCGCCAACGGTACCGTTTCGATCCAGACGTTGAGCTTCGATACTTCCAAGTCAGTCCTGATCGACACCAATACGGCCTCGCGTGGCCTGCTGACGAAGGATTACTCGGTTTTGGACCAGCCGAGTGGCACGACGACCACGACCGGCACCTGGTCGTTGATCTATACCGGCACCGGTACGACCCCGACCACGGTCATCGCCCTGACATCCTCGACGTCTTCCGACTCGCTCGATGGCATGATCAAGGCCGTGGAAATGATGCTGCAGGATCTGACGGACGGAGCCGCGACGCTCGGCGCGACCAAGACGCGCCTGGACATGCAGGGAGAATTCGTCACCGATCTGATCGGCACCATCGACAAGGGTGTCGGTCGCCTGGTCGATGCCGACATGAACGAAGAGTCGACCCGCCTGAAAGCGCTCCAGACTCAGCAGCAGCTCGGCATCCAATCGCTTTCGATCGCCAACAGCAACTCCGAAAATATCCTGCAGTTGTTCCGCCAGTAAGCCGGACACGCATAAAGTATCGCATGCAAACATGCCTCGCCGGCTCCAGTCGGCGAGGCATTTTCAATTTATTCTTCGATTGAAATATGTATTAAAGAATTTTCTAATAAGTATAAATAATGTTAACGAAATTTTATTGAAAAATATCAACCCTTTTATGCTTCGTTAACCTTAATAAGATTAGATGTAGACATCGAAACGGTGGGCTGACCAATAAGTATTGCGGTGGTTGGTGTGCATGAAGCTGGTGCCGTTTGCCGGTAGTTCAAGTCCGGTATGCCCTTAAGTTTTATCTAGTCCAGAAGGGGCAGTATCAATGACGAGTATTATTACGAATTCCGCTGCAATCGCCGCTCTTGACACGCTGCGTGGCATCAACAGCAGCATGGAAAAGACCCAGAGCAACATCTCTTCCGGTCTCCGCATCCAGTCGGCACAGGACAATGCCGCTTACTGGTCCATCGCAACGACCATGCGTTCGGACAACAAGGCGCTCGCCGCCGTTCAGGACGCCATCGGTCTTGGCGCCGCAAAGGCCGATACCGCTTATACCGGCATGAACGCCGCCATCGACGTCGTGACCGAAATCAAGAAGAAGCTTGTTGCCGCCAAGGAGCCGGGCGTCGACAAGGACAAGATCAACAAGGAATTGACCGAACTCAAGAACCAACTCGGCTCAATCGCGCAGTCCTCCGCTTTCTCGGGTGAAAACTGGTTGTACAACACGTCCGGCACGCCCGGCACCAAGCAGATGGTCGGTTCCTTCGTTCGTTCGTCGACCGGCACGGTCTCGATCAAGACCATCGACTACGATACCTCTAAGTCGGTTCTGATCGACTCCGGTACCGCAGCGAACGGCCTGCTGACCAAGACCTACACCGGCGTTGTTCAGCCGAGCGGCACGACCACGACGACCAAGAGCTGGAACCTGCTCTATGTCGGCACCGGTACGGCTCCGACCACGACGATCGCTCTGACATCGGCCACCTCCGGCGACGACGTCGAAGGCATGATGAGCGCCGTCGATGCAATGCTGAAGGACATGACGGACGCGGCCGCGACCCTCGGCGCGACCAACAGCCGCCTCAACCTGCAGAACAACTTCATCAAGGATTTGAGCGACACCATCACCAAGGGTGTCGGTCGCCTGGTCGATGCCGATATGAACGAAGAGTCGACCCGCCTGAAGGCGCTCCAGACTCAGCAGCAGCTCGGCATCCAGGCCCTGTCGATCGCTAACACCAGCGCCGACAACATCCTGTCGCTGTTCCGCTAAGCGCGCCATGGCGGCATAAAACCGCCGCCATCCGCCGATCTCGAAGGCCGCGCCTCCCTCGTGGGGGCGCGGTTTTCCGCGTTATTTCCAAGTGCAATGCGCAAAACCATCTGACGTTAACCATTTGTTAACCAAATCTTCCTTAAGACTTCGTTAACAGCGTCGGGCTGGCCGCCAGGGCAAACACGCGGCCAGCAAGCATGAGGCACTCCGCCGTTACCGGTCCCACCTTGAAATCCGGTATGTCCCGAAATCCAGATGGGGCATAAGATGACCAGCATTCTGACGAACACGGCCGCAATGGCGGCCCTGCAGACCCTCCGCGCGATCAACAAGAACATGGACACGACGCAGAACCGGATTTCCTCCGGCTACCGGGTCGAGACCGCTGCCGACAACGCCGCCTACTGGTCGATCGCCACGACGATGCGCTCCGACAACAGCGCGCTCTCCACCGTCCAGGATGCCCTCGGTCTCGGTGCGGCCAAGACCGACGTCTCCTATACCGGCCTGAAGTCAGCCGTCGATGTCGTCACCGAAATCAAGTCGAAACTCGTCGCCGCCCGCGAGCCGGGTGTCGACAAGACCAAGATCGACAAGGAAATCTCCGAGCTCAAGAACCAGATTCTCTCGATTGCGCAATCGGCCTCCTTCTCCGGCGAAAACTGGCTCTATAACGAGGCCGCCACCGCGCCCGGCACCAAGGAAATCGTCGCCTCGTTCAACCGTTCTGCCGATGGCAGCGTCTCGGTGACCACGCTTGCCTATGACACCGCGACCTCGGTCCTGGTTGACAAGCAGGATGTCAGCCGCGGCCTGCTGACCAAGGCCTATTCTATCACCTCCGGCACCGGCACGGCGACTACGACGAAAACCTGGTATCTGATGTTGCCCGCCGGCTCCACGGCTACCACCGGCGCCAACGAAGTCAAGCTTACGACCTCGACGACCGATGCCGATATCGACAACATGATCTCGGCCGTCGACAAGATGCTGGCGCAGCTTACCGACAGTGCCTCGACGCTTGGCGCGATCACGAAGCGCGTCGATCTGCAAGAAGGTTTCGTTGCCACGCTGATGGATGTGATCGAGAAGGGCGTGGGCCGGCTGGTCGATGCCGACATGAACGAGGAGTCGACCCGCCTCAAGGCGCTCCAGACCCAGCAGCAACTCGGCATCCAGGCCTTGTCGATCGCCAATACCAATGCCGAAAACATCCTCCAGCTCTTCAAGTAGCACGAGCCGCGGCTGACCGGAGCCGTGCCGGGCGCCACACGTTAAACGGTACGTGCGAGGGCTCTGGCGGAAACAAAGGCTTCTCCCATGTCACCGGTCATCGGCATGGGTGGAAAAGTTGGACCGCGCACTGCCCTGGCGCGGTCCAACGCGTTTATCCTCGCACAAGTTTGGCTGCCTAAGGTCACAAGGACCATATGGGACAAGACCCGGGCGATGAAGCGAAGCCCGGGAACGAGACAGGCCGGATGAGCGGATGGGAATGATTGCTGAAATGGGGCGAGACGCCGCTCTCGTTGCGGGAGCGAAGCGCAGCGACGGCCAGAGCAGGGGTGGTGGGGAAAGATGACGGTTTCTCTCGCTCATTATCTCAAGGACTTCAGTGCGCCGCAGGTGGCGGACATCCCGTCCGGCTTCGACGGCGGCCTCGATGACGACCTGTCGCTGTCGTTTCCCGAGCCGGCGGCGCCCGACCCGGAGACCATCCGGCGCGAGGCCCATGCCGAAGGCTACGAGGCGGCGGTGCGCGATCTGGAAGCCCGGTTTGCGAGGGAGCGCGAAGAGCTTGCCGAGGCGCATCGCCTTGAAATCGAGGCGCTGCGCGAGGCGCACGGCGCCGAGACCGCCGAAGTGATCGTCGTCAAGGTGAACGAGATGGCGGCCGCGGTGTCCAAGACCATCGCAGAGCAGACCGGTCTGATTGTCGCGCCGCTGCTGTCGGACGCGATCGCCGCCAAGGCGGTCGCCGATATCGCCGACGCGATCCGCAAGGCCCTGCTTGACGACGAGGTGGCGCAGATCGTCGTGCGCGGCCCGAGCGGACTTTTTGACATGCTCACGGCGCGGATGGGCGAAAAGGCCGCTCTCCTGCGTCACATCGACAGCGCCGATCTCGACCTGACGGTGGAGATCGATGGCAGCGTTCTGGTGACGCGTATCTCGGCCTGGGCCGCCAGTTTGAAGAAGGTGCTTGAATGAGCGACGGCGAGAACCATCACCACGGCAAGAACGAGATCATCATCGTCAAGAAGCATGGTGGCGACCACGACGGCGCCCATGGCGGCGCGTGGAAGATCGCCTATGCCGACTTCATGACCGCCATGATGGCCTTCTTCCTCGTGATGTGGCTGGTCAATGCCGCCAACGAGGAGACCAAGGCCTCGGTCGCCACCTATTTCAACCCGATCAAGCTGGCCGATGAAAAGCCGGCCCAGAAGGGATTGAAGAAGCCGACGGAGCAGTCCGATGGCGAGGAGAGCAACGAGCGCTCGAAGGTCAAGGCCGACGGCACGACGATCGGCGCGGCCGCCGCCACCGGCGAGGACCAGACGGCCGCTTCCGGCGAGCAGAAGAATTATTCCGAAGCCGATTATTTCGAAAACCCTTACGCGGTGCTCGCGGAAATCGCCCAGGAAGTCGGGCAGCAGGCCAATGTCAGCGCCAAGGGCGAGGGCGGAGCGTCCGATTCAGGCCCGTCCACCGGCGCGCAAGGCGGCGACGCCTATCGCGATCCCTTCGATCCGGACTTCTGGTCGAAGCAGGTCGAGGCGACGGATGCCAAGCAGAGCGACGCCAGGGAGCAGCAGACGGCGATGGCGGAGGTCAAGCCGGCCGATGTGAAACCCGAGGTTGCGGTCAAGCCCGAGGATCAGACGAAGTCTGAGGATCAAAAAGCGCAGCAGGACCAGACCGCCCAGCCGGCCGACAAGGACAAGGATAAAGATAAAGACAAGGACGCCGCAGCGGAGGCGGCGCCGGCGGACAAGACCGAGAAAGCCGACGCCAGGAAGAGCAAGATCTCCGACGAGCGCAAGCAGCAGGCGGCCGACCTGCGCAAGGACATCGAGGATGCCGTCGGCGGCACCGGCGGCAAGTTGGCTGAGGGCCTGCTGGTCACGCCGACCGAAGGCGGCCTGCTCCTGACCATTTCCGACCAGCAGAACACGCCGATGTTCAACATCGGCTCGGCGGTGCCGCGCAAAGAAATGGTGGTCGCTATGGAAAAGATCGGCAAGCTGCTCAACGAGCGCAAGGGCGCGGTGCTGATCCGCGGCCATACCGATGCGCGTCCCTTCAAGGGTGGCGCCATGGACAACTGGCAATTGTCGAGCAGCCGTGCGCAGAGTGCTTACTACATGCTGGTGCGTGGCGGACTGGAGGAGAAGCGCGTTCAGCAGATTTCCGGCTTCGCCGACCGTCGCCCGCAGGTTCCGGCCGATCCGTTGGCGGATGCCAACCGCCGCATCGAGATCCTGTTGCAGGCACCCCAGGGATGATGAGGATGCGGCGAACCCACACGCTTCGTTTGCTGGCCGCCACGCTTTTCGGTCTTGCTGGCGCGACGATGGCGCAGGCTCAGGCGCCGGAGGATCTGGCGCCCTACAAGATGCTGCGCTCGTTGCAATTCGTGCAGGATTCCGTCGTCGGCGGCGATCATGCTGCTGCCGAGATGCAGAAATTCATGCTCGCCTCGCTCGACAGGCGCTTGCGCACCGCTGGCTCGGATGTCTTCGAGGACCCGCGCAATGTCGACGCGGCACTGATCTATGCAATGAGCGGCGGCAATCCGGCGACGCTGGAATTCCTCGTCGGCAAGGATGTCGAGGGTTATTTCGACAATCGCGTTGCCGATGCCCTGCGCAAATATCTGGGCGGCAAGGCGGCGCTGGTCGCCAAACCGCTGGCCGAGATGATGCCCGAATATCGCGATAGCAGGATCGGTCCCTATTTGGCGCTGGTCAGCGCCAGTGCGGCGCTGCCCGGCGACCCCAAGGCGGCGCTTGGCTTTTACGATTTCGCGCGGCTGGCGGCGCCCGGTACCAATGTCGAGGAAGCGGCGCTGCGCCGCTCTCTGGCGATCGCTGCCGGCAGCGGCATGGTCGAGGCGGGTCTGGGCTATGCCAACCGTTATGCCCGCCGCTTCCTGCACTCGCCCTATGCCAGCCAGTTCGCCGACCTGTTCGTGATGCTGGCGGTGGACAATTACGGCGAGGTCGCCGACGCCGATATCGAGGGCATCCTCGCTTCGATGGACAATGACCGCAAGCGCGAAACCTATCTGCGTATCGCCCGCAAGGCGGCGATTGTCGGCAAGTCCGAGCTCGCCAGGATGGCGTCTGCGCGCGCCGAGGAGATTCCCCTGGCGCCAGGACTGAAGAGCATCGGCGAAGTCGATCTCTATAGCGGGCTTGCCAATCTCGCCAGCCCGGAGGTCGGGCGCATCGTCAATGATCTCGTCGGCATTTCCGACGAAAAGCTGTCGCAGCGCGACCAGGCGCTGCGGGCAGCCGCGAAATTCGTCGGCGACGAGGTTCTGCGCAAACCGGATCCGAATAGCCTCGCTCAAGTCGATGCTGCGACAACGCCGGGGGAGGGGCCGGCAACCGCCGATTCGCAAACGGCGCATGCCGGGCAGCCGAAGGTTGACGAAAAGTCTGTGGCGCAGGCCGAGGATGCCAATGCCGGCATCGATGAATTCGTCAGCAAGGGCCGATCGAAGCTCGCCCAGATCGACAGTCTTTTGCAAGAGGGCAAATAATATGGCTGATACGGGAATAGGCGCCGGGTTACCGGCAGTGGATGCATCGGCTGCGGCCCGCAGGGGTGGGCCCGCGGACAGGCAGGATGCAGCCGGCGACAAGGCCAGCTTCGGCAGCGCGCTGGAGCGCGCCCGCGATGGCAATGACCGGTCGCCCGCCGACGCCCGCCATGCCGACGACGCCCGCTCCCGCCCCACCGAGACCGACAAGCGCAAATCGGCGTCCGAGGACGATAGGGACGCCGCGATGCCCGGCCGCCGCCCGGCCATCGATATTCGCATGACCGGTCGCGCCAGCGCACAGACGGGCGCGGCCACCGCGACCGGCCAGCCGGAAACGTCGGAAAGCCTTGCCGCCGGTCAGGCGGGCATCGCCAGGCTGCCGAAGAGCCTGAGGCCGGCAGGTCAGGATGCGCCGCTGAGCGACGAGGCGGACAGCGTTTCCGATGACGCCGTCCAGACCCGGCCACATGCTGCCGGCGACGAAAAGACCAGCCGTGCCCGCAAGGGCCAGAAGACTGCGGGCGCAGACCCGGCACATGGAAAAGCCGCCGCCGGCAAGTCTGCCGGCGCGCCGGGTTCCGCCGAGTCCGATGCCCTGACATTGCTACAAGCTGCCGATGGTGCCGAGGCCGCGCCGACGGACGACAAGGCCGCCGTTGTAGACAAGGCCCTGCAGTCGGCGGCGAAGTCCGATGTGCCGGTCGCCGCGCTTGCCGCCCACGTCATGCCGGACAAAGCCGAAGCGGGTACTGCCAAGCCGGACGACGGCATAGGGCATGTCGGCTCCCGCAAGGGAGGCGCGACGCCGCAAGCCGCCGAGGACGGGGAAGGCGAGGCGAAGACCGAGGCGCCCGCGCCGGGCGGACGCACCTTTCGTTTCAGCCGCGCCGATGGCCGTGGCCAGCGGCTCGACATGGTGATTGGCGACGGCGGCAAGGAGACCGGGCGCGAGCCGCGCAACAGCCCCGTGGAGGCCGTCACCGTGGTCGATTCCCGGCGTTATCTCGCCCTGTCCCAGAACAGCAATACCATCGTCAGCGCGCTTGGCGGCGATGCCGAATGGACCAGCGCCATGCAACCCAGCAGTGCGCTTTCCAACGCCGCGACCATGGCCAGCACCGGCAAGGTGGTGAATACCCTGAAGATCCAGATCCATCCGATGACGCTCGGCACGGTGACCGCCACCATGCGGCTGGCCGGCGACGAACTGAGCGTCGATCTGGCGGTCGAGACGGTGGCGGCCTATCGCCAGCTCACCGACGACCAGCGTGGTCTCGTGGATTCGCTGCGCGCCCAGGGTTTTGCCGTCGATCAGGTGACGGTGACGCTGGTTTCGCCCTCCGACAAGACCGATTCCTCCGGCACGCAGACCAACGGCCAGAATGCCGCTTTCGGCCAGCAGGCCGCTCAGGACGGCGGCGCCTCACCCCGCAGGGATGACAGACATGCAGCGCAACAGAACTGGCGTGGCGGCGACGCTATGGGCGATGACACGCAGACGCGTGCTGTCGCCGGCCCTGGCGGCGCTGGCACTGGCGCTCTCTACATCTGATCCGGCCAGCGCCGGCGGCAATGCCTGCGAGCGCGAAATCCAGGCCGCCGCCGCCCGCTACGGCATACCGGAAGGCATTCTCTATTCCGTCGGCCTGACCGAGACGGGCCGCCGCGGATCCCTCCAGCCCTACGCCCTCAATGTCGAGGGCAGGGCCTCCTTCCCGGCGTCGCGTAGCGAAGCACTCCGCCAGTTCGCGGCCGCGCAGGCGCAAGGCGCGACCCTGATCGATCTCGGATGCATGCAGATCAATCATCGCTATCACGGCGACCAGTTCGGCTCGGTCGACGCCATGCTCGATCCGCGCCGCAATGTCGACTATGCCGCCCGCTTCCTGCGGCAGCTTCACGACCGGCATGAAACCTGGACGATGGCGGTGGCGCGCTATCACGCAGGGCCGAACAACGATCCGGCGCAGAAGAAATATGTCTGCCGCGTCATCGCCAATCTGGTCGCCACGGGCTATGGCCAGTGGACGGGACCGGCGCGGCAATTCTGCAAGGCGTAACAATTTTAAGCTGTATTCCGGACGACTGGCCCGGTCCGCTACGGAGAGCCGTTTACGATGTTGCTTTTTCGTTCCAAAAAGGGACAATTAACCGCACGTTAACCTTTCCGATAAAAATTTGTGTGCATAACTTCCTGCTCCCACTAGATATAGGGCAAATCGCAGCGATAGGGTTAATCTACTATTAATTTCCGCCACTCAATTCCTAGAATTGTTGGTGAGTCTCCCGCTCCGTACGGTCTTCCTCATCGAGGTACCACAATGATTCGGAGGCGGACGAATGATCGTAGTGGTTGATGAGCGTGAGCTCGTAAAAGACGGTTACATTTCCCTTTTTGGCAGAGAAGGCATTCCTTCGACGGGCTTCGATCCCCGTGAATTCGGCGAGTGGGTCAACACCGCCGCCGACTCCGATATCGCGGCTGTCGAAGCCTTCCTGATCGGCCAGGGCGAACGCGCGCTGGAACTGCCGCGCGCCATTCGCGACCGGTCCATGGCGCCGGTCATCGCGGTCAGCGATCATCCGTCGCTGGAAGCGACGCTGGCGCTGTTCGATTGCGGCGTCGACGACGTCGTGCGCAAGCCGGTACATCCGCGTGAGATCCTGGCCCGCGCTGCGGCCATCCGCCGTCGCCTGAAGGCGATCACCAGCTTCACCGATATCGGCCCGATCCGCGTCTTTTCGGACGGGCGCGATCCCGAAATCAAGGGCGATGTCTTCCCCCTGCCGCGCCGTGAGCGCCGAATCCTGGAATATCTGGTCGCCAATCGCGGCCGCCGCGTCTCGAAGACCCAGATCTTCAACGCCATCTACGGCATCTTCGACGAGGAAGTCGAAGAGAACGTCGTCGAAAGCCATATCAGCAAGCTGCGCAAGAAGCTGCGCAAGAAGCTCGACTTCGATCCCATCGATTCCAAGCGGTTCCTTGGCTACTGCATCGACTGGGAATGAAATGTGCGCCGGTTTCCCCCGGCGCAGCGCGTTTTCCGAGATGTTGCGAATTGCGGATAACAGACAGCTTCACGCAAGGCCCGCTCCTTACACTCGAAAATCATAAGGAAACGAGGATCCCAAATGAGCATATTCGGCACGATGAAGACCGCCGTCTCGGGCATGAACGCCCAGGCCAACCGTCTCGGCACTGTCGGCGACAACATCGCCAACTCGAACACCACGGCCTACAAGAAGGTCACCACCGCGTTTTCCTCGTTCGTCCTCCCCTCGACCGATGGCGTCTACAATTCCGGCGGCGTGCAAACCAGCGTCGTCAATTCGATCAGTCAGCAGGGCGCGCTCGTTTCCACCAGCTCGACGACCGATCTGGCCATCAGCGGCGATGGCTTCTTCTACGTCCAGGATCCGACCGGCGCAAAGTACTACACCCGTAACGGTTCGTTCAGCATCCAGCAGACCGCGGACAACAAGTCGACGCTGATCAATTCGGCCGGCTTCACGCTGCTGGCCGCTCCGGATGCCGCCGCCGCCGGCGATCCCGGCCAATACCAGCCGATCATCGTCGAGGCCGACAAGCTGACCAAGGTCGCGTCCTCCTCGGCCACGATGAACGCCAACTTCGATTCGCGTCTGAAGACAGCCGACAACCCCGAATTTACCTCCACCGTCAGCTTCTACGAAGGCAACTATGGTGAGAAGGGTATCTATACCATCACTTACAAGAAGACCGCTGACGCGACCGGCACGACCGGCAGCACGTGGACCGCGGAGATCAAGACCGATATCGATCTCAAGAAGCCGGCTTACGATCCGGAAGTCACCGCCGGCAGCACGGTCGATACGCTGACGATCGAATTCGACCCGTCGACCAACAAGATCAAGACCATCACGAACGCGGCCGGCACGGTCAGCAACGATCAGAAGATCGGCGTCGGCGGCATTGCCGCAACCGGTGAAAACGCCATCGAGTTCGACATGACCAAGGTCACCGAGCTCGCCTCCGACAGCTTCTCGAAGATCGCCGCCAACGGCAGCGCTTCCAGCTCGCTGCAGGATGTGCGCGTCGACAAGGACGGCACGGTCTACGCCGTCTATGCCAACGGCACCAAGAAATCGCTCGGCGTCGTCGGTCTTGCCACCTTCGCCAGCCCGGACGAACTGGAAGTCTCGACCGGCAACGTTTATTCGGCGACGTCGGGCTCGGGCAACGCCACCTTCGGCATCCCGCAGCAGGCTGGCGTCGGCACGATCGTCTCCGGTTCGCTGGAGGCGTCGAACGTCGACCTCGCCAACGAACTGACCGAGATGATCGAGGCCCAGCGCACCTACACGGCAAACTCCAAGGTTTTCCAGACCGGCGCCGATATTCTCGACGTTCTCGTGAACCTGAAGCGTTAATCGGATCGATTGGTAGGTAGATTATGTCGCTCACTTCGGCCATGAATACGGCCCAGGCCATCTTCAACAATACGGGCAAGCAGACGCAGACCGTTTCGAAGAACATGGCCAATGCCCAGAACCCGGACTATGTGCGACGTTCGTCTGTCACCACCACGTCGCTCTACGGCGCCCAGATCATGTCGACGACACGGGCGCAGAACGATATGCTTCTGCGCCAGATCCTGTCGTCGACCTCGCAGAACAGCGCACAGCAGGCCCTGCTGAAGGGCCTGTCCGACATCAAATCGGTGCTTGGCGGCAACGACAACGAATCGGCGCCGTCGGCCTATCTCGGCAAGTTCCAGACCGCACTGCATGATTATGCCAACAAGCCGAACGACCAGATTCTCGGCGCGGCGGCGATCAACGCCGCCAAGGATGTCGCCAACTCCCTGAACACCGCCTCCAAGGCGGTGCAGGCGGTGCGCACAGATGCCGATTCGCAGATCGCCACCCAGGTCGACAAGCTGAACGGCCTGCTGGCCCAGTTCCAGGTCGCCAACGAGGCGGTGACGCGAGCGACGGCGCTCGGCGACGACCCGAGCGACGGCCTCGACGTGCGCGAGGGCCTGCTCAAGCAGATTTCCGAAATCGTCGGCGTCTCCACCATGGCGGTGGAGAACAACGGCCAGGCGCTCTACACCACCAGCGGCATCGCCCTGTTCGACAAGACGCCGCGTAAGGTCGAATTCACGCCCAGGCCCGCCTATGACGCGAATACGGCTGGCAACGCCATCAAGATCGATGGCGTGACGCTGACCGCGGGAGGCGGGTCCAGCACCTCTGCCATGGGTTCGCTTCAGGCGCTGCTGCAGGTGCGCGACGAAATCGCGCCGACCTTCCAGAAACAGCTCGACGAAGTGGCGCGCGGCCTGATCACCAGCTTTGCCGAACTGAATGCCGGCAGCACAAAGGTGCCGGGGCTGTTCACCTGGTCGGGCGGCACGGTTCCGGCTGCCGGCACCATCGTTCCCGGCATCGCGGCCTCGATCCAGGTGGCGCAGCGCGCCATCGACGATCCGACACGGTTGCGCGACGGCACGGTGAATGCGGCGGCCGTCAGCCAGAACACCGGCAACAACGCCGGCTTCTCGACGCTGCTCGACAAATATGAAACCGGCCTCGACGCCGACCAGAGCTTCGATACCACGAGCGGCCTCGACGGCACGACCAGCATCATGAAGTTCTCGACCCGGTCGGTGAGCTGGCTCGAGGCCTATCGCAGCGGCGCGGATGCTGCGGCAGAAAGCAAATCGGCCCTGCTGTCACGCACGACCGAAGCCTATTCCAGTGTCACCGGCGTCAGTCTCGACGAAGAAATGTCGCTGATGCTCGACATCGAACAATCCTACAAGGCGTCGGCGAAGCTGGTGAATGCCGTCGACGAAATGCTGAAGGCACTCCTATCCATCGCGAGTTAAGTCATGAAGACTTCTACAATTTCGAACCTGTCGATAACCAATGCGCTGCGAATGACGATGACGCAGACGCAGAAGGAACTGGTGGTTGCCCAGGCGGAATCCGTTTCCGGCAAGCATTACGACATGGGCATTTCGCTCGGCGCCAAGACGGCCCAGAGCCTCGATCTCAATCGTGAGGTCGACCGCCTGAAGGCGTTGAACACCTCCAACAGCCTGGTGACGACGCGCCTCGGCGCCTCCCAGGCGGCGTTGAAGGACATGGCGGCTTCGGGACAGGAAATTCTCAACACCGTTCTCGCCTTTGGCGGCAACGAAGACAGCCAGAGCCTCGCGACGTCGAAGACGTCCATTCAGAATTACCTGAATTCCATCGTTGAGAAGGCCAATTTTTCGAGCAACGGTGAGTATCTTTTTTCCGGCATCAACACCGATGTGAAGCCTCTCAAGGATACCGCCCTTTCCAGCACCTCGTCCTTCTTGCAGAGTGAGCTGGCCAGTTTCATGACGGCGAACGGCATCGCCAGCAAGTCGCAGATCACGGAAAGCCAGATGTCGACCTTCCTGTCGCAGGTCGAGGCGACGTTCACCAGCGACGCGTACTGGAAAGCGAATATCTCCAACGCCAGCGATACGAACACGCAAAGCCGCATCACGCAGGGCGAAGTGGTTCAGACCTCCGTCAACACCAATGAGCAATCGATGCGCAAGCTGGTGCTTGGATCGGCTGTCGCGCTGGAATTCATGGATGCATCCCTGCCTCCGAGCGCGCGGAACGCGGTTCAGAAATTTTCCCAGGACAAGCTTTATCAGGGCACCAATGGCATCACCGCCATGCAGGGCAAGCTCGGCCTGTCCGAGGAGCGGGTCAAGAAGGCCAGCGATTCGCTCGAATCCCAGCAGACGATCATCACCAAATATCTCGGCGATCTCGAAGGCGTCGATACGGTCGAGGTGGCCTCGCGCCTGAAGAGCCTTCTGTCGCTGGTCGATGCCTCCTACACGCTGACAGCGAGAATACAGCAGTTGAGCCTGGTCAATTTCCTTTGATGCAAAAGGAAAGAACGTGAAAATGAAGGATGCATGAATGTACCAGTTTTCATATGCCGAGATCATGGAGGACGGCGTCGCCGACGCCAAGGACCGTGAACGGCAGGTCCTGAACCGCTCGATTGAACTGCTGGGCGCCGCGCGCGACAAGCGGGAATATTCGCGGGAAGCGATCGAGGCCCTGTTCTATACGCGCCGCATCTGGATTCGTTTTATTGAAGACTTGAAACAGCCTGAAAACCAGCTCGATACCGAGCTTCGGGCCAACCTGATATCCATCGCCATCTGGATTCTCAAGGAATGCGACCGGATCAGGAAACGCCAGTCCGACAATTTTCAAGGCATTATCGACGTAACCACCATCATCAGGGATGGACTTAAATGAAAAGTACCCTACGCATTTCGCTCAAATCCGGCGAGCGCATTTTCATCAATGGAGCGGTGTTGCGGGTCGACCGCAAGGTTGCGTTGGAATTCCTGAACGATGTCACCTTCCTTCTGGAAAACCACGTGCTCCAGCCCGAGGACGCGACGACGCCGCTGCGTCAGCTCTACTTCATCGCCCAGATGATGCTGATCAATCCGGAAGGCGCCGAGCAGTCGCTCGCCATGTTCCGCAAGTCGGTCATCATGCTGCTCAACTGCTTCAAGGACGAGGAAGTGCTGGCCGAGCTGAAGCGTATCGACGGCCTCGTCTCCTCCGGCCGCGCCTTCGACGCCCTCAAGGCGATCCGCTCGCTTTATCCGACCGAGGATCGCATCCTCAACAATCACGAGATGGCGCCGGCGACCATCGAGCAGATCCGCAAGGAGATCGCACCATGGCGGTAGGCGGCGTCACCAACAATACGACGACACCGACGACGACGGGCAGCAAGGCGACGCAGGCGGCATCGGCCGCTTCGCTGAACTACAACAGCTTCCTGCAATTGCTGATCGCCCAGATGAAGAATCAGGATCCGACCAGCCCGATGGACGCAACGCAGCAGGTGACGCAGCTCGCCACCTTCTCGCAGGTCGAGCAATCGGTGCAGCAGAACAAGAACCTGGAAAGCCTGATCCGCTCCCAGTCGCTGACCCAGGCCTCCAGCTATATCGGCAAGACCATGATGAGCGCCGACGAAAAGGTCGTCGGCGTCGTCCAGGAAGTGCAGGTCTATTCGGACGGTCTCGTCGCCCTGACCAAGGAAGGCGGCAAGATCCTGATCCAGCCCGGCATCACCATTACCGATGGTTCGAAGCCGACCCCGCTCGGCGGCTCCAGCGATTCCAAGAGCGATTCCGCCTCGGCCGCCGACGCGACGTCCGGCGCGGGCTCGTCGACGAATACCGGCTCGGGCAATACCGGCGATAGCGACACCACGGGCTGACGCCGTCCCCGGCGGACTGGCAGGCCGGCCCGCCATGCGGTAGAATGATGGTATGAAACGATCCGCGCCGGCGATTCGGCGCGGATGCGGCCCGCAAAGCGATGGGCCCGCAAACCGATGGGAATGACTCCTGATGAATGAAGCCGACGCCCTCGATATCGTGCAGGCGGCTATTTGGACGGTGCTCGTCGCGGCCGGCCCCGCGGTTCTCGTGGCCATGGTCGTCGGCCTGGTCATCGCGCTGATCCAGGCGCTGACCCAGATCCAGGAAATCACGCTCACCTTCGTGCCGAAGATCGTCGCGATCTTCATCACCGTCGGGATCACGGCGCCGTTCATCGGCGGCCAGATTTCGCTGTTCACCAATTTGGTGTTCTCCCGCGTCCAGTCGGGCTTCTGACCGCGCGCCAATTCCTTCGATGTTTTTGAATACGGCCTCACGTTCCCGTGCGGGCCGTTTGTCGTCGTAATCCGGTCATGCCCACTTTCGCGCAAGCTTCGATCTTTATGGGTCGGGTTCGAATTGGGTGAACCCGGCGTTTTCGCGCCGGTATCGTCCGCCTCTCATGAGGAGATGGAAAAAGACATGGCGCAATCAAATGCACTCTCGATGCCGAAATTCGCCGGCGGCGCCCGCGACATCGGCTTCGCGCTCGGCATCGTCGTAATTCTCTGCATCCTGTTCCTGCCCATTCCGGCTTTCCTGATCGATCTGGGGCTGGCCTTCTCGATCGCCTTCTCGGTGCTGATCCTGATGGTGGCCCTGTGGATCCAGAAGCCGCTGGATTTCTCGTCCTTCCCGACCATTCTCCTGATCGCGACGATGACGCGTCTGGCGCTCAACATCGCCACGACCCGCGTGATTCTCTCGCACGGAAACGAGGGCCACGACGCCGCCGGCCATGTCATCGCCGGCTTTTCGGCGCTGGTCATGTCCGGTGACTTCGTCATCGGTGTCATCGTCTTCCTGATCCTGGTGACGGTGAACTTCATCGTCATCACCAAGGGCGCGACGCGTATCGCCGAAGTTGGCGCCCGCTTCACCCTCGACGCCATCCCCGGCAAGCAGATGTCGATCGACGCCGACCTTTCGGCCGGCATCATCGACGAGAAGGAGGCGCAGCGCCGCCGCCGCGAACTGGAGGAGGAAAGTTCCTTCTTCGGTTCGATGGACGGTGCCTCGAAATTCGTGCGCGGCGATGCCGTCGCCGGTCTGCTGATCACCGCCATCAACATTTTCGGCGGCATCATCATCGGCTATTTCCGCCACGGCATGCCGATCGGCGAGGCGGCAGACGTCTTCGTCAAGCTTTCGGTCGGCGACGGTATCGTCTCGCAGGTTCCCGCCCTTATCGTTTCGCTCGCCGCCGGCCTGCTGGTGTCGCGCGGCGGCACCGCCGGCTCCACCGACCAGGCGGTCGTCAACCAGCTCAGCGGCTATCCGCGCGCCCTGTCCGTGGCGGCGGCGCTGATGGTGCTGCTGGCGCTCATCCCCGGCCTGCCGATGCTGCCCTTCATGGCGCTTGGCGGGATCATGGCCTTCGGCAGCTGGTACATCCCGCGCCGCCAGGCGCAGGAAGATCAACTCATCCGCGAGCAGGCGGAGACCGAGGCGGTCCAGACCAAGGAACAAGAAAAGGATTCGGTCAAGTCGGTGCTCAAGACGGCGGAGATCGAGCTGGCGCTCGGCAAGCTGGTCTCCACCCGCCTGCTCGGCGCCCATCAGGAACTGGCCTTCCGCGTCGGTAAGATGCGCCGCAAGTTCGCCAGCCAGTACGGCTTCGTCGTCCCGGAAATCAAGGTCAGCGACGACATCGCCATTCCGGAAAAATCCTACCAGATCCGCATCCATGGCACGACGGTCGCTTCCAATACGCTGCGCGTCGGCGAAGTTCTGGTCGTCACCGGCTCCGGCCGCAAGCCTTCGGTGCCGGGCGACGAGATTCGCGAACCCGCCTTCGGCATGCCGGCGGTCTCGGTGCTCGAAGCCTTCGCCGAAGATCTCCGGCGCGAGGGCTTCCACCCGATCGACAACGTGTCGGTGGTGCTGACCCATGTCAGCGAAGTCATCCGCAACAACCTGCCGCAGCTTCTGTCCTACAAGGACGTCAAGGTGCTGATCGACCGGCTCGACCCGGAATACAAGAAGCTGGCGGACGAGATCTGCTCGTCGCACATGTCCTATTCCGGCCTGCAGGCGGTGCTGAAGCTGCTGCTGGCCGAGCGCGTCTCGATCCGCAACCTGCATCTCATCCTCGAAGCGGTGGCCGAGCTCGCGCCGCATGTGCGCAAGACCGAGCAGATCGTCGAGCATGTGCGCGTGCGCATGGCCCAGCAGCTCTGCGGCGATCTCGCCGATAACGGCACGCTGCGCGTGCTGCGCCTCGGCAGCAAGTGGGATCTGGTGTTCCACCAGGCGCTCAAGCGCGACAACAAGGGCGAAGTGGTCGAATTCGATATCGATCCGCGCAGCCTTGAGGAGTTCAGCGAACAGGCAAGCCGTGTTATTCGTGAATTCATGGATCGCGGCCTGCCGTTCGTGCTTGTCACTTCGCCCGAAACGCGCTCCTATGTGCGGATGATCATCGAGCGCCTGTTCGCTACCCTTCCGGTGCTGTCGCATGTGGAATTGGCAAAGGGCATCGAGATCAAGATTTTGGGCTCCATTTCATGATCGACGATCCCCAGGGGACTGTGCTTGCCTTCTTCGTGGTCCTGTGCCGCATCGGAGGCTGCATCATGGTCCTGCCGGGGTTTTCGTCGGCGCGCCTGCCGGTGACGGTTCGCATGATGACGGCGCTGGCGATGTCGATGGCGCTGCTGCCGCTGCTCTGGGATGCTGTCTATCCGAAAGTGTCCGGCGATCAGGCGACCTTCGTCGCCCTGGTCGTCTCGGAAATGGCGATCGGTGTGATGTACGGCATGATCGCCCGTTTCTTTACGCTCGGCGTGCAGTTCGTCGGCACGGTCGTGACGATGATGATCGGCTTCAACGCGCCGCCCGCCAGCGATGTGCTTGAAGACACTGCCGAAAACCAGCTCACCAACATGCTGAGCTTCGCGGCGCTGATGGTGCTGTTCTCGCTCGATTTCCACCACGTCGTCTTTCGCGCGGTGATGGAATCATACGATACCATGCCGGCCGGCGTGATGTTCAATGCCCAGAAATCCTTGATCACGCTCACCGATACGCTGGTGGAGACGACGCGCATCATGCTGCGCCTCTCCAGCCCCTTCATTCTCTACGGATTGATGTTCAACGTCTCCATCGGCCTGATCAACAAGCTGGCGCAGCAAGTGCCGGTCTACTTCATTTCGGCGCCCTATCTGATCACCGGCGGCCTGTTCATGCTGTATCTGTCGGTGGCGGCGATGCTTCGGCAGTTCGCCGACGCGTTCCCGACCGTTTTCATCGGACATTAATCTCCAGCAACGGGAAACGGACCCATGGGCCCCGAAAGCCGATCCAAGAAACTGAAGCGCCTCGTCAACGTGCAGCGCCAGCTCGAAAAGATAGCCGAGAGCGATCTTGCCGCCACTGCCCGCCAGCGTCGGGAGGTTGCCGAATCGATGGAGGTCGTCATCGAGGCGATCGGGGCGATGGACGGGGTGCACCGGCTGTTCGCGCAGAATTATGCGGAGCGATTCGGCCGGCTGACATTGCGCGACCAGCAGTTGACCGGCGTCCAGCGCATGCAGGAGATCCGCGTGCTGCGCGAACGCACCAAGGGCGACCGCCTGGAGGGCCATATGAAGGAGGCGCGCATGGATGAAGATCGCCTGCAAGCCGATGAATCCATTTATGATCTTATCGACATGCAGAACATGTTGGCCACGCCAGCCTCCAGCAAGCTTGAGGAGCCATAACTGTGTTCATCTTATCGAGAGGACATGAGACGTGGCAATTTCACCCCCGAGCGATCTCGTTCTGGATGTCGTCAAGGCAGCCGATCCGGCGAGCGTCCAGGCGGCTCAGGACAAGCTGAGGGCCTCGCGCGCGGCAACGGCGGCGCGCAGCCTGACGGAACAGGGCGCAGGTTTCGACACCACGCTCGACCGGCTCGACGGCACCGCCTCGGGTCTCGGCAATGCCCAGTCGAAAAAATCGAAATCCATTCCGGAAGCCTATCACAAGTTCGAGGCCATGGTGCTGCAGAACTTCGTGAGCTCCATGCTTCCGGAAAATGAGGAAGTCTACGGCAAAGGAAATGCCGGCGAAATGTGGAAGAGCATGATGGCGGAACAGTTCGCCGGTGCGATCGCCAAGAGTGGCGGTGTCGGCATCGCCGATCAGATGTATTCGCAAGCCCTCGCTCGGGCACAGAACAAAGAGGTCAGCAATCTGTCCACCGATGAAAACAGCCGGAAAATGGCCCTGAGCGCGATCGACGAGTTCCAGCGCAAGACCTTCGGCACGGTGACAGCAGATATTGAAAGGTCCGATAACTCATGAGCGGCGCAGTGAATGTGGAAACGGTTTCCAGCGATTACCGGATCAAATCGGTGCTCGGCCGGCTTGAAATGATCATCGACAACGAGAACACCCGGATCGGCGCCGATCCAGAGTTCGATCTCAAGGTGTCGAATGCCCATAAGAGCCGCTGCCTGTACGAGCTGACCATGCTGATCCGCGACACGGATCCGCGCGAGATGTCGAGCCGCTACATCGACCAGCTTCATGGCCTGAAGGGCAAGCTCGCCGTCAACGCCCAGCGCGTCGAGGCGCATCTGGAAGCCGTGCGCGCCGTCGCCGACATTCTCAAGAGTGCCGTCCAGGAAGCGGACGCCGACGGCACCTATTCCCAGGAACAGTTCCGCTACAGCGAGATCTGATGGTCAAGCTCATCCTCACCGGCGCCTGGGTCTGCATTGTCACGCTGGCGACGGTCTATTTCTCCGTCGTCATGGCGACGGCCCCGGCCGATCATGCCGAGGCCGACAAGCCGGCGCTCGAACTGTCCAAGGGCGAGACGATCACCGTGCCCGTCATCACCAAGGGCAAGGTGGCCGGCTATTTCCTCAGCAAGATCTCCTTCATGCTCGACCAGAAGAAGGCGAAAGAGCTGAAGGTGCCGATGACGGAATATCTGACCGACGCGCTCTATACGATGCTGGTCGGCAACAGGATGGTCGACATCGCCGACACCGCGTCCTTCAACCTCGACGATTTCCGCGCCAAGGTGAAGGAGGACATGAACAAGCGCCTCGGCGACGAGGTCGTTCATGACGTGCTGGTCGAGCAGCTCGATTTCCTCGCCAAGTCCGACACCCGTGTCGGCGGCGGCAACGACGAGATGAAGAAACCGGTCAAGATCGTCGAGGGCACGCCCGCCGAAGGCGCCGAGGCCGCAGCACCCGCGCCGGCCGCCCATTGATCGGGCGATGCCGCCGGATGCTTTGATTTTCATGCGATCCGCCTCCCTCGGGGGCGGATTTTGCGTTGCGGTGCGGGGCCGGCATTAACCCTTTGTTTGCCATGTCTGCTTAGGCTGTCTTAAGGAATCCGAATCCTCGTATCGACTTCGGATCGGGCATCGGGCGGACAGGGCCATGGCGTTTCAACAGACTGCATCGCGAAAGACGGGGTATGCCGATGCCGATCCGGCCTGGTGGCAGGAGCGGGCAGGCGGCCGGGTGGACGTCGTCCAGCCGCGTGAACCGCGCCTGACCGATCGCATCGGCGCTATCCTCACCCGGCATGACGGCTATGAAGCCACGCTGCCGCGCATCGAGATGGCCGCTTATGACGACGAACCGGCTGATTTCGAGGAAGAGCGGCCGCCCCGCGCCGCGCGTCGCGCCAGGCCGGCGCGCCGCTTCGCCTGGGGGCTGGTCGCTCTCGGCGCGGCGCTGAGCGCCTGCGCCGCGATCGGCCTGTGGGCGATGCTGTCGCGTGAGGAGGGCGTGCCCGCCCAGGCGAAGATCGCCTTGTCGCTCGACGGCATCACCGATATCGCCGAAAAACGGGCTATCCTCGGCGACCAGGCCCGTGTCCTCGTCGCCCCGACCAATCTCGCTCGCGTCGTTGAGCGCGCCCATCTCGACCGAGACCCCGAATTTTCCGGCGCATCCGGCGGTGTGCTGGGCATGCTCGGTGATCTCGTTTCCGGCAATGGCGATCCCGGCCGCAGCGCCGAGGACCGCTTGCGCCGTGTCGTCGCCACCGAAATCGATGCCCGCGACAATGCCATCCTGCTGACCGTGCGCTCCAGCGATGCGGCGAAATCCGATGCCATCGCCCAGGAAATCGCCGCCTCCTATGCGGAAGCCGCAAGCGGCCCGGTGCGCAATGTCGATCCGCCCAAGCCGGCCGTCTATGCCGAGGCGCCGCGGGTGGCCGCGCCGGCGCTCGACAAGGCCGAGGCCGAGCTTGCCGCCTTCACCGCCGCCGGCGGCGACAAACTGGCCGAAGCCACCCGCCTCAAGACCGAGCTGGACCGCCTGCACGCCGAAAACGCCGCCGCACAAAAACGCCTGTTGGAAGAAAGCGGCAAGAGCGATGCCGGCACGCTGGCAAGCCTGCTCGACGGCAGCTTTCCGTCGGAACTGCTGACGCCCACGCTCGACGACCTGCGTGGCCGTTATGTCAGCGCCAAGCTCGCGGTGGAGCAGATGGCGCAGGCGCTCGGCCCCCGCCATCCGCGTCTGCAGACGGCGCAGGGGCAGGCGGACGCCCTGAAATCCGACCTCGAACGGGAAATCCGCGGCGTGCTTGCCGATGCCCGCGCCGCGCTGCAGCAGGCCCAGGACAAGGCGCAGGCTCTGGCCGTCAAATCCGCCGACACCGCCAAAAAGCTGCGCGCCACCGGCGTCGATGTCGATAAGCTGCAGCAATTGCAGGCCGCAGTCGATGCCGCCCGCGAGGCCCGGCAGGACTCGATCACCACCGCCTCCATTCCCGCCGCCGCCGCCAAGCCGGTGACCGGCATGGTCGAGCGCATCGAGCGGCCGGCCATGCCGCCGCTTTCAGGCGAAACAGGCGCGGAAACCACAGTGACCGGCCTGATGGCCATCCTGGCGCTGGCCGTCGCCACCGGCGCCGGCGTCATCGGGCTGGCACGCTTCGCCCGCCGCAAGCTGGCCGGCACGACCGTCGACGACCATGAGGATATGGCCGAGGAGAGCCTTGCGATGGGCTGGCGGGCTCCCGTCCACACCCGCGCCGAGCCGGATTCTTTCACGCAGGAGGATTGGCATCCGGAACCGGCCGTCGAGGATCTCATGCAATTGCGTCGTCAGGTCGCAGCGCTGAAGCAACGGGTGCAGGATTTTTCGCAAACGCGTTATCGCCACGATGGATAAAAACGACTAAGAACGCTTCCGCAAATGCCGCATTCGGACAGTTCGGGACGCTCGCAGGCAAATCCTCGCGACGCACTCGCCTTAAACTGCCCGGCAGGATCGGCAGGCCACAGCATTTCCAGGAAACGTGAGAAACGGTTTTCCGTGCGGAAATGTGGCGAGATACATGAGCGGGAGCGACACAGGTGACAGTGATTTTGGATGGGAAGCAGGTCGCCGCCTCGGTGATCGATGCGGTCAAGACAGCCACGGCATCGCTGGAAACGGAAACCGGCGTCAGGACCGGGCTGGCGGTGGTCATTGTCGGCGACGACCCGGCCAGCCACGCCTATGTCGGCGCCAAGAGCCGCATGGCCAAGGAATGCGGCTTCAACTCCGTCCAGCACACCCTGCCGGAAGAAACGACACAGGAAGATCTGGCGGCGCTGGTCGCCAGCCTCAACGCCGATCCCTCCGTCCATGGCATCCTCGTGCAGCTGCCGCTGCCGAAACACCTGAAATCCGATCCGATCATCCAGTCGATCCTGCCGGAAAAGGACGTCGACGGCCTGCATGTGGTCAATGCCGGCAAGCTCGCGACCGGCGATCTCGAAACCGGCCTGATCTCCTGCACCCCGGCGGGTTCGATGCTCCTGGTGCGCCAGGCGCATGGCACTGATCTTTCCGGCCTTAACGCCGTCGTCATCGGCCGCTCCAACCTGTTCGGCAAGCCGATGGGCCAGTTGCTGCTGAATGCCAACGCCACCGTCACCATGGCCCATTCGAAGACGAAGAACCTCGCGGAGGTCTGCGCCCGCGCCGATATCCTCGTCGCCGCCGTCGGCCGCCCGGAAATGGTCAAGGCAAGCTGGGTCAAGCCCGGCGCCACCGTCATCGATGTCGGCATCAACCGCATCCCGGCCCCGGAGCGCGGCGAGGGCAAGTTCCGCCTCGTCGGCGACGTCGCCTTTGCCGAATGCGCCGAGATCGCCTCGGTGATCTCGCCGGTCCCCGGCGGCGTCGGTCCGATGACCATCGCCATGCTGATGGCCAATACCGTCATCGCCGCCCACCGCGCCGCCGGCCAGCCGGCCCCGAAATTCTGAACACGCGGCTTGAGCGCCGGTTGTTCGGCCATACATCCCTCTGTGGATTGACCGTCTAGAGGAGGATCGCAGGCATGGCGCTCAAGCGGATGGACAATATTGGAATCGTCGTCGAAGATCTCGACGCGACAATCGATTTCTTTCGCGAACTCGGCCTCGACCTCGAGGGACGGGCCACGATCGAAGGCGAATGGGCGGGACGCGTCACGGGGCTTGGCGACCAGCATGTCGAGATCGCCATGATGCGCACGCCTGATGGACACAGCCGGATCGAACTCTCGCGCTTCCTCAGGCCGGCCGTCGTGGCGGATCACCGGACCGCCCCGGTCAACGCCCTCGGCTACCTCCGCGCCATGTTCACGGTCGATGACATTGCCGATACGCTTGAAAGGCTTCGCAGGCGCGGTGCCGAACTCGTGGGCGAAGTCGTCGATTACAAGGACGTTTACCGGCTCTGCTATATCCGTGGCCCCGAAGGGCTTCTTATCGGGCTCGCGCAGGAGCTCGGCCATCCCGCCGGGAAGGACGGCTAGAGCATTTCCAGCCGAATCGTGATCGTTTCGGCGTCGGACAATGCGAAAAAACAAAAGGATAGCGCATTTGAGCCGGAGCGAAATCGCTTCCGTCAGCCCGGCGCTGGGCCGGTGGAGGCCCGCACGATCAGTTCCGCCTTCCACAATTCCTGCAGCGGATAGTCGGCAAACGGCCGGTCGCGGTTGATCAGCCGTTCGGCGATGCGCATGCCTGCGGCGCGCAGCGACGAGCGGGTCGTTGTCAGCGGTACCGAAAAATTCTCCGGCCGCAGCACCGGCAGCACGTCGTCATGGGCGATCAGCGACATATCCTCACCGAGCTTCAGCCCCGCGACGTTCAGCGCCCTGACGACGCCGAGCGCCAGCACGGTGCTGGCGCAGAGCAGGGCGGTCGGCCGCGCGGCAAGGGCGAGAAAGCGCTCGGTGGCGATCAGGCCGTTGTCGTCGGTCATCGGCGAATGGCTTGCCAGCGCCGGATCGAGCGTCAGCCCCCATTCGCCCAGCGCCCGTTCGACGCCCGCCTTGCGGCGCACGGCGAAATCGTAATGCGCCTGGCCGTTGATCAGCGCGATGCGCCGGTGGCCGAGTTGCAGCAGCAGCTTCGTCGCATCGTAGAACGCCGCCTCGTTGTCGATATCGACGTAAGGATAGTCTTCGAGCGCGTGCAGCGACCGGCCATGGACGATATAGGGCAGCGACAGGCTGCGCAGCATGTCGAGACGGGCGTCATTCGGCCGCATATAGGCAATCATCAGCGCGTCGACATTGCCGCTGACCGCAAGACGCCGCAGCGCTCCGACCTCGTCCTCGGGGTCTGCCGGCATCATCACCAGATGGTGATCGTGGCGTAGCGCCGTCTCGCCGATGCCGCTCAAAAATTCGCCGAAATGGATATCGGATTCGTGCCCCGGCGCGGTCGGCATGACCATGCCGATGGAGCCGGCCTTGCCGGTCGCCAGCCGCTGCGCCGCCTTGTTGGGGCGGTAGCCGGTTTCCTTGACCGCCCGCAGCACGCGTTCGCGGGTCTGGGCGTTCACCTCCGGATAGCCGTTCAGGGCGCGGCTCACCGTCGTCTGCGACAGGCCGAGCAGCTTTGACAGTTCTTTCAAGTTCATTCCGGCATTCCCCGCAAGCTTCCGCGACGCTTCAACCCGTTGATCCGCGAGGGGATCGCACATGCGGTTCATCGGGTCGAGGCTGCGACCGAATGTTCAGTCGCCTGTCTCAAAGCGCTTGCGGAGGATGTAACAGTCATGGGAAAAGTGTCAAACCGAAAAATGTGTCGCTGCGCAGCAAAACCTTGATGCATCTGCGAAAACAAAAGTTTTTCGCGGTCTGCGGGAAATTCGCTTGACTCGCTTTCGCCGACAATGAGATGAAAGAAAAACCAAAGCGCTTTGAAGAATGCCGGCAATCTTGCCGTCATCGCAAGTATTCGGGCTCGCTGTGGGTTTGGGAGGTTTACATCATGACGAAGTCTTTCTGGCTCGGCGTCGCCGCGGCCGCTCTTCTGGCGTCTGCGGCAAATGGCGCCGATCTGAAATTCAAGCCGGGCGAGGATTCGCGGTTCAACTGGGCGAGCTATGACGCCTTCAAGGCGGCGCATTCCGACCTCAAGGGCGAAAGCGTCAGCATCTTCGGCCCCTGGCGCGGCGACGACGAAACGCTGTTCACGAGCGTTCTCGCCTATTTCATCGAGGCTACCGGCATCGACGTCAAATATTCGTCCTCGGAAAATTACGAGCAGCAGATCGTCATCGACACGCAGGCCGGCTCGCCGCCGAACATCGCCATCCTGCCGCAGCCCGGCCTTCTCGCCGATCTCGCCGCCAAGGGTTTTCTGACGCCGCTCGGCGAAAAGGAAGCCGGCTGGGTGAAGGAGAATTATGGCGCAGGCCAGTCTTGGGTCGATCTCGGCACATACAAGGGCAAGGACGGCAAGGCTGATTTCTTCGCCTTCCCCTACAAGGCCGACGTGAAGTCGCTGGTCTGGTACGTGCCCGAAAACTTCGAGGAAGCCGGCTACGAAGTGCCCAAGACCATGGAAGATCTGATCGCGCTCAGCGACAAGATCGTTGCCGATGGCGGCACGCCCTGGTGCATCGGCCTCGGTTCCGGCGGCGCCACCGGCTGGCCGGCCACCGACTGGGTCGAGGACATGATGCTGCGCACCCAGCAGCCCGATGTCTACGACAAGTGGGTCACCAACGAGATCAAGTTCAACGATCCCGCCGTTGTCGGCGCCATCGAGGAATTCGGCAAGTTCGCGTTGACGCCCAAATATGCCGATGGCGGCCCGGCCGGCGTCGCCTCCACCGATTTCCGCGATAGCCCCAAGGGCCTGTTCGGCGTGCCGCCGAAGTGCTACCTGCACCATCAGGCCTCGTTCATCCCGTCCTTCTTCCCCGAGGGCACCAAGCTCGGCCAGGATGCGGACTTCTTCTACATGCCGCCCTATGCCTCCAAGCCCGATCTCGGTCGTCCGGTGCTGGGCGCCGGCACGCTGGTCACCGTCACCAAGGATTCCAAGACGGCGCGCGCCTTCCTCGACTTCCTGAAGACGCCGATCGCCCATGAAATCTGGATGGCCCAGTCCGGCTTCCTGACGCCCTACAAGGCGGTGAACGTCAAGGCCTATGGCAACGACACGCTGCGCAAGGAAGGCGAAATCCTGACGACCGCCACCACCTTCCGCTTCGACGGTTCCGACCTGATGCCCGGCAAGATCGGCGCCGGCGCCTTCTGGACCGGCATGATCGACTATGTCGGCGGCAAGCCGGCCGCAGACGTCGCAGCCGACATCCAGAAGGCCTGGGACGCGATCAAGTAACGTAGAGGCCGTTTCTCCTCTGCCGTTTGCCGCGAAAACACCTTCTCCCCTCGGGGGAGAAGGTGGCCCGAAGGATCGGCTGAGGAGGGACGCGGACCACATGGAAACGCTTGGCTTTCTGCCTTCGGCATCCCCCTCATCCGCTGCCGCGCCCTCCTCCCCGAGGGGAGAAGGGGTGTTCGGGACGGCTTCGTTTCACATGGGCATGCCTTGCCTGCGGGCGGGGAAGGGCATCAAAAAATATCAGGGAGGGGCGCATGTTTGAGCAGATCGCGTCTGCTGTCGGGGTCATGGTGGCGGGCGTTCTCGCCTGCATTGCTTATTTCTGGTTGTCGAACAAGATGCTCGACATGGCTTTCCCCGTGCGGGACGGCGATGTGATGGCTGCGTCGCAGAGCCTGCGCCGCCGCGCCATGGTACGGCCCTGGCTGTTCGTCGGCCCGGCACTGTTCCTGCTGGTCGTCTATCTGGTCTATCCGGTCGTTGCCACCCTGATCCTGTCCTTCTACGATCGCGGCGGCCAGAATTATATCGGTTTGTCCAACTATCAATGGGCGCTCGGCGACCGCGATTTCCGTCAGTCGATCTTCAACAACATCCTCTGGCTCGCCGTCGTGCCGGCGGCCTGCACCTTCTTCGGTCTGATCGTCGCCGTTCTGACCGACCGCATCTGGTGGGGCAACATCGCGAAAAGCCTAGTATTCATGCCGATGGCGATCTCCTTCGTCGGCGCCTCGGTCATCTGGAAATTCGTCTACGACTACCGCGCCGAAGGCGAGACGCAGATCGGCATCCTCAATGCCGTCGTGCAGGCGCTGGGCGGCAATCCGCAGGTGTGGATCGCGCTGCCCTTCTGGAACAATTTCTTCCTGATGGCGATCCTGATCTGGATCCAGACGGGTTTCGCCATGGTCATCCTTTCCGCCGCGCTGCGCGGCATCCCGGAAGAGACCATCGAGGCTGCCGTCATTGACGGCGCCAATGGCTGGCAGATCTTCTGGAAGATCATGGTGCCGCAGATCTGGGGCACGATCGCCGTCGTCTGGACGACGATCACCATCCTGGTCTTGAAGGTGTTCGACATCGTGCTGACCATGACCAACGGCCAGTGGAGCACCACGGTTCTCGCCAACCTGATGTTCGATTGGATGTTCCGCGGCGGCGGCGACAGCGGCCGAAGTGCGGCGATTGCCGTCATCATCATGCTGGCGGTGACGCCGATCATGGTCTGGAATATCCGCCGCGCCAATCGCGAGATGGGAGGGCACTGACATGGCCGCCGCAATGATGCAAATCCGCCGTATCGGCTTGCCGCGCCTCTTCGTCCATGTCAGCGTGCTCGTCATCGTGCTGCTCTGGCTGTTCCCGACGCTCGGCATCTTCGTCAGCGCCCTGCGCGACAAGGATCAACTGGCCGTTTCCGGCTGGTGGACGGCGTTTTCCACCTCCAAGCGCACCGAGGTGGCGCGCCTTGCCGATGCCACGGCGCAGAAGCAGGAGGGCACGCTCTACGTGATCTCCGGCAATGTCTGGGAGGGCGCCACGCCCCGCACCATCGAAAGCTTCGGCACCCGCATCCAGGAGCCGGCCGCCTACAAGGCCGGCGACACCGCCGATCTCGGCGACGGGGAGCAGTTGCAGGTCAATGCCGATGGCAGCTACCGCTACACCAAGGCGGCCGCCTTCGACGGCGCGCGCGGCAAGCGCATCTATCTCACGGTCTCGACGCCGCCGGAATTCACCACAGACAATTACAACACAGTGCTGAATTCGGAAGGCATCGGCCGCTCCTTCATCAATTCGCTGACGGTCGCCATCCCCGCGACGATCATCCCGATCCTGATCGCCGCCTTCGCCGCCTATGCCCTGTCGTGGATGCATTTCCCGGGGCGCAATTTCATGATCGCCATGGTGGTCGGCCTCATCGTCGTGCCGCTGCAAATGTCGCTGATCCCGCTGTTGAGGATGTATAACGAGATCGGCACCATCTTCGGCGTGCCCTCAAAGACCTATGCCGGGATCTGGCTGGCGCACACCGCCTTCGGCATGCCGCTCGCTATCTACCTGCTGCGCAACTACATGGTCGGCCTGCCCAGGGAGATCATCGAATCCGCCCGCGTCGACGGCGCCAGCGATTTCGAGATTTTCGTCAAGATCATCCTGCCGCTCTCCTTCCCGGCGCTGGCCTCCTTCGCCATTTTCCAGTTCCTCTGGGTCTGGAACGACCTGCTGGTCGCCATGGTCTTCCTCGGCACTGCCAAGGAGCAGCTCGTGCTGACCGGCCATCTCAACGCGCTGCTCGGCTCGCGCGGCGGCAATTGGGAAATCCTGACGGCGTCGGCTTTCATCACCATCATCGTTCCCCTGATTGTCTTCTTCGCCCTGCAGCGCTATCTCGTGCGCGGTCTGCTGGCGGGATCGGTCAAGGGCGGCTGATTCTCTCCTCCCACGACTCATTGGATTCGATAGGCATGAACATTTCCCCGGATTCTCCCCTGACGCCGGACAAGGACTGGTGGCGCGGCGCGGTCATCTACCAGATCTACCCGCGCTCCTTCCAGGATTCGAACGGCGACGGCGTCGGCGACCTCAAGGGCATCACCGCACGGCTCGGCCATGTCGCGTCCCTCGGCGCCGATGCCATCTGGATCTCGCCCTTCTTCACCTCGCCGATGAAGGATTATGGCTACGACGTCGCCAATTACGAGGATATCGATCCGATCTTCGGCACGCTTGCCGATTTCGACGCGCTGATCGCCGAGGCCCATCGTCTCGGCATCCGGGTGATGATCGACCTGGTGATCTCCCACACCTCCGACCAGCACCCGTGGTTCGTCGAAAGCCGCTCCAGCCGCTTCAACCCCAAGGCGGATTGGTATGTCTGGGCCGACGCCAAGCCGGACGGCTCGCCGCCCAACAACTGGCTGTCGATCTTCGGCGGCTCGGCCTGGCAGTGGCATTCGACCCGCATGCAATATTACATGCACAATTTTTTGACCTCGCAGCCGGATCTCAACCTGCACAATCCGCAGGTCCAGGACGCGCTGCTCGCCATTGCCCGCTTCTGGCTGCAGCGCGGCGTCGATGGCTTCCGGCTGGACACGATCAACTTCTATTTCCACGATCTGGAACTGCGCGACAATCCGGCGCTGGCTCCGGAAGCCCGCAACGCCAACACGGCGCCGGCCGTGAACCCCTATAATTTCCAGGAGCATCTCTACGACAAGAACCGGCCGGAAAACCTCGCCTTCCTCAAGCGTTTCCGCGCCGTCATGGAGGAATTTCCGGCGATCGCCGCCGTCGGCGAGGTCGGCGACAGCCAGCGCGGACTGGAAATCGTCGGGGAATACACCTCCGACAACGACAAGATGCATATGTGTTATGCCTTCGAATTCCTGGCGCCCGATCCGTTGATCCCCCGGCGCGTCGCCGAGGTGCAGCGCGCCTTCGAGGCGGCCGCGCCGCAGGGCTGGGCCTGCTGGGCCTTCTCCAACCATGACGTCGTGCGCCATGTCAGCCGCTGGGGCGGTCAGGTGGAAGACAAGGACGGTTTCGCCAAGATGCTCGCCGGCCTGCTTCTGTCGCTGCGCGGCTCGGTCTGCCTTTATGAGGGCGAGGAACTCGGCCTGACCGAGGCCGATCTTTCCTATGAGGATTTGCGCGATCCCTACGGCATCGAGTTCTGGCCGGAATTCAAGGGCCGCGACGGTTGCCGCACGCCGATGGTCTGGGAAGCCGATGCCACCCATGGCGGCTTCACCGTCGCCGGCCGTTCCTGGCTACCGACGCCGGTCGAACATTTGCCGAAGGCGGTGGATCGCCAGACCGGCAATCCGCGCTCGGTGCTGGAGCTCTATCGCCGCTTCCTCGCGTTCCGCAAACGCCATGCGGCCTTTGCCAAGGGAACGATTGCGTTTTTCGAACCGGAAAACTCGATTCTCGCCTTTACCCGGCATTACGAGGGTGAAACATTGCTCTGCCTGTTCAACATGAGCGGCGAACCGGGCGCCATCGCCTTGCCGGCCGGCAACTGGCAGGCGCTTGCCGATCACGGTTTCGAAAGCCGGCAGAGCGTCGAGGCCATCGAATTGCCGGCATGGGGCGCGTTCTTTGCACGGCTGGCCGGATAGACTATTCAGAACCGAATCCGGGAGGGCTTGGCGCTTTCCCGGAATGCGAACGGGATATGAGTTAGGGAGGGGAAAATGACCGGAGTCGTTCTCAAGGACATCCGCAAGTCTTATGGGCAGGTGCATGTTCTGCACGGCATCGATCTCGAAGTCGCCCAAGGCGAATTCGTGGTGTTCGTCGGTCCGTCCGGCTGCGGCAAGTCGACGCTTCTGCGCATGATCGCCGGGCTGGAGGAAATCACCTCCGGCGACATGCAGATCGCCGGCCAGCGGGTGAACGAGGTGCCGCCTTCCAAGCGCGGCATCGCCATGGTCTTCCAGTCCTATGCGCTCTATCCGCACATGACGGTCTACGACAACATGGCCTTCGGCATGCGCATCGCCGGCGAGAGCAAGGAAGAGATCGATCGCCGCGTGCGTGCCGCCGCCGACATCCTGCAACTCACCAATTATCTGGAACGCCTGCCGAAGGCGCTTTCTGGCGGCCAGCGCCAGCGCGTCGCTATCGGCCGCGCCATCTGCCGCGATCCGAAAGTCTTCCTGTTCGACGAGCCGCTGTCGAACCTCGACGCGGCCCTGCGCGTCGCCACCCGCATCGAGATCGCCAAGCTCAAGCAGTCGATGCCGGATACGACGATGATCTACGTCACCCATGACCAGGTGGAGGCGATGACGCTCGCAGACCGCATCGTCGTGCTTTCGGCCGGCCATATCGAGCAGGTCGGGGCGCCGCTCACGCTTTACGAGCGTCCCGCCAACCTGTTCGTCGCCCGCTTCATCGGCTCGCCGGCGATGAACATCATCCCGGCGACCATCCGCGAGACCGGCGAGACGACCGAGGTGACGCTGGCCGGGGGCAAATCGGTGCGCGTCGGCATCGCCACGCCCGCGTCGGAGAAGGGCAGGAACGCCAGCTTCGGTATTCGCCCGGAAGACCTGCAGATCGCCAGCGGCGAGAACTACCTGTTCGAGGGCGAGATCGCCATCGTCGAGGCGCTGGGCGAAGTGACCCTGCTCTATATCGAGGGGCTGGTGCCGGGCGAGCCGATCATCGTCAAGATCCCCGGCATTGTCCAGGCGGAGAAGGGCGAGAGGCTGCGCTTCTCCGCGCCGGCCGAAAAGATGCATCTCTTCGACGGCGAGGGCCGCAGCTATCGCCGTTAAAAATCCCGGCTCGGGCGGGCGCTAACACACTCTGTTAAGCGCTTGCCGCTACCCTGAACCGACATCGGAGTCGGGAGTATATGTCGTGTCTTTGTCTGCGGGTCGTGGTCATTTTCTGAACAAGGAAGAGTCGTTCATGTATGATCGCGAAACGCGATTCACCATGGAAGACACGATGAACGCGGCGCGTATCGAATATACGGAAAAGGGCGTCATGAACATGGCGTCGCGCCGCTGCGACATCATCCGCATCTCGCGCAGCCAGGCGGTGCTCGGATTGCTGACCCAGTATAGCCTGCCGCAGCAGTTCTATCTCGACATTCCCGACGCGCGCATCACCAAAGTCGGCTGCCTTCTGATGCGCGTCAACGCCAACAACACCATCGAGGTCCGTTTCCTGCGCGTTCTCAGCGAAAAGGAAATGAACCGCATCTTCGTCTATTCCACCCATCCTGCTCATCGCGACCGGGTGTTGGATGTGCGCGCCTGGTAAGGCGCAACACTTTCAGCTTCGCATAAAAAAACCCGGCGTTTCCGCCGGGTTTTTTGTCGGACGTTAGAACAGGACGCTGGCGCCCATGTCGGCGGTGCCGGCGGCGCGGCGGAAGGGGGCGAAGAGCTCGCGGCCCATGCCGTATTCATTGCCGTCGAGGTCGACGACCGCAGGCGCGCGGGCGCCGAATTCGGCGGCGTCGACCAGCACTTCCAGCGTGCCGGAAACGGCATCGAGGCGGATCATGTCGCCGTCGCGGATGCGGGCGATCGGACCGCCTTCACTTGCTTCCGGCGTCAGGTGGATGGCGGCCGGCACCTTGCCGGAAGCGCCGGACATGCGCCCGTCGGTGACCAGCGCCACGGTGAACCCGCGATCCTGGAGGACACCGAGGGGAGGGGTCAGCCGGTGCAGTTCCGGCATGCCGTTCGATTTCGGTCCCTGGAAGCGGACGACGGCGACGAAATCGCGGTTCAGCTTGCCGGCCTTGAAGGCTTCCTGCAGCTCCTGCTGGTCGTTGAAGACGATGGCCGGGGCCTCGATCACATGCCGCTCCGGCTTGACCGCCGAGATCTTGATGACGGCGCGGCCGATATTGCCGGCCAGCATCTTCAATCCGCCGGTCGCTTGGAAGGGCTGCTCGATGGTGGCGAGCACCTTCGGATCGGCGCTGACCTCGGGGGCCGGCTCGCGGGCGACCGTGCCGTTTTCGCCGAGCTTGACGTCGATGGCATAGGCGTCGAGCCCCTGGCCATAAACGGTGCGCACGTCGTCATGCAACAAACCGCGCTTGAGAAGCTGCTTAATCAGGAAACCCATGCCGCCGGCGGCATGGAAATGGTTCACGTCGGCGAGCCCGTTCGGATAGACGCGGGCAAGCAGCGGCACCACGTCGGAGAGATCGGAAATATCCTGCCAGGTGAGCTGGATGCCGCCGGCGCGCGCCATGGCGACTAGATGCAAAGTGTGGTTGGTCGAGCCGCCGGTGGCGTGCAGGCCGACGACGCCGTTGACGATCGAGCGCTCGTCGATCATCTCGCCGGCCGGCGTGAATTCGTTGCCCATGGCGGTGATCGCCAGGGCCCGCTTGGTCGCCTCGCGGGTCAGCGCCTCGCGCAGCGGCGTGCCGGGATTGATGAACGAGGCGCCGGGCATGTGGAAACCCATGATTTCCATCAGCATCTGGTTGGAATTGGCCGTGCCGTAGAAGGTGCAGGTGCCGGGGCCGTGATAGGATTTCGATTCCGCTTCGAGAAGCTCGGCGCGGCCGACCTTGCCTTCGGCATAGAGCTGGCGGATGCGCGATTTCTCGTCGTTCGGCAGGCCGGTGGTCATCGGACCGGCCGGAACGAAGACGGAGGGCAGGTGGCCGAAGGTCAGCGCCGCGATCATCAGGCCGGGCACGATCTTGTCGCAGACGCCGAGATAGACGGCGGCGTCGAACATGTTGTGCGACAGGCCGACGCCGGCGGACATGGCGATCAGGTCGCGTGAAAACAGCGACAGCTCCATGCCCGGCTGTCCCTGCGTGACGCCGTCGCACATGGCGGGTACGCCGCCGGCGACCTGGGCGATGCCGCCGGCCTCCTGCGCCGCCTGGCGAATGATCGCCGGATAGGTCTCGAACGGCTGGTGGGCCGAGAGCATGTCGTTATAGGCGGTGATGATGCCGAGATTGGGCACGCGGTCGCCCGAAAGCGCCTGCTTCTCGGCGGGGGAACAGACGGCGAAGCCGTGGGCAAGATTGCCGCAGGACAGGACCGAGCGGGCGACGCCCTGGTTGGCGGCGGCGCGCACCCTCTCCAGATAGCGCTCGCGGGTTGGCCTGGATCGTTCGACAATGCGTGCGGTTATCGCAGCGATTCGGGAATCTGCGCTCATCGTTCTCATCCTATCGTCATGGGATCGCGAGCCCGGACGGATGGGAGTCCCGGTCAGGCAAGGATCGGTTCGGGCGTCCTGGCTGTCAAGGCGCCCAGTAAATATCGACGGGCGTCGAGGCCCGGCGCAGCATCGCGCGGATCGGCATGTCGCGTTCGTCGCCATCGGCAAGCGCCTGGTCGAGAACCGTCTTCTTGGCCTCGCCCTCGATATGCAGCACCAGCAGGCGGGCGTCTTCGAGGCTGGCGAAGGTGAAGGTCAGGCGCGGTTCGCCCGCATCCTGCGCTTCCATCGTCACGATACCGCGCGGCGTTTTCGGATCGATGGCGCGCTCGAGGTTGTTGCCGCCGGGAAAGAAGGAGGCGGTATGGCCGTCATTGCCCATGCCGAGGATGACGACGTCGAAAGGCGGCTCGATTTCGGCGACTTCCTTGCTGGCTATGGCGGCGGCGATCTCCACATCGTCCACCGGCTGGTAGAGCGGCAGGAAGACCGCATCGGCGGCGGCATCGCGCAGCAGGTTTTCGGCGACCAGAAGATGGTTCGAGCGCGGATTGTCGGCGGGCACGAAACGCTCGTCGACGAGCGTTACGATCACCTTCGTCCAGTCGAGCGGCCGCGTCGACAGCGTCCTGAAGAAGGTTTTCGGCGTCGAGCCGCCGGAGACGGCAAGGCTTGCCTTGCCGCGGGCGGCGATGCCGGCGGCCAGCGCCACCGCCACCGCATCGGCGAGGTTTTCGGCAAGTTCCGCTCCGTTGGCGAAGGTGTGCAGGCGTGAGGTCATGGCGTCAGCTTTCATGCCAGGTGCGGCCGTCACGCTCGATCAGCGCGATGGCCTGGCTCGGTCCCCAGGTTCCGGCGGTATAGCCCTGCGCCGGCTGTCCGGTTTCGTCCCAGGCTTTCAGGATCGGATCGACCCAGCGCCATGCGGCCTCGACCTCGTCGCGGCGCATGAACAGCGTCTGGTTGGAGCGAATGACGTCGAGAAGCAGCCGCTCATAGGCATCGGCGCTGCGGGCGTTGAAGGCCTCGGCAAAACTCATGTCGAGCGAGACGTTGCGCAGGCGCATGCCGCCGGGGCCGGGATCCTTGATCATCAGCGACTGCTTGACGCCTTCGTTCGGTTGCAGACGGATGACAAGTTGGTTCTGCGAGATGCGGCCGGCGGCGTCGTCGAAGATCGAATGCGGGATCGGCTTGAAGGTGATGACGATTTCCGACATGCGCTCGGCCATGCGTTTGCCGGTGCGGATGTAGAAGGGCACGCCGGCCCAGCGCCAGTTGTCGATCTCGGCCTTGATGCCGACGAAGGTCTCGGTGTTGGAAACGCCGCCTTCCAGCTCTTCGAGATAGCCCTTGACCGGGCCGCCGGCGGAAGCGCCGGCCTTGTACTGGCCGCGCACGGTCAGCTTCTCAACATTGGAGGCGTCGATGCGCTTCAGCGCCCGCAGCACCTTCAGCTTTTCGTCGCGCACGGATTCGGCGTTCATCGACGGCGGCACTTCCATGGCCACCAGGCATAGGAGCTGCAGGATATGGTTCTGCACCATGTCGCGCAGCGCGCCCGCCTTGTCGTAATAGCCGGCGCGGCTTTCGAGGCCGACCGATTCGGCGACGGTGATCTGCACATGGTCGATATGGGCGGAGTTCCACAGCGGCTCGTAGAGCGCATTGGCGAAACGCAGCGCCATCAGGTTCTGCACCGTCTCCTTGCCGAGATAGTGGTCGATGCGGAAGATCTGCTCTTCGAGAAACACCTTGCCGATCGTGTCGTTCAGCTCCAGCGCAGAGGCGAGGTCGCGGCCGATCGGCTTTTCGACGACGATGCGGGTGGACTTGGTGATCAGCTTGTTGTCGCGGATGCGCTCGGAAATATCGCCGAAGATCGCTGGTGCCACGGCCAGATAGAAGGCGCGCACACGCTCCTTGCCCTCGTCGAGCAGATCCTTGAGCTCTTTCCAGCCGTTGTCGGACTTGGCGTCGACGGAGACGTAATAAAGGCGATTGCAGAAGGCCTTGACCTGGTCGGCATCGTATTCGCCGGGCTTCAGGTGTTCTCTCAGCGCCTCGTCGGCGAATTTGCGGTATTCTTCATGGGTGAGGTGGCTACGCGAGGCGCCAATGATGCGCGTCGGCTCGGTCAACTGGCCGTCCAACTGGCGGTGATACAGGGCGGGCAGAAGCTTGCGCTCGGCAAGATCGCCCGTGCCGCCGAAAACGACGTAATCGAACGGCTCGACTGGAATGATTTGGCTGCTCATGAAGCGTCTCTCAATCAGGCTGTTTGCGGGTCTTGTAATCTAATCGATTTAAAAACGCCAGCCCCTTTGATGAAAAAGAGTCTCAAACGGCGCGTCCCGCCGGTTTGACGGGCGGGACGCAGGCCTGTTTAGGTCGGTGTTCCCGGTTCAGAACCGGTCACGCAGCGCGTACCAGGTGAGCGCCAGGAACAGGAGCGGCGAGCGGAAACGCGGCCCTCCGGGGAAGGCCGGGATCTTCAGGGCGCGCAGGCCGTCCAGATCCGTCTTCGCCCCCAGGATTTCGTCGGCATAGAGCTTGCCGCAATAGTTCGACAGCATGACGCCATGGCCGGAATAGCCGCCGATCGAGGTGACGCCCGGCATCACCTCCCGCACGAAGGGCTGGCGCGGCAGCGTGATGCCGACGAACCCGCCCCAGGCATGGGTGATGTCGATTTTCTGAAGCTCCGGATAGAGCTCGCAGATCTGCCGGCGGATATGGATCGAGATGTCGCCGGGATCATCTTTGGTATAAGCCTCTCGGCCGCCGAACAGCAGTCGGTTGTCTTTCGTCTTGCGGAAATAGCGCACGACGAATCGCGAATCGGCAATCGATTCCCCACCCGGAATGATGTGCGGAAAATCGGTAAGCGGCGCGGTGGCGCCGATGAACGAGCCGATCGGCATCACATGCGCTGATGTGACCGGCTCCAGCCCGTCGATATAGGCATTGGTGGCGATCAGCACGCGGTCGGCGGTGATGCTGCCGCGCTCCGTCTCGACGACGATCTTGCCGCCGACCCGCTCGATCGATTTTGCCCGCGTCAGCTCGTGCAGCGAGGCGCCGGCGGCCTGCGCCGCCTTCGCCACGCCGGTCACCAGCTTCAGCGGGTGGATATGGCCGGTGCCGCTGTCGAACAGGCCGCAATGGAAGCGTTTGGAGCCGACCCGCTCTGCCGTCTCCGCCGCATCCATGAAGCGCATGTGCGGATAATTGTAGCGCGTCGCGGCGATCTCGACCTCGTCGCGATACTCCTTCTCGTGGCCCGGCTTGTGAGCGACGTTCATCTGGCCGGGATGGTAGTCGATGTCGATACCATGCTCGGCGGCGAAGGCGTGGAGATGGCGCTTGGCGTCCTCGGCCATGTCGAACAGGCGTTTTGCCGCTTCATAGCCGTATTTCGCTTCCATCTCCTCCGGGGTCCAGCGCTGGCCGGTGCCGATCTGGCCGCCGTTGCGGCCGGAAGCGCCGTCACCGAAGCGCGCGCCGTCGATCAGGGTGACCGAGACGCCCGCCTTCGCCAGATGATAGGCCGCCTGCAGCCCGGTGAAGCCGCCGCCGATCACGGCGACGTCCACCTGGCGCGAACCGTCGAGAACGGCATAGGCGGACCTTTCCCCCACGGACGCCTGATACCAGGAAATCCCCGGCGCGATGGGGCTCTGCCATGTCATGATGGTCAAGCTCCCCTCAGACGTTGAGAAGCAGGAACTCCCGCTCCCAGGGGCTGATGACCTGCATGAAGGTCTCGAATTCCCCCCGCTTGACGCCGGCATAGAGGCCGATGAACTCGGCGCTCAGCACATCCGTTAGTGCCGGATCGGATTCCAGCAGCGACACGGCTTCGAGAAGCCCGCGCGGCAGGTCGATCGATCCTTCGTTGGCGGTGTCCTCGGTCGGTGCGGTCGGCTCGATCCGGTTCATGATGCCGAGCAGGCCGCAACCGAGCGAGGCCGCCAGCGCCAGATACGGATTGGCGTCCGACCCAGGCAGGCGGTTTTCGACGCGCCGCGCCGCCGCATCCGACACCGGCACGCGGAAGGCCGTCGTGCGGTTGTCGTAGCCCCAGGCATTGTTGACCGGCGCCGACATGTCCGGCGTCAGGCGTCGATAGGAGTTCACATAGGGCGCCATCATCACCAGCGTCTTCGGCACATAGGCCTGCATGCCGCCGATGAAGTGGAAGAACTCCTTCGAGGCCGATCCATCCGGATTGGAAAAGACGTTCTTGCCCGTCTCGATATCCACCACCGACTGGTGGATATGCATCGCCGAACCCGGCTGGCCCTGCATGGGCTTGGCCATGAAGGTCGCATAGATCCCGTGCTTCAGCGCCGCCTCGCGGATGGTGCGCTTGAACAGGAACACCTGGTCGGCCAGTTCCACGGGATCGCCGTGGCGCAGGTTGATTTCAAGCTGCGCCGGGCCTTCCTCATGAATGAGGGTATCGATTTCGAGGCCCTGTTTTTCCGAGAAATGATAGATGTCGTCGATCAGTTCGTCGAATTCGTTGATGCCGGCGATCGAATAGCCCTGGCCGCCCTGGATGGAGCGGCCGGAACGGCCCTTCGGCGGATGCAGCGGATAGTCCGGATCCTCGTTCATGGCGACGAGGTAGAACTCGATTTCCGGCGCGACCACCGGCTTCCAGCCGCGGTCGCGATACATCTGCACGACGTTTTTCAGCACGTTGCGCGGCGTATAGGGCACGCTTTCGCCGGTCGAGCCGACGATGTCGCAGATCACCTGCGCGGTCGGATCGGTTTCCCACGGCACGACCGAAAGCGTCGACAGATCCGGCAGCAGCTTCAGGTCGCTGTCGCGCGGCTCATAGCGGAAATTGCCGGTTTCCTCCGGGTATTCGCCCGAGATCGTATGGCGATAGAGCGCCGACGGCAGCGCCAGCGAAGTGTTCGAGGTGAATTTCGACGACGGCATCATCTTGCCGCGTGGCACGCCGGCCAGATCCGGCGTGATGCATTCGATATCCTCGATGCCGCGGGTGCGCAGCCATTGGGCGGCATCGGCCCAGGCGGCGACGCCGCGCTTGGAGTCCATGGGATCGGGGGGGACACTCTCCAGATTCGATGCGGCGCCGAGTGCGTTGGGCATTCTCTTCTTGGGGGGCATGTCTCACCGGTTGGATGTTGATAACGCCGGCATCATAACCAGCTTCGCGCAATTGGCGAGGGGGCAAAAGCATTGACTTTTGCGAAACCATGGAAAAGACAAGGACCTTCAACGGGAAAGACGGACATGACCACACGAGGCGACGCGATCGTGATCGGCGCCGGCGCCGCCGGCATGATGTGCGCGCTCAGGGCCGGCAGCCGCGGCCGTAAAGTGATTCTGCTCGATCATGCGAAGGCGCCGGGCGAAAAGATCCGCATTTCCGGCGGCGGTCGCTGCAACTTCACCAATATCCATGCCGGACCGAAGAATTTTATCTCGGCCAATCCGCATTTCGCCAAGTCGGCGCTCGCCCGCTTTACCCCGCGCGATTTCCTCGGCATGGTCGAGGCCCACGGCATCGCCTGGCATGAAAAGACGCTGGGGCAGCTGTTCTGCGACGACAGCGCCAAGGACATCATCGCCATGCTGTTGAAGCTGATGCGCGAAGGCGGCGTTTCCCTGCGGCTCGGCTGCGCCATCGAATCGGTGGAGAAGGGGGAGGGCGGCTTTACCGTCAGAACCTCTGAGGGCGTCTTCACCGCCGGGCGGCTGGTGATCGCCACGGGCGGCAAGTCGATCCCGAAGATGGGAGCGACGGGCTTTGCCTATCGCATCGCCGAGCAATTCGGCCTCGGCCTTGTCGAGACGCGCCCCGGCCTCGTGCCGCTGACGCTGGAGCCGAACCTGCTGGCAAAACTCTCGGAACTGGCGGGCGTCTCGGTCTTCGCCGAGGTCGGCCATGGCAAGACTTCGTTCCGCGAGGCGCTGCTGTTTACCCATCGCGGCCTGTCCGGCCCCTCGATCCTGCAGATCTCCTCCTATTGGCGCGAGGGCGACGACATCCGCCTGCGCATCGAGCCGGACCTGGACTTCTTCGACCTGCTGAAGGCCGCCCGCAAGGCCAACGGCCGCCAGGCGGTGCAGACCGCGCTCGGCGACCACCTGCCGAAACGGCTGGCGTTATACATCGCCGAAGCCAATGCCGCCGCCGGCCCGCTTGCCGACCGCTCCGACAAGGCGCTGCAGGCGCTGGCCTCGGTCCTGTCGGACTGGACCATCCGCCCCGCCGGTTCGGAAGGCTATCGCACGGCGGAAGTGACGCTTGGCGGCATCGACACCGCCGGCCTCGATTCGCGCACGATGGAGGCGAAGACCGTGCCCGGCCTGCATTTCATCGGCGAATGCGTCGACGTTACCGGCTGGCTCGGTGGCTACAATTTCCAATGGGCCTGGGCGTCTGGCCATGCGGCGGGCGAGGCGCTGTAATCCATTCTTCATCATATGCGCCGGACAGTCGGGCCGCCGGTAGTTCCGGCCGTAGGGTTTTCAGATCTTGTTAATACACCGGGTGCAAGCTGGGGTTTACGCCGGCGCAGTTCGAGGACTGCCGACATGAGGTCTGGCTGGCGTGCCGGAGGACCGGCATGGTTTCGTCATTCCTGAAAGGCTTCGCTTATGAACACGCCGTCGCGTCGTGCCACTGCCATCGCCATTGCCGAAGACCGCCATGCCCGCCTGGTGTTTATCGCCCGGGCGCTGGTGAGCGCGCTGTGTGCCAGCGTCGCCCTTCTGAGCCTGTCCGGCATCGATCCGGTCTGATTTTTCTCGAAAGACCGATCCTTTTCCAGATGCCGGCCCTGCACCGGCCTTCGCGCGTTTCGCCGTGCCCGCGGCGGGCGATTGACCCGCCCTGCGACAATCCCGGCGCGTCGTTATCAGAATATTAACCCCGAAAACCAATCATCGGTCCCATTTGGAGCGCCCCGCCATCCGTCGCCTCGCCCGGCCTCGGGCAATGACGGCGTGGCGGCGCAAGCAAACAGCAAATGGCCAGGGCGAACGGCTGCGAGCAACGGGCGCGTAGGATGTCTGGGAAGGGAAAGCGGATGCAGGACAAGGTGAGGGCGCGATGATCGACAAGGTTCTTTCCCGCTTCAAGATCAAGACAAAGGTGGTGCTGTTCGTGCTGCCCTTCGTCATCTCGATCTCGGCCGTCGGCCTGACGGGGCTCTATGCCTCCGGCATGCTGCAGAGCCGCATGGAGATTTCCAACAACGTGCTGCAGTCGCTGACCGGCTTCAAGGAATTGTATGCCTCTCTGGATGCCTTCCTGAAGGACACGACCGAGGCCAACCGTGACAAGGTGCATGCCGATCTCGCCGATCAGGCAGCGGTTCTTGCGGTCACGCGCGGTCAGATCGGCGCGGGCGGCGTCGGCGCCGGCACGCTCGACGAGGCCGTGCAGCACGTCAATGTCGTCGACGGCATCGTGCAGAAGCTCTGGACGCTGAAATCGCAGCAGAACGACACCACCGCCGCCATCGACAAGGTGCGCCAGGAGGTGATCAACCGCCGCATCGCCGTCACCATGGCCGTCAACCAGATGGATCAGTCGATCCGCGCCGACGAAGGCAAGGCCAAGGCCGTGCTGCGCGACGCCGACAACCTGTGGAAGGGCGGCGACTATCTTGCCACCTTCGGCAACGATTTCCGCAACGTCTTCAATCCCGATGCCAAGCTGAAGCTGGTCGGCGAGCGCATGTCCGATCTTGGCCGTTACCAGCGCTCCGTCTCCGCCTCGCTGCCGCCGACCAAGAAGAATCTCGGTCAATCGCTGGAAACCACGGTCAAGGCGCTCGACGCCGCGCTCGGCGCCACGGACAAGCCGGTCGAGGACCGCGCCGCCGAAATCGGCAATCTCGTGTCCCGCTTCATGCAGACGTCGTCGCAACTCCAGCTCGTCGCCCAGGCCAAGGCGCGCGAGGCGACCCGCATCTTCGGCTCTATCGACCAGCGCGTCGTCACCGCGCAATCGATCCTCTCCGATACGCGCCAGCTCGTCGAAGCGGTGTACACGCTGGAATCGATCACCGGAAAATTCCTCAATGACCGCTCATCCGGCAACCTGACGCTGCTGAAGAACGCGGCCAGCGATGTCGCCGGCGCCATCGCCGTTCTCGGCGGCAATGCCTCCGACCTCGATTTCTACCGCGACCTCTCCGGCACCACCATGCCGCAGGTCAACAGCCTGCATAAGCTCGCCGACCAGCTCATCGCCATCGACGCCGAGCGCGAAGAGCAGTTCAAGGCCTCGCGCGTCGAGATCGACGCCATCTGGAACGGCTTGACCGCCTTTGCCGAATTGCAGAAGCAGACCGCCGGCAACGAGCGCCAGGAGGCGAACGGCATCTCCATCCTCGCCACTGCGCTCGGCATCATCCTCGCCATCTCCGGCGGCATCGCGCTGGTGCTGACCCTGCAGCGTCCGATCGGTCAGATCACCGGCGCCATGCGCCGTCTGGCCGAAGGCCGCCTCGACACCAGCATTTCCGGCGAGGCCCGCGGCGACGAGATCGGCGACATGGCGCGCGCGCTCGGCATCTTCAAGGAGAACGCGCTCGCCAAGATCCGCATCGAGGCCGAAGGCGAGCAGCAGCGCAGCGAAGCCGACGACGAGCGTCGCCGCAACGATGCCGAGAAGCAGGAGATCGACCGCCAGATCGGCTTCGCCGTCGATCAGCTCGCCGCCGGCCTCGGCCGTCTCGCCCAGGGCGACATCTCGACCACCATCGACACGCCGTTCACCGGCCGGCTGGAGCGCCTGCGCCAGGACTTCAACCAGTCGCTGGCCCGCCTGCAATCGACCATCAGCCGCATCAGCGACAATGTGCGGATGATCCAGGGCAACGGCAACCAGATGGCCTATTCGGCCGAGGATCTGTCGAAGCGCACCGAGCAGCAGGCCGCCTCGCTGGAGGAAACCGCCGCCGCCGTCGAAGAGATCACCGTCACGGTGCGCTCCTCGGCCGAGCGAGCCCGCGAGGCCGACGCCATCGTGCGCGACACCAAGCGCAGCGCCGACGATTCCGCCGTCGTGGTCGGCGACGCCATCCAGGCGATGCAGCGCATCGAGGATGCCTCGCGCCATATCGAGCAGATCATCGACGTCATCGACGAAATCGCCTTCCAGACCAACCTCCTGGCGCTGAATGCCGGCATCGAGGCGGCGCGCGCTGGCGAAGCCGGCAAGGGCTTTGCGGTCGTGGCGCAGGAAGTGCGCGAACTCGCCCAGCGCTCGGCCTCGGCCGCGCAGGAAATCAAGAGCCTGATCGACAAGTCGTCCGCCGAAGTCTCCAGCGGCGCGCGCCTGGTGCAGCAGACCGGCGAGGTTCTGACCCGCATCGGCCAGCAGATCGCCACGATCAGCCAGCATGTCGAGACCATCTCGACGGCGGCGCAGGACCAGTCGCGAGCGCTCGCCGAAGTCAACGGCTCCGTCAACCAGATGGACCAGATGACCCAGAAGAACGCCGCCATGGTCGAGGAAACCACCGCCGCCAGCCGCGAACTCGCCAACGAGGCCGATGCGCTCCTGGCGCTGGTCAGCCAGTTCAAGCTCGGCACCGCCCTCCACGGCCAGGTTGCCCGCGCCGCCTGAGCGGCCGGCATCGACACAAGCAAAAAGCCGCGCATCGGAGGGTGCGCGGCTTTGCGTCAAATCGGGTGCGGCCCCTGGATTTTGCCGCGCGTCCCTGCTTCAAAAAAACACCGAAACCCGGATGGCCTCTCCAAATCCGGGTTTCGGGTTGTGCGCCGCCGCCGGACAGGGCGGTATCAGGCGCCTTTCTGGGTCACGATGACCGGGATCATCAGGTCGCCCCAATTGCCCTCGCCGCTATGGTGGCGGCCGGAGCGGACGAGTTCGACGGAGACGCCGGCCTCGACGGCCTTCATGATCGAATGGTTGAGCCGGTGCAGGTCATTGGCCAGCATGCGGATGGCGGCCTGCTGATCGTCGCTCATGGCCGACGACTGTTCTTCGGCACGCTCTTTGACGCGGGTCTGGACGTTCATGGCATTTCTCCTCTAGCGGGGTTCTTGATGGGTTTTTTCACGCAATTCCGGACGCAAAACCGCTTCACACTTTTGCTGGAATTGCTTTGACTGATGATCTTGGGGGAGGGCTGCGGGAGGGACGCTCCCGCAGCGATGTCTTATTCTGCGGCCGGGAGGAACTGTTCGTGCTCGGTCGATTCATGCATTGCGGTCGTCGAGGACTGGCCGCCGGTGATCGCCATGGAGACGGCGTCGAAATAGCCGGTGCCGACTTCGCGCTGGTGCTTGGTGGCGGTGTAGCCGTTGGCCTCGGCGGCGAATTCCGCTTCCTGAAGTTCCGAATAGGCGGCCATCTGGCGATCCTTGTAGCCGCGTGCGAGTTCGAACATGCCGTAGTTCAACTGGTGGAAACCGGCGAGCGTGATGAACTGGAACTTGTAGCCCATCGCACCCAGCTCGCGCTGGAACTTGGCGATCGTCGCGTCGTCGAGGTTCTTCTTCCAGTTGAACGACGGCGAGCAATTATAGGCGAGCAACTTGCCCGGATGCGCCTTGTGGACGGCTTCCGCGAACTTGCGCGCCTGTTCGAGGTCGGGCTTGCCGGTTTCCATCCAGATCAGGTCGCAATGCGGCGCGTAGGCGATGGCGCGCGCGATGCAGGGCTCGATGCCGTTCTTGACCTGGTAGAAACCTTCGACCGTGCGGCCCTTGTCCCGGTCGACGAAGGGCTGGTCGCGCTCGTCGATATCGGAGGTCAAGAGCTTGGCCGCTTCGGCGTCGGTGCGGGCGACGATCAGCGTCGACGTGCCCATGACGTCGGCGGCCAGGCGCGCGGCATCGAGGTTGCGGATATGGGCCGCGGTCGGGATCAGAACCTTGCCGCCGAGATGGCCGCACTTCTTTTCCGATGCGAGCTGGTCTTCGAAGTGAACGCCGGCAACGCCCGCCTCGATGAAGGCCTTCATGATCTCGAAGGCATTGAGCGGACCGCCGAAGCCGGCTTCCGCGTCCGCGACGATCGGTGCGAACCAGGTATCGACGGAAAGGCCGTTGCCTTCGGCGGTCTCGATCTGGTCGGCGCGCTGCAGCGTGCGGTTGATGCGCTTGGCCAGTTCCGGTGCGGCGTTTGCCGGGTAGAGCGACTGGTCGGGATACATGGCGGACGCCGTATTGGCGTCTGCGGCAACCTGCCACCCGGAGAGATAGATCGCCTTCAGGCCGGCGCGGACCATCTGCATGGCCTGGTTGCCCGAGAGCGCGCCGAGCGCGTTGACGAAGTCTTCCTCATGAATGAGCTTCCAGAGACGGTTCGCGCCGTTTTCCGCCAGCGTGTAGCGGATCTGGACCGAGCCGCGCAGCTTCTCGACCGTCTCGGCTGTATAAGGGCGCTGGATTCCGTCGAACCGGCCTTTCGGCGCGCTGGGGACGAGGTTGTAAAAATCGGTCATAATGCTGTTTCCTTCTGGCGGTGAGAGCGTTTGCGGTCATTGCTGCGTCGGCTCTTGATGTGACTGAATTTACATTGCGTCGCAAAATACACCAGAAAAATAACGTAAATCGTCGCTGGAAACGGGTTATCTTGTCTTGCCTGTGACAGGTGGGCGGTGTAAATTTGTAAAAACTGTAAATCCGCATCTCGGACCGTTCCTGTCGAGACTGTGACAAAGGGCTGAAAAGACCCATGGCTGAAAACAAGATCTTCGCCGGCCCGCGCGTGCGCCGCATCCGCAACAGCCTCGGCTTGACGCAGACGGCGATGGCCGAGGCGATCGGCATCTCGCCCTCCTATCTCAACCTCATCGAGCGCAACCAGCGGCCGCTCACCGTCCAGCTCCTGTTGAAACTCGCCTCCGTCTACAAGGTCGATCTCGACGCGCTGCAGGGCGAGGCCGGCGGCGGCATGGCGGCGCTGAAGGAAGTGTTTTCCGATCCGCTGCTCTCGGGCGAGGTGCCGGGCGAGCAGGAGCTTCTCGAACTCTCCGAAGCCGCCCCCAATGCCGCCGGCGCCGTGGTGAAACTCTACCGTGCCTATCGCGAGCAGGCGGCGCGGCTGACCGATCTCTCCGAGCTCCTCGCCCGCGAGGGCCATGTGACGGCTCTGTCGGCGGCGCGCCTGCCGGCGGATGAGGTGCGCGACCTGCTGGAGCGCCGGCCGCATTATTTCGGCCTGATCGAGGAGGCGGCCGAAACCTTCTATGCCGGCCTGCTGGCCGGCGAGGAACGGGGTGCTGCGCTGAAAACCTGGCTGCGCAGCCAGCACGGCATTGCCGTGCGCAGCCTGCCGGCCCATGCCATGCCGACGCTGCGGCGGCGCTACGACCGCCATTCCATGCGGCTGTTCCTGTCGGAGCGCCTGTCGCCGGCCGACCAGTTGCGCGAGATCGCCGCCGAAACCTGCCTGCTCGCCTTTCCCGAGGCGATCAATGCCGAACTGGAGGCTCTGTCGCCCTCGACCTCGGAGGCGCGGCGCATCGCCCGTTTCGCGCTGGCGCGCTATGCCGCCCATGCGCTGATCATGCCCTATGACGCCTTTCTCTCGGCGGCACAGCGCCTGCGCTACGATGTCGAGGCGCTTGCCGCCCGCTTCCAGGTGTCCTACGAGCAGGCGGCGACGCGGATGACGACGCTGGCGCGGCCGGGGGCCGCCGGCATTCCCTTTTTCCTGATGGAGATCGACACTGCCGGCAACCGGCTGCGCCGCGCCGGCGCGCAAGGCTTTCCGCAGGCGCGTTTCGGCGGACAATGTCCGCGGCTTTCCGTCCATGCCGCCTTCGCGCAAGCCGGCCAGGTGCTGGCCGAGGCGGTGGAACTGCCCGATGGCGCCGTTTTCCTGACGGTGTCGCGGACGCTGGAAGGCCCGATGGCCGGTTTCGGCGAGCGCCTGCGCCGCACGGCGCTGCTTCTGGGATGCGATCTGAGCCATCGCGACGAGGTGGTCTACGGACAGGCCGCCCCCGCCGGAATCCGGCCGGTGCCGGTCGGCAGCGCCTGCCGCTTCTGTGAGCGTCAGGGTTGTCTGTCGCGCGCCGAGCCCCCCGTCACCCGTCCGCTCGGCCTCGACGAGATGGTCGCGGGCCTCAGCGTCTTCGATTTTCAGTAGAGGCCCGTGTGACGCGCGCCCAGACCGGTTTCCGTTCCATGCATGCTGCGAACGGGTTATGGTCTTTCCATGTTCCGAAGAAAAACGAAACACGTTCGCGTTAACTCTTGCAGAAAATTAGCAATTTCCGCTTGTCGAGCTGCCGGTTCCTTGTTTAGTCTGCCGCAAAAACAAGAGACGGGAACGGGGCAGGTGCTCGCCCGATTGTCCGAACAGGAGATTTTCATGAAGTCCACATTGCTTCGCATGACCGCTGCGGCCTGCTGCTCGGTTGTCCTTTCCGGCCCTGTTCTGGCCCAGGAAAAGGTCGTGCACGTCTACAACTGGTCCGATTATATCGATTCCTCGATCCTTGAAGATTTCACCAAGGAAACCGGCATCAAGGTCGTCTACGACGTCTTCGACAGCAACGAACTGCTGGAGACCAAGCTGCTGGCCGGCGGCTCGGGGTATGACGTGGTCGTGCCGACCGCGCCCTTCCTCGCCCGCCAGATCCAGGCCGGCGTCTTCCAGAAGCTCGACAAGTCGAAACTGCCGAACCTCTCCAACATGTGGCCCGAGGTGATGGAGCGGCTGGCGAAATACGATCCCGGTAACGAATATGCCGTCAACTATATGTGGGGCACGACCGGCATCGGCTACAATGTCGAGAAGGTCAAGGCAGCCCTCGGCGACGTGCCCGTCGACAGCTGGGACATCCTGTTCAAGCCGGAGAATGCCGAGAAGCTGAAGGCCTGCGGCATCAATATTCTCGATGCCTCCGACGAGACCTTCGCCATCGCGATGAACTACATCGGCAAGAACCCCGACAGCAAGGAAACGGCCGATCTGGAGGCCGGCGGCGAGGTTTATGCCAAGATCCGCCCCAATGTGAAGACCTTCAACTCGTCCGCCTATATCGACGAACTGGCCAATGGCGACAGCTGCATCAGCATCGGCTGGTCGGGTGACGTGCTGCAGGCCAAGAACCGCGCCGTCGAAGCCAAGAACGGGGTGAACGTCAATTTCGTCATCCCCAAGGAAGGCACCTATATGTGGTTCGACAATCTGGCGATCCCGGCCGATGCCAAGAATGTCGAGGAGGCGCACGCCTTCATCAACTACCTGATGAAGCCAGAGGTCATCGCCAAAGCGTCCAACTATGTCCAGTATGCCAACGGCAACCTGGCCTCGCAGAAATTCATCGACGAATCGGTCCTCAAGAATCCGTCCGTCTATCCGAGCGAGGAGATGATGAAGAAACTCTTCACCATCTCCCCCTACGGCCCGCGCGAGCAGCGCGTGCTGAACCGGATCTGGACGCAGATCAAGACAGGAAGCTGAGACAGCAAACGAAAACGGGGCGTTATCGCCCCGTTTTTTTCATGTCCGCCCGCTTGCCGGGCCAATCCCAAAAACTCGACAACGACAAAGCAGACACGACTGGAGCGGGGAATGGCGAAATCTCTTGGACCTGTGAAACGAAAATTCACGCCATGGACCGACCCCGGAGCCCAGCCTTTCATCCGCTTCGAGAACATCACCAAGCGTTTCGGCAATTTCGTCGCTGTCGACAACCTGACCCTCGATATCTACGAGAAGGAATTCTTCTCGCTTCTCGGCCCCTCCGGCTGCGGCAAGACCACGCTGATGCGCATGCTCGCCGGCTTCGAGGAGCCGACCGAAGGCCGCATCCTGCTGCAGGGCAAGGATATTTCCGGCGTGCCGCCCTATCGCCGCCCCACTAACATGATGTTCCAGTCCTATGCGCTCTTCCCGCATATGTCGGTGGAGAAGAACATCGCTTTCGGCCTGGAGCAGGACAAGCTGCCCAAGGGCGAGATCGAGACCCGCGTGCAGGAAATGCTGAAGCTGGTGAAGCTGGAGCAGTTCGCCAGGCGCAAGCCAAGCCAGCTTTCCGGCGGCCAGCGCCAGCGCGTGGCGCTCGCCCGCTCGCTCGCCAAGCGCCCCAAGGTGCTGCTGCTCGACGAGCCGCTCGGCGCGCTCGACCGCAAGCTGCGCGAGGAAACCCAGTTCGAACTGATGGACATCCAGCATACGCTCGGCCTCACCTTCCTGATCGTCACCCATGACCAGGAAGAGGCGATGACCGTTTCCGACCGCATCGCGGTGATGGACAAGGGCATTATCGTGCAGGTGGCGACGCCGGCGGAAATCTACGAGGCGCCGAACAGCCGTTACGTCGCCGACTTCATCGGCGACATCAACCTAGTCGAGGGCAAGGTGGTCTCGACCAGCGCCGCCGCCGGCCAGGCCGGCCGGCTGGCGCTCGATTGCGACGGCCTGAAGGTCGCCGTCGAGCAGGAATGCCCGGCACTCGCCGGCAATACGGTCGCCTTCGCCATCCGTCCGGAAAAAGTGCGCATCAGCCTCGACACGCCGGCCCAGACGGATGTCAACGCCGTGCGCGGCGAGGTCTGGGATATCGGCTATCTCGGCGATTTCTCGCTGTTCCTGGTGCGCACCGAGGATGGGCGCGTGCTGCGCGCGGCGCAGGCCAACGTCTCGCGCCTCGTCGACCGGCCGATCACCTTCGGCGACCAGGTCTGGCTGCACTGGTCGGCGGATGCCGGCCTCGTGCTGACGCGATAGGGGGCGGGCCATGTCGCAAGCTTCCGCCACATCGCCCGGAAAGGCCCGCTGGCTCGTCGTCGCCGTGCCCTATGTCTGGCTGATCCTCTTCTTCCTGATGCCCTTCGTCATCATTGTGAAGATCTCGCTGTCGGACACGGCGATTTCCATGCCGCCCTATACGCCCGTCTTCCAGGGCTTTTCGACGCTGCGCGATTTTATCTCGCAGCTCGATTTCGACAATTATCTCTTCCTGACCGAAGATCCGCTCTATGCGGAGGCTTATCTGTCGTCGCTGCGCGTCGCCGTGGTCTCGACTCTGCTGCTGCTGCTGGTCGGCTATCCCATGGCGCTGTGCATGGCGCGCGCCAACCATGGTATCCGCCCGACGCTGGTGATGCTGGTCATCCTGCCGTTCTGGACCTCCTTCCTGATCCGCGTCTATGCCTGGATCGGCATTCTCAAGCCCGAAGGGCTGCTGACGCTGCTGCTGCAGAGCCTGCATCTCTACGGTCCCGACGAGCAGGTGCAGATCTTCCGCACCCAGACGGCCGTCTATATCGGTATCGTCTATTCCTACCTGCCCTTCATGGTTCTGCCGCTCTATTCTGCGCTGGAAAAGCTCGACGGGACGCTGCTGGAAGCCGCCAACGATCTCGGCTGCCCGCCGTGGAAGGCCTTCTGGAAGATCACCTTCCCGCTGTCGCTGCCGGGCGTCATCGCCGGCTCGATGATCTGCTTCATCCCGATCACGGGTGAATTCGTCATTCCCGACCTGCTCGGCGGCGCGCAGACGCTGATGATCGGCAAGACGCTGTGGACCGAATTCTTCGGCAACCGAGACTGGCCGCTGGCGTCGGCCGTGGCGGTCATCCTGCTGATCGTGCTGGTCATCCCCATCGTCATCTTCCAGAACCAGCAGCGCAAGGCGGAAGGAGGCAAGGCATGAAGCCCGGCCGTTTCGATGCGACCGTTCTGACGATCGGTTTCGCCTTCCTCTATATCCCGATCCTCATCCTGGTGATCTATTCCTTCAACGCCTCGAAGCTGGTGACCGTCTGGGGCGGTTTTTCCACGCAGTGGTATCAACAGATGTGGCACAATGAGGCGCTGATGGATGCAGCCTGGGTGACGATCCGCGTCGCCGTGCTGTCGGCAAGCATCGGCACCGTGCTCGGCACGCTGGCGGCGCTGGCGCTGGTGCGTTTCGTGCGCATCCCGGCGCGCATGCTGTTTTCGGCGATGATCTATGCGCCGCTGGTCATGCCGGAGGTCATCACCGGCCTGTCGCTGCTGCTGCTGTTTGTCGCCGTCGGCGTCGATCGCGGTTTCTGGACGGTGGTGATCGCGCATACGACCTTCACCATGTGTTATGTGGCGATCGTCGTGCAGTCGCGTCTCGTCACCTTCGACCGCAGCCTGGAAGAGGCGGCGCTCGATCTCGGCTGCCCGCCGGTGAAGACCTTCTTCGCGATCACCCTGCCGCTGATCATGCCGGCCGTGGTCGCCGGTTGGATGCTGGCCTTCACCCTGTCGCTGGACGATCTCGTCATCGCCAGCTTCACCACGGGGCCGGGGGCCACGACGCTGCCGATCAAGATCTACAGCCAGGTGCGTCTCGGCGTCACGCCGGAGATCAACGCAGCCTGTACGCTGTTGATCGGCATCGTCACCATCGGCGTCATCATCGCCTCGGTCGCCACCAAGCGCCGCGAATACCAGCGCCAGCGCGACGAGCATCTGGCGACGACGGCGGCGTAGGCATGTCGCGCAAAAGTGTGCAGCGGTTTGCGCGACATGCGTAATAAATAAGACTCAAGGTTCGCCGTTGCGAAAGGTCGAGACCGGCGAGATCACCGGATCGGGCCAGGAGCCGCCGGCGAAGAATTGCAGCGCGGCTTGCGATGTATCCGTGGCTGGCGGTTTCCAGGTGCCGGCCAGCGCCATGCCGCTGGTGCCGTAGGGCACCATGCCCGTCAGCGTCAGGATGCCGTGACGGCCGCCGATCCGCGCATTGCGGATCTCGGCCGAGCCCTTGGCAAACTCGGCTTTGATCTCGGCGGTGTCGAAATCGAGATCGCCGCCGCTGGCATCGCTGATGCGGAAGAAGGGTTTCGTACCCGCCAGTGTGCGGAAGGCGGCCGCATCGAGCCGCGGAATCGTGCCGGAGGTGACATAGAGTTTGGCCGAGCCGGAGACGTCGGTGGCGGTGGTCTCCCAGAGCGGCCGGCTGGTGCTGAGGTCGACATCGAGCGAGCCGGTGCCCAGGGGAAGCGGTCCGGATATCGCCAGTTTTTCAGCCGCCGCCGCCAGATCGGCGTCGCGAATGGTGACGTCGAGATCGCCGCCGCCGCCGATCCCGCGCGTCGTACCGAAATGGGCGATGAGTTGCCCGCCCTCGAATTCGCTGTCGCCGATGTCGAAACTGGTCTTGCCGCCGCCGGAGAGGATGCTGGCGCCGATGTGGCGCGCCTCCAGTGGCCCGAAGCTGGCGGTCTGCGCCGAAAGCCGGAGGTCGATGTCCACCTGCTCGATCAGGCCGTTGCCCTCGGGGGCGGGATGCGGGCGCGCGCCGTTCGGCAGGGTGATCGACAATGCCGAGAGCGCCGAACGGATGTCCATCTGGTTGAAGGCGAGCGTGCCGGTCAGCTTCGGTGCCTTGCCGGCGTTGACGTTGAATTCCAGCGCCCCGGTAGCGCTGGTCTGGTCTATGGTGAAGCTCAGATTGTTGAGGCGCACGCCGCCACCGCTGGCGAGTATATTGCAGGTCAGCGACGCCGCTTTCAGATGCGTCGCCGCCGGCAACTGCGCGCCGCGCCAGGCGAGCAGCCCTGGAATATCCGGTGTGCTGAGTTCGACCGCGCCGGCGAGATAGGCTTCCTGCGCCAGGTTGGCGACACCCTCGAAGCGCCCGGAGAGCGTCTGCGATTGCAGCTTGACCATCAGGTTGCCGTTCTGCCCGGCAAGCAGCATCAGCGGCTGCGACGAGGCGAGGTCGAGCTTGACGTCCTGGTTGCCGAGCCGCGCCAGCACATAGGCCTTGGCGGGGTCGCCAAGCCGGGGCCAGTCGATATCGGCGCTGATGCCGCCGAGCGTGACGCGGCCGCCGAAGGCATCGTCGATATCGAGCGTGCCGTCTTCCACCGTCAGGGCGCCGATGCTGGGATTGAAGGTCGCATCAAGGGTCTGGGTGCCGTCAGGCCCCGGCCGGACCGCGGAGAGCGCCGCGCCGAACAGACCGCGCCCGGCCCAGGCAAGCGCGCCCTTTTCATCGCGCCGGAGATAGAGATGTGGCCGCTGGAAGCGAAAATTGTTGAATTTCAGATTGCCGACGAGCGCCTTCACCAGGTTGAAAGAGGCCGACATGCTGTCGATATGCGCCACCCGGCGCGGCGGGTCGGCGGTGGGATCCTCGATGGTCACGTCGGCGAGCGTGATGCGCGGGTTCGGCCAGAACACCACCTGCGGCGCGCCGTCGATGACCGCCTGATGGCCCGTCCATTGCGAGATCGCCCGCTCGATGCCGTTGCGCACCAGCCCTGTGGAGATGATGAAGGGGGCGGCGACGCGCGCCAGCACGAATGCGAAGGCCAGCACCCCGATGGCGACGACCGCCGCCGACACCAGCTTGCGCCAGAAGCGGCGGAACCAGTTCAGGAGCTTGCGCGGACGGCGGATGCGAAATTCGGTCATGGCTCGGCACGCTTGTGATAATCCGTTCCCGGTCGCTTCGTCGCGGAGGTAACGGATTTGTGACATCGACGCAAATATGGCGCACCCGGCATTGCCGCCACCGCCCTTATCATGCGCTGCAACAGGATATAGAGCCACATATCCCCCGGCGGAAGGGAGGATCGCCCGTGAAACCGGCGCAAGCCCCAGAAATCACGGGGGAAAGATGGCCTCGCGCGGTAACCTTTCGTTAATTTGCCAGGGTCCAAGGTGGCTTCACTTGGGGCCGCCCGATGACAGGGTGGCAGGGGCCTTTACCGGCTCCCGTGGCATGACGCATATCGGCTCAGGCTCTTGTTTTGAACAGCATTACCTCCACACAGGCGCCTTCGGGCGCCTTCTTTTTTGCCGGGTCGCCGTTTTGCTGCGCCGTCTATTCGGCAAGCACGCGCGGGGGAGGGAAGGTGACTTCCACCAGCGTGCCCTCGTTCGGCGCGGAATTGATCGAGAACTGCGCCCGATTGGCATCGACCATCGCCTTGGTCAGCGGCAGGCCAAGGCCGGTGCCGTCGCCGCGCTTGCGCGTGCCGGTCGTCACCTGCCGGAAGGGTTTCATCGCCTGTTCCAGCTCCGAGCGCGTCATGCCGACGCCGGTATCGCGGATGCGCAGCACGACGCTGCCATTCGCCTCGTAGGAGGTCGAGACGACGATCTGCCCGCCCGACGGCGTGAAACGGATGGCGTTGGACAGGATGTTGAGCGCGATCTGCTTGATCGAGCGCAGGTCGGCGACCACGTTCGGCACCGTCGTCGCCAAGGCCGTGCGGATGATCACCCGCTGGCCGTTGGCCTGCGGCTGCACCAGCGCCACGGCTTCCGAGACGGTTTCGTTGAGACCGACAGAGGTGAAATCGAGATCCATCTCTCCCGCCTCGATCTTGGAAATGTCGAGCAAATCGTTGACGATGTCGAGCACATGCCGACCCGAGCGGCCGATATCATTGGCATATTCGATATAGCGGGGATGGCCGATGGAGCCGAAGCGCTCCGTCGCCATCATGTCGGAAAAGCCGATGATGGCATTGAGCGGCGTCCGGATCTCATGGCTGACGCGGGCGAGGAAATCGCTCTTGTGGGCGTTGGCTGTCTCGGCGGCGCGCTTGGCGTTGCGCAGCTCGTCCTCAGTGCGTTTCCATTGGGTGATGTCGCGGATGACGGCGCAGTAACCGTCCGAGGCGCTGAGCCGGCCCATCGTCATGAACAGCGGAATGAAGCCGCCCGAGGCTTCGCGGCCAATCACCTCGCGCCCGTCGTTCAACACGCTGGCGACGCCATGGCCGGAGAGAGCGTTGAGATAATCGAGCACCGACTTCTGGCTCTCATGGGCAAACAGCATGACGAACGGCTTGCCGCCGGTTTCGGCATTGTCGTAGTTGAACAGGGCGCTGGCCGAGCGGTTCATCGAGCGGATCGTATGGTCGCAATCGAGGATGACCACGCCATCGGTCGCCGTCTCCAGCACGGAGCGCAGTTCCTCGACCTCGCCCTTCAGCTTTTCAAGCTGGTCGCTGGCGGGTTCACCGTCTTGCGAAGTCGGGAGGATGTCAGCCAGTTCGGCCTCTTCCGGAGCAGGGACGGCCTCGTCCATGTCGACTTCTGTTTCCGCTTCCGCCGGCAATTCGGGTTCGACCGCATCGAGGACTGTTTCCGGCTCGGCGTCCGTCGGTTCCGGCGCGTTGACTGCCGACTCGGACGGAACGGTCTTCGGCGCCTCCGCCGCGACAGGTGCTTCGGGCATCTCGTCAACGATGTCGGGCTGCGGCGCGGGTTCGAGCGCGCCGGTTTCAGGCAGCGCCGGCATCGGCATATCGATCGGCATCAGCGCCAGCATCAGCGCATGGCCCTGCTGCCAGCGCACCGATTGCAGCTTCGCCGTCACCCGCACCAGTTCGTCATCGGCGCGCAGCAGGGTGAGGCCGCCATTGGCATGGCCGAGATCCTCGCGCTGCAGCAGTGCGTCGAGTCCGCCGACCTCGATCAGTTCGGCGAGCGAGGAATAGCCGGTCAGGGCGAGGAAGGCAGGATTGGCATGCATCAGCCGGTCGCCGGCATGGATCAGCATCGGCACCGCCAGGTCGTCGATCTCGGCCGGCGTCAGCCCTTCGTTCATCTGCGAGCGCGGCGGCACCAGGCCGGCGAGCGCGTCAAGGCTGGCGGCCTCGCCGTCGATCTCGGCTTCGGGCTCCACAGTGGTCTCTTCGTCCACGAAAGGGGTCTCGTCCATACTCTCGTCGGGGATGGTTTCGACGGGCTGGATTTCGTCTTCCAGGACCGGGGTTTCCACCTGCGCTTCCGTCGGCGGCTCCGTTCCGGCGTCCTGCGGCGGCTGCGTCAAGGTCTCCAGTCGGCGGGCGATTTCGCGGAAGGCGGCCTGCTCGCCGGCGGTCAGCGGCTCGCCGCGGGCGCGGCGCTCCTCCAGCATCACAACCTTGTCGGACTGGCGGCGATTGGCCGTTTCGCTGATTTTTAGCGCCGGGATCTCGCCCCAGGGCATGCGCATGAAGCTCTGTTCAGTGCCTTCGGTTTCCGGCGCGCCATCGTCCTCCGGCTCCGGGTTCTCCTCGCGCACGGTGTCCACCAGAAGAGCGTCGGGTTCGATTTCGGTCGGCAGGCCGGCTTCCGCTGATGGCTCGGGCAGCGGCGTGGCTTCGTCCGTCGCTTGCGGTTCGGCCGGTTCGACGGGTGCGGCGAGATCGGCGAGCCAGTCGGAGGCGGGCGCACTGCCGGCCAGGGTCACGCCGAGTTCGAGCGGATCCGGCACGGCATCGGCGGGGCGCACGATGCCGAAGCCGCGAAACCCGTCGAATTCGCGGTTGCGGGTATATGTCGGCAGGGCGGCGAGATCGACCGGGACACGCAGGCTCGTGCCTTCGACCGGCCAAAGGATGGTCTTGCCCGACCAGGTGTCGCGCTTGCCGAGCAGTTCGGCGATAGTGCCGTCGGGATCGAGCTGGAACAGGTGGGCGATATCGGTGAAGGCAGCGCCGCGCACCGAGGCTGCATGCGGGCCGACCGCTTTGGCGAATTCGCCCGATACGTCGCTGAACCGTCCCTCCGCATCGATCTTCCAGACGAAACGAATGGCGCGTGCAGCAGGATTGAAGACGAAGCCGTTTTCCGATGGGGCAAATGAGCGGAGCGGGGCCGGGGTTTCGACCGGCTCGCGTGCGACCCCGGCGGCAACTTCGGGACCAGCGGCGGAGGGAACCTCCGGCGCGGACTCGACCATCTCCTGCTGGGCTTCGGCGTCCGAGACGGTCTCGGGCTCCGCCGTCAGCGGCGCGACAGGCGCCTCGGCGAGCGCCACCGGTTCGTCCATATCTTCGGTGTCTTCCTCGACCTCGACGATGCCGGAGACGGCGTCGAGCGCTGCGTCCAGCGAATCGGCCGCCGGCATTGCCGGTTCCGGTTGAAGCGGAGCAGGCGCCGGCCTGGCGGGCGTCGGGGCAAAATCCTCGGTCGGATCGAGATTGCCGATCACCATCTCGACGACGAAAAGAAGGTTGAGGCCCGGCTCGTCCGAGAGGCGGCCGATGGCGGCGGGCAGGTAGCCGCGCCCGGTGGGAATCGGCCGCTTCATCAGCCGGTCGGGATGGTGGCCGACCATGGTCACCAGCATATGGGCGGTATGGCTGGTGACGCCGAGCGAGGCGAAGCCCTTGGAGGCGGCGACGATCTCACCGTCGCCGCCGAGCACCGCCATATGGGTATCGTCGTCGTCGAAACCCTCGAGCATTTGCCGGGCGCGTTCGGCGAGCGGCAGTGGTTCGGCGCACAGCGGAACGGAAAACAGCACGGCCGGCTCCCCCGCCGGCGTCGAAATGCGCTCGACATGGGCCTGCACGCCGAGACGGCGGAACCCTTGCGCGATGCGGATGGTCAGAGACCGCCGGTCGCCGTCCTCGGTCAATTGACGCGCGCTCGCCTCGACCTGACGGAAGGTAACGTCGTGCCCGTTCGGGCCTTCCTCCAGAAAATCGTAGATCGCAGCATTGCCGAACAGCCGGGCGCCAGCACCGTTCGCCCACAGGACATGGTCCAGGCCGGCGCTGAACAGGACGATGGCTTCGCCGCGCGCGAATCCGTCTCTGACCCGTTCATGGACGGCAATATCGATGAAGGGATACTGGACTGCGGGCATGACGATACCTGTAACGCGCCGGGGTGTCGGAAATATGGTGTTTAACGGATTTTTAATACTCCCGCAGCCGGTGCCCGGTCCAGTCGCCGGCCGCTGTTCCGTTAAACAAGGTTAATGCATTGTGCGTTGCAAAATCATGTTGCAATGCACAATAAAATGATCTATATGATCCTCATAACGACCGATAAGCCCGGCCGAACGGGTATCCCAGCGAAACAACAAGGAGCGTGCCATGACCAAGACCAACGACGTATTCTCTTTCTCCTCCATCGACCCGTCCAAGTTCACCGACAGCTTCCGCGAATTCGCCGAAAAGGGCGTCTCGCAGTCCAAGGACGCCTTCGCCAAGATGAAGACCGCTGCCGACGAAGCCGCCAAGACTGTCGAAGCCACTGTTCAGACGGCCCAGGCCGGTTCGATCGACCTCGGCCTGAAGGCCATCGACGCCCTGCGCACCAATGCCGAAAACTCGCTCTCGCACATGGAAGCCCTGCTCGGCGTCAAGTCGGTCTCCGAGTTCTTCGAACTGCAGACCGCCTTCCTGCGCAAGCAGGCCGAAGTCGCCGTCGAGCAGACCAAGGCCATGCAGGCCGCCACCCGTAGCCTGGCTGAAACCGTCTCCAAGCCGGCCAAGGACGCTGCCGAAAAGGCGATCAACGGCTTCAAGGCCAACTGATCCTCCTTCCCTCCACCTTGACGATGCGGCCGGGCTTTTTAGCCCGGCTTTGCATTAAATCTGCATCAGGGACTTGCAAATCCCGAAAACTCGCCGTATGTGACGGTCCAACGGCGCCGGCAGGCGTTCTGTGCGGTTGTAGCTCAGTTGGTTAGAGCGCAGGTTTGTGGCACCTGAGGTCGGAGGTTCGAGACCCCCCAACCGTACCATTTCCCCTTGAAGGCGATATTCCCTTTCTCGACACGCTGTTGAGCGGTTTTCCTCGTTTACCGTCTGAGTTTTTCCTTCCCGATCCGGCTTGACTTTGGTTTGTCTTGGAACAAAATAAGAACAAATCACGCAAAGAGTCAAGCCGGCAAAGGAAGGGCAGCAAGTTGGGGACGCGGGAAATTGGAGAGGGACGGGGGCTTGCGAGTCTGCTATGCAGGTCGCGCGCCAGAACGACATACGGACCCTGTCCCGATGTAGCCGGCGCCGAAACGATCGGAGACCGGATGCTCGACAAGGCCGAAGCCGAAAACCTGCCGGCGGACGATTTCCGCAAGTTCGTGGACGGACGCCGCTTCGCGACGATCATGGCCGATCCGCCATGGCAGTTCGTCAACCGCACCGGAAAGGTCGCGCCCGAGCACAAGCGCCTGTCGCGCTACGGCACCATGGCGTTGCCCGACATCATGGCGCTGCCCGTGGCCGAAGCCTGCGCCGCCACTGCCCATCTCTATCTCTGGGTGCCGAACGCGCTGCTGCCGGAAGGCCTTGAGGTGATGCGCGCCTGGGGGTTCCAGTACAAGGCCAATATCGTCTGGCACAAGGTGCGCAAGGACGGCGGCTCGGACGGACGCGGCGTCGGCTTCTATTTCCGCAACGTTACCGAAATCATCCTGTTCGGCACGCGCGGGAAAAATGCCCGCACGCTGCCGCCGGGGCGTTCGCAGGTGAACTACATTTCCTCGCGCAAGCGTGAGCATTCGCGTAAACCCGACGAGCAATATCCGCTGATCGAAAGTTGCTCGCCAGGCCCTTATCTGGAAATGTTCGGCCGCGGCGTGCGTCCCGGCTGGGCGACCTGGGGCAACCAGGCGGATGCGGATTACGAACCCTCGTGGAAGACCTACGCCTATAATTCCGCCAGCGACCAGATCGCCGCAGAGTAAGCGGAAGCTTACAGAAACGGCAGGATTCCGTCGCGCGCCATCGCCTCTTCCCGGTCTGCGATCTCTTCCAGCGATAGGCCTTCGCCGAAGGTGACGATGCGCGCCGGCAGGCCGATCAGCACCAGCGGGCAGGGATTGCCGACGCCGCGATGCACGCGGTCCTCCAGCTTGCTCCAATGGGTGGTGGCGGCGCCGAACTTGTCGCTGACGAACAGCGACGACCAGGCATCAGCGAACTGGCCGCCGGCGGCGACCCGCTTGTCCACCGCCTTCTTCTGGCGCGGCGTGCGCGTCATGCCGAGCGCCTCGAGATCGGCATTGCAGCCGATCTTGCGGTCACGGGCGAAGCGCATCACCATGGCGCGCATCTCGTCCTGCATCGAGGTGCCGCGCGTCACGATGATGCCGACAGAGATGGCGCCATCGGCATGCAGTCGCTTGAAGTTTTCGAGATCGCGGTCGAAGAAGGGATCCTTGTTGTTCCACTCGATCTCCAGCGCGATGACGCCGTTTGCGAAACGCTTGACATGATCGATCTCGTGCGAGATTGCCTCGCGCGCCACGCCGTTGATGCGTTTCTCGACGACGAAATTCATCTTGGTCCAGCCGATATCGGCAAGCCCGCGCCGCAGCCGCTGCGTCCCTTGCGTCTCGCCGCCGCCCGAGCCGATGATCTCCTCGATCGGGATGGTCAGCCCGCCGATCACCCGCTCCAGCTCCGCCACCGCGTCGGGAAAATCGACGCTGAGGATCGCCTGCGCATGCGAGTGGATTTCGATCTGGAAGCCGAGGGTTTTGAGCGTGTCGAACATGGGGCTCCGCCGGAGTATTTCCAGGAAAAGGATGAAACGGTTTTCCGTCCGAACATCCGTAAGGGTTGGTTTTTGATTCGTCGTCCGCCAGTTAAGGCCATCCGCTGGCGAATGCGCAGCGATTTCGACGTCGGCGGGCGCGACCGTCCGGTTTCGCGACGCACCGGCGGCGATCTCGTCGGTTCTGTCGCGAATTGGAACGGCCCAGGCGAGCGCGCCCGCTGTCGATCCCTGCACCGCAGGACTTCGCCATTCGCCGTCAACCTTTCCTTTACCAATGCCGGGCCGGGCCGGGCATATTTTAGCGATTGATTCAGGATTCCCCCGTAACGGTTGAGTTGAGATTGCAGACCCGGCGGACATGAGGTCGGCTGGTGCAGAAAAACGGGGTTTGCACATGATGTGCGTGAAGTGGCTGGCGCTCGGCGCCGGCATGCTGGGACTGTTCGTACTCTGGTTGCCCCTCAGCCTTCAGGCGCAACTCATCCTCAGCTTTGCGGTGCTCGGTTTCATGTTCCTGGCGATGACCCGCCCGGACAGCAAGCCGCTCAGAATGATGACCTTCGTCTTCGCCGGCATCATCGCCTTGCGTTATGCCTATTGGCGCACGACGCAGACCCTGCCGGATATATCCGAGCCGCTGAACTTCGTGCCGGCGATCATTCTGTATCTCGCAGAAATGTATTGCCTGGCGATGCTGGCGGTCAGCCTGTTCATGCTTGCCGATCCGCTGCGCCGCGTGGCGCCGGTGCCGAAATCGCGCGAGGCGCTGCCGACCGTCGACGTCTTCATCCCGAGCTACAACGAGGATCCCGAGCTTCTGGCGCTGACGCTCGCCGCCGCCAAGTCGATGATCTACCCGAAGGAAAAACTCACCGTTTACCTGCTCGACGACGGCGGCACCGAGCAGAAGCGCAGCCAGAAAGATCCCAAGCTCGCCATGTCCGCCCAGCGCCGGCATGAGAAGCTGAAGGCGCTCTGCGCCGCCATGGATGTGCGCTACCACACCCGCAAGCGCAACGAACACGCCAAGGCCGGCAATCTCAACGAGGGCCTGGCCGTCTCCACCGGCGAACTGGTCGTCGTCTTCGATGCCGATCATGCGCCGGTGCGCGAATTCTTGAAGGAGACCGTCGGCTTCTTCGCCGAGGACGACAAACTGTTCCTCGTCCAGACCCCGCATTATTTCCTCAATCCCGATCCGCTGGAAAAGAACCTCAGGACCTTCGCGCGCATGCCGTCCGAAAACGAGATGTTCTATTCTATCCTGCAGCGTGGGCTGGACAAGTGGAACGCCGCCTTCTTCTGCGGCTCGGCCGCCGTGCTGCGCCGCAAGGCGCTGGAAACGACAGGCGGTTTTGCCGGCCAGTCGATAACAGAGGATTGCGAAACGGCGCTGGCGCTGCATTCGAAGGGCTGGCATAGCGTCTATGTCGACAAGCCGCTGATCGCCGGGCTGCAGCCGGAAACCTTCGTTTCCTTCATCGGCCAGCGGGCGCGCTGGTGCCAGGGCATGTTGCAGATCCTCATCCTCAACCGCCCCTTCCTGGCGCGTGGCCTGACGATGGCGCAGCGCATCTGCTATGCCGGCATCAATCTCTTCTGGCTGTTTCCGCTGTCGCGGCTGGTCTTCATGTTCGCGCCGCTGCTCTACATCTTCTTCTCGCTGGAGATTTACGAGGCGAACATCATGGAGTTCGCCTCCTATGCGCTGACCTACCTGGTCTCCTCCTTCGCCATGCAGAGCTATCTCTATGGCCGGGTGCGCTGGCCCTGGGTGTCGGAACTCTATGAATATGTGCAGTCGGTCATGCTGTTCGGCTCGATCCTCAGTGTCGTGCGCAATCCGCGCAAGCCGACCTTCAACGTCACCGCCAAGGGCCAGACGCTGGACAAGAGCGGTCTCTCGGCGGTGGCGCGGCCCTATTTCCTGATCTTCTTCCTGCTGCTGGCCGCCGCCCTTTACTCCGCCTGGCGATATGTGACGGAGCCGGCCGCCTCCGAACTGCTGCTGATCGTCGCCGGCTGGAACCTCATCAATCTCGGCCTCGCCGGCGCCGCGCTCGGCGTCGTTGCCGAACGGCGCGAGCTGCGCCGCAACCAGCGTCTGCCGGTGCGCCGCCATGCGCTGATGCATATCGGCGGGAGGCTGCATTCGATCCTGATACACGATGCCTCCAGCGGCGGCATTTCCGTCGAGTTCATCGAGGGCGATGCCCCGCAGGCGACGGCCGACGCGCCGCTGGCCGGCATGGTCGAGCTGCGCCGCAACGGCCAGGAACTGACCTTCGACGTGGTGCAGCGCGGCGCACGCGGCAGCGACGGCGCAATCCAATACGGCTTTGCCTATGCCGAGCGTTCGCCGCGCACCTTCCTGGCGATCGCCGAACTGATGTATTCCGATCAGACGGTGCTGCAGGAGCGGTTGACCCGTCGCCAGGTGCGGCTCGGCTTCTTTGCCGGGACATTTCGCTTTGCCGGCTGGACGATCGGCGAAACCCTGCGCGCCATGCGCTATGCCATCGGCCTCATTCGCGAGCAGGCGGTCAAATCCGTGGACGATGCGCCGATGGTCCTTCCCGCGAAGGACATGCCCGAACCCATGCCGGCCCCGGTCGCCGCTCCTCTTGCTCCTGCCGTCGATGGAGTTCGCGCCTATGGTTGAGACCATGTCGATCCGCCGCCTTGGCCTGACGCTGCTGCTGACCGGAGCGCTTTCGCCCGCCGCTTTCGCCGGCAGTTTCCGCCTGTTGCCGGAGGCCGAGACGCCCCCGGTCGCACCCGCCGCGCCGGCCCTGGCCATACCGACCGCCGCTGCATCGACCCCCTCCGCATCGACCCTGGTCGTCCCCGCTGCGCCGGAAAAACCCGCCGTCTCGCTGCTGCCGGCCATGCCGCAAGCCCCGGCCAAAGCTGCCGTCTCCGCCGCGCCGTCCAATCTCGTGCCTTTCGAGCAGGGCGCGAACCGGCTGGAACTGACCGGCGAGGACGACACCACGGTCCTAAGCTTCTATGCGAGCGCCGAGCAGGTCGCCGCCGGCGGCGGCCTGCAGATCGCCTATCGCAACGCTGTTTCGGTGCTGCCCGATACCGGAACGGTCGAGGTCGGCGTCAACGGCCGCCCGGCCGGTTCCTTCGCCATCCGCTCGCCGAACGGGCTGAAGCTCGAAACCCTGCCGCTTTCTGCCGGCAGCCTGAGGATCGGCCGCAACGAGGTGAGCTTGCGCGCGCGCCAGCGCCATCGCGTCGATTGCAGCATCGATGCCACCTATGAATTGTGGACGCGGCTCGATCCGACGCTGAGCGGCTTTCTCGCGGGTGCGCCGGTGCGCTTCTCGGCCCTGGACGAACTGATGGGCCTTGGCCGCAATGCCGCCGGGGTCACCGATATCCGCCTCGTCGTCGCCAGAGGCGCGAGCGCCGCCGCCCTCAGCGAAAGCGCCAGGGTCGTGCAGGCGCTTGCCCTGTTTCTCAATCGCGACGATCTCGTCGTCAGCACAGGCGAGACCGGAGGCCAGGGATCGGGCATCGATCTCTATGTCGGCGCCGCCATCGATCACTTCCAGACCGAGGAGGGCAGGCGGCTGCTGTCGGCGGCTCCGGCCGGGCTGTCGCTGCGTGCGGGGTCGGTTCCCGGGCGCGCCATCGTGCTGCTCCAGGGGGCGACGGGGGCGGAGCGAACCGCCAACCTGCTCTCGGCGCTGCGCGGGCCAATGCGCGCCGGCCTCGAAAGCGGCGTCATTTCCGGGCGCTGGGGCGAAGTCGCCGGCGAAGCCGGAAGTCGCTTTACACTCAAGGAAGCGGGCTATGTGACGGCGCCGTTCGCTGGCCGCCTGGCGCGCACCGATTTCGACCTGCGCATGCCCGCCGATTTCTATCCCGCCGACTACGATACGATCGATTTCTACCTGCATGGCGCGACCGCGCCGGGGCTGCTGCCGGGCGCGAAGCTGCTGGTGAGGGTCAACGAGCGGGTGGTGACCAGCCTGCCGCTTCGCGATTCCAACGGCGAACAGTTCGACCGCAAGCGCGTCAAGCTGCCGATGCGCGCCTTCCGCCCGGGCGTCAACCGCATCGACATCATGGCCGAGCTGCCGGTGGCGGCGGATGGTGTCTGCGCGCCGCAGATGGCGGCGCAGGAAAAGCCGCGCTTCATCCTGCTCGACGATTCCACGATTGAAATTCCCGCGCTTGCCCGCCTCGGCCGGCTGCCCGATCTCGGGGCGCTCTCCGGCTCGGCCTATCCCTTTGGCGACGGCAAGCCCTTCGACGTCTTCATCGACAGCCAGGAGCCGGCCGCCATCGCCGGCGCGCTGACGACGGTGGCGCATCTCAGTCTGGCCGCCCGCAAGCCGCTCGGCGCCGATATCCGCTTCGGCGCTCCGGCGGAAGAGGAAGGCCGCAATGCGCTGGTCATCGCCACCCGTGCGGTCCCGGCCACGCCGCTGCCGTCCGATGGCCCGGCCAAGGATGGCGATCCCTTTGCCAGCCTCGGCGCTGCGGCGGCACCCGATGCCATGACCACCGCCACCGTCAGCGCCGCACCGGCCACGCCGGTTGCCGATACGCAGGAGTTGCTGCAAGCCTTCCAGGAATCGACAGCCGTCGATCAGTCGCAGACCGGCTGGACGACACAGGCGCAGACGCAGGTGGTATCGCTGCTCAGCCGCTTCCGTCATTGGCTGAACTACGAGGATGCCTCCGCCGCCGACGCCTCGGCCGAGACCGGGGCGTTGCTCACCGTCTCGCAGAGCCTGTCGCCGTCCGGCCTGTCCAACTGGACGACGCTGCGCGCCGCCTCGGCGGGCGAGCTGGAAAAGGGCGTCGCCCTGCTGTCGAAACCCGGCGTCTGGCCGCGGCTGGAGGGCGGTCGCGCCGTCATCCAGAGCGGCGATGGCGTCCTCGTCAGCCGTGCGGCCGTCGACCGGGTGATCACCGCCTTTCCCGATTCCAGCTTCGGCAATCTGCGCCGGCTCGCCGCCGCCTGGTTCTCCGATAATTTCCAGATTTATGTCGTGCTCGTCCTTGTGCTGATGGGCGGGTTCGGCGCCTGGCTCGGCCTTGCCGTGCCGAAGAAGGGCGTGAGGACCGATCAATGAGGCGTTTGCGTCAATCCGTTGCCGCGCTTCTTGCCGCAAGCTGCCTTGCTGCGCCGCTGCCGGTCTGCGCCGGGCAGGTGAGCCTCGCCGATTTCGCCGCGCCTGTCACCGAAAAGCCGGCAGCGCCCTTTGTCCCCGTCACGGCGACAGGTCCGGACGAGGTCGATCTCGCTGCCCTCTATTATTACGCCGACCAGGGGCAGGAGGAGCGGGTGCAGGCCGAGCTTGCCCGGCTCCAGCTCAAATTCCCCGGTTTCGAGCCCCCCAAGAACCTGTATATGCCGGCCGCGCGCCGCTCGATGAACGAGCAGCCGCTGTGGGCGCTCTACGAAAAGAGCGATTTTTCCAGCATCGAGGCGGAAATCGCCCGCCTGCAGGCCGCCAATCCCGGCTGGAGTCCCTCGGAGGATTTTTCCGGAAAGCTGGCGCGGCGGAAAATACGTGTCCAGATGACCGCCGCGGTCGCCGCCAGGGACTGGGCGGGCGTGATTGCCGCCGGTGAAGCCATCGATCCGGCCGGCGAAGCCGAAATTGACCTGCTGTGGATGCTGGTCGACGCCTATCACGAGACCGGCATGCGCGAGCAGATGGCCGAGGTCTGCAAGGCCATCCTGTTCCGGCAGGGAGAGGCGCGTTTTCCCGACGATCTTCTCGCGGTGACGCTGCAAAAGGCCGCGCAGGATTTTTCCGCCGAGGAGATCGACGCGGTCATCAAGGCGCTGTGGCCTCAGCCGGCCAGGGTCGCGGCGCTGGCGCCGGTCACCGATGCGCTGCTGCGCCGCCGCGTCGCCGATTTCACCGCCAACGACGCCCTGACCGCGCCGTTGCCGGAGGCCGATCTCCAGCGTCTCGCCGCGCAATCGGATACGGCCGGCGATGACATCCTGTTCGGCTGGTATTTCCTCAAGGTCAAGCAATTGCCATCCGCCGAACAGGCCTTCGGCAAGGCGATGGAGAGGGCGCCCGGCGCCGAGGCCGCCAAAGGCCTGTATCTCAGCCTTTCCCGGCAGGGCCGCGACGCCGACGCTTATCGATGGGCCGCCGGTCATCTCGACCTGTTTGCCGGCGAGCCGGAACTCTTGATGGCGGCGCTGGCGCCACGCCTGTCCAAGCCGGAGCTGGGCGCGCTGGAGCCGCAGGCGATTGCCGCCTATTCCGCGGCGATCGGCGAAACGCAATCGGCCGACCATGCCGAGATACTCGGCTGGTATGCCTATAATTCCAAGCAGTTCGCCGCCGCCGAAGCCTGGTTTGCCAAGGCTTTCGAATGGCAGGAGAAGCCGGAGCGCCTCAAGGGCCTGGCGCTCAGCTATCTGCGTGAAAACAGGAAGAAGGATTTCGCTGCGCTGCGCAGCCGTTACGGCGAGCGCTACCCCGATCTCTGGGCCGAAATCGCCAGCGCCCCGCCGCCGCGCGGCCTTTCGGGCGCCACCGTCGGCAAGCCGGCCGCCGGCGACGCCTCCGGTTATGCCGCCGCCCTCCGGGACAAGCGCTACGATGCCTGCATCCGCGAGTTGCAGCGGCAGGAGGATCGCGGCGGCCTCTCCGCCGAGGCGTCGCTGGCGCGCGGCTGGTGCTTCATGGGCCTGAACCGCTCCTCCGATGCCCGCGTCGCCTTCAATGCGGCGCTGGCGGGGCGCGGCGTGACCCGCCAGGACGCGGCCTATGGCCTGGCGCTCGCCGCCTTGCGCGACAAGCTGACCGATCAGGCCGAAGCTGCGCTTTCGGCCACGCCGCTGTCTGCGGTGCGCGACCGGGAAATTCGCGCCGAAATCTACTGGCAGCGCGCCCGCGCCGCCTTCGATATCGGCCAGTACGAGCAGGCCCTGGCGGCACTGAATGCCCGCATGCAACTGGTGCCGGAGCCGACCGACATGAGCAAGTTGCGCGCCTGGGCGCACCAGAAACTCGGCCACAAGGCCGAAGCCAAGGCGATCTTCGAGCGCCTGAGCATGCACCTGTCCGACCGCGCCGTCGCGCAAGGGTTGACGGCGGTGGAGCAATCGCAACGATGAAATCCCTTGGCGTTTTCCTCACGCTCACTGCCCTCGCTTTGCCGCTTGCGGCCTGCACCTCGACGACGCAGGATCCGTTCCTGACGGCGGCGACCGGCCTTGCCGCCGCGCCGCCGATCTCGGCGGAGGTTTCGCCGCAATTCGCGCTCGCGGCCCTGCCGCCATCGGCCGGGCGCATCGTCTCGGTGCAGCAGGTCGCCCGCGAAAACGGCCTCGGCCAGACCGTCGTCTATGCCAACCGCACCGCTCTTTCCGGCGACAATGCCCTGACGATCGAGGTGTCGAATGCCGATGCCGCGACGCGACCGGTGCGCGCTCCGACGCGCGGCGAGATCCGCAAGGAGATGGCCGAAACCCTGCCCGGCATCGCCATGCGCATCGACGACGTCATCGGCGACAATGCCCAGGGCGTCTTCGGTTATGCGCTGGGGACCAGCGGGGGCGCACACTGCCTTTATGGCTGGCAGGTGGTCAAGAGCGGCGCGGCCGTCCAGCGCCCCTATGCGGCCAGCTTGCGCCTGCGCTTCTGCGACCCGTCGATGAGCGAGGCGGAACTGGTGTCGCTGATGCAGGGCCTGCGCCTGTTGCCGGTGTCGAAGGAAACCGTGGCCATGCTGCGCAAGGCGCCGGGTCGCGCCTATGTCATGCCGGCAAGCCTTGCGCCGGAAGTGATCGCCGAACCGGTCTCGCCACGCCGCAGCCGCCCGCGCCAGAACACAGCCGCCCCTGACGAGCAGGCGGACGCCGTCGCCGTGCCGCTGCCGGGCGAAGCTTCGGCAAGGCCGGCCGCCATGACCGCACCGGCGAAAATGCCCGCGCCGTCGTCGGAGATCGGCAACGCCGCGATCGTGCCGCTGCCGCAATAAGGCCGCCGGACCGGCAACGGGCAAAAAATTTTCTTGAGTATTGCATTCATGAAAAGCCGTAGCGCTTCAAGGCGTTACGCGCTATCTGTCGGGAGTTGATCCTGGAATTCATCTTTTTGGAATTGTTCAAATCTACGAGACGTCCTATATACGTGCCGGACGTCTCGATTCAGGGAGAACGACATGCGTTTGACGAAGCAGACCAACTATGCCATCCGCATGTTGATGTACTGCGCGGCCAATGAAGGACGATTGAGCCGAATCCCCGAGATTGCAAGGGCTTACGGGGTTTCCGAACTGTTCCTTTTCAAGATTTTGCAACCGCTCAACAAGGCTGGCATCGTCGAGACGGTGCGTGGCCGCAACGGCGGCGTGCGTCTGGGTCGCGCCGCGAACGCCATCAGCCTGTTCGACGTGGTGAAGGTCACGGAAGACAATTTCGCCATGGCGGAATGCTTCGAGGAAGGTGTGGTCGAGTGTCCGCTGGTCGATAGCTGCGGCCTCAATTCGGCGCTGCGCAAGGCGCTGAACGCGTTTTTCGGGGTGCTGGCGGAATATTCCATCGACGATCTCGTCAAGGCGCGCCCGCAGATCAATTTCCTGCTGGGCCTGCCAGAGCGCATGGAAAAGAACGGCGTGGTGGCCGCCGCCCCGGCTGCCTGATCGAACCCTTTCTAATCGATTTGCTTTTATGGCCCCGCGCGCCTGCTCCGGGGCCATATTCATTTTGCGCCAAAAGCGGTCGCAAGCCGCTTTCGGATTATGATTATTTCGATTTCACAGAGGTTCGTGTTAAAAAATTTCTAATTTTGTCCGTGTGGACAAAATTTCGCCCGCATCTGTTGCTTTCGACGGGCAAATATCGTTCCATCCCCAGATGATCCGGCTCCGAGGCCTTCGGTATCTGTGCGATCAAAACAAAAACAATCTGGGAAACGATATCATGAAAAAGCTCTCTTTCCTGCTCGCCGCGACCGCGCTCGCCTCGGTCATGGCGACGACGGCATGGTCCAAGACGCTTGTCTATTGCTCCGAGGCGTCGCCGGAAGGTTTCGATCCGGGCCTGTACACCGGCGGCCAGACCTTCGACGCTTCTTCGCGCACCGCCTATAGCCGCCTCGTCGAATTCAAGCATGGCAGCACCGAGCTTGAGCCCGGCCTCGCCGAGAGCTGGACGATTTCGCCCGACGGTCTCGAATACACCTTCAAGCTGCGCAAGGGCGTCAAGTTCCAGACGACGGAATACTTCACCCCGACACGCGAGCTGAACGCCGACGACGTGATCTTCTCCTTCGAGCGCCAGCTTAAGGCCGACAATCCGTGGAACAAGTATGTCGATGGCGCCTCTTGGGAATATGCTGCCGGCATGGGCTTCCCGGAACTGGTCAAGTCGGTCGAGAAGGTCGATGACCTGACGGTCAAGTTCGTGCTCAACCATCCGGAAGCGCCGTTCCTCGCCGACCTCGGCATGGACTTCGCCTCGATCATGTCGAAGGAATATGCCGACAAGCTCGCCGCCGACGGCAAGATGGGCCAGCTTAACCAGATGCCGCTCGGCACCGGCCCCTTCACCTTTGTCGCCTATCAGGCCGATGCGGTGATCCGCTACCAGGCCAACCCCGACTACTACAAGGGCAAGGAAAAGATCGACGATCTCGTCTTCGCCATCACCACCGACGCCGCCGTGCGCGCCCAGAAGCTCAAGGCCGGCGAATGCCATATCATGCCTTACCCGAATGCGGCCGACGTCGCCGAGCTGAAGAAGGACGAGAACCTCACGGTTCTGGAGCAGCCGGGCCTCAACGTTGCCTATCTCGCCTACAACACGCTGCAGGCGCCGTTCGACAAGCCTGAGGTGCGCCGCGCCCTCAATATGGCGATCAACAAGCAGGCCATCGTCGACGCCGTCTTCCAGGGCGCCGCCGCTGTCGCCAAGAACCCGATCCCGCCGACCATGTGGTCGTATAACGACAAGGTCGAGGACGACAAGTACGATCCGGAAGGCTCCAAGAAGGCTCTCGAAGCCGCCGGCGTCAAGGATCTGAAGATGAAGATCTGGGCGATGCCCGTCTCGCGTCCCTACATGCTGAACGCCCGCCGCGCCGCCGAACTGATGCAGTCGGATCTGGCCAAGGTCGGCGTCTCCGTCGAGATCGTCTCCTATGAGTGGGCCGAATACCTGAAGCTGTCGAAGGACAAGAACCGCGATGGCGCCGCCATCATGGGCTGGACCGGCGACAACGGCGATCCGGACAACTTCCTGGATACGCTGCTCGGCTGCGAAGCCGTCGGCGGCAACAACCGCGCGCAGTGGTGCAACCAGGAATTCGACAAGCTGGTGAAGGCGGCCAAGAAGTCGTCCGACCAGGCCGAGCGCACCAAGCTCTACCAGGAGGCGCAGGTCGTGTTCAAGAAGGAAGCCCCCTGGGTCACGATCGACCATTCGATCGCCTTCGGCCCGGTCAGCAAGAAGGTCAGCGGCTATCACATGGATCCGCTCGGCATTCATCGCTTCGACGGCGTCGATATCGCCGAATAATCGATCATTCTCGGAAACTGCCCGGCCTGCCGGGCTTAACCGGCGGTCGGGATAACCCTGACCGCCGGACTTTATCAGGTAACTAAAGCCATGATGCGCTTTCTCCTCGGACGCCTCGCGATTCTCATCCCGACGTTCCTGGGCGTGTCGTTGATAGCCTTCTCCTTCATCCGTATGCTTCCAGGCGACCCGGTCATGCTCATGTCCGGCGAACGCGTGATGTCGGAGGAAAGGCATAGCCAGATCATGCATGATCTCGGCCTCGACCGTCCGATGTATGTTCAATATTTCGACTATCTCGGTTCCGTCCTGCAAGGCGACCTCGGGACTTCCATCGTCAGCAAGCGGCCTGTCTTCGACGACTTCAAGGCGCTGTTCCCGGCGACGCTGGAGCTGTCGCTCTGCGCCATCATCGTCGCGATCTGTCTTGGCATCCCCGCCGGCGTGCTGGCGGCGGTCAAGCGAGGCACCTGGCTCGACCAGACGGTCATGGGCGTCGCCCTCGTCGGCTATTCCATGCCGATCTTCTGGTGGGGCCTGCTGCTGATCATCTTCTTCTCCGGCTATCTCGGCTGGACCCCGGTTTCGGGGCGCATCTCTCTGATGTATTTCTTCAAGCCGGTCACCGGCTTCATGCTCATCGACAGCCTGCTGTCCGGGCAGGCGGGGGCCTTCAAATCGGCGCTCTCCTATCTGATCCTGCCGACGATCGTGCTCGCCACCATTCCGCTCGCCGTCATCGCCCGCCAGACGCGCTCGGCGATGCTGGAAGTGCTGGGCGAGGATTATGTGCGCACCGCACGGTCCAAGGGCCTGACGCCGCTGCGCGTCATCGGCGTCCATGCATTGCGCAATGCGATGATCCCGGTCATCACCACCATCGGCCTGCAGGTCGGCGTCATGCTCGCCGGCGCGATCCTGACCGAGACGATCTTCTCCTGGCCGGGCATCGGCAAATGGATGGTGGATGCGGTGTTCAAGCGTGACTACGCGGTGGTGCAGGGCGGCCTGCTCATGATCGCCGGCGTCATCATGCTGGTCAATCTCCTCGTCGACGTCGCCTATGGCTTCGTCAACCCGCGCATTCGCCACTAGGAGCGCTTCCATGAGCACGGTCACTGCAAAAACCGGCCACCCTTCGGCGCTGGCGGAATTCTGGTATTATTTCTCGCGCAACAAGGGCGCCGTCCTCGGCCTCGCGGTCTTTCTGCTGGTGCTGTTCGTGGCGATCTTCGCGCCCATCGTCGCCCCGCACAGCCCGAGCGATCAGTTGCGCGACAGGCTGCTGGCGCCGCCGGCCTGGATGGCGGGCGGCAGCTGGAGCTATGTCCTCGGCACCGACGCCGTCGGCCGCGACATTCTCTCGCGCCTGATCTACGGCGCGCGTTTCTCGCTGTTCATCGGCCTCGTCGTCGTGACACTTTCGGTGCTGTCGGGCGTGCTGATCGGCATGGTCGCCGGCTATTTCCGCGGCCGCATCGATATCGTCATCATGCGTGTGATGGATATCATCCTCGCTTTCCCGTCGCTGCTGCTGGCGCTGGTGCTGGTCGCGGTGCTGGGGCCTGGCCTGACGAATGCGATGATCGCCATTTCCATCGTCAACCAGCCCCATTTCGTGCGCCTGGCCCGCGCCTCGGTCATGACCGAGCGCGAGAAGGAATATGTCATCGCCTCGCGGGTCGCCGGCGCCGGCACGATGCGGTTGATGTTCCTGACGATCCTGCCGAACTGTCTCGGGCCGTTGATCGTGCAGGCGACGCTTGCCTTCTCGGCGGCGATCCTCGATGCGGCGGCACTCGGCTTCCTCGGGGTCGGCGCGCAGCCGCCGACGCCGGAATGGGGCACCATGCTCGCCGAAGCGCGCGAGTTCATCCAGCGCGCCTGGTGGGTCGTCACTTTCCCCGGTCTTGCCATCCTCGTCACCGTGCTTGCCATCAACCTGATGGGCGACGGGTTGCGCGATGCGCTCGATCCCAAGCTGAAGAGGTCGTGATGCCGCTTCTTGAAATCGAAAACCTCACGGTCGAATTCCAGACCGCCTCCGGCCTGTTCCGCGCCGTCGATCGCGTGTCGCTGACCTGCGACAAGGGCGAAATCCTGTCGATCGTCGGCGAGTCCGGCTCCGGCAAGTCCGTTTCCATGCTGGCGACGATGGGTCTCCTGCCGTGGACGGCGAAGATCACCGCCGACAAGCTGTCCTTTGACGGCAAGGATCTCATCGGCCTTTCCGCACGTCAGCGGCGCAAGATCATCGGCAAGGATATCGCCATGATCTTCCAGGAGCCGATGTCGAGCCTCAATCCGTGCTTCACGGTCGGCTACCAGCTCGGCGAGACGCTACGCGTCCATATGGGCCTCGACCGCAAGGCACGGCGCGAGCGTGCCATCGAGTTGTTGCGCCTCGTCGGCATCCCGGCGCCGGAAGATCGCCTGTCGAACTTCCCGCACCAGATGTCGGGTGGCATGAGCCAGCGCGTGATGATCGCCATGGCGCTCGCCTGCAATCCGAAACTGCTGATCGCCGACGAGCCGACCACCGCGCTCGACGTCACCATCCAGGCGCAGATCCTCGATCTCCTGGCGCGCCTGCAGCGGGAAAACGGCATGGCGCTGGTGCTGATCACCCACGACATGGGTGTGGTGGCCGAAACAGCCGAACGCGTCCAGGTGCAATATGCCGGCCAGAAGGTCGAGGAACAGCCGGTGCGCGACCTGTTCCGCGATCCGCATCACCCCTATACCGCGGCCCTTTTGGCGGCGCTGCCGGAGCGGGCCGAGATCGGCCAGCGCCTGCCGTCGATCGCCGGCGTCGTGCCGGGCCAGCATGACCGGCCGACGGGCTGTCTGTTCGCGCCGCGCTGTTCCTTCGCGACCGCCGAATGCGACCGCGGCGTGGTGCGCCAGGATGCCTCGCTCGGTCTGGCGCTGTGCAACTATCCCCTGATTCAGGGCAAGCCGAAGAACCATCCGGGGCTTGTCGAACTGGCGAAAGCCGGAGGTGACGCATGAGCCAGGCTGTTCTCGAAGGCCGCGACCTGCAGCGGTTTTATTCCGTCAAGCGCGGCATGTTCAAACCCGAGGCGACGGTCAAGGCGCTGAATGGCGTCAGCTTCAGCCTCTATTCGGGCCGCACGCTCGCCGTCGTCGGCGAATCCGGTTGCGGCAAGTCGACGCTCGCCCGCCTCGTGACCATGATCGAGGATCCGACCGCCGGCGAATTGCTGATCGACGGCAAGGCGGCCCGCATCGGCGATGCGTCGCTGCGCAGCCAGGTGCAGATCGTCTTCCAGAACCCCTATGGTTCACTCAATCCGCGCCAGAAGGTCGGTTCGATCCTGGAAGAGCCGCTGAAGATCAACACCCGTGACGACGCCGCCACCCGCCGCCGCAAGGCGGAGGAGATGATGACCCGCGTCGGCTTGCGCACCGAGCATTACGACCGCTATCCGCACATGTTCTCCGGCGGCCAGCGCCAGCGCATCGCCATCGCGCGGGCGCTGATGCTGCGGCCGAAGGTGCTGGTGCTCGACGAGCCGGTCTCGGCGCTGGATCTCTCGATCCAGGCGCAGGTGCTGAACCTGCTGATGGACCTGCAGAAGGAGATGGGCCTTGCCTATCTGTTCATCTCGCATGGCCTGTCGGTGGTGCGCCATATCGCCGACGACGTCATGGTGATGTATCTCGGCCGCCCGGTGGAGGTCGGCACCTCCGACGAGGTGTTCACCAATCCGCGCCATCCCTATACGGCCGCGCTGCTTTCGGCGACGCCGATCGCCGATCCGGAGCGGGAAAAGAACCGCATCCGCCTGCAGGGCGAACTGCCATCGCCACTGAAGCCGCCGCTCGGCTGCCACTTCAATCCGCGCTGCTGGAAGGTGCAGGATCATTGCCGCAAGGTCGAGCCGCTGCTCGGCGACACCGGCAATCACCGTTATGCCTGCCATTTCCCGCTGGAACGCGGGGAGGGATAACAATCTTGGCGCAGGCATAACAGCCTGCCCCTTACCCTAACCCTCTCCCCGCACGCGGGGAGAGGGGACTTGCCTCACCGTCCGTTCTTGTTTGGGGAAACCAGTGCGGCATATCCCCTTCGCCCCGCTTGCGGGGAGAAGGTGCCGGCAGGCGGATGAGGGGTAAACCGCCGCCTCGAAAAAATAATCAGCCCCCCTGACGGTTGACCCCTCAAGCCATTGCCATAAAAGGAACGCGGACCCGTTCGGGCCGCTTTGTCCCAAAATTGCTTGAGGCGGCATGGCTATCATATCAGACGTCGATCCGCGCCGCGCGGCGCTGACCCTTGCCATCGGCGCGGTCGGCGCTGTCATCGCGCTGTTCGCCGCCTTTCCCGCACCCTATCTGCTCGGCCCGGCCATCGCGCTGACCATCGCCAGTTTCGCCGGCCTGCGGCTCGGCGTGCCGATGGCGCTGCGCAACGTCTGTTTCGTGGTGATCGGCATCACCATGGGCACCAGCGTCACGCCGGCGGTGATCGAAGCGGCGCGCACCTGGCCGGCGAGTTTCCTGCTGCTGATGCCGGCCATCGCCGTGATCTTCTATGGCGCCTATGCCGTGCTGGAGCGCGGCTTCGGCTACGACCGACGCACGGCGATGCTGGCGGCCTCGCCCGGCCATCTCAGCTTCATCATCAGCCTCAGCGCCGATACCAAAAGCGATATCGCCGCCATCTCGATCATCCAGAGCGTGCGCGTCCTTGCCCTGACGCTGATGGTGCCGCTGATCGTGCAGGTCTTCGATCTCGTCAGCGTCGCGCCGCCGCTGTTGCTCGCCGACATGCCGCTGGCGGTGCTGGTGGCGGAGATCCTCGCCTCGGTGGCGGTCGGCATGCTGTTCCTGCGCTGGCGCTTTCCGGCGGCGCTGCTGCTCGGCGGCGTCGCGGTGTCGGTGTCAAGCCATATCAGCGGCCTCGTTTCCGGCGGCGTGCCGGCCTGGCTGACGATACCGGTCTATGTCGTGCTCGGCTGCGTCATCGGCACCCGCTTTTCCGGCCTGTCCTTCTTCGCCATGCGCCGCGCCTTCGTCGCCGGCGCGGTGACGACGCTGCTCGTCACCCTGCTGGCCGGCTTGGCCTCCTGGCTGGTGTCGTGGCTGACCGGCGTGCCGCTGAATGCGGTGCTGATCGCCTTCGCCCCCGGCGGGCTGGAAACCATGGCGGCGATGGCGGTGATGATGCATGTCGATGCCACCTATGTCGGCAGCCATCATGTCTTGCGGCTGCTCTTCCTTTCGGTTTTCATGCCGCTGGTCGTGCGAGACCGAAAGGACAAGACGTCCTGAGTCGCCGCCGAAACCCGAGAGGAACGCCATGCCAACATCCCGTTTTCTTGCCGTCTGCGTCATGGGCGTCAGCGGCTCCGGCAAGACCTCCATCGGCGAGGGGCTGGCGGCGCGGCTTGGGTATGCCTTCCTGGAGGGCGACCGGCTGCATCCGGCCGCCAATGTCGAGAAGATGTCGAAGGGCATTCCCCTTGTTGATGACGACCGCTGGCCGTGGCTGGATGCCATCGGCGCCAAGATCGGCCGTCATCTGGCGGCAGGCGAGGGGCTGGTCCTGTCCTGCTCGGCGCTGAAGCGCGCCTATCGGGACCGCCTGCGCAAGGCTGCCGGCGGCCGGCTCGCCTTCGTCTATCTCGACGGCTCCCGCGCACTTCTCGGCGCGCGCATGGGGGCGCGCGAAGGCCACTTCATGCCGCTGTCCTTGCTCGATAGCCAGCTGGCGACGCTGGAGGTGCCGACCGGCGAGCCGGGCGTTGTCACCGTCGCCATCGATGCCGATATCGACACCATCGTCGCGCGCGCCGTGGAGGGCCTCGCGGGGCTGTGAAACCTCCGCTTGCTTGCATTGTTTCGGCAATTACTATACGCGTGTATAACAATAACATTGCGGCATGGAGAGGGGACGCGAGATGATCAGCACGGGCATGTATCTGACGAAACTGCTGGAGGCCTATGGCGTCGACACGGTGTTCGGCATTCCGGGCGTGCATACGGTGGAACTGTATCGCGGCCTCGCCGGCAGCTCGATTCGCCATGTGACACCCCGCCACGAGCAGGGCGCCGGCTTCATGGCCGATGGTTATGCCCGCGCCAGCGGCAAGCCGGGCGTCTGCTTCATCATCACCGGCCCCGGCATGACCAATATCGTCACCGCCATGGGCCAGGCCTATGGCGATTCGGTGCCGATGCTGGTCATCTCCACTGTCAACCAGCATGGCCGCATGGGCTCGGGCGAGGGCTGGCTGCATGAGCTGCCGAACCAGCAGGCGCTGGTCTCGCAGGTTTCCGCATTCAGCTACACCGTCAACCGGCCGGAAGAACTGTCCATGGCGCTGGCCCGCGCTTTCGCCGTCTTCGACAGCGAGCGCCCGCGCCCGGTGCATATCGAGCTGCCGATCAACGTCATGCTCGCCCCGGCCGATCACCTGCCCGTGCCGCACAAGGTCGTGCGCCTGAAGCGCCCGAGCGGCGATGCAGCCGCCATCGGCGACGCCGTCGCGCTCCTGAATTCGGCGAAGGCCCCGGTGGTGCTGGTCGGCGGCGGCGCGGCGCGCGCGGCAAGCGAAGTGCGCGCGGTCGTCGAGGCGCTGGATGCGCCGCTGATCGCCGCCACCAACGGCCGCGGCATCCTGCCGCCTGAGCATCCGCTCAACATCGCGCTGTCGCCCTGCTGCCCGTCGTCGCGCAAGCTGGTCGAATCCGCCGACGTGGTTCTCGCCGTCGGCACCGAATTCGGCCCGACCGATTACGACATGTATGAGGATGGCGGCTTCTCGATCCCCGGCAAGCTCATCCGCATCGATATCGATCCGACCCAGATCATGCGCACCCGCGCCCCGGAAATCGGCATCGTCGCCGACAGCGCGAGCGCTCTTTCGCTGATCTCCGGCGGCCTGACGCCGGCCAGGCGCGATGGCGCCGCCCGCGTCGCCGCCGCCCGCAAGGAAGGCGCCGCCGACCTGACGCCGGCGATGATCGGTGACCTCAAGATCCTCGCCAAGGTGCGCGACACGCTGGAAAACGTGCTGTTCGTCGGCGATTCCACCCAGCTCGTCTATGCCGGCAATCTCGGTTTCGCCTCCGGCGGCCCGGTGAGCTATTTCAACTCGGCGACCGGCTACGGCACGCTGGGCTACGGCCTGCCGGCGGCCATCGGCGCCAAGCTGGGTGCGCCGGAGCGTCCTGTCGTCGCGCTGGTCGGCGATGGCGGCTTGCAGTTCTCGGTCTCGGAACTGGCCTCGGCCACCGAAGCGAAAGTGCCGGTCATCATGATGCTGCACAACAACAACGGTTACGGCGAGATCAAGTCCTACATGGTCTCGCAGAATATCCCGCCGCTCGGCGTCGACATCTACACGCCGGACCTGGAAGCGATCGGCAAGGCCTATGGCTGGCAGACGGAAGTCGTCGCCCATTTTGCCGACCTGCCCGCCGCGCTGGAACGCGCGGCGAAGAATGACGGGCCGACCATGCTGCTGTTCGGTGACGAACTGCGAAACGAGGCAATGGCCGCCTGAACCGCTTTGCCAACGCTGCCTTCCTGTTCTACAACTCGGACGGCGTGTTGCCCAAGGGGAGAACGGGAATGGCAGTGGTTTGCGATCCGGGTTGGAAGGGCACTTCCACCAATGGCAAGTGGGACAATCACGAAAGCAATCTCGGCGAAGCGGAGATGATCGCGCTCGGCGAGGCGATCATCGATCTCGCCGAAATGAAGGCCCTGCCGACCTCGACCCGGCGATGCTTCAAGGATCTGTCCGCCGCGCTGACCGGCGGCACGGTGACGATCACCAAGGGCATCCACCAGCGCGACGACAAGGTCCATTTCGACGTCAAGATATCGAGCGGCGTCGCGGGCACGTTCCACGTCTTCCTCAAGACCGGCGAGGAGGCGAACGTTATTTCGCCGCCCGTGCAGCCCGGCTGGGGTATTTCCGACACCATCAAGGGAAAGACGGTGACGCGTTCGCTGTTCAAATACCAGATCAGCGGGCTTTCCTATCGCGCCTCGCCCGGCGTCGATTATCTTTACCCGCCGCTGTTCGTGACGCTGAGCGAGCTGGAAAAGCCGATCGGCCGCCCGCGCCGCTCCAGTTTCTGCCAGGGCAACGCCACGGCGGCCGTGACCCGCAGCGAAATGGCAACCATCACGTAGTCACCCCGCCGCAAACACCTTGGCCCTGATGATACGGACCATGCCGCGATCGCCGGCCTTGACGACCGTTTCCGGGGCAACGTCGAATTCCAGCGTGTCGCCTTGCACTGTTGCCGCGAGGATGCGGCGGTTGCCGGGGCGGTCAAGCACCTGATGGACGTCGGCGGGAATGCCGGCGCCGTCGCTCGCCCAGTCGAGATCGCCCGGCCGCACGAAGACCTCGGCCGGTCCGTCCGGGCAGCCGGGGGCATCGATCTCGCCGGCGGGAAGTTGCGCCTTGCCATTGGCGACGGTGGCTTTCAGGCTGTTGGTATCGCCGAGGAAACGCATGACGAAGGCGGAATTCGGCTGGCGGCAGACCTGTTCCGGCGTGCCTTCCTGCACGATCTGCCCGCCATTGAGGATGACGACGCGGTCGGCCAGATCCAGCGCCTCTTCCTGGTCGTGGGTGACGAACAGCGTGGTGATGCCGAGTTCGGCATGGATTTCGCGCAGCCAGCGGCGAAGATCGCGCCGGACATTGGCGTCCAGCGCCCCGAAGGGCTCGTCGAGCAGCAGCACCTTGGGATCGACGGCGAGCGCACGCGCCAGCGCCACGCGCTGGCGCTGGCCGCCGGAGATCTGCGCCGGAAACCGGTCCTGAAGCCCGTCGAGCTTGACCAGCCGCAGCAGATCCTTGACACGCGCCTCGATTTCTTCGGTGCTGCGTTTAAGCTTCGACACCTTCATGCCGAAGGCGATGTTTTCGCCGATGGTCATATGCGGGAACAGCGCATAATGCTGGAAAACGAAGCCGACGCCGCGGTCGCGGACGGGAATGTCGGTGGCGTCCTGATCGCCGAAATAGATGTGGCCGCCATCGGAATATTCGAGCCCCGCGATCATGCGCAGGATGGTGGTCTTGCCCGAGCCCGAGGGGCCGAGCAGCGCCACCAGCTCGCCGCTTTCGATATCGAGCGAGACGCCATGCACGGCGCGGAAGGTATCGAAGGTCTTGACGACGTTTTCGAGGCGGATTTTCACTTGGCGACCTCCGGGGCGGGGGTGACGATAGGCGCGCGACGGCGGCGGCCGGCGCCGCGCCGTTCGAGCGCCACCTTGGCGATGATGGTGACGACGGCGAGCAGCGTCAGGATGAAGGCGGCGGCAAAGGCCCCGGTCGTCTGGTAATCGTGATAGAGCAGCTCGATATGCAGCGGCAGCGTGTTGGTCTGGCCGCGAATATTGCCGGAGACCACCGAGACCGCGCCGAATTCGCCCATGACGCGGGCATTGCAGAGGATGATGCCGTAGAGCATCGCCCAGCGGATGTTCGGCAGCGTCACCGAAAAGAAGGTGCGCCAGCCGGACGCGCCGAGCGAGGTCGCCGCCTCCTCCAGATCGCGCCCCTGCGCCTGCATCAGCGGGATCAGCTCGCGCGCCACGAAAGGCGCGGTGACGAACATCGAGGCGAGCACGATGCCGGGCAGCGCAAACAGGATTTTGATCGAATAGGCATCGAGCAGCGGGCCGAACAGGCCCTGCAGGCCATAGACGAAGAGATAGGCGACGCCGGCGACGATGGGCGAGATCGAGAAGGGAATCTCGATGACGACCAGCAGCAGTCGCCGCAGGGGAAAATCGAACTTGGTGATCGACCACGCGGCGGCGACGCCGAAGGCGGTATTGATCGGCACGGCGATCAGCGCCGTCACCACGGTCAGCAGGATGGCATGCAGCGTATCGGGATGGGCGATGGCGGCGGCGAACACCTTCCAGCCCTCGGAAAAGGCCTGCACGGCGATGATCAGCAGCGGCGCGAGGATCAGCAGCGCGCCGAGCAGGAGAGTGATTGCAATCAGTGCGCGACGCATGGCGGGGGCATCGCCGACGCGCGGCGGCTTTTTCGAACGGGTTGCCTGCATCGATCAGCCCCTTGCCGTGTAGCGCAGGGCGCGCGCTTGCATGACATTGGTGAGCGCCAGCATGGAAAAGGCGGTGATCAGCAGCACCGAGGCGATGGCGGCGGCCGCCTGGTAGTCATATTCCTCCAGCCGGATGAAGATCAGAAGTGCTGTGATTTCCGTCTCGAACGGCTTGTTGCCGGCGATGAAGATGATCGCCCCGAATTCGCCCAGCGACCGGGCGAAGGACAGCGACAGGCCGGCGAGCAGCGCCGGCTTCAGCAGCGGCAGGATGACCTTGCGAAAGATCGTCCAGTCGCTTCCCCCCAGCGATTGCGCCGCTTCTTCCAGCGCCGGATCGAGATCCTCCAGCACCGGCTGCACGGTGCGCACGATGAAGGGCAGGCTGGTGAAGATCATGGCGATCATGATGCCGAGCGGCGTATAGGCGACCTTGATGCCGAGGGGGGCAAGCGCCGCGCCGAACCAGCCATTGGCGGAAAACAGCGTCGTCAGCGCAATGCCGGCCACCGCCGTCGGCAGCGCGAAGGGCAGGTCGACCAGCGCATCGACGAAACGCCAGCCGGGAAAACGATAGCGTGTCAGCACCCAGGCGAGCGCCAGCCCGAAGAACAGGTTGAAGACGGTGGCGGCCAGAGCGCAGAGCACGGTGACGCGATAGGTGGCGACGGCGCGCGGCGAGGAGACGATTGCCCAGTAATCCGCCGGTCCCAGGCTCGCCGCCTTGAACACGAGGGCTGCCAGCGGCAGCACCACGATCAGCCCGACATAGAACAGCGTGACGCCCAGCGACAGCCGCAGCCCCGGCAGAACATTCCGTCTCAAGACGCTTTCCTTCTCATATGTCTTTGTTTTATCGCATTTCCTGACGCAAAACCGCGTCACACTTTTGCTGGAACTGCTTTAAACGTCAAAAGACCCGGCGCGCTTTTGGCCGCCGGGTTTCGTTTCTGTCAACAGCCTTTACGGTTCAGCGCGCGCCGTAGAGCGTGTCGAGCGTGGCGCCGGAGGCGAAATGCTCGGCCTGGATCTTCTTCCAGCCGCCGAACACGTCTTCGACATTCACGAGGCGGATTTCGGGGAACTGGTCCTTGAATTCGGCGGCGACCTTTTCATTGTGGACGCGGTGGCCGAACTGCGCGGCGATGCGCTGGCCGTCCTCGGTATAGAGGAAATCGAGATAGGATTTGGCGAGTTCGCGCGAGCCGCGCTTTTCCACCACCTTGTCGACCACGGCGACCGGGAATTCGGCGAGCAGGCTGACCGAGGGCACGACGCTCTCGAACTTGTCGGTGCCGTATTGCTTGGCAATCGAGCGGGTCTCGGCCTCGAAGGTGATGATGACGTCGCCGATTTCACGCTCGACGAAAGTGGTGGTGGCGGCGCGCCCGCCGGTGTCGAAGACCGGCACGTTGTCGAAGATTTTCTTGACGAAGGCCTGCACCTTCTCCGGATCGTCCTTGAAGGCTTCCTTGGCGTAGGCGGTTGCCGCCAGATAGGTGTAGCGGGCATTGCCGGAGGTCTTCGGGTTCGGGAAGATCACCTTGACGTCGTCGCGCACGAGGTCGTTCCAGTCCTTGATGTGCTTCGGGTTGCCGGCGCGCACCAGGAAGGAGGGGAAGGAATAGAAGGGCGAGGCGTTGTTGGCGAAATCCTTCTGCCAGTCGTCGGACACGAAGCCGTTCTTGACGAGGAAATCGATATCCGTGACCTGGTTGAAGGTGACGACGTCGGCTTCCAGCCCTTCGACGATGGCGCGCGCCTGCTTGGAGGTGCCGGCATGCGACTGGTCGACGGTGACGCCCGGATGCTGCTTGACGAAGGCCTCGTTCTCGGCGGCGAAGAGTTCGCGGGCCACGTCATAGGAGGCGTTGAGCAGGGTAGCAGGCGATTGCGCGAAGGCCTGGCCTGCAAGGGCCAGCGCGGCGACACCGATCAGCAAAAGGCGCTTCATGAAAATCTCCAGAAAAAGCAACACGGTATAGTGCCGCAACCTAACGGCCCGGTCCGGGCGATGCGAGGCAATCGCCACCCGATGCCCGTCGCGACGTAGAAAGATCGTCTAAGCTTCGAACACTTTTAGGGACAGGATTTCAGGAGCCGTGCGGGCTGGCCATGGCGCTCGGCGGCTGAAGATGCTATCGGCGCGGCAAGAAACGCTGCGCCGCAACAATCCGGACCCGTCGCCCATGATCCGCATCGAAAACATCTCCAAGCAGAACAGCCACCGCATCCTGTTCATCGAGGCTTCGGCCGCGCTCAATCGCGGCGAGAAGATCGGCCTTGTCGGCCCGAACGGCGCCGGCAAGACGACGCTGTTTCGCATGATCACCGGCGAGGACCAGCCGGACGAGGGCCAGGTCAGCGTCGACAAGGGCGTGACCATCGGTTACTTCGACCAGAATGTCGGCGAAATGGCTGGCCGCAGCGCCGTCGCGGAAGTGATGGACGGCGCCGGCCCCGTCAGCGTGGTCGCCGCCGAACTGCATGAACTGGAAGCGGCGATGGTCGACCCGGATCGTCTCGACGAGATGGATGCGATCATCGAGCGCTACGGCGAGGTGCAGGCCCGCTATGAGGAACTCGACGGCTACGGTCTCCAAGGCCGGGCGCGCGAGGTTCTGGCCGGCCTGTCCTTCACCGAGGAGATGATGGACGGCGACGTGGGAAAGCTTTCGGGCGGCTGGAAGATGCGTGTCGCGCTCGCCCGCATCCTGCTGATGCGCCCCGACGTCATGCTGCTCGACGAGCCGAGCAACCATCTCGACCTCGAAAGCCTGATCTGGCTGGAGCAGTTCCTGAAAACCTATGACGGCGCGCTTCTGATGACCTCGCACGACCGCGAGTTCATGAACCGCATCATCAACAAGATCATCGAGATCGACGGCGGCTCGCTGACCGTCTATTCCGGCGATTACGGTTTTTACGAGCAGCAGCGCGCCCAGAACGAACGCCAGCAGCAGGCGCAGTTCGAGCGCCAGCAGGCGATGCTCGCCAAGGAAATCAAGTTCATCGAGCGCTTCAAGGCCCGCGCCTCGCACGCCGCGCAGGTGCAGAGCCGGGTGAAGAAGCTGGACAAGATCGACCGCGTCGAGCCGCCGCGCCGCCGCCAGACGGTCGCCTTCGAATTCCAGCCGGCGCCGCGCTCGGGCGAAGACGTCGTCAGCCTCAAGAATGTCCACAAGACCTATGGCAGCCGCAACATCTATGCCGGGCTGGATTTCATGGTGCGCCGCAAGGAGCGCTGGTGCATCATGGGCGTCAACGGCGCCGGCAAGTCGACGCTTCTGAAGCTGGTGACCGGCTTTGCCGAGCCGGACGAAGGCCGCGTCAATATCGGCGCGAGCGTCAAGCTCGGCTATTTCGCCCAGCATTCGATGGAATTGCTCGACGGCGACGCCACCATCCTGCAATGGCTGGAAGAGGCATTTCCGAAGGCCGGGCAGGCGCCGCTGCGGGCGCTCGCCGGCTGCTTCGGCTTCTCCGGCGACGATATCGAGAAGAAATGCCGGGTGCTCTCCGGTGGTGAAAAGGCCCGCCTCGTCATGGCGCGCATGCTGTTCGACCCGCCGAATTTCCTCGTCCTCGACGAGCCCACCAACCACCTCGACCTCGACACCAAGGAAATGCTGATCAAGGCGCTCAGCGATTTCGAGGGAACCATGCTGTTCGTCTCCCACGATCGGCATTTCCTCGCAGAACTGTCGAACCGCGTGCTGGAACTGACGCCGGACGGTATCCACCAGTACGGCGGCGGCTACACCGAATATGTCGAGCGCACCGGGCAGGAAGCGCCGGGCCTGCGAAGCTAGGGCCGCGCGAATTCATCATACTGAAGGCCAAGGCATCCGGGATTCCCCAGGATGGCTCTGGCGCTTTCGGGGTCGCCTCTCCCAACGCGGATGCGTTCGCATATATCGAAAAATCATGGCAGCAGGGTTGCAGTTGCCGGCAAAGATCGTTAGTCGAATGAGTGTAATGGTATTACATTACCAATCACAATCATTTCTCTTCCGATAACGAACGAGGTTGACGATGCAAAATCCACCCGTGCCCGGCCGTGCCAAAGCTCTTGCCCTCCACGCTCTGCTGGCGCTAGCCGTCGTGACGCTGCCGGCGGCAGGCGTCCACGCCGCCTCCCACAGCCACAGCCATTCGGAAAACGCCAAGGACGTCTATCACGGCTATTTCGAGGACGATCAGGTCAAGGCCCGCCCTCTCTCCGATTGGCAAGGACAGTGGCAGTCGGTCTATCCCTATCTCGTCGACGGTACGCTCGATCCGGTGATGGAGCACAAGGCGGAGGGCGGCGAAAAGACCGCTGCGCAATACCGCGCCTATTATGAAACCGGCTACAAGACGGATGTCGACCGCATCGAAATCGACGGCGACAAGATGACCTTTACCCGCGAGGGAAAGCCGATCACGGGGCAATATGCCAGCGACGGCCAGGAAATCCTGACCTATGAAAAGGGTAATCGCGGCGTCCGTTTCGTCTTCAAGAAGACCGGCGGCGACGCGGCCGCGCCTGCCTTCGTCCAGTTCAGCGACCACAAGATCGCGCCGGAAAAGGCCGATCACTACCATCTCTACTGGGGTGACGATCGCGCCGCCCTGCTGAAGGAAGTCACCAATTGGCCGACCTATTATCCGGCCTCGCTGGATGGCAAGCAGGTCGTCGAGGAAATGCTGCAGCATTGAGCCGCATTCCCCGGTAAGCCTATGCGCCGCCGCCTTTTATCAGGCGGCGGCGTTGCTGTTTCGATCAGGCCCATTCGCCCTTGCGCATGACCGGCACGCGGCTGCCATCGGCATTGACGCCGTCGATATCGACCTTGTCGGAGCCGATCATCCAGTCGATGTGGATCAGGCTGGAATTGCCGCCCTGCGCCTTGATCTGTTCGGGCGTCAGATGCGCGCCGTCGACGAAGCATTTCGAATAGCACTGGCCGAGGGCGATGTGGCAGGAGGCGTTTTCGTCGAATAGCGTGTTGAGGAACAGCACGCCGCTTTTCGAGATCGGCGAGGAATGCGGCACCAGCGCCACTTCGCCGAGGCGGCGGGCGCCTTCGTCGGTATCCAGCACCTTGTTCAGCACTTCGGCGCCACGGCTGGCCTGCGCCTCGACGATGCGGCCGCCTTCGAAACGCACGCGAATGTCCTCGATCAGCGTGCCCTGATGCGACAGCGGCTTGGTGCTCGACACATGCCCTTCGACGCGCAGCGCATGCGGGGTCGTGAACACCTCTTCGGTCGGGATGTTGGGGTTGCAGGTGATGCCGTTCTTGGCGGTGGACTGGCCGCCATGCCATTCATGGCCGTCGGCAAGGCCGACCGTCAGGTCGGTGCCGGGGCCGGTGAAGTGCAGGGCGGAGAAGCGCTGCCCGTTCAGCCAGGCGGATCGCTTGGCGAGTGCGGCATTGTGCTCCTCCCAGGCCGCGACCGGATCGGCGACATCGACGCGTGAGGCGGCGAAGATCGCATCGGCCAAGGTCTGCTGCGCTTCGATTTCCCCCAGATCGGGAAACACCTGCCGCGCCCAGGAAAGGCTGGGATAGGAGACGATGTTCCAGTTGATGTCGAAATTGGCGATCTTTTCCAGCGCCGGCTTGTAGGCGGTCGAATTGGCGCGGTTGGCGCGCGCCACCTTGGCGGCATCCTCGCCGGAGAGCAGCAACGGATTGTCGCCGACGATGGCGAGCCGCGCGGTATTGGCCTCGAATGCCCTGGCCATGCCCTCGTAGAGCCAGCCGGCGGCGCGGTCGAAGCTTTCGTCCGGCGCGTTTGCGTAGCGGGCGAGCGTCGCCTCCTCGTCATTATAGAAGGTGGTGACGAGACCGGCGCCGGCCTTGTAGGCGTGCCTGGTGATCGACCGCACCAGCGGGAGGGCGGCGATCGGCGCGGTGATCAGCAGATCCTGCCCCTTTTCCAGCCGCAGGCCGACCTTGACGGCGACTTCGGCGAGTTTGTCCAGTTTCTGGGGATCGACGGGAGAGGAGGTCATGGATGCGCCTTTTCGTTCTGCGTTGCTGCACCCTATGTAGGACAGGCCAACTGAAAACTGAATGCGGCGGGGCGGAATTTTACGGCATCCGCCTGCCATGCTATAGAACCCGCCAACCTCAACCCGACGACACCGTGATGACCCCAACGACGCCCGATCAGGACAGTCTCGGCTTCCGCAGCTATGGCGGCGAGGCGAAGCTGCATTGCCACGATTTCCACCAGATCGTGCTGCCGCGCCACGGCGCGCTGGAGCTGGAAATCGGCGGACGGGGCGGGCGGGTCGAGGGAAGGCAGGCGGCCTTCATCGCTGCCGGCACCCGCCACGCCTTTCGCGCCGAGGGCGGAAATCGCTTCGTGGTGCTCGATACCAGCGATCCCGCCTTTGGCGAGGCAGCCCTCGACCGGCTGGCGCGCGCCGCCTTCTTCCCCATCGGCCAGCCAGTGCTGAGCCTCATCGATTTTCTTGGGAGCATGACGGCGGATGCCGTCGCGGGTCCGCTGCGCGCCCATTGGTGCGGCCTGTTCCATGCGGCGTTGACGGGCGGGCCGGCGGGTAATGAAAGCGGTGCGCTCGACCGGGCGCTTGCTTTCATGCGCGCCCGGCTCGACCAGCCGATCACCATCCGCGACATCGCTCGCGAGGCGGGCCTGAGCGAAACCCGGCTGCACGCCCTGTTCCGCGCCGAACACGGTATGGCGCCGCATGCGGCGCTGATCGAGATACGCCTCGACCGGGCGCTGGAGCTTCTCGCCACGACGCGGCTCCCGGTTGCTGAAATCGCCCTCCTGACCGGCCATGGTGACCAGAGCGGCTTGACGCGCCGCCTGCGCCAGTCGCGTGGCCTCACACCCGCTGCTTTCCGCCGCGTGCAATCGGCGGGTTCTGCATAGGATCGGGCAGTTTTCGCCTAGCCGCCTCGGCGCAACCGGCCTATGGGCTGAGGGAAGCGAAAACGAACGGAAAGCATTCATGACACAGGCGGGACGGTCGCGCGCGACCCTGATCGGCATCGTCGCCATTCTTCTCTGGGCGGCCTTGGCGCTGCTGACGGCGACGGCGGGGGCGCTGCCGCCCTTCGAACTGATGGCGCTGACCTTTGCCGTCGCCTTCGTCAGCGGCTTTGCGCTCTTGTCGCTGCGCGGTCGCGCGGCCCTTGCCGAAATGCGCCAGCCGCTGGCGCCGTGGCTCACCGCCTTCATCGGCATTTTCGGTTATCACGCGCTGTATTTTTATGCCTTGCAAACGGCGCCGGTCGCCGAGGCCAGCCTCGTTGCCTATCTCTGGCCGCTGTTCATCGTGCTGTTCTCGGCGCTGCTGCCGGGCGAAGGGCTGCGGGCGCGGCATGTCATCGGCGCGGTGCTCGGCTTTGCCGGCACGGTGCTGATCATCACCGGCCGCGACGGCGGTGCCGGCGGCACCGGTGCGGTCACGGGCTATCTCGCCGCCTTTGCCTGCGCGCTCACCTGGTCCGGCTATTCGGTGCTGAATCGTCGTTTCGAGGGTACGCCAAGCGGCATGATCGTCGGCATCTGCGGCGCGGTGGCGCTGGCCGGCGGGGTCTGCCATCTGCTGTTCGAAGCCACGGTCGCCCCGGATGCAAAACAATGGCTGGCCATCGTCGCGCTCGGCCTTGGCCCGGTCGGCTTGGCCTTTCTCGCCTGGGATCACGCCACCAAGCATGGGCATCTGCCGCTGCTCGGCGCGCTCTCCTATCTCGCGCCGCTGATTTCCACCGCGCTTTTGGTGGCGACCGGCGCGGCGCCTGCGACGATCACGCTCGGCCTGGCCGCCCTGCTGGTCATCGGCGGCTCGCTGCTGGCGACGGGCATCGGCGGCAAGCGCGCGCAAAAACCGGTCCTGGAGTAGTTTCCGCTCGACAATTTCCGCCCGCCTATATCTATGCAGGGGTGGAAATGTAGTAGGAGGCGGATGCATGATCCTGGTCACCGGCGCGACCGGCTTTGTCGGCCGCGCCCTTCTGGGCGATCTCGCCGTGCGGGGATTGGCTTTCCGCGCCGTCAGCCGCAGGCCTCTGGATGGTTTCCTCGACGTCGGTGAATTCACCGCTGCTACCGACTGGCGCGAGGCCTTGGCCGGCATCGACACCATCATCCATCTCGCCGCCCGCACCCATGTCATGCACGAGACGGAAAGCGATCCGCTTGCCGCCTATCGCGCTCTCAATGTCGAGGCGACGGTCAATCTTGCCGAACAGGCGGTGCTTGCAGGCGTGCGCCGTTTCGTTTTTCTAAGTTCCATCAAGGTCAATGGTGAAGAGACGCCGCCCGGCCGGCCGTTCACCGAGGACATGCCGCCCGCACCCGAGGATGCCTATGGCCAGACCAAGCTGGAGGCGGAAGCGGCATTGTTCGCGCTTGGCCGCCGCAGTGGCATGGAGATCACCGTCATCCGCCCGCCGCTGGTCTATGGACCCGGCGTCGGCGCCAATTTCGAACGGCTGATGCGGCTGGCGCTGAAAGGCTGGCCGCTACCCTTCGGCCGGACCAGAAATGCCCGCTCGCTGATCTATGTCGGAAACCTGACCGATCTTCTCTGCCGCGCGGCAACGCAAGAGGACGCCGCCAATGCCGTCTTCCTCGCCGCCGACGACGAAGCGCCCTCGACCGGCGCGCTCGTCTCCCGCATCGCGCGCGCCGCCGGAAAGCCGGCGCCGAAACTGCTGCCGGTGCCGCTTTTCGCGATGCGGCTTGCCGCCGGCCTGATCGGCCGAGGCGCGATCGCCCGCCGCCTGTTCGGCTCGCTGGTCGTCGATGCCGGCAGGGCGAAGCGGGTGCTGGGCTGGGCTCCGCCCTTTTCGCTGGATGAGGGCTTGCGGCGGACCGTCGAGGCCCGCTCGCATATGTGAGGCTTAGATGCCGAGCTTGTCGCGCATCCCGTACCACCATGCGCCGAGCACGGTGAGCGGCACGCGAAACGTCTTGCCGCCGGGGAAGGGGTAGTTCGGCAGCGAACTCCACACATCGTAGCGGCCGGAATGGCCGGCGACCGCCTCGCCGAGGATCTTCCCGAGCAGATGGGTGGTGGTGACACCGTGTCCGCTGTCGCCATGCGAGAAATAGACATTGTCCGACAGCTTGCCCATATGCGGAATGCGCGTCAGCGTCAGCGCGAAATTGCCGCTCCAGGCGTATTCGATGCGGAAGCGCGACAGTTCGGGGAAGGTTTTCAGCATGTTCGGACGGATGACGCTGGTGAGGTCCGCCGGATCTTGGCCGCCATAGCCGATGCCGCCGCCATAGAGCAGCCGGTTGTCGGCCGTGCGGCGATAATAGTCGAGCACGTAATTGGCATCCTCGACGCAGTAATTGGCCGGCAGCAGGCTTTCGATCAGATCCTTCGGCAATGGCTCGGTCGCCATCACCTGGCTGGAAACCGGCATCATGCGGTCGCCGATTTCCGGCAGCAGTTTGCCGAGATAGGCATTGCCGCAGACCAGCACATAATTCGCCTTCACCGAGCCGCGCTCGGTGGTAACGACGGGATTGGCACCCATCTTCAGTGACACCACGCGCGAGTTTTCGAAGATGCGCGCGCCAAGGCTTTCAGCGGCTTGCGCCTCGCCCTGCACCAGGTTCAGCGGATGGATATGGCCGCCGAGCGTGTCGATCATGCCGCCGACATAGCGGTCGCTCTTCACATATGTGCCGACTTCGGCCTTGGAAACCATTTCGAGGCCGGTATGGCCGTGCTTTTCCCAATTGGCCTTGTGCTCGGCCATCTCGCGCACCTGCTTGGGCGTAAACGCGGCGAAGAAGCCGCCGGCGACGAGATCGCAGGCGATATCGTATTTGGCGACGCGCTCGCGAATGATATTGCCGCCTTCCAGCGACATTTCGCCGAGACGGGCGGCCTTTTCCGGGCCGTAACGGCGGGCGATGGTTTCGAGGTCGCGGCTGTAGCCGTTGACGATCTGGCCGCCATTGCGGCCGGACGCGCCGAAGCCGACGCGGGTCGCTTCGAGCACGATCACCTTGTAGCCGCGCTCGGAAAGTTCGAGGGCTGCGGAAATGCCGGTGAAGCCGGCGCCGATGATGCAGACATCGGCTTCCAGCGTGCCCTCCAGCGCCGGGCGGGGCGTGTGGTCGTTGGCGCTGGCGGCATACCAGGAGGCGGCGTGGCCGGGATTGATGCTGGTGGCGGAAAGGGGGGCGTTCATGTCATACCGTCCTGATGTAAGCGTCATACTCGACATCGGTGACGCGGAAGGAGAATTCGGAGAGTTCCTGCTGCTTGCAGGCCGTGTAGAGCGTGCGGTAGCGGGGCCCGAGCGTTGCATAGGCGAAGGTCGACCTGGCGAATTGCTGCAGGGCATAATCCCAGTTGGTCGGCAGCGGCTGATGGCTGATGGCATGGTCGTCGCCGGTGATCGCCCCGCCGGGGTTGAGCTTTTCCTTCATGCCGGCCAGCGCCGCGTTGAGGATCATGGCGAGCACCAAATAGGGATTGGTGTCGGCGCCGGCCACGCGATGCTCGATGCGGGTCGCGGCCTTCGGGGTGGTGATGACGCGCACGGCCGCCGAACGGTTGTCGAAACCCCAGGAGGCATAGGTCGGCGCGTGTTCGCTGGGGCGCAGGCGGCGATAGGAATTGGCGTGCGGCGCGAACACCGCCATGCTCTCGCCCATGTTGGCGAGCAACCCTCCGACCGAATGCATCAGCGCATCCGACGGGCCGTCCTGGCCGACATAGATGTTGTTGCCATGCTCGTCGAGCACGGAGAAGTGGACATGCATGCCGCTGCCGGCCTGCTGGCCATAGGGCTTGGCCATGAAGGTGGCGTCATAGCCATGCTTGCGGGCCACGCCCTTGACGATGCGCTTCAGCAGCACGGCGAAATCTGCGGCGCGCAGCGCATCGGGAACGTGGTTGAGGTTGATTTCGTACTGGCCGGGGCCGTTTTCGCGCAGCGTCGTATCGGCGGCGACCTGCTGCGCCCGGCAGGCGAGCGAGATGTCGTGGAAGACGTTTTCGAAATCATGCAGTTCCGAGATCGACAGAACCTGCGTCTGGCCGGTGTGCCAGCGGCCTTCGCGGGTGTTCGGCGGACGCACCGGATCGAGCGCCGAGCGCACATGGTCGATCAGGTAGAATTCCAGCTCGGTGGCGACCACCGGCGTCAGCTTCAGCTTGGCATAACGATCGAGCACGTCGGCGAGAACCTGGCGCGGATTGGCGAAATAGCCTGTGCCGTCGGTGTTCTTCATCGACAGCATGACCTGCGCCGTGGGACGGTTGAGCCAGGTAACGCGCGACAGCGTCTCGGGAACGGGATAGCAGATCCCGTCCGGATCGCCCGTGCCTTCGGCCAGACCGGCGGCGTTGACATCGCGGCCCCAGACGTCGAGGGCGTAGACGGAGCGGGGGATGGCCATGCCCTTGGTGAGCACGTCGAGCGCCCGCTCACGCGGGATCCACTTGCCGCGCGGCACGCCGTTGACGTCGATCACGAAGGCTTCGAGCACTTCGATATCGGGATTATCCTGCAGGAATTCCTGCGCATAGGTCATGTTGTCCATAAGGCACCAGTTTTAAAAGTCCGATTGTCCCTGTCGGGCACGGGGTCTCGTCACGCCCGCCCCGGATGAGTGGCCCTTGCCAGGGCCGGAAATCGCACTCGATTTCTGAAAAACGCGAAGGTTTGCGCGCCGTCCGCCATCCGTAGGGCGGATATGAGGGCGCGCGGGCGCTCTACCCCGGTCCGGGGGGCTGCTCCGCGTGAAAGATCAGAAATCGTAACATTGAAGTGCCTCCGCCCCCGCTTGAGGGGGCGGCTCCTGTTTCAAGCTTTGCTCATGCCTCGAAGGTGATCCGGCCGTCGCAGATGGTCTTCACCGGGCGAACGCCGGCGAGATCGGCGGAAGCCACCGCCTCGACATCGCCGCCGAGGACGACGACGTCGGCAAGATAGCCGGGTTTCAGCACACCCTTGCGGTCTTCCATGAACTCGACGTAAGCGCCGGCCCTGGTATAGGCCGCCAGCGTTTCATGCAGAGACAGGCGCTCGTCCTTCATGCCCTCCTTCCAGACGTCGCGGGTCATGGCGGCTTCGATGCAGTTCATCGGGTCGAGCGGCGAGACCGGCCAGTCGGTGGCGAAGACGATCGCTGCACCGGCATCGACCAGCGTCCGCCAGGCAAAAGCGTAGGGCCAGCGTTCCTCGCCGATATAGGTGAGATAGGGCTCGGTCGGCAGGCCGGCGCTGCCCGGCGGATGCACCGGCTGCATCGAGGCGACGGCGCCGAGTTCGGCGAAGCGCGGGATGTCATCGGGATGGATGACCTCGACATGCTCGACGCGGTTGCGGCTGTCGCGCTTGCCGTTGGCCTTGGCGGCGGCCTCGTAGCCGTTCAGCACCATGCGCACCGCGCCGTCGCCGATGGCATGGACGGCGATCTGCAGGCCGAGCTTGTCGGCGGCCGTGGCGATCTCGTTGAAATGCTCCTGTGAAAACAGCGGCTCGCCCTTCCAGCCGGGCTTGTGGCTGTAATCATCGACGAAGACGGCGGTCTCGCCTTCGGTGACGCCGTCCATGAACATCTTGACGAAGTCGCATTTCAGCCGGTCGGTCTGGAAGCGGGCGCGCCAGGCGGCGGCGTTGGTCTCCAGGTCGGAAAGCGGCATGAAGTTCTTCATGTGGAAGGGAATGCGCACGCGCACCGGCAGGCCGTCTTCCTTCTCGATCTCGTCCATGAGTTCGAGCTGGTAGAGATTGCCGTCCATGTTCTGGATCGAGGTGAGGCCGAGCGAGGCGCAATAGGCCATGCCCTGCTTGAGCACCTCCTTGTCGGCGGCGCGGTCGGCGGCGGTGATGTTTTCCGGCTCGCCGCCGGTGCCGACGCCAAGCATTTCACGCCCGCCGGTCTTGCCAAGCGCCGAGACCGGGCGGATGGCGTTGGATTCGCGCAGTTCGCCGCTCGCCAGCCCGTCCTCGGCCATGACGATCTCGTTGCCGATGCCGACGTCGCGCCCCTCGAGGATGCCGGCCCTCGTCAACGCGATGGTATTGGCCCAGGCGGTGTGATGATCGGGCGCGAAGATCAGCAGCGGTCGGTCGGGCAGGATGGCATCGAGATGATGGCGGGTGACGCGTTCCTCGTCGGAAATGATGGTGTAGTCGGCGCTCTGGCCGATGATCAGCGCCAGATCCGGGTTGGCGGCCGCGTATTCGAGCACCTTCTGCTTCAGGGCGTCAAAACCCTTGACGCGGAACAGCGACAGTTCCGACAACTCCACCGAGCCGCCGAAGATGTGCAGATGCGCCTCGTTGAAGCCGGGCAGCACGGTGCCGCCCCCGGCGTCGATGACCCTGGTGGCCGGGCCGGACAGGGCGGCGACATCCGCCTCGCTGCCGACCGCGACGATCTTGTTGCCGGCGATCGCCAGCGCTTCGGCCCGCGGATTGGCGTCGTCCATCGTCAGGACCTTGCCATTGCGGATGATGATATCAGCCTGTGTCGACATCGCGACCTGTTCCCCGTTTGTTAGAATGACATGCCGCAGATCGTGCGGAAGAAGGCGAAGACGTCCTGTCCTTCCTCGTCGCCGAGCGGATCGGGCTGCGAGGAGAGCTTGACGAGGACGGTCTGCGTGGAGGGATCGACCCACAGCCACTGGCCGTGGATGCCGATCGCGGCAAATGCGCCGTCGGCATCGCCCGACTGATACCACTGGCTGCGATAGCGCCCGTTCGGCAGGTCGACATTGCGCCCTTCCTGCCAGGCCTGGCGATCGCCGTTTTCGCGCATGTCGGCGACCCACGCCGCGGGCAAGACCTGCCGGCCTTCGACCGCGCCGTCATTGCGCAGGAGTTCGCCGACGCGCGCCAGATCGCGGGCGGTGACGCTGATGCCGCCGGCCGTGCGCGGCGAGCCGATGGCGTCGACGGTGATCGAGCCGTGGTTCCGGGCGCCCATCGGCTTCCAGAGAAGATCGGACAACAGATCGGCATAACGCGCGCCGGTCACGGTCTCGATGATATGGCCGAGCAGATCCGAATTCGGCGAGAGATAGTTGAACGGCCCACCATGCGGTCGGTCGGCCTTTTGCAGCGTCATCAGGAAGGCCGGCAGCGTTTCGACCGGCGTTCCCTCGATTGGCGGGTTCCACAGCATGGCGCGGCGATAGCGGGCGAATGCGCTCTGCGGATCGAGATAGGATTCCTCGAAATCGAGGCTGACGCGCATGTCGAGCACGTCGCGGTAAGTCGCGTCGCCATAGGCGCTGCCGACGGCCTGCGGCACGTAATGGGTGACGGGCATATCGGGATCGAGAAGGCCTTGCGCCTCCAGAATGCCCGACAGCATCGCCGTCAGCGACTTGCTGATCGAGAAGACGAGGTGAGGGGCGTTGACGTTTGCATGCGGCGCATAATATTCGGCGACGACCTTGCCCTTGCGCAGCGCAACGAAACCATCCGTATGGGCATGGCGCAGGAAATCCTCGACGGTCTCGGCACCGTCGATCCCGGTGCTGATGCGCGTCGACAGGAAATCCGGGCTGGCGAGCGGCGCTTCCGGCTCGACGCGGGCGCAGGAAATCTCGGCGGTCGGCACGAGGTCGCGCACATTCTGGAAAGCCCAGACATTGTAAGGCGCGGTGCGCCAGTTGGAGAGCGTCACATCGGCGCGCGAAAAACCGTGCGTCTCGACGAAACTGCGGATCATGTTTTCCTCCTCGGGCGCTCCGGGTCCGTCAGGGAAGCGGATATCCGACGCCTGTTCTTGACGACGCAATTCTCTTTCCGGGCTCGCGGATCGGGCCCGGCGCGTCGTGGACGATGGGCCGGAAGACAAGGCTTCCGGCCACAATAGCTCTGGAAGGCTACCCTTACTTCTGCAGTTCGGTCCAGATCTTGGTGTAGATCGCCTGGACTTCCGGCGGGCAGGCGAGGTTGAACTTGCCGGCGGCCTTCAGTTCTTCCGGGATGACGATTTCCGGCGCATCCTTCATATCGGCCGGCATGAAGGCTTCCGAGCCCTTGATGCCGTTGGCGTAGCGCGCGAAAGTGGAAATCAGACCGGCATTTTCCGGCTCCATGATGAAGTTCAGGAACAGCTTGGCATTGTCGACGTTCTTGGCATCGGCGAGGATGGAGGCGTTGTCCATCCAGACCGGGTAGCCTTCCTTCGGATAACCGTAGGCGACGTCCTTGTTCTGCAGGCGGGCGCGGAAGGAGGCGCCGTTCCAGTTGACGCCGGCCATCAGGTCGGCCTTGGCATATTGCTCGACATTGCCGTAGGCCATGGAAGCCCATTTCGGCTTGGCGGCCATCAGGGTGTCGCGAACCTTCTTCAGCACTTCCTTGTCGCCGGTGCAGGGCTGGCCGCCGGCATAGGTGACCGCCATATGCATGACGTCGGACATTTCCGGCACGACGTTGACCTTGCCGACGAGTTCGGCCGGCGGATCGAGGAAGATGGCCGAGGTGTTGATGTCACCCTTGTAGGCGGAGCGGTTGACGGTTACGCCGGTCGTGCCCCACTGCCACGGAACAGAATAGTGGCGGCCCGGGTCGAAGGGTACGTCGACCCACTGCGGATCGATATTCTTGAAGTTTTCCATCTGGTCGGGGCGCGATTCCAGGAGCAGGCCTTCCGAGATCCAGATCGGCATGACGCTGGCGGAGGGCACGACGATATCGAAGCCATGGCCACCCTGGCGGATCTTGGCGAGCGCCGTGTCGTTGGAATCGTAGTCGGTGACGGTCACCTTGACCTTGAACTTGTCGCCGAACTTCTTGATCAGGTCCGGGCTGGTGTAATTGCCCCAGTTGTAGATGTTCAGTTCGCCATCGGCATGCGCCACGGCGGCGGAGCCGAGAAGGGTAAGCGCAAGCGCGGCAAATCCCAGTTTCTTCTGCATTGGCTGTTCTCCGGTTATGATGTCTTTTCGGTCCTGCTGAGGAAGAAGAAGATAGTCACGATCGCGAAGGACAGCAGCAGGAACACCGTCGAGATCGCATTCATTTCCGGGGTCACGACACGGCGCAGCTGGCCGAGCATGTAGGTCGGCAGCGTGTCCTGACCGCCCGATTTCACGAATTCTGTGATGACCACGTCATCGAGCGAGATGACGAAGCCGAGCATGAAGCCGGCCAGCACGCCCGGCCACAAAAGCGGCAGTGTGACATAGCGGAAGGCCTGGAACGGCGTTGCGTAGAGATCGGCCGCGGCCCGCTCCAGCGTCAGATCCATGCTTTCCAGTCGCGCCCGGATCGGCAGGTAGGCGAAGGGCACGCAGAAGGCGGCATGGGCCGCGATCAGATAACCGAGGCCGGAATAGCCGGTCCACACCTTGACGCGCGAGAAGAAGATCAGAAGCGCGACGGCGGTGACGATTTCCGGCACCAGCAGCGGCAGGTTGATGAACGCATATTTGAAGGTCAGGCCGCGATACTGCACGGTACGGGTCGTGGCGATCGCCGCCATGGTGGCGACGACGGTGGCGACCACCGAGGCGGTGACGGCGATCTGCAACGAGCGGATCGAGGCATCGATCACCTGCGCATTGTTCCAGGCGCTCTGGAACCAGCGCAACGAAAAGCCTTCCCAGATGGCGATCGAGGTGCCGGCGTTGAAGGCATAAATGACCAGCGTGACGATCGGCAGGTACAAGCCGATGAAGCAGATCATCGCGATGGTGGAAAAGCCCGGAACGCGCCGGACCGAAAACGGCTTAGCCATGGGCGCCTCCCGACTTGCTGGCGTTCTTGACGTAATACAGCATGGCGACCAACACGATGATGACGAGGGTCACCGACAACGACGCGCCGAGCGGCCAGTTGCGGCCCTGGCCGAACTGCAGCTCGATCAGGTTGCCGATCATCAGGTTCTTGCCGCCGCCGAGGACGCGCGGAATGACATAGGACGACAGGGCGGGAATGAAGACCAGGATGGCGCCGGCGATCAGGCCAGGCTTGACCAACGGCACGATGACCCGGAACAGCACGTTCCACCGGCTGGCATAGAGATCATAGGCCGCCTCGATCAGCCGGAAATCCAGCTTCTCGATGCTGGCATAGAGCGGAAGCACCATCAGCGGCAGGAAGACATAGGTCATGCCGAGCAGGATGGCGAAATCCGAAAACATCATCGGGATCGGCGCGGCGATGAGCCCGAGCTTCATCAGCAACGTGTTGACGATGCCTTCGTTGCGGATCACTTCCTGGATCGCGAAAGCGCGGATCAGCATGTTGGTCCAGAACGGGATGGTGATCAGGAACAGCCAGATCTGCCGGTTATGCGAGGGCCGCGTGGCGATGAAGTAGGCCGTCGGGAAACCAAAGGCGACGCACAGGCCGGTGGTGGCGATGGCAAGCTTGATGCTGCGCCAGAAGATCGAAAGATGCGCATCCGCGATCGACAGCGTGTCGTCGAAAATATCGCGGGTGAACAGGACGCTGAACCAGGCGTCGGTGGAGAACTGCCACTTCACGTCGCCGTAATTGCCTGGCGCCAGGAAGGAATAGAGAACCACGATGAGAAGCGGGCCGACACCGGCCACGGCGATGAGGATCAGGGCGGGGGCGCTGAGCAGCCACCGGTCCCGGATATCCTTCCTTCGCACCTGCTCGCTTGCTTCTGCGGCGCTGATCGTCATCTCAATCCCTCAAGATCTGGGCGACGTCGTCGCTCATGTGGATGCCGATCTGCTCGCCGGTCGAAAAGCCGCAAGGGCCGCTGCGGGAATTCTGCTGGCGCACGGTGAAATGCGTGCCGTCTTCCAGGACGGCATGGATATGCGTGTCGGTGCCGAGGTAGACGATGGTCTGGATGGTGCCCTTGAGGTCGGCCTCGGCCGAAACGGCGGCGGCGCGCGCATGCTCGGGGCGGATGACGACGGTGACCTTGCCGGAAGGCTGGGTGCCCTCGGCGAAGCGGGCGGCGATCTCCTTGCCGGAGGCGAGGCGCACGCGGGCGACGTTGCCGTTGACCGAGACGACGTCGGCGGCGAGGAAATTGGTCTCGCCGATGAAATCGGCGACGAAGCGGTCGGCCGGGCGATCGTAGATCGCGTCGGGGGCGCCGACCTGGCGCACTTTGCCCTCCGACATGACCGCGATGCGATCCGACATGGTCAAGGCTTCTTCCTGGTCATGGGTGACGAAGACGAAGGTGATGCCGGTTTCCATCTGCAGGCGCTTGAGCTCGATCTGCATCGACTTGCGCAGCTTGAGGTCGAGGGCCGAGAGCGGCTCGTCGAGCAGCAGCACCTTCGGCTGCGGCGCCAGCGCCCGGGCGAGCGCCACGCGCTGCTGCTGGCCGCCGGAAAGCTGGGTAACCAGGTGTTTTCCGCGTGCTTCGAGCTGGACGAGGCGCAGCATGTCCTGCGTGACCTTCTCGATCTCGGCCTTGGGGCGGCCGAGCATCTTGAGGCCGAAGCCGATGTTTTCGGCCACCGTCATGTGCGGGAAGAGCGCGTAGTTCTGGAAGACGGTGTTGATGGGGCGCCGGTTCGGCGGCAGAAGCGAGATATCGGCCTTGTCGAGAAGGATCTTGCCGCCCGTGGGCATTTCGAAGCCTGCGAGCATCCGCAGAAGAGTGGTTTTTCCGCAGCCCGATGGACCGAGCAGCGTGAAGAATTCGTTTGAAGCGATCTTGAGCGAGACGTTGTCGACGGCGCGGAAATGGCCGAAGTCCTTGACGACGTTCTGCATATCGATATCGCCGCCCCGGGTGGTCCCAGCAGGCTGTTGGTGCATTCATTCCCCCTGTTGTTGCGGGAAGGGACTTCTGCCCTTCTCCGTTCGGTTGTGCAAAGAGAACCGATCTTTGTTGACAGATGATCGCGCCGCTCTACACTGGCCTGAATTTGATCATATCAAAACACAATTTGATCAAATTGGGAAGGGCGCTTTTGGTCGATCGGCATGCTGATCGAAACGTGGCATTTCACAGGACGACTGGCAAGCACGCCCGCGAGGCTATTGGCAGAGGATGCAACATTGGGGGCGGGCAGGCCGGGGGGCGGCTGCCGGAAGGAGCGAGGCGATGTGGGCTTGCGATGACAGGCAGACATTCGAATCCGTCAAGCAATGGGTTTATCGCAATCTGCGGCAAGCCATCATGTCAGGTCGGTTCCCGCGGGGTCAACCGGTAACCATCCACGGCATCGCACAAAGTCTGTCGGTCAGCGCCATGCCGGTGCGCGAGGCGATCCACCGGCTGGTGGCCGATGGCGCGCTCGAACATCTCGACAATCGCCGCGTGCGGGTGCCGGACATGGATCCGGAGAAATTCGACGAGGTCATCGCCGCGCGCATCGCGCTGGAGACGGTGGCGGCCGAGCGTTGTATGCCGCACATCGATTATCTTCGGCTGGCACGGCTGGAAAAGCTCGATGCCGAGATCGACGCCGCCTACGAGTCCGGTAATATCGAACTCGGCATCGAACGCAACTTCGCCTTCCATCGCTGTCTTTACGAGGTGCATGCCGCGATGGTGCTGCTGCCGCTGATCGAAACGCTGTGGCTGCGGCTGGGGCCGTTCATGCGCGAGGCGACCGAAAACCTGCACGAGAGCTACCGCGTCGACCGCCATGCCGAAGCGCTCGCGGCAATCCGCGCCCGCGATACCGAGGCTTTGCGCCAGGCGATTGCCGCCGATATCCAGGACGGTGCCGGCCATCTCGGCCGCACCCGTTTCCTGGAGGTCGAGGCGAGCGCCGCCGCCGAAGCGAAATGACGTCGGGAGAGGAAAGCCGGCAAACGCTGACCCGTCGCCGCCCCGGTCGCGAGCGATTTTCCCGCTCTTTCAAAGACGTCCCGCCGGCATGGAAGACAGGGCGGCCAAGAATGGGGAATTCTCGCATTTTTTTGAAAAAGACTATTTGCAATCGCCCCCCTTTTGTTTATAAGCCGCCCCACCAGCCGAGCCAATCACCTCGGCCCTGCTGGGGAATAGTTCAATGGTAGAACAGCGGACTCTGACTCCGTCGATCTTGGTTCGAATCCAGGTTCCCCAGCCAATTTCTTCTCAGTAGAAATTATCAAATGATTTGAATACGTTGGACGGGCTATTCGACCCACTGCGTACCTCTGGACGTACCTCAATGCGTACCTCTGGGCCAACTTTCCTCTCGACTGAGCATGACCTACCGGCACCCGACTGATTTGCGATTGGTGATTTCGGCCCACTATCGGAGCCGTCTGGCGCGTTACCCCCGCACTGATCGGCTACGCGGCCGGTCGATTACCGCCCACCATAGGGAGTACCCGCGTCCTCTGGAGTGATTAACCCACCCCTGAAGAGCGCGACTACTCGTCGTCTAACCACCACTCCACCCCCGCAGCAACTCTCCCGACCACCACGGGGGAGCGCATCTGCATGCGACAACCGCAAGGAAATGGAATGAAGATCGAGACCATCAGAAAACGGATGGACAAAGTCGAATTCGGGCGAGCTACTGGCCCGTTCGAGGTCGAGCTTTCAGACATTCAAATCGACCCGACGATGCAAGTTCGTGACCGCTTGGACAAGGGCAACCTACATCGCATCCGCTCGGCATATCGTGCAGGCAGCGAGGTTCCTCCATTGCTCCTGGCGTTCGTCGGAACCGATGATCAGCACCTTTTCGTAATCGATGGGCATCACCGCTTCACCACCCTCGAACTGCTTGCAGCGGAAGCAAGGCACCGAGGCGGCAAACCAGTCGATGCCGTGCAAGCGATGATCGTCAAACTCTCACCTGACGAAGCTCGTTACCAAGCGGCCATCGCCAACAACGCCCACGGTTTACAACTGAAATCCAAGGAAAGCCGTAGGGTCTTTGCAACCTATGTCCGAGCTGGCCGTCACAGAACTTCGGACGGGTTCAAATCGTACCGGGAGATCGCCAAGGAGATGGGACGCGATCACAAAACAATCGCAGCCTGGATGAGGTCAGACTTTCCGGCAGAGGCAACCCGCATGGGCGAGCCTGAGAAGGCCACGGAAGGAGGCGATGGACCTCCACGTCCAATCGTGATGCTCAAGCACGAGATCGACGCTTGGCTGCTGGAAGGTCGGAACCTATTCGATCAGGGACGTAGCGGCGACCGTAGTGGCCTTGTGGAAGGCATGGAGCGGTTAGTTGAGGCGTTCAAGGCAAATCTGGCGAGCGAGGACTGGGACGGCCTCATTCCCGGCATCGACGTGGCACCTTCGAGGATGAGCCTGCCAGCGGATGCAGACTTCTGATGCAAACGGGCTGGGGAAATTCCCCATGTACAGTTCCCAGCCCCACCGGCCTTTTTCGGGAAAAATCTTCGAGCCAACATTCTATAACGCAGCTTCTCCGACACCCCCGCCACCCCATGGTGTTTAAGGTGCTCCGTGGCAGCGTTTGTATTTCTTGCCGCTTCCGCATAGGCACCGAGCGTTACGCCCCTTCGCTGGAAAGACGAACCTGTGGTCCGTTTCATCCTCTGGCACGATGCTAGCCCGGGTGACGGCTATCCGGGTATCTGGTTGCGCCCATACCATCGAAGGCATAAACAGCTCTGGTTTGGCAGCGGCCGAGTGGTATCGACCACGTATGGTTTCACGTTGAAACGGATTGAGGGAAAGCGTCATGATCTGCTGACCTATCGTTTCAGACTTGAGCCCAGCGTTTCGTATACCGCCAACCAAAATCTGCTCAACTTGATCTACGCCCTTGCCCTTGCATCGAGCCTTGAGGTCAGCAAACACACTTGGCGCAATCGCGCTGTAGTCACCAATCGCAGATGCGAGATGGGCTCCACCAGGTAAAAGTTGGTGAAGGTATGCCCTGAACTCCGGCGTCAAACCCCTTCCATCCGGATGCTGGAAGTTGGAGACCAAGGCGAAGAAGGGGTGGTATTCCGTAGGTGATAGCCCATATCCAGCAAACAGGATGGACAACCGATGGTCAACGGACTTGATCGTCTGGTTGCCTGCAAACCTCTTCGTTAAGTCGTTCGCGGTCTCTTGAATGATTTGGCGAAGGTTGCCGCCGGTACCGCCTCGGTGCACAAGGGAGCTTGCGAGCCAATCGTGGGTATCGAAATGAGATACCCTCGCCAGTCCAGCGAAGCTAACCGCTGCTATGCCATCCCCCGCGAAGAGGGCGATGGTTTTACCGTGCTCATCATCGGAATAGCCGCCCGAGATGCGGCGATCAGTGGCCACTACGCACAACGAACCGGATATGTATGCGATGCTCAAGGTCATGGTGGCAGTCTAGCATAACGCAGGAGTGACGAGGAGTTCGAGAAAGTATGCCTCATGAGAACCAACTGAAATGGCAGTTCGATAATTTCGATTGACAACCCAAATCGAACCGAACAATAACAGACCATCCAAATCGAACCGAAGGTCCTCGCCATGTTCACCCGTGCATATCTCCGTGCCTCCACGAAGGAACAAGACGCATCTCGCGCTCGCACCGAGCTTGAAACCTTCGCCAACGAGCGCGGCCTCATCATCGCGGCAACTTACCTGGAAAACGAGAGCGGCGCTTCGCTCCAACGCCCAGAGCTTTTCCGCCTCCTATCGGATAGCCGCCCTGGCGACGTGCTTCTGGTGGAACAGGTAGATCGCCTGAGCCGCCTCAATTCAGCGGACTGGGAGCGGCTTCGCAACGAGATCAGGCAGAGGCAGGTTAAGGTGGTCGCACTCGACCTGCCGACCTCCTGGCAACTCGCCACGGCCAATTCAGATGACTTCACTGCGCGTATGGCGGACGCGATCAATGGCATGCTCTTGGACATGCTGGCTGCTATTGCCCGCAAGGACTACGAGGACCGTCGCAGGAGGCAGGCTCAGGGCATTGAGAAGGCAAAGGCGAAGGGCACCTATGCTGGCCGCCCGGAGGACACCAAGCGGAACGCAGCCATCGTTTCTATGCTCAGTTCAGGTCAGAGTTGGAACACTATCATTCAAGCCACGGGCTGCTCGCGGTCCACCCTCTCCCGGCTGGCGAAGCGACAGACACCGAGCGTTGAGGCTTGAGCCCTTGCGTGGGGGTGTCTGTTTTTTTCATCACCTCAGGGTGTTTGCGGTGACGGATAACGCTCCAACAACGCCGCCCTGGCCTTTGCAGACAGTTGGACGGCTTCCACGCAGGCCCGCCGCGCCTTCATCGCATCCGGTGCCTTGTAGTGGCCCATGGTCATGTCCAGCGGCATGTCGCCCTTCGAATGCGCCACGACCTCTGCGATTGTCCAAGGCGAGAACCCGACCGCGCCTTCGTTGATCGCGCTACTGGCCCTGGAAATGAACCATCGACGGAAGGAATGGAAATTGACGCGGGACTTACCATCGCTGGGTCTTGGGTCATCCACGCCGACCGAGTTGCGGAATGTGCCGAAGGATTTGGTCAGTCGCTGCCCGCGCTCCTTCCGTGGATCATCGCCGGGGGCGAGCCTCGGCATCTCGGGAAACAGATCGTCGCTCAACCCCTTGCCCTTAACCCTGCTCGCGATCACACCACGAAGGTCAGGATGCATTGGAACGAGCCTTGAATGCTTCTCATGCTTCCCAGCTCGAAACCGGATTTGGTCGCCCTGGCAGTCGGCAACCGTCAGATCAACGATAACGCCCATCCGCGCCCCAGTCAGCGCCGCTATAACCATGGCATCGTAGACGAACCCCCTTTTGGGCTTGCCGGAGAAGAGCCTTTCCAGCTCCTCGTCATCGAAGCTCCGCATGTCGTTACCTTCCTCAGGACGCTCCTTCTCCGCTCGTTGCTGCGTCCAGACGTTCGTTTCGACATAGCCTTTGGTCATGAGCCATTTCCAATAGCCGGAAAGGCCGGTCACGTACTTGTTGATGGTCTTGCTCGCCAAGTCGCCGCCGATGAGGCGGGAGCTGACAAAATCGCCAGCCACCCTTCTGGTTACAACTTCGATGGAGCCTTGGTACTGGTTCTCTCGAAGCCACGCCTTAAGGTAGCCAAGCACACGCTCGAAGTCAGCCACGGTGCGCGGACCCCATTTCTTCTTCTCCAAAAGGAACGTGGGTACGGGAAGGTCCAAGGGAGTTACATTTCCCAGAGCGACATCGGCGAAGGCCTGCGCCCTTGCTTCACGGTTAGGCTCGTACTCCTCTTCGCCTTCATCACCTCCTATGGGACGGCCTTGGATTTCCTCTGCCCGCCTCTTCACCGCGTCTGCGATAGCATCGATGTTAACCTCATCAAGCGCCCCAGCACCGCGCCCAGCGGCCTCCAGGGCAGCACGCAGGGCCATTGCCTCACGCATCAGGGGGTCAGATGGGGCGTCCTTGCTATACGCCTCAAGTTCGGCCTTGAGCCTCGCCACGACCGCATGTTTCAGCACGTTAGCGGTCGCGAGGCTATCGGTGCCCAACGCCTGCTTGAGCTTGGTCTTGCCGACTTGTTTTCGGAGGTTACGAGGGACATCGACCACAACCCTCCATCCTCCACCGTTCATCGGCTCCAAGTACCTCCTGTCGTGCCGTGCCACCCTGTTCGTACCTCGCTGCGTACCTCTACTGCGTACCTCTCGTATCCTCTCAACCTATTGAAAGTCAACATCTTCATAGGGTTGCAGACTACCGGGCTGGACGTCCAGGTTCCCCAGCCAAATTTTCCTTGAGTTTTCAACTGTTCGAAAACGTTACTTTCCTCGTGAAATTTCGCATGTCCTCAGTCTTCCGAACGGTCGCTGTTCTCGCGATCGTGGTGGTAGCGCTTGCTGAGCGGAAAGGGCGGTAGCCAGGATTCGCGGCGGGTGGTCCAGAGTTCGTAGGTAGGGGTGAACTGGGCGGGGGCGTCGAGGGAGCCGAGGCTGACCTCGATTTCGTCGGCGCTGCGGGAGAAGACCGACGAGCCGCAGCGGGGGCAGAAGAAGCGGCCGGCATAATCGCGGGTTTCGCCCGATACCGTCACCGCCTCCTCGGGAAAGATCGCCGAAGCGTGGAATAGTGCGCCGTGATGCTTGCGGCAATCCAGACAATGGCACAGACCCACCCGGTAGGGGCGCCCCGCAGCCACAAAGCGGATATTGCCGCACAGGCAGCCGCCGGTAAAACGATCCATGCCCTGTTTCTCCTTCTCAAGCGCGGGCAGTTTAGCGCTGTGATGCCTTCCTTGCAAAATTCTCGCCAGACGACAGGTGCGCCACGGCTGGGAACCCTTTTTGCCGGCGGACGTTTGCCTCTGCGTGAACATGAGTAGATCAAACGAGGAGATCGAACATGCGTAACATCATGATTGTCGGGGCGGCGGTGGCGGCCCTTGGTTTTGCGGGCGGCGCCTATGCGGATGACGGCGCTGCCACCGGTGCGGCCGGCGGCGCGGTCACCGGCGCCATCGTCGGCGGACCGGTGGGGGCCGCTGTCGGCGGCGTCGCCGGCGCCATCGTCGGCACAGCGCTCGATCCGCCGCCGGACCGGGTCGTGACCTATGTCGAGCAGCAGCCGATGAGCAGCTCCGTCGTCGTCGAGCAGCCCGTCGTGGTCGGGAAGGCGATCTCGCACGAAGTCGTTCTGACGCCGGTGCCGGAAGACCCGCGCTATGCATACACCGTTGTCAACGAGCAGCGTGTCATCGTCGACCCGGAAACCTATACGGTGGTCCGTGTCCTCAATTGATAGCGGAAGCAGCATCGAGCCGCCCCGTGATTCGCCTGGAATCACGGGGCGGCTCTCACGCGTTTGATACCGGAAGCCGCTCGCCTGTGGCAGGCCATACTCCCTTTGGAACCTGCGCTGCGGTTCAAAAGGATGGGTTTTTGGATGCGCGGGCTTTCTTCGACAGAAATTTGACGCTTGCCGATAAATTTGCCATAAATTCCCCTGTCCATTCCGAACATAGCCGGATCGTTATCGCGGCTTGGGAGAGGACCGGGCAGGCTGCGGGGCGTCGAACATGGCGCTTCCGAGGGCTTGGGGCTCCTTGCCGGTTGCGTGTTTCCTGGAGGTGGATCATGCCCATGCAGACCGTTCGAACGCCGATCAGCGGGGATCAGCTCTCCCTGCTTCGCGATGTTTTCGACGCCGCTTGTGCCGAACATGGCATCCGCAAGGACAGCCCTGATGGCGAAGCTCTTGCGGTGATCCTGGTTCATTCGCTGCAGAAGGGCGTTCGCGACCGCGAAAAGCTCATCTCGCTTGCCCAGGTCCTGACGACCGCCGATCGCTGAGCGTCCACCGTATCCGGCGCAGTCGCGCCGTCTTCGAAGTTTTTCCCCGTAAATTCAGGTCCGTCATCCGCTTTCGGCCGCCTTTGCGGCGAGGGCAGTGCAAAAACAAATTGTCGAAACCCGCCCCTGCTGGTATCATCGCGCCAACGAAACTCATGGACAGCGCGCCAGCAGCATACCCCGTCAGGGTCTTGCGCGGCGACCGGATCAAAAACGTGACAGACCCCGAACGCGGCCCGGTGCCGCTGGACAACGGGGCGTCGGCGACAGGCCGCAAGGGCAGCAAGAGCTCCCGGCGCGGCAAGAAGAAACGCCACGGGGCTCCCCGTGACGCATCTGCTGTTGCCAAAGCGAGCCCTCTCGGCGCAGCCGAGGCGGCAGCACGCCCGACAGGCGCGGAGCCGGCAGAGCCGGTCCGCAAGCGCAAGCGCCGCCGCCGCTCCAAGAGTGGCGAGCCCGGACAGGCTGCGCAAGTTCAATCCCGATCGGTCGAGCCGAAAGCCTCCGAGCCGCCGAAGCCGGAAGGCGAGCGCCGCCACAAACGGCGCGCGCGTGGCGGCAAGAAGGCGCAGCATGCGCGCCCGCTGGCTCCCGTGCATATGCCGGCGCCGCCAACGCCGGCTTCCGTGCGCCCGAAATCCGGCCGGCCGGATGGGCCGCAGCGGCCGGATCGCGACGCCCAGGAGGCCCGCGTCCATCACCGCGACGGCGAGCCGGTGTCCGATGATCTCTATGCCGCGCTCGATCTCGGCACCAACAATTGCCGCCTGCTGATCGCCCAGCCGACGCGGCCCGGCCAGTTCCGGGTCGTCGATGCCTTTTCGCGCATCGTGCGGCTGGGGGAGGGGCTGGGCGCCAGCGGCCGGCTTTCGGATGCGGCGATGGAGCGCGCGGTCGAGGCGCTGCGCGTCTGCGCCGTCAAGCTGAAGTCCCGCCAGATCCGGCGCATGCGCCTGATCGCCACCGAGGCCTGCCGCGCCGCCGAAAACGGCGAGGAATTTCTGAGCCGGGTGACGACGCAAACCGGGCTGAACCTGGAAATCATCAATCGCGAGACCGAAGCGCGGCTTGCCGTGTCCGGCTGCTCGTCGCTGGTCGGGCGCGATGCCCGCTCGGTGGTGCTGTTCGATATCGGCGGCGGCTCTTCTGAGATCGCCGTGCTGCGCATCGGCGACAACCGCTCGCCGCGGCTGGCCAACCACATCACCCACTGGACCTCGCTGCCGGTCGGCGTGGTAACCCTGTCGGAGCGCCATGGCGGCCGCGACGTGTCGCCGGATATCTTCGAGGCGATGGTTTCTGAAGTCGAGGGCATGCTCGCCCGCTTCGATTGCCCCTCGCTCGACAGCGTCGCGGTGACCGACGATTTCTACCTGATCGGCACCTCCGGCACGGTGACGACGCTGGCCGGCGTCCATCTCGACCTGCCGCGTTACGATCGCCGCCGGGTGGACGGGCTGTGGCTCAGCAATGCCGAGGTCAGCGAGATGCAGGCGCGGCTCCTATCCTGGGATTTCGCCGGTCGCGCCGCCAATCCCTGCATCGGACCGGATCGCGCCGATCTGGTGCTGGCCGGTTGCGCCATTCTGGAGGCCATCCGCCGCCGCTGGCCGTCGAAGCGCATGCGCGTTGCCGACAGGGGCTTGAGGGAAGGCCTGTTGACCGACATGATGGCCGATGACGGTGTGTGGCGCCGCAATCGCCAGCGCCGCCAGCAGATGCGGCGTGACGGAGCTTCGAGACATCCATGACCAAACCCCCGATCGGCGGAAACCGCACCGGCCGCAAGCTTGGCCAGAAGGTCAAGAAAGGCAAGCTGAAGGCGTCGTCGCGCCGGTGGCTCGAACGCCATATCAACGATCCCTATGTGCAGCGCGCCCAGCTCGAGGGCTATCGCGCCCGCGCTGCTTTCAAGCTGCTGGAGATCGACGAGAAGCACCAGATCCTCAAAGGTGCGCGCCGGATCATCGATTTGGGTGCCGCGCCCGGAAGCTGGTCGCAGATCGCGGCCAAGGTCACCGGCTCGACGGCCGAGGACGTGCGCGTCGCCGGCATCGATTTTCTCGAAATCGCGCCGCTGCCGGGCGTCACCTTCCTTCAGATGGATTTCCTTGAGGACGAAGCGCCGGATGCGGTCATGGCAGCGCTCGGCGGCGCGCCGGATGTCGTGCTTTCCGACATGGCAGCGCCCACCACCGGCCACCAGAAGACCGACCATATCCGCACCATGCATCTGTGCGAGGTCGCGGCCCATTTTGCCGTCGACGTGCTGGTCAAGGGCGGGCACTTCCTTGCAAAGACCTTCCAGGGCGGCATCGAGCGCGAACTGCTCGACATGCTGAAGAAGAATTTCCGCCAGGTCATCCACATCAAGCCGGCCTCGTCGCGGGCGGAATCGGTGGAGATGTTCCTGCTCGCCAAGGGTTTCAAAGGCCGCGATGCGCAGGCGCCGGATGCCGAGGTGCAGGAGCCGGAACAGGCCGTGGAAGAATAGACCGGCTGCCGGGGCGCGGCCGAGGGGAGGGGAGACCGCCATGCTGCTGTATATCACGCTGGGAACCAACGATCTGGCGCGCGCCCGGCCGTTTTACGATGCCGTTCTGGCCGAACTCGGCTTGTCCTGCCGCGAGGCGGACGAGAACGAGTTCGGCTATGCCGCTGAGGGTGACGACCGCTGCCGTCTCTGGGTGACGAAGCCCTATGACACCAGGCCCGCGACCATCGGCAATGGCTCGATGGTGGCGCTGGTCGCCGAAACCCGGTCGGCGGTCGATGCCTTCCATCGCGCCGGCCTTGCCCATGGCGGCACGGACGAGGGCGCGCCGGGCCTGCGCCCCTATCACCCGCATTTCTATGCCTGCTATGTCCGCGATCCCGATGGCAACAAGCTCTCGGCCGTCTGCGAGAGGCCTGAGTAAACTTACTCGGCGACCACCTTTTCCGGTTCGGCGGCGGCGCGGCGATGGCCGGAAACGGCCGCGCCTGCCTGGCGGTCCATGGTGATGAAGGGAACGGCGCCGAGCAGCGCCATGATGGCGATCACCCAGAAGGCGATGTGGAAATCGGCCAGTTGCAGCGTCGTGCCGTTGAAGACGGTCGCGGCGTCCAGCACCAGCGCGGCGAAGGCGACGCCGAGCGCCAGGCTGATCTGCTGCAGCACCGAGCCGAGCGAGGTCGCCTGGCTCGCCTTGTCGTCGGGAATATCCGCGTAGGACAGCGCGTTGACGCCGGTGAAGAAGAAAGAACGGGTGAAGCCGGCGACGAGCAGGAAAACGATGATGACGAGATGCGGCGTCTGCGGCGTGAAGAAGCCGTTGGCAGCCGTGGCGAGACAGGTGATGCCGGCGGCCGACAGCAGCGTCGTGCGAAAGCCGAGGCGGGCGAAAACGCGCGGCGCGATGAATTTGGTGGTGATCGCCCCGATGGCCCCGGCGAAGGTGATGGTGCCGGATTCGAAGGGATTGAGGCCGAAACCGAGCTGCAGCATCAGCGGCATCAGGAACGGGATGGCGCCGATCGAGATGCGGAAGATCGAGCCGCCGAGCGTCGCCACCCGGAAGGTCGCGTTGCGGAACAGGCCGAGATCGACGATCGCCGCCGGATGCCGCTTCCAGTGCAGCACATAGGCGATGGCGCAGCCGAAGCCGGTGAGCGTCGAGACGATGCCGACCGCCGGCGGCAGCGCCGGCAGGCTGATGACCGACAGGCCGAAGACGATGCCGGCCGCCGCCAGCGCCGTCAGGATCAGGCCGCCGATATCGAGCGGCGGCGGCGAGGTGGCGGGCACCTCCGGCAGGTAGACGCCGGTCAGCCACAGCCCGGCCACGCCGACGGGAATGTTGATCAGGAAGATCCAGTGCCAGGTGAAGAAGGTGGTGATGAAGCCGCCGAGCGGCGGCCCGGCCAGAGGCCCGACCAGCGCCGGAATGGTCAGCAGCGCCATGGCGTTGACCAATTCGCTGCGCTTGGTGGTGCGCAAAAGCACGAGGCGGCCGACCGGGGTCATCATCGCCCCGCCCATGCCCTGCAGGAAGCGCGCCAGCACGAAGCCGACGAGGCTGGAGGAGATGGCGCAGAGCACCGAGCCGACCATGAAGACGATGATGGCGAGGCGGAAGACGCGCTTGGCGCCGAAGCGGTCCGCCATCCAGCCGCTGATCGGAATGAAGATGGCGAGCGCCACCATATAGGCGGTCAGCGCCAGCTTGAGCGTGATCGGCCCGACGCCGAGATCGGCGGCGATGGCCGGCAAGGCGGTGGAGATGACCGTCGAGTCCATCTGTTCCATGAACAGGGCGACGGCGAGGATCAGCGGAACGATACGATTCATCGGCTTGGAACGGTTTCGACGCGGGCAGGCGGTACGATGCGCCCGCTGTAATCCTTAAAACGTATGATGACAAATCGGGCGCCATCGAGAGCGATCACGTCTGCGTGAACCGGTTTACGGCCGTCGTCGCGACCCTATCTTGCGTTTCGTCAAGGCCTCGCCATTGATGCCCGCAGTCGCGCATTTGCCCGGAGGATTGTCCATGCCCCTGTCGTTGCCGATGAAGCGCCGCACCCTGTTCGGCACCGTGGGCGCCGGCCTGTTGGCCGCGCCTTTCGTCTCGAACGGACTTCTGACGAACCCCGCGGCCGCGGCCGCCGACGAGAAAGACAAGGCCATGAGCCTCCCGCCCGATATCAACCGTTTCAAGCTCGGCGGCTTCAAGGTCACCGTGATCAAGGATGGCGCGCGCCCCTCCGACAAGCCGCAGGAGACCTATGGCCTCAACCAGCCCCCGGGCGATGTCGCCGCGTTGCTGAAGGAAAATTTCCTGCCCGAGGACCGTTTCGTCAACACCTTTTCGCCTGTCGTCGTCGATACCGGCAAGGAGATCGTGCTTTTCGACACCGGGCTCGGAGCCGGCGCGCGGGCGCAAGGCGGCGGCCGGCTGCTGGAGGGGTTGGCCGCAGCCGGCTACAAGCCGGAGGATATTTCGCTCGTCGTGCTCACCCATATGCATGGCGACCATATCGGCGGCTTGATGGAGGACGGCAAGCCGGCCTTTCCGAAGGCGCGCTATGTCGCCGGCCAGGCCGAATATGATTTCTGGAAGGACAAGGCCCGAGAAGGCACGCCTGCCGAGGGCAACCACAAGATGGTGCTGTCGAATGTCGTTCCGCTTGCTGAAAAGACCACCTTCATCGGTGACGGCGCCACCGTCCTGCCGGGCATCACCGCCATGCTGGCGGTCGGGCATACGCCGGGCCACATGATCTTCCGTCTCGAATCGGACGGCCGGCATCTGGTGATGACCGGCGATACCGCCAATCATTACGTCCTGTCGCTGCAGCGGCCGGATTGGGAGGTGCGTTTCGACATGGACAAGGCCCAGGCCGCCGCCACCCGCAAACGCGTCTTCGACATGATCGCTGGCGAGAAGATCGCCTTCCTCGGCTATCACATGCCGTTCCCGGCGGTCGGTTTCGTCGAGAAGATGGGTACCGGCTATCGCTTCGTGCCGAAGACCTACCAGTTCGATCTCTAAAGCATTTCCAGCAAAAGCGTGCAGCGGTTTTGCGCCCGGAAATACGCTAAAACAACAAACGAAAAATGGCGCGCCCGTCCGGCGCGCCATCGAGATGCCGGTTCTCAGGCGTAATCGTACATTTCGTTGGCGACATCGCGCAGCATGTTGCTCATGCGGCCGCGCAGTTCGTCATCGAGAACGGCGATGCCGGCAGCATCGAAATCGCGGCGCAGGCGGGCAAAGGCGCCGTCGGCATCGTCGATATCGGCGGCGGCGACCATGCGGGCATAGGCCTGCGGATCTTTGTCATGCAGCACGGCGGCGGCCCAGAGGCCGAGAAGCGTGTTGCGCCGGGCGCGCGCCCGGAACATGAAATCCTGATCGTGGGCGAATTTATCTTCGAGCGCGCGGGCGCGTTGCTTCAATGCGGTCATGGCTTCATCCCCGTTTACTTGCTTGTTCTGCTTTGTCTTGTCAGGTCCAGTGTCCTTCGTGGCCTGCGAGAGAGGTTTTACAGGCGGGCACTTAAGGAAACGCCCAATCGGGACGGTAAATATTTCGGAAGAATCCGAATGGACTTGACCGGCCGCAATTCTGGAAGAAAAATACGGGAGACGCTCCTCACAGTTCCCGCCGATCGGCATGCATGGCCGTGATGCGCGAACCCGCCCAAGACGGCGCGCGCGGCGCTTTGGTGCAATTGCGAAGGGGAAAGCCGATTTGCTATTCCCTTCCTGTCATAGTCGTGTTACCTGCCCTCGCCAACTTCCAAGCAACGAATGTTGATCGCCGGTCGAGGATTCGCTCCGGGGGATCGGCTTTTTCCATGAAGGATTTTGGCGATGGCACGCATCATCGAAACGGCAACCGGGCTCGAAGCCCTGACTTTTGACGATGTCCTCCTGCAGCCGGGACATTCCGAGGTCATGCCCGGCCAGACGAACATCTCCACCCGCATCGCCCAGGATATCGAGCTGAACCTGCCGATCCTGTCGGCCGCGATGGACACCGTCACCCAGAGCCGGCTGGCGATCGCCATGGCCCAGGCCGGCGGCATCGGCGTCATCCACCGCAATCTCACGCCCGTCGAGCAGGCCGAGGAAGTCCGTCAGGTCAAGAAGTTCGAAAGCGGCATGGTCGTCAACCCGGTGACCATCGGCCCGGATGCGACGCTGGCCGAGGCGCTGGGACTGATGAAGGCGCATGGCATTTCCGGCATTCCGGTGGTCGAGAACGGCGCCAGCGGCCGCCCCGGCCGCCTTGTCGGCATCCTCACCAACCGCGACGTCCGCTTCGCCTCCAATCCCGAGCAGCGCATCTATGAGCTGATGACCCGGGAAAATCTCGTGACCGTCAAGGAAAGCGTCGACCAGCAGGAAGCCAAGCGCCTGCTGCACGCCCATCGCATCGAAAAACTGCTGGTCATCGACGGCGACGGCCGCTGCGTCGGCCTGATCACCGTCAAGGACATCGAGAAGTCGCAGTTGAACCCGAATGCGTCCAAGGATGCGCAGGGTCGCCTGCGCGCCGCCGCCGCCATCAGCGTCGGCGATGACGGCTTCGAGCGCGCCGAGCGCCTGATCGATGCCGGCGTCGACCTGCTGGTCGTCGATACCGCCCATGGCCATTCGCAGCGCGTCCTCGATGCCGTCTCCCGCGTGAAGAAGCTGTCGAATTCCGTGCGCATCATGGCCGGCAACGTCGCCACCGCCGACGGCACCAGGGCGCTGATCGATGCCGGCGCCGATGCCGTCAAGGTTGGCATCGGCCCGGGCTCGATCTGCACGACGCGCATCGTTGCCGGCGTCGGCGTGCCGCAGCTCGCCGCGATCATGGCCGCCGTCGAGGCTGCGCACCAGTCCGACATACCGGTCATCGCCGATGGTGGCATAAAATATTCCGGCGATCTCGCCAAGGCGATCGCCACCGGCGCCTCCGCCGCCATGATCGGCTCGCTGCTGGCCGGCACCGACGAAAGCCCGGGCGAAGTCTATCTCTACCAGGGCCGCTCGTTCAAATCTTATCGCGGCATGGGCTCGGTGGGCGCGATGGCGCGTGGCTCGGCCGATCGCTATTTCCAGGCGGAAGTGCGCGATACGCTGAAGCTGGTTCCGGAAGGCATCGAGGGTCAGGTGCCCTATAAGGGGCCGGTCTCGGGCGTGCTGCACCAACTCGCCGGCGGCCTGCGTGCCGCCATGGGCTATGTCGGCGGCGCGACGCTGAAGGATTTCCAGGAAAAGGCGACCTTCGTGCGCATCTCCGGCGCCGGCCTGCGCGAAAGCCACGCCCATGACGTCACCATCACCCGTGAAAGTCCGAATTATCCGGGTGCCGTATAAGATGGAAGGCGACAGGTCCTTCGCCGGCAAGGTTTTCCTGCTTGCCGGCCTGGCGCTCGCTTGCCTTGCCGCTTCGTGCTGGCTCGGCTGGCGGTTCCATCAGGCGTCGGGCGGTTATCCGATCTGGCTGGTGCCGTTCGGAAACGTCTCGCCCGTCGACCTGCATGTGCTGAAGGATCTGTTGCTGCAGCCGGACCGGACACAGGCCGCCGTGCTGCTGTTCTGGATCTATGCCGGACCGGACCTCATCATGCCGGCGGTGCTGGCCGGGCTGGGGATGCTGCTGCTCAAGCGCTTCGCGCCCGGCGGCACCCTGTTCCGCAAGCCGCTGACGGCGGCCAACATGCGCGCGCTTCTGGCCGTGCCGTTGGTCTATGCGCTGGCCGATTATGCCGAGAATGCCCTGAGCCTCGCCTATTTCTGCATTGCGCAGCCGCCCGCCTGGATCATGGAAAACGCGCCCGTCGCATTGCCCTGGATCGCCAGCTTCAAGATGGCCTTCTTCTGCATCACGTTGCTGCTGACCTTGCGGTTCGTGCTGCTGCGATGGCTCGGCGTGACAAGGCCGGAGCCGCGGCGTTAAGCGTCGGTAAGCGTCGGCTTGAAGCCGCCGCGAAATTTCTGTCAGATCCAAATATGTTCCTTTCAAAGCGCCGGAAACCCGCTAGCATCCGGGCGCTCGTGCGTGGCGCGCGGGCTTTGAAGGGGAAATCGATGAAGAAGTTTTTGTTCGCGGCGCTTCTCGCCGTGAGCGCGGCCGCTCCGGCCGCCGCGCAGACGGTGAATGCGGGCACCTACACCGTCAAGGGCACCAATCTCGACGGATCGAGCTATGAGGGCACGGCGACGATCACGCTCGCCAGCGAGACCACCTGCGTCATCGAATGGAAGACCGGTGGCACCACCTCGCAAGGCGTGTGCATGCTGCATGAAGACGCCTTTGCCGCCGCCTACATGCTGGAGGATCAGATCGGCCTGATCGTCTACAAGGTCAAGGGCGGCGGCGTTCTCGAGGGAAGCTGGACGCTGACCGGCAAGGACGGCAGCGGCACCGAGACCCTGACCGAAGAGAAATAAAGTTTGGAGCATTCCAGGAAAAGTGAATATCGGTTGCGTTCGGAAGTGCGTAAAAACAAATAGATAGAGTGCCTTCGCGATTCGAAGAAAAGCGAAAACGCTCTAACGGCGCTTTGAAGGGCAGGGACGGGATGCGAGCATCCGCCCCTGTCCGGTTTCTCTGGCTCTTGCGGAGGGAGACGGTTTCCCCGTGGCGCGATTTTCGATAAGGATCGCCGTGCGCGATCGCGCGCCATGTGATTCCGGAGGCTTACGTGACATTCACCACGGCAATTTTCGCGCCGATGATCGCCCATGTGGGCCTGGTCTATGGCTTGTATTTCCTGCTGCTGCGCCGCCGCACGGCGCTGGTGAAGGCGGGTGAGGTCGAAGTCTCCGCCTTTCGCGACATACGCGACGAGCCGACCGAAAGCCTGCGCGTGCGCAACAATATCGCCAACCAGTTCGAACTGCCGGTGCTGTTCCATATCGGCTGCCTGGCGCTGTTCATCGCCGAGGCCGACAACGAGGTCGCCCTCATCCTCGCCTGGCTGTTCGTCGCCAGCCGCTATGTCCATGCCTATGTGCATGTGACCAGCAACCGCCTGCGCTGGCGCATGCCGGCCTTTCTGTTCGGCTATGCCATGCTCGGGCTGATGTGGCTGTGGCTATTGGTGTGGATCACCTTCAGCTAAGGCATTTCCAGGAAAAGTGGGTACCGGTTTTCCGTCCGGAAATGCGATGGAAACGGGACTCAACCGAGATGTTTGCCGGCGGCATACCAATCAGGGCGGTCGTCCTCGAAGGCGTGGTATTCCGGCAGGAATTCGGGCCGCGAAGCATCGTCGAAGGCGCCGATCAGCAACGCCACGACCGGGGCGTCGTCGATGGCGCCGAGCGAGCTGCCGCAGGTCGGGCAGAAAGCGCGGCTGGAATAGTCCGACGAGCGCCACGTGGCCGGCTTGCCGGCCGCGCCGGTCCAGGCGACCCGCGCTCGAGGAAATTCGACCCAATAGGCGGCCGGCGCGCCGGTATGGCGGCGGCAGAATTCGCAGGCGCAGCTATGCGGCTTTTCCACTGGTCCCGTCGCCTCGAAACGCACGGCGCCGCACAGGCAACCGCCACGATAGATCATCGTGTCGCTCATGAAGTTTGCCTTACCAACCCGGCATCAGTTGCCCGGCCCGCATCCGCATCCTGAGCCCGCCGTCGAGATCGTCATTAACTGCCGCCGGGGTGATGTTGTCGAGGCAGGCGGTGATGTGGTTGGTGATCGCCGCCATAAGCGATGAGGAAAAACCCGGCCGTTTCATGATGCCGATCTGCACCGGCGGCAGCGGCGGAAAGCCGTCCGCCTGGCTCAGCACCCGCATGCCCGGCCTGAGCGCCGATTCCGGCAGCACCGACACCGCCATGCCGGCCAGCACCGCGGCGGCGACGACGGTCGAGGACCAGCTGGTGAACAACACCTGGTAATCGCGGCCGACGCCGTCCAGCGCCGAGCAGGCAAGCTGCCGCCACTGGCAATCGCGCCGCCCGACCGCCAGCGGCACCGGGGCGTCTTCGCTCAAGGGGTGGTTGGCGGAACTGACCCAGCACAGCGGCTCGGTGCGCACCACCTCGGAAATGCGCTCGCGCGGATTGTGGGTGACGAGCGCGATGTCGAGTTCGCCGCGGCTCATTTTCTCCGCCAGATCCACCGAAGGCTCGCAGACGATGAACAGTTCGACATTCGGATGGGTCTTGGCGAAACGGCCGATGATTTCCGGCATGTAGCGGTCGGCATAATCGTCGGGCGTGCCGATGCGCAGCGTGCCTTCCAACCGGTTGTCGTCGAAGGCGGCGATCGCCTCGTTGTTCAGCCGGATCATCTTGCGGGCATAGTTGAGCAGCTTCTCGCCTTCGCCCGACAGGCGCACGCCGCGGCCATCCTTGGCAAAAAGCTGCTTGCCGACCCGCTCTTCCAGCCGCCGCATCTGCATCGACACCGCCGATTGCGTCTTGAACACCCGTTCGGCGGCTTTGGTGAAACTGCCGGTATCGACGATGGCGATGAAGGTTTGCAGTTGGTCGATATCGAGCGGGGCGGACATCGGGGTTACCTATCAGAGCGGTTGATGATTGATATTAGAAACATTCGTTGGACTGATCAATGGCTTTTTGAGAACATCGGAACAAATCAAAAGGACAGTCGCGGTGCAACCCTGCCTGCGCCGCTCGGTCTGAACTCCCCGGATGCACCGCGTCCGCGGAGACCGATTTCTCATGCCTTGACGAAAGGACGATTGCGATGCGCACGACACAACGGATCCTGTCTCCCTCCCTGAGCCGGGCGTCGACCACAATCCGTCGACAGAGCCCCTGGGCTTTGGCCCATGCCGTTGTCCGCGCCGTGAAGGCCCGCCTGGAACTCAATCGCCTTCAGGAACTGGACGACCATCAGCTTCTGGACATCGGCCTGACGCGCCACGATCTCGTGCGCGCCGGCACGTCCACCTTCTTCGAGGATCCCATCGCGGACCTCGCAGGCTCGGCGCGGGCGCGTGCCCGCCGCATGGAACGCCCGCGCTGAGCCGAAAACTCCGGCCATCCTTCGGGCCGCCCATCGTTTCCCCGCAGGGTGATAGCCAATAAACCCTGCCTCTTCCCGGTGAAGGTATCCCGCCTTCACCGGGTTTTTTATGCCTATCGGAGGAGAGGCTTACGTCTCCCCGCCGTCCTTGGCGCGATAGGTGTCGAAGATCGATTCCAGGCTTTTTTGGTAGTTCTTCTGCACTTCCAGGCCGCTATCGAACATGGCGTTGACGAGGTCGGTGAATTGTTTCGGCGCTTCGGACGCGGATGCGGAGGGTTCGGCCGGCTTGGCGGCGGCGGGCGGGGTCATCCACTCCTGGAATGCCTTGGCGAAGGGATTGTCGGTGAAGGGGTTGGTGGTGGCCTGCTGCGGCTGGCCGGTGGCGGCGGAGAACATCGCCTGCATGGATTGCGTGAAGGGATTGTCGAAGATCGTCGGCTCCGCTTTTTTCGGCGCGAAGCCGGTGGCCTCGAGCCATTTCCGGGTCGCCTGCTGCATGGCCTCCCCGAACGGATTGGCGGCGCTCATCTGGCCGGCGGTCTGCTTCTGCAGCCCGCCCATCAGCATATCGGCCATGACCGGCAGCATCTGCTTGAGGATCTCCTGGCCGATGCCGGTGATCTGCGCGGCCTGGGCGGCGATGGCGCGCGACACCTCCTTGGAGCCGAAGATCTGTTCGAGGATGGAGTTGCCGGCGGTGATGCCCTGAGGCGTGAAGGCACGGCTCATATCCTCGAAATACTGGGTGTAGTCGCCGGAGGCGAATGTCTTCATCAGCGCGCCGAAATCGTAAGGCGTCGCGGCGGAGCGTTTCAGGCCGGAGGAGAAGGCCGGCATCAGCGCCGCCATCGCCTTGGCGGCCTGCTCCTGCGCGAGATTGAACTGCCGCGCCATCGCGTCCGTCGCCGCGCCGTTCTGCGCACGCATCATCAGGTCGAATAGAGGCAGCATCGGAGTGTCCTTCCCGCAATATCGGTTACAGAACGACTATAGCGGGAAAGACCACGGCGGAAATGCCCCCGCCCTGCTTTTTTGTGGACGGGACACAGCAATTTGCCGCCGCTTCGGCCTCAATACTGGCAGGTCTTGAAGACCGGGTCGACCGAACGGTTCCAGTCGCCCTCATAGCTGGCGAGCAGGCTGTCGGCGAGGCTGGTCTTTGTCGCCACGATTTCGTCGAGGGGAGCGAGGTGGATGGTCTCGTCACGCCCTTGCGCGTCGAGGCGGCCTCGCGCCTTGAGACCGGCGCGGGCGATGTCCAGCACGTCGGCGGCGACCGCATGCAGCGGACGGCCGTTTATCACGGCCGTCAGGCCTTGCGTCGGCACGGCCTCGCGCAACGCCGCAACGGCCTCGAAATCCCAGCCCTTCGTCAACTCGCGCGCCGCTTCGAGCGCGGCTCCGTCATAGAGCAGCCCGACCCAGAAGGCCGGTAGGGCGCTGATATGCGAGAGCGGACCGCCGTCGGCGCCGCGCATTTCGAGGAAGCGCTTGAGGCGCACATCGGGGAACAGGGTGGAGAGATGATTGGTCCAGTCACCGAGCGTCGGTTGCCACTCGGCCACTTCGCCCTTCAGCGCGCCGTTCATGAACTGGCGGAAGGTGACATGGGTACAGTCGTGATACGTGTTGTCGCGGACGATGAAATACATCGGCACATCCAGCGCCCATTCGACGTAATGTTCGAAGGTGAAGCCGTCCTCGACGGCGAAGCGCAGCAGGCCGGCACGCTGGTTGTCCGTGTCGCGCCAGATTTCGCCGCGCCAGGAGAGATAGCCGTTCGGCTTGCCCTCGGTGAACGGCGAGGAGGCGAAGAGTGCGGTGGCGAGCGATTGCAGCTTCATGCCGACCTGCATCTTCTTCGCCATGTCGGCCTCGGACGAGAAGTCGAGGTTTACCTGTATCGTGCAGGTGCGGTACATCATGTCGAGACCGTGACGGCCGACCTTCGGCATGTAGCGGGTCATGATGTCGTAGCGCGATTTCGGCATGCGCGGCGTTTCCGCCAGCGTCCATTTCGGGCTGCCGCCGATGCCGAGGAAGCGGATGCCGAGCGGCTCGGCGACGGTGCGCAGCACCTCCAGATGCTCGACGGTCTCGTCCGCGGTCTGGTGCAGGGTTTCCAGCGGCGCGCCCGAAAGCTCGAACTGGCCACCCGGTTCCAGCGAGATGGCGCCGCCGCCCGAGGTCGCGGCGAGGCCGATGATATGACCGGCATCCATGATCGGCTCCCAGCCGAGCCTGGCCTGCATGCCGTTCAGCAGCGCCGAGATGCTCGCTTCGCCAAAATAGGGGACAGGGCTGTTGTCTGCCATGAAGAAGGCGAATTTCTCGTGCTCGGTGCCGAGACGGAACTGCGTTTCCGATTTTGCGCCCGAGGCCAGATAGGCGGCAAGTTCGCTGGTCGTGCTGATCGGTGTATCGTCGGTGGTATCGCGGGCCATGGGGGAACCTTAGAGCAGATCCGGCAAAAGTGCGAAACGGTTTTGCGTGCGCAGTTGCGGTGAACGAAGAGATGCGGAAGCCTTCATCGCTTCCCGCAGGAAGAGACCGTGACGGTGATTGGACCGGATCGATAGACGGCGCAAGTGAAATTCCTTCAACAGATGTTCAAAAAAAACGATGGGTTGGGCCCTCGGCGCGAAGCCATCCCGGCGCATAGATAGGAAAGCTAGCGCCAGTCGCCAATGGCGGCCTGCACCACGGCCATGGCGGCGACCGCGGCGGTATCGGCGCGCAGGATGCGCGGCCCCAGCGGAATGGCGGTGACGAAATCGAGGCTGCGAAGCCATTGCCGCTCCTCCTCGGAAAAGCCGCCTTCCGGCCCGATCAGCAATGCCAGCTTGCGCTCCTTGACGTTTGCCAGCACCGGTAGCGGGTTCTGCCCGGCATCGCCCTCGTCGCAATAGATGATGCGCCGGTCCTGCGGCCAGCTGTCGAGCAGGTCGCGCAGCTTGACGGGAGCGGCGACGCGCGGAATCGACAGGATGCCGCATTGCTCTGCCGCCTCGATCACATTCGCCTCCAGCCGGTCCAGGCTGGTGATCTTGCCCTGCACATGCTGGGTCATCACCGGCTGCAGCAGGCCGGCGCCCATTTCCACGGCCTTCTGCACCAGGTAATCCAGCCGCCCGACCTTCAGCGGCGCGAAGAGATAATGCAGGTCGGATGGCTGCGGCTGCGGGCGGGCCAGTTCGACCGGGGTCATCTCGATACGCTTGCGGGTCGGGAAGGCGAGCCTGGCGATCCACTCGCCGTCGCGGCCGTTGAACAGCAGCACGTCCTGTCCGGCTTCGGCGCGCAGCACATTGGCGAGATAGTGGAACTGCTCCTTGTCGGCCTCGACGGGCGCGTCCTTGCGCAGGTCCGTCTCGACATGAAGCCGCTGCATTCTGAAATTGGCACGCATAAAAGACTTTCCGGCCAGAGCATTTCCAGGAAAAGTGTAAAACGGTTTTCCGTCCGGAAATGCGTCAAAACAAACTCACACAAACAGCGCCACCATAATCCAATATAGCAGCGCCGCAAGCGCACCCGAAAGCGGCACGGTGATCACCCAGGCCGCGACGATGCCGACCAGGTAGGAACGGCGTACCAGCCGGCGGCGGCGCGTCTCGTCCGGATTGCGCTCCTCGCGCTCGACCAGTTCCACCGCCCCGGCCTTGGCGCGCAGGTATTCCAGCCGCCGCCGGGAATGGCGGGTATACCATTCGCGAAACAGCCCGACGCCAAAGACGCCGCCCACGGCGATATGCGTCGAGCTGACCGGCAGGCCGAACCAGGAGGCGACGATGACCGTCACCGCCGAGGACAGGGCCACGCAGAAGGCGCGGGCCGGATTGAGCTTGGTGATCTGCTCGCCGACCAGATGAATGAGGCGCGGCCCGAACAGCAACAGCCCCACGGAAATGCCGAGCGCGCCGATCGCCATCACCCAGGCCGGCACGCCGACAGCGGCGGAGATGTCGCGCGATTCGATGGTCACATGCACCAGCGCCGAAAGCGGGCCGATGGCGTTGGACACGTCGTTGGCGCCATGGGCAAAGGACAAGAGCGCCGCAGCCCCGATCAGCGGCAGGCGGAAGAGCACGCGCAGCGCGCTGTTGCGGTTTTCCAGCCCCGCCGCCTGGGCGCGCACGAAGGGTCTCGCCGATACCCAGCTCAGCAGCCCCACCGCCATGCCGGTCACGGTGGCGCCGATCACCGAAAGGCCATGCAGATATTGTGTCTGGATCGCCAGGAAGGCGGTAAAACTGCCGGCCATCACGCCGATGAGGATCGGCACCCAATGGCAGGCGGCGCCGATCTTGTCGTCGCGATAGATGATCGTTTCCTTGATGAGGAACAGGAAGCCGATGGCGATGACGCCGCCCATCAGCGGCGAGATCACCCAGCTCACGAAGATCATCGCCATGCCGTGCCAGTTGATGAAATCGACGCCGCCGGCGGCGATCCCGGCGCCGAGCACCGCGCCGACGATGGAATGGGTGGTCGAGACCGGCGCGTTCAGCCAGGTGGCGAAGTTGAGCCAGATGGCCGCCGCCGCCAGCGCCGCCATCATGATCCAGGTCAGCGTTTGCGCATCCATGACCGAGGCATGCGAGACGATGCCGCCGGAAATGGTTTCCACCACCCGGCTGCCGGCCAGCGTCGCCCCGAGGATCTCGAAGACGGCGGCCATGATGAGCGCCCCGGCCATGGTGATGGCGCGGGCGCCGACGGCGGCGCCGACATTGTTGGTGACGTCGTTGGCGCCGATGTTCATCGCCATGTAGGCGCAGAGGGCGGAAGCGGCGACGACGACGACGGCGGCGGGCTGATGGAAGACATAGACGCCGGCGACCAGCATGGCGAAGGCGGTGAACAGCACGGCCGCGCCCAGCGGCCCGAAGCGGCGCAGCGCGAATCGCGCCGCGTCGTCGACGAAGGTCAGCTTGTCGAGATCCTTGTCCAGCGTCTTCTTGGTGCGCTCAACGGGTTTCGGTGCCATCCGTTCGCCCTCCGGCGACAACGGGCACGCAAGGGCGCGTGCCGTCCGGTCGTTATAACTGTCTGGAAGCGACGGCGTTGCAATACGGACGGAGAAACCGCCCGCCGCGCCGCCGCGGATGATGCCACCGGTATCAAAGGCCGGCGGGTTCCGGAAGGGGGGTCAGGCCGGGCTTGGGGTCAGCGTCCGGCCGAAATTGAGGATGATCTGGCGCAGCATCGGCTCGTTGACCTTGCCGGCGGCGGTGTCGAAGCGGAACCATTCGCGCTTGCGCTGGCCCTTCTCCTTGTATTTCTTGGCGAAATCCTCGAAGGCGAGTGGATAGACCTGTACCCGGCAATCGACGGCGAAGCCATCCTTCATGCCTTTGCTGTAGTCGAAATGCCCGAGCGTATCGTGGCCGACCGTGCCAAGTACGCCGGCTTCCTCCAGGGCTTCCTGGGCGGCGACCTCATAGGCTGCCTTGTCGGCCATCGGCCAGCCCTTGGGAATGACCCAGCGGCCGGTGTCGCGGCTCGTCAGCAGCAGAACCTCGACCGCGTTCGTTTCCGGATTCAGGCGATAGCACAGCGCGCCGTATTGCTGTCTCGGAGGGCGCCGGAACATCAGTCGGACATCGGAAGCGATGCGGGTCAGAATGGTCAATTCAGGTCAGGCCTTTCACTGGCGGTTCGGGACGATCCTCTGTCATGATCTTGTGGTAAATATGCGTCAAGCTGGCGTGGTCGCCAGAATGTCGCGAATTTTAATTGTGCACCGGTTTCTCTGTATAGACTGTAAATCGCCGAGGGCAAGTCGGCACCGCTGGCCGCTGTCCGTTTTGCGACATCGCCGCGCAAGGCCGGATGAGAGCGACGGCCGGGCCGGGTGGCGTCAGGCGCGGGTCTCGCGCTGGAGAAGACGCAGGCGCGCGATGCGCGCCCATTCGCCGTTGCGCTGCGTCTCGCGCATCGTCTCGACGATATAGTCGATGTGAGCCTCGGCCGCCCGCCGGGCGGCGGCAGGGTCGCTGGCGAGGATGGCGTCGTGGATGGCGACGTGCTGGCCAAGCAGCCGGTCGCGTGCGCCTGGCGTGTTGAACACCATCTGGCGGTGGAAGAAGATGCCCTGCGTCAGCAGCCGGTAGCAGGCGCGCAGCGTATGCATCAGCATAATGTTGTGGGCGGCCTCGCCGATGGCGTTGTGGAGCTCGATATCGGTGGCCAGTTCCTCCTCGAAGCTGCCGCTTTCATGGGCGGCGCGCATGCGCTCGACGATGGCCGTCAGGATCGCCCGGTCGGTGGCGGTGGCGCGCCGGGCGGCAAGCTCCGCCGTCAGCCCCTCCATCTCGCGGCGATAGTCGAGGTAGTCCTGGGTGGCGCGTTCATGGCGGGCGATCAGCTCGGCCAGCGGCCGGGAAAAGATCTGGCCGACGATATCGGCGACGAAGGTGCCGCCGCCATGGGTGCTGGCGAGCAGGCCGCGCGTTTCCAGCTCCTTCAACGCCTCGCGCAGGATCGGGCGGGAGACGTCGAGCCGCTGCGCCAGATCACGTTCGCCCGGCAGGCGGTCACCGTCGCGCAGCACGCCATCGAGGATCAGCGTCTCGATCTGGTGAACCACGCCGTCGGCCGTGCGATTGTGCTCGACGCGGGAAAAAAGCGGATGGTTCTCATCGGTCACGCCGTTACCTCTGATAGTGATGGCCATCAAGCCAGCGTTTTGCGCCCGAAGTCGTTCGGAAACAAGAGCATTCCGGCAGCCATGTCAATGGCGGCCCGGATCGGCCGTGCGTCAGCGGCGGGCCTTGCCGCTTCGCCACGTTAACGTTGCGGCGCGATTTCTGCAAAGGCGGCGAGAAAGAATGATATGCCCTGTCGAAGATCGTATTTCGCGGGTGGCGTGTGGCGTGCAGTTTCGTATTCTCGGCAGTTGGCGGGTCATGGCGGCCCTTCTGGTCATGATATTCCATTTCCTCAGCTACGGCCCGCCGAGCGCGCTCGCGGGGACCGTCAGGCTGTTGTCGTTGATGCCTTTGCTGGACATGTTCCTGATCGTCTCCGGCTTTCTGATCATGGAGCGCTATAGCGACCGACTGCTTGTCGAGCGCAATTCCTACTGGCAGTTCCTTTTGCGGCGCGTTGTGCGCATCTATCCGCTGTATGCGGCCACGCTCGTCTATTTCGTCGGCATCGGCATGCTCGTTCACTTCGGTGTCGTCACCTCGCATTCGCCCGGCCGTTACGATTTCGCCGCCTTGCCGGCCAATATCCTGCTCGTGCAAGGCTGGGGCTTCACCGAAGAACTCACCTTCAACTATGTCGGCTGGACGCTCTCGGCGGAATGGTTATGCTATCTGCTGTTGCCGGTCACCATTCTCGCCTGGCGTTTTGGCGGACTGACGGGGCTCGTCGCGCTGGCCGCCCTGTCGATCCTGATGGTCGAAGGCATGGTGGCGGCGGGCGTCATGCCCTTCGACGAATGGTATCTGGCCGATACCTGGGGCGCCTATCGCGCCTTCGTGGATTTCACCATCGGCGCCGTCATCGCCATAGGCTCGCGCCGGGTACGGCTTGCCTGGGCCAATCATGCCGTGGTCTGGGGCGTGTTCACGCTTGTCATCGTTATGATGTGGAACGGCATGGCGGCGGGATATCCGGCCCTGGCCCTGCTGTCCCTGGCGATTTTCCTGGCGGCGGTCGCCGAGCGCCAGGCTCCGTTGGCTTCCGGCTATCTCGGTTTCCTGGACGGTCTGTCGCTGGCGTCCTTCAGCCTTTATCTCATTCACCCGGTCGTCGCCTCGCTGCTGCTCAATATCGGCTGGAGACGGGTGCTGGAGCCGATGCAGGTCATGAATTTCTACGTCTTCCTGCCGGTGGCGATCGCTGCCGCCGTGGGGTTGTCCATCGCCTCGTCCCGCTGGTTCGAACCGGCGGCGGCCAGGGCGATCAACGGCCTGTTCAGCCCGGTGAAAACGCGCGGTCGAGCCGCCGCCTAGGGCATGACCAGCCGAAGCGAGATCGCTAACGCTCCCAGTTCGGCACCGGGCTGTAGAGAGCGCTGAGATAATCGATGAACAGCCGCACCTTGGCCGGCAGGAACTGGCGACTAGGATACACGGCGAAAACGGCGACGTTGCGCGAGCTTTCCAGCTCTGGCAGCACCCGCACAAGCCGGCCGCTCTTCAGCTCCGGGCCGATATCCCAGGTGGAGCGCAGCGCAATGCCCATGCCGGCCAAAACCGCCTCGCGGATCACTTCGCTGGAATTGGTGATCAGCCGTTCCTGTGGCCGGTAGGTCACCGCTCCCCGCGGTCCCTCCAGTTTCCAGACATCGTTGTTGTGCGGGCGCAGGCACAGGTGGTGGCGCAGATCCTCGACGCTTTCCGGCATGCCATGGGCGAAGATGTAGTCGGGCGTGGCGCAGAGCACACGCCGAACCGGCGCCAGCTTGCGGGCGACGAGGCTGGAATCGCCAAGCTCCGCGATGCGGATCGCCAGGTCGTAGCCGCCGCCGACGATGTCGGTGAAATCGTCCGAGAGCACCATGTGCAGCGACAGGTCCGGATGGGTTTCCAGGAAGGGTTTCAGATGCGGCGCGACATGCATGCGGCCGAAGGAGGTCGGCGCCGTCACCTTCAGCATGCCCTGGATGCGCGCCGAGCGGCCGGAGACATAGGACTCGGCCTCGTCGATGCCGGCGAGGATCGACAGCACCCGCTCGTAAAACCCCTGTCCCGCCTCGGTCAGCGAAATCTGCCGCGTCGTGCGCTGCAGGAGTCTGGTGCCCAGCCGGTCCTCCAGCCGCTTGATGCGCTTGGAAACCACCGCCGGCGACAGGTTCAGCGCCCGTCCCGCCATCGACATGCTGCCCAGCGACACCACGCGGGCGAAGACGTCGAGATCCTCGAATTTCGTCATAGCCGGCGCTCCATTTATTCCGCATGGTTGAAAGTGTTTAGCATTTGCGCCGCCGTGGGTGAAGTGGTAAAGGAAAAATACCAGTTGGCTCAAGGACTATGGCGGGAGGCCAGATGAGCGGTTTCATTCGGTTTCTGGAGCCGCAGCCGGCCATCCTGGCGCGTCGCCGACAGATCGTCGCGGATCTCGCCGATCTGCTGGCGAAGGATGGATTGATTCACGAGCCGCGCGAGCTGGTGCCGTTCGAGACCGACGCCTTCGTCTCCTATCGCCGTCTGCCGCTGGCCGTCGCGTTGCCGCGCACCACGGAAGAGGTGGCGGCGGTTCTGCGCTATTGCCACAAATATGCCATTCCGGTGGTGCCGCGCGGCGCGGGCACCTCGCTTTCGGGCGGCGCCATTCCGCAGGAGGATGCGGTGGTGATCGGCCTGTCGAAGATGACGCGCATCCTCGATGTGGACTTCGCCAACCGCTGCGCCACGGTGCAGGCGGGTGTCACCAATCTCAATATTTCCGAGGCGGTGATGGCGGAGGGATTCTTCTACGCGCCGGATCCGAGTTCGCAGCTCGCCTGCACCATCGGCGGCAATATCGGCATGAATTCCGGCGGCGCCCATTGCCTGAAATACGGCGTCACCACCAACAACCTGCTCGGCGTCACTCTTGTCTTGATCGACGGCACGGTGATCGAACTCGGCGGCAAGCATCTCGATAGCGCCGGCTATGATCTTCTCGGCCTCGTCTGCGGCCATGAGGGCCAGCTCGGCATCGTCACCGAGGCGACCGTGCGCCTCATCGCCCGTCCGGAGGGCGCGCGGCCGGTGTTGTTCGGTTTCGAGACCTCGGAAGAGGCGGGTTCCTGCGTCGCCGATGTCATCGGCTCCGGCATCATCCCGGTCGCCATCGAATTCATGGACAAGCCGGCGATCGAGATCTGCGAAGCCTTCGCCAAGGCCGGCTATCCGCTCGATGTCGGCGCGCTGCTGATTGTCGAGGTCGAGGGTTCGGAGCCGGAAATGGAAGCAATGCTGTCCGGCATCGTCGAGATCGCCCGCCGCCATGGGGTGAAGACGGTGCGCGAATGCCAGTCGGCGACCGAGGCGGCGGCGATCTGGAAAGGCCGCAAATCCGCCTTCGGCGCGACGGGCCGCATCGCCGATTACATCTGCATGGACGGCACCGTGCCGCTCAGCCAGCTTTCCCATGTGCTGAAGAAGACGTCGGAGATCGTCGACCGTCTCGGCCTGCGCGTCGCCAATGTCTTCCATGCCGGCGACGGCAACATGCATCCGCTGATCCTGTTCAACGCCAACGACCCCGAAGACGCCGCCCGCGCCGAACAGGCCGGCAACGAGATCCTGAAGCTCTGCGTCGATGCCGGCGGCTGCCTGACTGGCGAGCACGGCGTCGGCATCGAAAAACGTGACCTGATGACCCATCAATACAAGAAAGCCGATCTCGACCAGCAGATGGCCGTGCGTGCCGCCTTCGATCCGCAATGGCTGCTCAATCCGTCCAAGGTGTTCCCGCTTGACGGCCGGTCGGCGGCATGATGCTTCGTCCGCAAACCGAGGCGGAAGCCTGCGACATCGTCCGTGACCACGCCGCCCGTTCCGCCCCGCTTGGCGTCTGCGGCGGTAATACCCGCGCCGGCTTCGGCAATGCGGTGGCAGCGGAAACGGTGCTTTCGTCGCGCGCGACCGCCGGTATTACCGCCTATAATCCGGCCGAAATGGTGATGACCGCCAAGGCCGGCACACCAGTCGAAGACGTGCAGGCGGCACTTGCCGAAAACGGCCAGATGCTCGCCTTCGAGCCCGCCGATCACCGCGCTGCAATGGGCACCGAGGGCGAGCCGACCATCGGCGGCGTCTTTGCCGCCAACGTCTCCGGCCCGCGCCGCTTCGTGGCCGGCGCGGCGCGCGACAGCCTCCTCGGCATCCGCTTCGTCAACGGCCGCGGTGAGGCGATCGCCAATGGCGGCCGGGTGATGAAAAACGTCACCGGCCTTGATCTGGTCAAACTGCTTGCCGGCTCGCATGGCACGCTCGGCTTCCTCACCGAAGTCACATTTCGCGTGCTGCCGGTGGGCAAGGCGGTGGAAACGCTGGTGATTTCCGGCCTCAACGATGCCGAGGCCGCCCATGCCATGGCAGCCGCCATGGCGCTGCCGGTCGAGGTCTCCGGCGCCGCCCACCTGCCGGAAAGTGTCAAGGGCCGCTTCGCCGGCGGTGTTCTGGCCGATGGCGCGGCCACCGTGCTGCGCCTGGAGGGCCTCGCCGCCTCGGTGGCGTTGCGCATGGAGAAACTGGCCGCTGTCATGGCCGCCTACGGCCCGGTCTCGCGGCTGGACGGCGAGGCGAGCCATCGCCTCTGGCGGGAAGTCCGCGATATCCACCCCTATGCCGATGGCACGCCGCGTCCCCTCTGGCGCGTCTCCGTCGGCCCCTCCGCCGGCCATCAACTGGTCGCGGCGCTGCGTCTCGAAACCGGCGTCGACGCCTATTACGACTGGCAGGGCGGCCTTGTCTGGATGCGCATGGAATCGGATCCGGAAGCGATGTTGCTGCGCGGCTATATGAAAGCGCTGGGCGGCGGCCACGCCACCCTCCTGCGCGCATCCCCCGCCGCCCGCGCCGCCACCCCGGCCTTCGAGCCGCAGGCCCCGGGCGTGGCGCTGCTGTCGGCCCGGGTCAAGGCCGCGCTCGATCCGCAGGGCATTTTCAATCCGGGCAAGATGGGCTGACGAGTCGAAGGCGAGAGACGATGCAAACCAATTTCACCGCCGCCCAGCTGACCGATCCCCAGGTCGCGGAATCGGAAAAGATCCTGCGCAAATGCGTGCATTGCGGCTTTTGCACCGCCACCTGTCCGACCTATGTGACGCTCGGCGACGAGCTGGACAGTCCGCGCGGCCGCATCTATCTCATTAAGGACATGCTGGAAAACGGCCGGCCGGCGGACGCGCAGGTGACGAAACATATCGACCGCTGCCTCTCCTGCCTGTCCTGCGTCACCACCTGTCCCTCGGGCGTCGATTACATGCATCTGGTCGATCATGCCCGCATCCATATCGAAAAGACCTACAGGCGGCCCTTCGCCGACCGGCTGGTGCGCGGCGTGCTCGCCATGGTGTTGCCCTATCCGGCGCGCTTCCGCGCCGCCCTGCGGCTTGCCCGTCTCGGCCGGCCGCTCGCGCCGCTGTTCGACCGCGCCGGCCTCAAACCCTTCGCCGCCATGCTGCGGCTGGCCCCGGCAAGCGTGCCGGCCGCCTCGTCGCTCTCACGAGCCGGCGGCCATCCGGCCAGGGGCGAAAAACGCGGGCGGGTGGCGATCCTGACCGGCTGCGCCCAGCCGGTGCTCGATCCCGCCATCAATGCCGCGACCATCGCGCTGCTCACCCGCCTCGGCGTCGAGGTGGTGGCGCCGCAAGGCGAGGGGTGCTGCGGCGCGCTGGTGCATCATATGGGCCGGGAGGAGCAGGCGCTCGGCTTCGCGCGGGCCAATGTCGATGCCTGGACGCGCGAGATCGAGGCGGGCTGGCTGGATGCCATCGTCATCACGGCGTCGGGCTGCGGCACCACGATCAAGGATTACGGCCATATGCTGCGCCTCGATCCCGCCTATGCCGAAAAGGCGGCGCGGGTCTCGGCGTTGGCGAAGGACGTCACCGAATATCTGGCGACGCTCGACCTGCCCGTCTGTCCGCCCAAGGGGTTGACGGTCGCCTATCATTCCGCCTGCTCGATGCAGCACGGCCAGAAGATCACCACGCTGCCCAAGCAACTCCTCAAGACCGCCGGCTTTGTTGTGCGCGATCCGCCGGAGGGGCATCTGTGCTGCGGCTCGGCCGGCACCTATAACATCCTGCAGACGGAGATTTCCGACCGGCTGAAGGCGCGCAAGGTCAAGAACATCATGGCCACGCGCCCGGATGTGATCGCCGCCGGGAATATCGGCTGCATGACGCAGATCGCATCAGCGACCGCGACGCCGATGCTGCACACCGTCCAGCTTCTCGACTGGGCCTATGGCGGCCCGCGCCCGGCCGGCCTGCCGGAAAAATCCCTCGCAACTTGAATCGTATCCGAGCGATCGGCTTAATCGAAGAGAGGAAGGTCGCTGCTATCATGGCGGTTCAAGCACCATGAACCGGAGATCGCCATGGGCAGTCGGAAAGCCATTTTTCTTGCCGCCGGCCTGTTCGCCGCCGGCCTGTCCCCGGCGCTGGCCGGCGACCGGTTGAGTTGCGCCGCCGATGACGCGGCGTTGTCGGCCTCGTTCGAACTGCAGTTCAACGATCAGGATGGCGGCCGGCTGGAGCATATTCGCGGCGCCATCGATACCCGCCAGGCCGGGGTGCCGGAGAGCCTGCGGCATCTGGACCTGACCTCGCAGATGCTGTCGCAATACTGGACCGACGACCGGACGATGAAGATCCGCCTCCTCGCCCGTGCTTATGGCGATCTCGGCATGGATGTGGTCGAAATCGCCGCCGTGCTGCAGCGGCAGGCCGGCGACGCCGGTCTCTATCGCGGCCGCTACGACCTGACCGCCTTTCGCGTGCCGCCTTCCGCCCGCGGCAATGCCGCGCCGCAACCACTGGCCAGCGCCACGGCGGCCATCGCCTGCTCGCCCCGCCAGCAATTCGCCCTGGCGAATTGAACGGGTAGCTGCTCCTCATTCACCTGCCGTTTGGATCAGGCAGGAGCGAACGGCCGGTGGGCAAGTCCCCTCTTCCCGCGTACGGGGAGAGGGCTCGCGTGAAAGGCAGGTTCAGCCGCCGCCGAACAGGTTGCGCAGGATATCGACGCCGCGATCCTCGAAGGCGACCTTGCCCTGGCGGTTGCCGGGACCGACGACGATGACTTTCGTGCCGATGGGCGCCCGAGCATAGAGGTGCTCGACATCGGCATTCATCATGCGAATGCAACCCGAGGACATGTTGAGGCCGATGGTCCATGGCTGGTTGGTGCCGTGGATACGGAAGATGGTGTCCTGGCCGCCCTTGTAGAGATACATGGCGCGGGCACCGAGCGGATTGTCGATGCCGCCTTCCTGGAAGGCCGGGATCTTGTGGCCTTTGCGCGCTTCGCGGGCGATCATCTCCTTCGGCGGCCGCCAGTCCGGCCATTCCGACTTGCGGCCGATCTTGACGACGCCCGACCAGCCGAAACCGTCACGGCCGACGCCGACGCCGTAACGGGTGGCGCGGTTGTTGCCCTCGACATAGTAGAGATACTTGTTGTTGGTATCGATGATGATCGTGCCGGCGGTCTCGTCGGTCACCAGGCGCACCTTCTTGCGCTTGAAGGCCGGCGCCACCTGCTTGGACGGCATGGCGATGCGCGTCACGTCGGAGGCCGGGCGGGCGGGCGCCTGCGCCATCGGTCCGGCGGCATGGGCGACGGATGCGGCGAGCGTCAGCGAAACGGCCAGCGCCATGGCCAGCCGGGTCGGCGTCTTGTTCATTCATGTCCCCTTATGAAAATGCAATTGCGATACGGTAATTCAGATCGGGAACGGCGCAACCCGCCGATCTCGCCGAAATCCGGCGTCTTGCGAAATTTTTCCGGATATCGTTGCAATCAGATCACGATGACGCGTGTCCCGACGTCGACGCGCTCGTAAAGATCGGTCACATCCTCGTTGCGCATGCGGATGCAGCCGGAGGAAACGGCATAGCCGATCGTCCAGGGCGCATTGGTGCCGTGGATGCGATAGAGCGTCGAGCCGAGATACATGGCCCGCGCGCCGAGCGGATTTTCCGGCCCGCCCTCCATGCTGGCCGGCAGGTAATGGCCCTTGGCGGCTTCGCGCGAGATCATTTCCTTGGGCGGATTCCAGCTCGGCCATTCGGCCTTGCGGGTGATCTTGTGGGAGCCGGCCCATTCGAAGCCCGGCTTGCCGACGCCGACGCCGTAACGCCTTGCCTTGCCGCCGCCCATCACGAGATAGAGGAAGCGATTGTTGGTGTCGATGACGATGGTGCCGGCCTTTTCCTTCGTGTCGTAATCGACCATCTGCGGCAGGTACATCGGGTCGAAGCGGCTTTTCACCGGCCGCTGCGCCGGAGCAAGCCCGACATTCTGCACCGGCGCCCGCATCACCGGCTGGCGCTGCTCGAACAACCCGCGGCGCACCACCTGGCGCTGATACTGATAGACCTGCGGCTGGCTGACCACGCGGCGCGGCGCATAGACGCGCGGCATGGAGCCGTTGGTGAGCTGCATCACCCAAGGGGCGGAGAGATCGGCGCTGACGGTGACCGGCGGACGGGTGCCGTAGCGGCCGTCATTGGCCTCGGCAACGGTGGCGGAAAGCATCGCGAAGGCGATGGCGAGTGAGAAGGGCATCTTCAACATGGTCGGGACTCTTTACGTTTGACCTGGGGAAGCAAGGTTTCGATAACCCTGTTGGCCCGATGCTCGCACCGCCTCTTGAGTCAAAGGTAAACGTCTCCAATGAAAATGCCCCGCGCCGGATAAACCTTTCGTCAGGGTTATCGCCGGGTTTGGAAAGAGAGTCAGCAAATGGTAAAGCAGCCCTCCGAGTGGATCAGGAAGGCTTGACAATGACGACGGAAGGCATCGCGATCGGAGAGGACGGGCAGCCGCGCTGCGCCTGGCACGGCAATCTCGACGATTATCGCCGCTATCATGACGAGGAATGGGGCAGGCCGGTGACCGACGACACCAGGCTGTTCGAAAAAATCTGCCTTGAAGGTTTCCAGTCGGGCCTTTCCTGGCTGACGATCCTGCGCAAGCGCGAGAATTTTCGCACCGCCTTCTGCGGTTTCGATTTCGACAAGGTCGCCGCCTTCACCGACACCGATATCGAGCGCTGCGTCGCCGATCCCGGCATCATCCGCCATCGCGGCAAGATCGTCTCGACCGTCAACAATGCCCGCCGCGCCCAGGCGCTGAAGGCGGAATTCGGCTCGCTCGCCCGCTATTTCTGGGGTTTCGAGCCAGGGACGGAAGAGCGGCCGGCAAGCGTCACCCGCGCCTGGATCGCCACCAACCCGACGTCGCAGACCTCCGTGCGCCTGTCGAAGGATCTGAAGAAGCGCGGCTGGACCTTCGTCGGCCCGACCACGGTCTATGCCTTCATGCAGGCGATGGGCATGGTCAACGACCATCTCGACGGCTGCATCTGCCGCTTGCGTGTGGAGGCGCTGCGCGATGCATTGCAGCGGCCGTGAAAAGCTGGTTTGATCGCCGCATGCATCACCTCATCCGCCTTGCCGTCGCCGCCGTTTTTGCCTGCCTTGCCGGAGCGGCCTTGGCCGATCCGCCGCATCCCAATCTCTACAAGGGCGAGCGTCTCGTGCCGATCGAGGTGTTGCCCGGCAAGCCGGTGCAGCTGAAAGGCTGGACGCGCGACGGCAAGGGGCTGGTCTATTCGCTGCATGTGCGCGCCGGCGAAAAGGTCGGCGTCAATTTCTGGACGCCGAGCCGCTTCACCTATCTGGTGATGTTCGACGTTTCCAAGACTGACGAGGACGCCTTCTACAGCAGCGACGACGACGGCAACGTCAAGGCGCTGCCGGTGGCCAAGAACACCACCTGGCTGATCCGCCCCTATTATTCCCGCGTCGCCCGCCGCCGTGGGCTGGGCGCGCCCTATACGGTGACGCTGGATATCAGGCCTTGAAAGCAATTCCAGCAAAGGAGTGAAGCGGTTTTGCGTCCGGAATTGGGCAAGAATATACTACTCGATCCCGTCGAGCAGTGGCCCGAGTTCGCCGAGGTGAACGATGCGCCGAAAGCGCGGCGCATCCGCCGGCGGCTCCACATGCTCGAACACCCAGGTCAGCTCATGCGGCACGAAGACGCCGTAGGCGCCGGCGGCAATCGCCGGCACGATGTCGGATTTCAGTGAATTGCCGATCATCATCGAGCGCTCGGGGCCGTCCGCGAGTTTGGAGAAGATGCGGCGGTAGGTGACGGCGGACTTGTCGGAGACGATCTCCACCGCATCGAAATAATCGCCGAGGCCGGATTGCGCCAGCTTGCGCTCCTGGTCGAACAGGTCGCCCTTGGTAATCATGACGAGGAAATAGCGCCCGGCAAGACTCTCCAGCGTCTCCTGCACATGCGGCAGGGTCTCGACCGGATGGCGCAGCAAGTCACGGCCGATGCCGAGGATTTTTTCGATGATTTCGGCCGGCGCCTTGCCTTGGGTGATCTCGATCGCCGTCTCGATCATCGACAATGTAAACCCCTTGATGCCGAAACCATAAAAATCGAGGTTGCGCTTTTCCGCTTCGAGGAGTTGGCTGGAAATCTGCTCGCCCTCAGCGAAATCGGACAGCAGTTCGGTGAAATGCTGCTCCGTCAGCCGGTAATATTGCTCGTTCTGCCACAGCGTGTCGTCGGCGTCGAAGCCGATGGCCGTCAGGTTGCGTGCGGTCATGCTCTGTCTCCATGCTTTGCGTCCGCCCTGTCCGCCGCCTTTGGTGCGGGCTGCATCCGGCTGGCGATGACGGTGTGGACGACCTGATAGTCGCGGCTGGCCTCGCCGGTCGGGATCACCGGCCAGGACCAGCGCGCCGTTTCCGCAGGCGGCGCGATGCCATGCAGCAGGTCGACCTCCTGATGCAGCTTGCCGGTGCGATCCACCACCCGGAAACCGATGTCGGTCAACAGGCAGACATAAGCGGGCAGGGCGCTCAAACCTTCGAGATGCGCCGCGATCAGCCGCGGCACCACTGCCTGCGGCAATCCCGCCGCCTCCGATTTGCGCCCGGCGCCAATGCCGATCTGCGACAGCACATTGGCCGAAACCACCAGATCGAGATAGGGAACCTGCCGCAGAAATGCCAGCGGCTCCGGCTCCTTGCCGGCGACGACGGCATCGAACCCGGAAATATCCCGCTCGATCAGCCGCACATTTTTAAGCCCCTTTGCCTTGAGCCATAGCCGCACCGAAGCCAGATGCACGAGATCGACGAGCACGACGGTATCGAATTGCCGCGACAATTCCTCGACTGGCACATCCCGCAACAGCCCGGAGCCGAGCACGACGACGGTGCGCCGCTGCCGCAACCCGGCAACCTCCGCCCGCACCGCGTCATGGCAGTGCCGCTCATGCTCCGCCCAGTCCGAAGCACACCGCCGCGCTCGCGACCAGAGATTGACCGACCCACGCACGAAACCGCGATGCATCGACGCGGTCACAGGCAGGCTGGCGAGATAATTGAGCGCTTCGAGGATCATGCTTCTATCGATAGACGGCGGAGCGATGGCCGATCTCGATGGCGACGCGTTTGTTCACGGACAAAATCAATCCTGGCTGGCTTGCGGCGGAATATAGCACTCGGGGAGCCCCGTCGCCAGCCTTCGCCCTTGCCGCTCCCGCCTTCATATTCTAAGACACCGGCACAGTTTGAGAGACCAGAACGGACCGGTTGCGCATCATGAACGACAAGTCGAAGAAACCGCAAAAACTCAAGGCCCGCCTGCCGCGCGGCTTCGTCGACCGGTCGGCTGCCGATATCCGCGCCGTCAACGAGATGACGGGCAAGATCCGCGAGGTCTACGAACGCTACGGCTTCGACCCGGTGGAGACGCCGCTGTTCGAATATACCGATGCGCTCGGCAAATTCCTGCCCGACAGCGACCGCCCCAACGAAGGCGTGTTCTCGCTGCAGGACGACGACGACCAGTGGATGAGCCTGCGCTACGACCTGACCGCGCCGCTCGCCCGCCATGTCGCTGAGAATTTCCAGGAAATCCAGCTTCCCTACCGCACCTATCGCGCCGGCTACGTCTTCCGCAACGAGAAGCCCGGCCCCGGCCGCTTCCGCCAGTTCATGCAGTTCGATGCCGATACGGTCGGTGCCGCCGGCGCGCAGGCCGATGCCGAAATGTGCATGATGATGGCCGATACGCTGGAAGCGCTCGGCATCAAGCGCGGCGATTACGTCATCCGCGTCAACAACCGCAAGGTTTTGGATGGCGTGCTCGAAGCCATCGGCCTCGGCGGGGAGGACAAGGCCGGCCAGCGCCTCAATGTGCTGCGCGCCATCGACAAGCTCGACAAGTTCGGCCCCGAAGGCGTCAAGCTGCTGCTCGGCCCGGGCCGCAAGGACGAGTCCGGCGACTTCACCAAGGGCGCGGGCCTTGACGACGACCAGATCGCCAAGGTGCTGTTCTTCGTCGGCATCAAGGATTACGCGGAAAGCGCCGGCGCTCTCGCCGAACTGGTGGCCGGTACCTCCAAGGGCGGCGAAGGCGTCGAGGAACTCAACATGATCGGCGCGCTGGTGACCGGCGCCGGCTACGCCTCCGATCGCGTCAAGATCGACCCTTCCGTCGTGCGCGGCCTCGAATATTATACCGGCCCGGTCTACGAGGCCGAACTGCTGTTCGACGTCACCAACGAGAAGGGCGAAAAGGTCGTGTTCGGCTCCGTCGGCGGCGGCGGGCGGTATGACGGTCTCGTCTCGCGCTTCATGGGCCAGCCCGTGCCGGCGACCGGCTTCTCCATCGGCGTCTCCCGCCTGATGACGGCGCTGAAGAACCTCGGCAAGCTTGGCCAGGATCAGGTGATCGCCCCGGTGCTGATCACCGTCATGGATGGCGATACTGAGAGCATGGGCCGCTACCAGCGCTTCACGCAGGCGCTGCGCGCCGAGGGCATTCGCGCTGAAATGTATCAGGGCAACTGGAAGAAATTCGGCAACCAGCTCAAATATGCCGACCGCCGCGATTGCCCTGTCGCCATCATCCAGGGCGGCGACGAGCGGGCGCAGGGCGTGGTGCAGATCAAGGATCTGATCGAGGGCAAGCGTCTCGCCGGCGAAATCGAGGACAATGCCACCTGGCGCGAGGCGCGCGTGGCGCAGGAGATCGTGCCGGAGGCCGAACTGGTCGCAAAGGTGCGCGAAATCCTCGAAGCGCAGGCCGAAGACCGGCGTCGGGCAGGCTGATGCATGTCGCGCAAAAGTGTGATGCGGTTTTGTGAGAACGACATGCGTCAAAACAAAGAGATGTTCCTATGGCGCTGATCAACCTGCCCGGATTCTCCGCTGCGCTGCTGGCCGATTTCGTCTCGCGCGGCACCGAGCGCGTCGATACGCCCATCATCCAGCCGGCCGAACCCTTTCTCGACATGGCCGGCGAGGATCTCCGCCGTCGCATCTTCCTCACCGAAAGCGAGACCGGCGAAAACCTCTGCCTGCGCCCGGAATTCACCATTCCCGTCTGCCTGCGCCATATCGAAAGCGCCATGGGCACGCCGAAGCGCTACGCCTATCTTGGCGAGGTTTTTCGTCAGCGTCGCGACGGCCCCAATGAATTCTTCCAGGCGGGTATCGAGGATCTCGGCGATGGCGATACGGCGTCGGCCGATGCCCGCGCCATTGGCGATGCCATGGGCATCCTGAAACTGCTGCTGCCCGGCAAGACGCTCAAGGTAACGCTGGGCGACCAGGCGGTTTTCGAAGCGGTGGTGAAGGCGCTCGGCCTGCCCCTCGGCTGGCAGAAGCGGCTGATCCATGCCTTCGGCAACCCTGATAGAATCGAGCAATGGCTGCAAACGCTTGCCAGCCCGCTGCCGATATCAGGCATCGACCCAAAGACACTGGAACTGGCGCAATCCGGCGACGATGCGGGCTTGATCGCCCATCTCGACGAGACCATGCAGGCGACCGGCTATTCCACCAATGCCAGCCGCGCGCCCGCCGAAATCGCCGCCCGCCTGCGTGAAAAACTGTCGCTGGCGCAGACGAAGCTGGACGAGTCCGTGCTGCTGCTGCTGCGCGAATTCCTGTCGCTGGAACTGCCGCTGGCCGAAGCGCCGGCAGCCCTTGCCGGCTTTGCCGATGCCGCCGGCCTGCATCTCGGACCGGCGGTCGCCGCCTTCGAGGCGCGGCTGCGCGCGCTGGAAGCCGCCGGCATCGATGTCGCGCCGATCGTTTACCGCGCCGCCTTCGGCCGTCCGCTGGATTATTACACCGGCCTCGTCTTCGAGGTGACGGCAGGCGAAAGCCAGGCCGTTCTTGCCGGCGGCGGGCGCTTTGACCGACTGATGACGCTGCTCGGCGCGTCGAGCCATATCCCGGCGGTCGGCTTCGCCTTGTGGCTGGACCGGATCGAGGCGGAAAGGGCGCGCTCATGACCATCACCATCGCCGTGCCCTCCAAGGGGCGCATGAAGGAGGATTCGGCCGCGATCTTCGAGCGCGCCGGCCTGAAGATCGTCGCCGTCGGCAATGAGCGCTCCTATCGCGGCCGTGTCGAGGGTTTCGACGATATCGAGATCGCTTTCCTTTCGGCCTCGGAAATCTCGCGCGAGCTGGGTAATGGCAGCGTCGATTTCGGCGTCACCGGCGAGGATCTGATGCGCGAGCAGATGGCGGAAGTCGATGCCCGCGTCGAGTTCTGCGCCCGCCTCGGCTTCGGCCATGCGGATGTGGTGGTCGCCGTGCCGGAAATCTGGGTGGATGTCGACAGCATGGCCGATCTTGGCGATGTCGCCGCCGATTTCCGCGCCCGCCACCATCGCCGCCTGACCATCGCCACGAAATACTGGCGGCTGACGCAGCAGCATTTTTCCGGCAGCCACGGCATCCAGCTCTATCGCATCGTCGAAAGCCTGGGCGCCACCGAGGGCGCGCCGGCGGCAGGGCAGGCGGATATCATCGTCGATATCACCTCCACCGGCTCGACGCTTACCGCCAACCACCTGAAAATCCTCTCCGACGGCGTCATCCTGCGCTCGCAGGCCTGCCTGGTGCGCGCCCGCAAGCCGGAGCACGAGGCGGACGCACGGGTGAAACGGATCGTCGAAGCAGTGCGCCGCGCCTTGTGAACGCTGCGGTTTCCAAAACAGCAAAAGGCCCGCCGGATCGCTCCGGCGGGCCTTTTGCTTGGAATGTCGAAAATCAGGCGAGCGTTGCCACGCCGCGACGGGCATCCAGCGAATAGGCGCCGGCGCCGACGGTGGCGAGCAGGATATAGGCGCCGGCCAGCGTGATGTTCTTCATCAGCATGATCTGGTTGAGCACGGTCAGCCAGCCATTGGCGGCGGCCGGGAAATCCGGAACGTTGATGGCGCTGCTATGGAAGACGAGGCCGGTGAACACGCAGAACACCGCCAGCGCCCAGCCGACGATCTTCGTCTGGAAACCGACGAGCACGGCGAGGCCGGCGACCAGTTCGAACAGGCCGGCGAGATAGGCAAGCGCGGTCGCGGCCGGCAGGCCGGCTCCCGCAATCATCCCCGCCGTCCCGGCGGCATCCATCAGCTTGCCGAAGCCGGAATAGATGAACATAAACGAAAGCAGAACGCGCGCGAGAAGGAGAAGGGCGCTATTGGGCGAAGACATCGGGAAACTCCTGTTGGGGTCTGCGGCACGGCATCGGCCACGAAAAACTGTCTTGCGTCAATTTGCCCATTTTTACTGTTTTGGAAAGATAAACGATTGGAGACATATCGTTCACAAAATGGACGAACGATCGGGAGGCACATGATTTGATACGATGGAACGCGAAAAGCTATCGGTGCTGCGATCTCGTTTTTCTATTCATCCGACGACGACATGGTCGGCGTAAAACATCCTGAAGGTTCAGGGAACAAGGCTGTGACATCCATACGCCGATACGTCAAAAAATGCAGAGCCCGTCACTTGAAACGAAGTGGCGATAGGCGCCCTCTTCGTTGCGATGTAGACGTGTTCTGGCGGGTTTAGGTGAAAAAATGCTCGATGGAAAAAAGCTTTGGAATTTCCGCAAACAAAAAAGGCGGGTCTCGCGACCCGCCTTTTCCGTAACCTGAACCGGATGGCTCAGATGTAAGGCTGGATGCCTTACATCATGTCCATGCCGCCCATTCCGCCCATGCCGCCAGGCATGCCGCCGGGGGCATCCTTCTTCGGCAGTTCGGCGATCATGGCTTCCGTGGTGATCAGCAGCGAGGCAACCGAAGCGGCGTTCTGCAGAGCGGTACGGACGACCTTGACCGGATCGACGATGCCCATGGAGATCATGTCGCCATATTCGCTCGTCTGGGCGTTGTAGCCGTAGTTGTCTTCGTTCTTCTCGAGGATTTTGCCGACGACGATCGAGGCTTCGTCACCTGCGTTCTCGGCGATCTGGCGAACCAGCGACTGGAGAGCCTTGCGCACGATGTTGATGCCGGCTTCCTGGTCGTCGTTCTCGCCCTTGGCGGTGATCTTGGTGGAGGAGCGCAGGAGCGCTACGCCGCCGCCGGGGACGATGCCTTCCTGAACGGCAGCGCGCGTCGCGTTGAGCGCGTCGTCGATGCGGTCCTTCTTTTCCTTGACTTCGACTTCCGTCGAGCCGCCGACGCGGATGACGGCAACGCCACCGGCGAGCTTGGCAAGGCGTTCCTGCAGCTTCTCGCGGTCGTAGTCCGAGGTGGTTTCCTCGATCTGCGCCTTGATCTGGGCAACGCGGCCTTCGATGTCGGACTTCTGGCCGGCGCCGTCGACGATCGTCGTGTTTTCCTTGGAGATCGAAACCTTCTTGGAACGGCCGAGCATGTCGAGCGTGACGTTTTCGAGCTTGATGCCGAGGTCTTCGGAGATGACAGTGCCGCCCGTCAGGATGGCGATGTCTTCGAGCATGGCCTTGCGGCGATCGCCGAAGCCCGGAGCCTTGACGGCAGCGATCTTCAGGCCGCCACGCAGCTTGTTGACGACGAGCGTTGCAAGGGCTTCGCCTTCGACGTCTTCAGCGATGATGAGCAGCGGCTTGCCGGTCTGAACGACGGCTTCGAGAACCGGCAGCATGGCCTGGAGGTTCGAAAGCTTCTTTTCGTGCAGGAGGATGTAGGCGTCGTCGAGATCGGCGACCATCTTCTCGGCATTGGTGACGAAGTAGGGGCTGAGGTAGCCGCGGTCGAACTGCATGCCTTCGACGACTTCGAGTTCGGTTTCGGCGGTCTTGGCTTCTTCAACCGTGATGACGCCTTCGTTGCCGACCTTCTGCATGGCTTCGGCAATGTCGAGACCGACCTGCTTGTCGCCGTTTGCGGAGATCGTGCCGACCTGGGCGACTTCTTCCGAAGTGTTGATCTTCTTGGCCTTGGCCTGGAGATCCTTGACGACTTCGCCGACGGCGAGGTCGATGCCGCGCTTCAGGTCCATCGGGTTCATGCCGGCGGCAACGGCCTTGTGGCCTTCGCGAACGATCGCCTGGGCGAGAACGGTTGCGGTCGTGGTGCCGTCGCCGGCGATGTCGTTGGTCTTGGAAGCGACTTCACGAACGAGCTGTGCGCCCATGTTCTCGAACTTGTCGTCCAGTTCGATTTCCTTGGCGACCGAAACGCCGTCCTTGGTGATGCGCGGAGCGCCGAAGGACTTGTCGATCACGACGTTGCGGCCCTTGGGGCCGAGCGTTACCTTGACGGCATCGGCGAGGATATCGACGCCGCGCAGCATCTTTTCGCGCGCGCCGCGGCCGAATTTGACTTCTTTGGCTGCCATTGTGAGAACTCCTGAAGAGGTGTCTGCGTAAGTCGGGAAAGGATAAAACCGGCGATCAGCCGATGATGCCCATGATGTCGGCTTCCTTCATGATCAGAAGGTCTTCGCCGTTGAGCTTGACTTCGGTGCCCGACCATTTGCCGAACAGGACGCGGTCGCCGGCCTTGACGTCGAGAGCGACGAGCGCGCCCTTGTCGTCACGGGTACCGGTGCCGACGGCGACGATTTCGCCTTCCTGCGGCTTTTCCTTGGCGGTATCGGGAATGATGATGCCGCCCTTGGTCTTGGCTTCGGATTCGACGCGGCGAACGACGACGCGGTCGTGCAGCGGGCGGAAGTTGATGGCTGTCATTGTCTAATCCCTCGATCAAATGACTGAACGAACCGGTGAGAGGTCCGTCTGAAAGGTTGTTAGCACTCCTCATTTGCGAGTGCTAGCAGCGACGTAGGTAAGGACGCTTCCTTGGCGAGTCAAGAACGGGCCGTCGAAAAAATTTCAGAAAAATTGGTTAAGACTGCGGCATGAGCCGCGATTCGCAAAATATTCACATCCAGGTGCCGGAGACTGCCCCGAGTTTCGGGCAATTGCTGCGGGTTTTCGCCCACATCGGCTGCCTCAGCTTCGGCGGTCCGGCGGGGCAGATTTCGCTCATGCACCGCGCCGTCGTCGAGGAGCGGCGCTGGATGTCGGAAGAGCGGTTTCTGCATGCGTTGAACTATTGCATGCTTCTGCCGGGACCGGAAGCGCAGCAGCTCGCCACCTATATCGGCTGGCTGCTGCATGGCTTGCGCGGCGGGCTGGCGGCGGGGCTGCTGTTCATCCTGCCGGGGCTGGCGGTCATGCTCGGGCTCTCGGTCGCATATGGGCTCTATCACGAGACCGGCTGGTTGCAGAGCCTGTTTCTCGGGCTGAAGGCGGCGGTGCTCGCCATTGTCGTCGAGGCGGTTTTCCGGGTCGGCCGCCGGGCGCTGAAAGGGCGGCTGCATCATGGGCTGGCGGCGGTGTCGTTCCTGGCGTTGTTCGTCTTCGGCATTCCGTTTCCGCTCGTCATTCTCGCTGCTGCGCTCATCGGCCTCGTCTTCGCGCGGAAGACCGCCGTGGTGACCGACGAACTGAACGAGGCGCGGCCGGCGCCAACGATGACGCGCACGCTGTTGTCGCTGGTCGTCTGGCTCGCAATCTGGCAGGCGCCGCTGGTCCTCCTGCTGCTCGTCTCCGGGGATGCCCCGGCCTTTGCCGACCTGTTTTCCTTCTTCTCGAAGATGGCGCTGGTCACCTTCGGCGGCGCCTATGCGGTGCTTGCCTATGTGGCGCAGATGGCGGTCGATCATTACGGCTGGCTGCGGCCCGGCGAAATGCTCGACGGCCTGGCGCTTGCCGAAACCACGCCGGGACCGCTGGTGCTGGTCCTCTGTTTCGTCGGCTATCTCGCCGGTGGTCGCAGCGGTTCCGGGCTCGATCCGGTGCTGGCCGGGACGCTCGGACTGTTGCTGACGGCCTGGGCCACCTTCGTGCCGAGTTTCCTGTGGATCTTCATCGGTGCGCCCTATGTCGAGCGGCTTCGCGCCAACGCATATGCGGCGGCGGCGCTGTCGGCGATCACCGCCGCGGTGGTCGGCGTCATCCTCAACCTGTCTCTGTGGTTTGCGCTGCATGTGCTGTTTGGCGCCGTGGAGAAGCTGGAATTCGGCCCGGCCGCACTCCCCTGGCCGGTCTGGCAGAGCGTCGACTGGAAGGCGGCGGGGCTGGCTGCGCTCTCGGCGGTGCTGCTCTTGCGGCTGCGATGGGGTGTCGCGCGGGTTCTGGGGCTTGCCGCCGCGCTCGGGCTGGCGCTGCCGCAGCTCTGAAACGACGGTTCTTTTCGGCATGCGCGGTAAATCTTCTTGCCTTGATGCCCATGGTTTGCGATGTGACCTGATGTTTTGGAATGCCGGGACTTATGCTTGATGGCCGAACGTATCGAAGGTTTGCGGGATATCGTCGCGTTGTATGACGTCATTCTCTGCGATGTCTGGGGGGTGGTGCATAATGGCGAGACTGCCTTCCTGGAGGCCTGCGCCGCGCTGAAGGCGGCGCGCGAGGCGGGCCTGACGGTGGTGCTGATCACCAATTCCCCGCGCCGCTCCGACGGCGTGGTGCGCCAGTTCGCCGGCATCGGCGTGCCCGATGGCACCTTCGACGCCATCGTCAGCTCCGGCGACGTCACCCGCAAGCTGATCGAGGCGCAGGGGCCGAAGAAGGTCTATCTCATCGGCCCGGAACGCGACTGGGCTCTGGTCGAGGGCCTGCCGGTCACCTCCGTCGCCATGGACGCGGCCGAGGTCATCGTCTGCACCGGCCTGTTCGACGACGAGAGCGAAACACCCGAGCAATATCGCCCGCAACTCGAAGCGCTGCGGGCCCGCGATCTCACGATGATCTGCGCCAATCCCGATCTCGTGGTCGAGCGCGGCACGCGCATGATCTACTGCGCCGGGTCGCTGGCCGAGATGTACAAGCGCATGGGCGGCCGCACGCTGGTCGCCGGCAAGCCGCATCCGCCGATCTATGCCGCAAGCCTTGCCGCCGCCGAGGCGATCCGCGGCGCCTTTGCGCGCGAGCGGGTGCTGGCCATCGGCGACGGCCTGCCGACCGACGTGCGCGGCGCGGTCGCGCAAGGCCTCGACCTCCTGTATATCAGCGGCGGCATCCACGCCGCCGATTATGCGCCGGCCGGCGGCGAGGGTACCGATGTCGATGCGCTGGAGCTTTTCCTGGCGCGCCACAGCGTCGCCCCGCGCTGGTGGATGCACAGGCTGGCGTGAGTTTTCTCTGGCAGGACAGTCCGATGACCGTTTTCCATCGCAATGAAACCAAGGAAGCCTTGCCGGAGCGGCTGCGCGGCGGCGTCGTCGCCATCGGCAATTTCGATGGCGTGCATCGCGGCCACCAGTCGGTGCTCGCCCGCGCACTCGAACTCGCCGCCGCGCGTCAGAAACCGGCGCTGGTGCTGACCTTCGAGCCGCATCCGCGCACCGTCTTCAAGCCGCAGACGCCGGTCTTCCGCCTGACGCCGGCGCCGCTGAAGGCGCGGCTGCTCGAAGCGCTCGGCTTCCAGTCGGTGATCGAATATCCGTTCACGCCGGATTTCTCGCAGCGCTCGGCGCAGGATTTCATCACCTCGATCCTGATGGAGTGGATCGGCGTCTCGGAAGTCGTCACCGGCTTCGATTTCCATTTCGGGCGCGGGCGCGAGGGCGGCCCGGCCTTCCTGATGTCGGCCGGCGCCCGCAACGGCTTTGGCGTCACGCTGGTCGATGCCTTCCGCGACGAGAATACGGAGGTGATCTCGTCGAGCCGCATCCGCACTCTGTTGTCCGAAGGAGCGGTGGCGGAAGCCGCCGGCCAGCTCGGCTATCGCTACACCGTCGAGGCCGAGGTCATCCACGGCCAGCAGCTTGGCCGCACGCTCGGCTATCCCACCGCCAACATGTCGCTGCCGGGCGAGGTGACGCTGCGTCCCGGCATCTATGCCGTTCGCTTCCGGCTGGAGAACGGCGCCATCCATGACGGCGTCGCCTCCTTCGGCTATCGCCCGACGGTCATCGACAACGGCGCGCCGCTGCTCGAAACCTATCTGTTCGATTTCTCCGGCGATCTCTATGGCCAGGTCTGCTCGGTCTCCTTCTTCGGTCATCTGCGCGACGAGCTGAAATTCGACGGCCTCGAACCGCTGGTCGCCCAGATCCGCAAGGACGAGGAGGAGGCGAGGGCGCTTCTGTCCGGTGTGCGCCCGCTCGGGGTTCTCGATGAAAAGATCGCGTCCTGAGGCGGATCGCGACGATGCTGCGCCGCGACAAACTTCGCGGCCGCCTCTTTCCTTTTGGCGTAAAACCCCCTAAACATCCGCCACCATGGCCCAATTCCGGTTGATGAAGACGTCCCGAATTATTGGCCCGGCCCTCCGCGCACTCTGAGCGAGGCCGGAGGTCCGGGTTTTTGGCGTTCGGCCCCAATGGTCGGCGCGACTGACGCTTTCCGATTTTCAGACACCCTTTTACGCGCCCTCAATCGGGCGCCCGATGGCAGATCATGACCGAGACCGCTGACAAGAACGACTATTCCTCGACCCTCTATCTTCCGCAGACCGATTTCCCGATGCGCGCCGGCCTGCCGCAGAAGGAGCCGGAAACGGTGGCCCGCTGGCAGAAGATGGGGCTTTACAAGCAGCTGCGCGCCTCCGCCGCCGGCCGCGACAAATTCGTGCTGCATGACGGCCCGCCCTATGCCAACGGCAACATCCATATCGGCCATGCGCTGAACAAGATCCTCAAGGACGTCATCACCCGCTCGTTCCAGATGCGCGGCCGCGACGCCAATTACGTGCCCGGCTGGGATTGCCACGGCCTGCCGATCGAATGGAAGATCGAGGAAAAATACCGCGAGAAGGGCAAGAACAAGGACGAGGTGCCGATCAACGAATTCCGCAGGGAATGCCGTGAATTCGCCGCCCACTGGATCAAGATCCAGTCCGAGGAGTTCAAGCGCTTGGGCATCGAGGGCGACTTCGACAATCCCTACACGACGATGAACTTCCACGCCGAGGCGCGCATCGCCGGCGAACTGCTGAAGATCGCCAAGAGCGGCCAGCTCTATCGCGGCTCCAAGCCGATCATGTGGTCGGTGGTCGAGCGCACGGCGCTGGCCGAAGCGGAAGTCGAATATCAGGATTACGAATCCGACACGATCTGGGTGAAATTCCCGGTGACTGAGGGCGCCGCCGATTTCGCCGGCGCTTCCGTCGTGATCTGGACGACCACGCCCTGGACCATCCCCGGCAACCGCGCCATCTCCTTCTCGTCGCGTTTCGGTTACGGCCTCTATGATGTGACCGCCGCCGAGAATGATTTCGGCCCGCAGCCCGGCGAAAAGCTGATCTTCGCCAAGAAGCTCGCCGAGGAATGCGCCGCCAAGGCCAAGGTGACGCTCGCCCTCGTTCGCGACGTGACGGCCGAGGAACTGGCTACGCTCGTCTGCGCCCATCCGCTGGCCTCGCTCGGCTATGACTTCCAGGTGCCGCTCCTCGACGGCGACCATGTCACCGACGATGCCGGTACGGGTTTCGTCCACACCGCCCCCGGCCATGGCCGCGAGGACTTCGACGCCTGGATGCACCACGCCCGGTCGCTGGGAGCGCGCGGCATCTCGGCGAAAATCCCGTTCACGGTCGACGATGCCGGTTTCTACACCGGCGATGCTCCCGGCTTCGGCCCGGAAGCGGAAGGCGGTGCCGCCCGCGTCATCGACGACAACGGCAAGAAGGGCGACGCCAACAAGCGCGTCATCGAGGCGCTGATCGCCGCCAAAAACCTGTTTGCGCGTGGCCGCCTGAAGCATACCTATCCGCATAGCTGGCGTTCCAAGAAGCCGGTGATCTTCCGCAACACGCCGCAATGGTTCGTCTACATGGACAAGGAACTCGGCGACGGCACCACGCTGCGCTCGCGCGCTCTGAACGCCATCGACGAGACCCGCTTCGTGCCCGGCGCCGGCCAGAACCGCCTGCGCGCCATGATCGAGAACCGCCCGGACTGGGTGCTGTCGCGCCAGCGCGCCTGGGGCGTGCCGATCTGCGTCTTCGTCAATGCCGGCGGCGAGATCCTGCAGGACGAGGCGGTCAATGCCCGCATCCTCGATGCCTTCGAGGCCGAAGGCGCCGACGCCTGGTTCGCCGATGGCGCCAAGGAGCGTTTCCTCGAAGGCCGTTCCGACCGGGACGACTGGACGCAGGTGCGTGACATCCTCGACGTCTGGTTCGACTCGGGCTCGACCCATACCTTCACGCTGGAGGATCGCCCGGACCTGAAATGGCCGGCCGACGTCTATCTCGAAGGTTCCGACCAGCATCGCGGCTGGTTCCATTCCTCGCTGCTGGAATCGGCGGCGACGCGTGGCCGCGCGCCCTATGACACCGTCATCACCCATGGTTTCACCATGGACGAGCACGGCCGCAAGATGTCGAAGTCGCTCGGCAACACGGTCCTGCCGCAGGACGTGATGAAGGAATCCGGCGCCGATATCCTGCGCCTCTGGGTCATGACCACCGATTACTGGGAAGACCAGCGCCTCGGCAAGACGATCATCCAGACCAATATCGACGCCTATCGCAAGCTGCGCAACACCATCCGCTGGATGCTCGGCACGCTGGCCCACGATACCGGCGAGGACATCGCCTATGCCGAGCTGCCGGAACTTGAAAAGCTGATGCTGCATCGCCTGGCCGGGCTCGACCGGCTGGTGCGCGACGGCTACGACGCCTTCGATTTCAAGCGCATCACCCGCGCGCTGATCGATTTCTCCAATGTCGAGCTTTCGGCCTTCTATTTCGACATCCGCAAGGACGCGCTCTATTGCGACGCCCCGTCGAGCCTGCGCCGCCGGGCAAGCCTTGCGGTCATCCGCAAGCTGTTCGAATGCCTGGTGACGTGGCTCGCGCCGATGTTGCCCTTCACCACGGAAGAAGCCTGGCTGTCGCTGAAGCCGGATGCGGTCTCGGTGCATCTGGAGCAGTTCCCGGCCGTGCCCGCCGAATGGAACGATGCAGGCCTGGAAGCGAAGTGGGACAAGATCCGCGAGGTCCGCAAGGTCGTGACCGGCGCGCTGGAAATCGAGCGCAAGGACAAGCGTATCGGCTCCTCGCTGGAGGCGGCACCCGTTGTCTACATCACGGACAAGGATCTGCTGGCGGCACTGGAAGGCCAGGATTTCGAGGAAATCTGCATCACCTCGGGTCTGACCGTGGTCGAGGGCGATGCCCCGGCCGATGCCTTCCGCCTGTCCGAAGTGCCCGGCGTCGGCGTCGAGCCGAAGCGGGCGGAAGGGCGCAAATGCGCCCGCTCGTGGCGGATCACGGCCGATGTCGGCTCCGATCCCGACTATCCGGACGTCTCGGCACGCGACGCCGAGGCGCTGCGCGAGCTGGCTGCGCGCACACGGTAAAGACTCTGGAAACTCTGCCGGATGAATTGCTCTTTGGCGGTTCATCCGGTATTGCTGCCTGAAAATGGCCGGATTTCTCGGGCAAGCGCCAGAAAACGGGGATACGGCAAGACCTGTTCGAACCGGCGTGGCTGGAAGGGTAAGCATGAAGATCAAGCATGAGTTTCGAGTGGCCGCCGGCTTCGCGGCGCTGATGGGCGCCTGCCTGTCGCTCACCGGCTGCATGTCGAGCCCCACCTACGGCACCGACAAGACGGCGGCCGAGCAGCTTGTCGACGACCTCAGCTCGGCGGTGACCGTCGGCAGCTCCAAGCCGAAGAACAACATTGCCTATAGCCCGCGCCCGGGCCTCGTCCTGCCCAAGGACAAGCAGCAGGCGGCGCTGGTCGCGCCGCAGCAGTCGGTAGCCGGCAAGGACAATCCGCAATGGGTGGAATCGCCGGAGGAAACCCGTTCGCGCCTCGTCGCCGAAGCGGACGAGAACAAGAACAAGCCGCACTACCGCTCGCCGCTCGCCACCACCGGCGCCAATGGCCGGGCGCTGTCTGACAAGGAGCAGCAGGCCGCCTATCGCGCCGCGCGCGCCGAGCAGAACGGCGCCTATGAGGAGCGCCGTTTCCTCTCCGATCCGCCGAGCAAGTATCGCGCTGCCGATCCGGCAGCCCTGACCGATCTCGGCGAGCCGGAAAAGGCCAAGGAAAAGCGCCGCAAGAAGGCCGCCGTTTCCGACAAGCAGGATTCGAGCTGGTGGGTTCCCTTCCAGTAAGGATTTGAAATTCATTGGCAAGTTCTGCGGCGCTTCGGCGCCGCTTTTCGTTGGGGCATTTCCATGAAATGCACGAAGACAAAAAGACGGGGTGACGACATGGATGCGCGTGTAGACGAGAAGGCAGGCGGCGGGCTGCTGATCCGCGAGGCGGAGCGGGCGGATGCGGCCACGATCCTGCGCTTCGTTCGCGAGCTGGCGATCTACGAGAAGGCCGAACACGAGGTGGCGGCGACCGAGGAAACGGTGGCCGAATCGCTGTTCGGCCCGGCCTCGGTGACGCGGGCGCTGATCTGCGAGCGCGACGGTGTGGCGATCGGTTTCGCCGTCTGGTTCTTCAGCTATTCCACATGGCTCGCGAAGAACGGCCTCTATCTCGAAGACCTCTATGTGACGCCGGATGCGCGTGGTTCGGGCGCGGGCAAAGCGCTGATGAAGCGGCTCGCCCGCATCGCCGTCGAAAACGGCTGCGGCCGTTTCGAATGGAGCGTGCTTGACTGGAACGAGCCGGCCATCCGCGTCTACGACGCCATCGGCGCCGAGCCGCAGGCGGAATGGCTGCGCTACCGCATGGCCGGCGAGGCGCTGAAGGCCTTCGCCGCCGAGTGAGTTTATTCCTCCGGCCGCCGTCCCGCGAAGAAGTTTTTCAGCAGCGCCGAGGCTTCCTCGGCGCGAAAACCGGAATAGACGTCCGGAGCATGATGACAGGTCGGACGGGTGTAGAAGCGCACGCCATTGTCGACCGCGCCGCCCTTGGCGTCCTCCGCCCCGTAATAGAGGCGGCGAATGCGGGCAAAGGAAATGGCGGCGGCGCACATCGTGCAGGGTTCGAGGGTGACATGCAGGTCGGCGCCGTTGAGCCGCTCGTTGCCGAGCAGCCGCGCCGCCTCGCGCAGCACGAGGATCTCGGCATGCGCGGTGATGTCGTTCAACTCGCGGGTGCGGTTTCCGGCGCGCGCCAGCGGCCGGCCATCGAGCACCAGCACGGCGCCGACGGGGATTTCGCCGCGTTCGCCGGCGGCTTTGGCCTCCTCCAGCGCCATCCGCATGAATTGATTTGTCGGCGGCATGCCTCTATTTCCCTCTTAACCGAAGCCGCGCGACCTGATACGACAGCCAAAACCAAGGCAAACAGCAAATGACTTTCAAAGACAAGCCCCAGCGGGGCGGGGCGAAGCGTCCCGGCAGCGACAAGAAACACGGCGAGCGGAGCTTCAAATCCGCCGCAAAGGGCGCGGAGCGTCCGGCTAAGAGTTTTTCGGCCAAGCCGAAGGCGGAGGATGCCGCCCCCGCATCCGACAAGGCGGAGCGTATTTCCAAGCTGATCGCGCGCGCCGGCGTCGCCTCGCGCCGCGATGTCGAGCGGATGATCATGGAAGGCCGGGTGAAGCTGAACGGCAAGGTGCTGGACACGCCGGTCGTCAATGCGACGCTCGCCGACCGCATCGAGGTCGACGACATGCCGATCCGCGGCATCGAGCGCACCCGTCTCTGGCTCTATCACAAGCCGGCCGGCCTGGTGACCACCAATGCCGATCCCGAAGGACGCCCGACCGTCTTCGACAACCTGCCGGAAGGCCTGCCGCGCGTCATGTCCGTCGGCCGCCTCGACATCAACACCGAAGGGCTGCTGCTGCTCACCAATGACGGCGGTCTCGCCCGCGTGCTCGAACTGCCGGCGACCGGCTGGCTGCGCCGCTACCGCGTGCGCGCCCATGGCGCCATCGACCAGGCGGCGCTCGACAGGCTCAAGGACGGCATCGCCGTCGACGGCGTGCTCTATGGCGGCATCGAGGCGACCCTCGACCGCACGCAAGGACACAATGTCTGGATCACCATGGGCCTGCGCGAAGGCAAGAACCGTGAGATCAAGAACGTGCTCGGCGCCATCGGCCTCGAGGTCAACCGCCTGATCCGCATTTCCTATGGCCCGTTCCAGCTCGCCGACCTACCGGAGGCGCAGGCGCTGGAAGTGCGCGGCAAGACGCTGCGCGACCAGCTCGGCCCCCGCCTGATTGCCGATTCCAACGCCAATTTCGAAGCGCCGATCTACGAAGCGGAGAAGGCGGAAGAGGAAGAACGGGCCCCGGCCGGCTGGAAGGCCGAACGCGCCGATAGGCCGCGTGGCGACAAATCCCGCGACGAGGGGCCGCGCGGCGAAAAACCCTATCGCGAAAAGCCCGGTGACCGCCGCGAAAAGGCGCTTGGACGCCTAGACACCCGCCGAGAGGAGCGCGGCGAAAAACGTTTCGGCGGTGATCGCGACCAGAAATTCGGCGGCGACCGCGAAAAGCGCAGCGCCCCCCTGACGCGTCCGCGCACCTCCAATGTCTGGATGGCGCCCGGCGCCCGGCCCGTGGCCGAAAAGGCCGCCAAGCAGGGTGGCGAGGCCGCGACCGAGAAGCGCGCGCCGCGTCCGCGCCCCGAAGGCGCGCCGGCCACCAAGCGTTTCGGCCGTACCAAGGATGGCCAGCCCACCCGCACCACGACCAAGCACGATCCCGACCGCAAGGGCGGCGGAAGGCCGATGACGCGTGGCGCCGCTGCCGGCCCGCGCGTGCTGGTCAATCGCGCCGAGGAAGACCGCGACTGGATCCGCGCCGAGGCGCCGGCCCCGCGCAGCCGCGACGAGGCCGATGCCCCGCGCCGTGGCCGCGATTTCGGCGACCGCAAGCCCCGCGATTTTGGCGATCGCCCGCCGCGTGGCGACTTCGGCGACCGCAAGCCGCGGGATTTTGGTGACCGCAAGCCGCGCGAATTCGACGATCGCAAGCCGCGCGGCGAGCGCTCCTTCGGTGACGGCGAGCGTCCCGCCCGTTCGTTCCGCAGCGACCGCCCCGAGGGTGGCGAGCGCCCGTTCCGCTCGGACAAGCCGTTCAAGAGCCGGGAAGGCGCGGGCACCGGCAAGCCCTTCGGCGGCAAGCCTGGCGGTGGGAAATCCTTCGGCGGCAAACCGGGTGGCGGAAAGTCATCTGGCGGCAAGCCCGGCGCGGGCAAGCCGCGCTCGGACCGTCCTTCGGGCGGGGATCGCCCCTTCGGCGGCAAGCCGGGCGGTGGCAGAGGCAATGGCGGCGGAAAGGGCATGACGCGCGGTGCGGATCGTCGGCGGTGAATTTCGGGGCCGCGCTCTGGCCACGCCGCAGTCGAATGCCATTCGCCCGACGACGGACCGGACGCGCGAAAGCCTGTTCAATATCCTCTCCCACGCCTACCCGGAAAGCCTTGACGGCACGCGGGTGATCGACCTGTTCGCCGGCACCGGCGCGGTCGGGCTGGAGGCCCTGTCGCGCGGTTGCCGCCAAGCGCTGTTCGTCGAGAGCAGCGTCGAGGGGCGGGGCCTGCTCTGGGAAAACATCGAGGCGCTCGGCCTGCATGGCCGGGCCCGCATGCTGCGCCGCGACGCCACCAAGCTTGGCGGCGTCGGCACGGCCGAGCCGTTTCATCTGCTGTTCGCCGATCCGCCCTATGGCCAGGGCGCCGGCGAGAAGGCCTTCGAGGCGGCGCATACCGGCGGCTGGCTGCAACCCCAGGCGCTCTGCATCCTCGAAGAGCGCGCCGATGTCGTGCCGGCGCTCAGTGATGCCTTCCGCTTCCTTGAAAACCGCACCTTCGGCGATACGAAGATGCATTTTTATCGTTACGCGCCGTGACCTGTCCAACGGTAGCCGTCGCCTTCGGCGGCGGCGGCGCGCGCGGTCTCGCCCATATCCACGTCGTCGAGACGCTGGATGAGCTCGGCCTCAGCCCGGTGCGCGTCGCCGGCGCTTCCATCGGCGCCATTGTCGGGGCCGGCATGGCGGCGGGCATGCGCGGCGAAGACATCCGCGAGCACACGCTTTCCACCCTTGGCCGCAAGGCGGTGGTCGCCCATCGCCTGTGGAGCCTGCGCCCGCCCTCGATGCGCGCGGCCATGGGGCGCGGTTTCCGCTTGGGGCAGTTCGATCTGGAGCGCATCCTGCGCGCCTTCCTGCCGGCGCAGGTTCCAGGCAGTTTCGAGGCTCTGCCCACCCCGCTGCACGTCTCCGCCACCGATTATTACGGGCAGCGGGAAGTCGTGCTCGAGGCTGGCGACCTGTTTCCGGCGCTCGCCGCCTCCGCCGCCATTCCGGCGCTGTTCATGCCGGTGACGGTCGAAGGTCGCATCATGATCGATGGCGGCATCTTCAATCCCGTGCCCTACGAGCACCTGATGCCGCATGCCGATATCGTCATCGGCGTCGATGTCGTCGGCGCGCCGGAAGGGGACGGAACCCATGTGCCGAACCGCGTCGACAGCCTGTTCGGCGCCGGTCAGTTGATGATGCAGGCGGCGATTTCCATGAAGCTGCGGCTGCAGCCGCCGCATATCTTTCTGCGCCCGCCGGTCAACCGTTTCAGGGTGCTCGATTTCATGAAGGCGCGACAGATTCTGGCCGAAACGGCGGTCGTCAAGGACGAGCTGAAGCGCGCCCTCGACCTCGAATTCGAAAAGTGGGCCCGCTCATGATGCGGCGGCATCCTCGACGGCCGGATCGGGCATTTCGTCGTAGTCGTCCACCTGGCGTTTCGGCTTGAGCAGCGGCTCCGGCTTGACCGGGCGCGAAAAGAGCATGTGCCGCCCGGCCTGCAGGCCGTCGGTCGCCTGCAGCACCAGGCGCTCCTCGTCGCGGCGGCGGATGTCGTCGCCGATGGCGGTGGCCTGTTCCTCGCCGAGCCCCAGAGCCTCCAGCGTGCGCCGTCCGAACAGCAGACCCGATTCCAGCGTCTCGCGCAATTCGTAATCCACCCCTTGCGCCCGCAGCGAAAGGGTGTGGACGCGGTCGTAGGAGCGGACGAAAAGCTGAGCCTGCGGAAAATCCGAACGGATCAGCGCCACGATGCGGTCGGTGATTTCCGGCTTGTGGGTGCAGACGGCGATCAGCTTGGCCTTCTCGATGCCGGCGGCCAGCAGCACGTCCTTGCGGGTGCCGTCGCCGAAATAAATGCGGAAGCCGAAGCTCGAGGCCTGGCGCACGCGGTCGGCCGAGAAATCGATGACGGTGACGTCACGCCCGCCGGCCAGGAGAATTTGCGAGGCGATCTGGCCGAAACGCGAGAAGCCGATCATCAGCACATCGGAGCCGGCGCCCTCGAAATCCTCGTCCATCTCCTCATGCGCTTCTCCGGTGAGGAAGCGCCGCGACAGGCGCGCCGCCAGTGGCGTCAGCGCCATGGAGAGCGTGACGATGGCCGCGAGCAATGAAGCGTCGGCATTCGACATCAACGAATGCGCCGCAGCGGTGGTAAACAGCACGAAGCCGAATTCGCCGCCCTGCGGCAGCAGGAAGGCGATGCGCACGGCATCGTTATGGCTGGAGCCGCCGGCGCGGCAGACGCCGTAGATCACCAGCCCCTTGAGCAGCATCACCGCCGGCACGGCGATCAGGATGGTCGCCGCCTTGTCCAGGATGACGGCGAGATCGAGCGACAGGCCGACGCCGATGAAGAACAGGCCGAGCAGGATGCCGCGAAACGGCTCGATATCGGCTTCCAGTTCGTGACGATAGGAGGATTCGGCCAGCATCACCCCGGAGAGGAAGGCGCCCATGGCCATCGATAGGCCTGCCGCCTGGATCAGCGTCGCAAAGCCGATGACGACGAGCAGGGCGGCGGCGATCATCACCTCGCGCGCCCCGGTGCGGGCGATGACCTGGAATAGCGGCGTCAGCAGGAAGCGGCCGGCCAGCACCGTCACCGAAACCGCCGCCACCGCGATGGCGAAGCTTTGCAGCGGCGAGCCGCTGCTGTCCACGCCGCCGTCGAGAATGGTGATCAGCGCCAGAAGCGGCACGATCGCCAGATCCTGGAACAGCAGGATGCAGAAGGACAATTGCCCGTAGCGGGTGTTGAGATCGCCAGATTCGCCGAGGATCTGCAGCGAAAAGGCGGTGGAGGAGAGCGCGAGGCCGAAACCGGCGACCAGTCCCGCCTTCCATTCGACCCCGAAGACGAGCGCCAGCGCAAACAGCGCCGCGCCGCTCACCAGCACCTGCGCCAGCCCGATCCCGAAGATATCGCGGCGCAATTGCCAGAGCCGCGAGGGTTTCAGTTCCAGGCCGATGACGAACAGCAGGAAGACGACGCCGAGTTCGGCGACGCTCAATATGTCCTCGCCGTCATGGATGAGGCCGAGGAGGGGGCCGATGACGACGCCGGCGGCGAGATAGCCGAGCACGGTGCCGAGCCCCAGCTTCTTGAACAGCGGCGCGGAAACGACCGCGCCGCCGAGCAGGACAAGGGCTTCGGAAAACACGGGATGGGCGGATGACATGGGTTTCGTCTCGTTTGGTATGGCGTCTGCAAGGGCAGGCGCGGGGGAATCGGCCGCCTTGCCCTTGATGCTTTTGGATGCGCACAATAAATGGAACCGGAACGAAAGGCCAAATCATGTCTTCTGAAATCGATTCTGCCCCGCTTCTGTCCCGTGCCGCCGAATTGATCGAGCTTGCCCGCGCCGCCGGCGCCGACAAGGCCGATGCCGTGGTGGTGCGCTCGCGCGCTCGCTCGGTCAGCGTTCGTCTCGGCAAGGTCGAGGGCGTCGATGCCTCCGAAAGCGACGATTTCTCGTTGCGCGTCTTTGTCGGCGACAAGGTCGCCAGCGTCTCGGCAACGCCCGGCGCCGATCTCCGGGCGATCGCCGAGCGTGCCGTCGCCATGGCCCGCGTCTCGCCGGAAGACCCCTATGCCTGCCTTGCCGACGAGGCCGATCTGTCCCGCGACTATCCCGATCTCGACCTGTTCGATCCGACGGAGGTGTCGGCCGAGGAATTGACCGAGGCGGCGCTGGCGGCCGAAGCGGCCGCCCTCGATGTCTCCGGCGTCTCCAATTCGGCGGGCGCTTCGGCCTCCGCCGGCATGGGCGGGCTGGTGCTGGTCACCTCGCATGGTTTTTCCGGCAGCTATGCCGGCTCGCGTTTCGGCCGTTCGGTCAGCGTCATCGCCGGCGAAGGCACCGGCATGGAGCGCGACTACGATTTCGACAGCCGCCTCTATTACGCCGATCTCGACGGCGCCCCCGAGATCGGCAGGCGCGCCGGCGAGCGGGTGGTCAAGCGGCTGAACCCGCGCCAGGTGGCGACCGCGAAGAACGTCACCGTCGTCTTCGATCCGCGCGTGGCGCGCGGTTTCGTCGGCCATCTTGCCGGCGCGATCAACGGCGCGTCCGTCGCTCGCAAGACCAGTTTCTTGCGTGACATGATGGGTAAGCAAGTCCTTGCGTCGGGTATCAGCCTCACCGACGATCCGCTGATCCGTCGCGGTTCCGCCTCGCGGCCCTTCGACGGCGAGGGCGTCACCGGCCGCAGGCTCGCCATGGTCGAGGACGGCATTCTCAAGCATTGGTTCCTGTCGACCTCGACCGCCCGCCAGCTCGGCCTGAAGACCAACGGGCGCGGTGTGCGCGGCGGCAATCTCGTCAATCCCGCCTCCACCAATCTCCTGCTCGATCCGGGCAGCCGGACGCCGCAGGAACTGATCGCCTCGGTCGGCACCGGCCTTTACGTCACCGAACTGATCGGACAGGGGGTCAACATGGTCACCGGCGAATATAGCCGCGGCGCCACCGGTTTCTGGATCGAGAACGGCGAGCTCGCCTTTCCGGTCGCCGAGGTCACCATCGCCTCGAACCTCAAGGACATGTTCCTCAAGGTCACGCCGGCCGATGACATCGACTACAGCTTCTCGATCGCGGCCCCGACGCTCGCCATCGAGGGCATGACGCTGGCGGGCCTTTGATGGGCGATGCGGCCGGCTCCTGGGCGGAGGATCTCGATCTCATTCGCGCCGCCGCCAGCGCCGCCGGCGAAGTCGCGATGGGCTTCTTCGGCAAATCGCCGGAGGTCTGGTACAAGAACGAGAACCGTTCGCCGGTCAGCGCCGCCGATTTCGCCGCAAACGAAAAGCTGGCGCAGATTCTGCGCGCCGCCCGGCCGAATTACGGCTGGCTGTCGGAAGAAACCGAAGATGATGCCGCCCGCCTCGGCTGCGAGACGCTGTTCGTGGTCGATCCCATCGACGGCACCCGCGCCTTCATCGCCGGGCTGGACACCTGGTGCGTCAGCGTCGCGGTGGTGCATCGCGCCGTCCCGGTGGCCGGCGTGCTGGTCGCGCCGGCGCTCGGCGAGGATTTCTGGGCCGCGGCCGGCGCGGGCGCCTGGAAGAACGGCAAGGCCATCTCCGTTTCGGCGCCGGTGCGCGGCGCCCGCCTGCAGCTTGCCGCACCCGAAGACATCGTGTCCCGTTTCGAACCCGGTTTCCGCGCCGGGGTCGAGCGTATCCGCCATGTGCCCTCGCTTGCCTACCGGCTCGCCATGATCGCCGACGGACGCATCGACGGTACGCTGGTCAAGAAGAACTCCCATGACTGGGATCTGGCCGCCGCCGACATCATTCTCGCCGAAGCCGGCGGGCAACTGGTGGGATTGGAGGGCAGGCCGCTCGCCTACAACCGGGAAACCGTCGCCCACGATACGCTTTGCGCAGCCTCCGCCGAGGTTCTGCCGCATCTGCTGGCCAATCTGACGCGGATCTGAAACGTTGACCTTTCGGGAAAAATCTCGCATGTGACTTGCCGAGGGAGTGAAGTTCGGGAAAAGGCAAATGATGCAAACCAACGACAAGAAGCAGCTCCTCCACCTGGTATTCGGCGGCGAGCTGGACGATCTCACCAAGGTCGAGTTCCGCAATCTCAAGGATCTGGACATCGTCGGGATCTTTCCTGATTACGCGACCGCGCTGAGTGCCTGGAAGGCCAAGGCACAGCAGACCGTCGACAACGCGCATATGCGCTATTTCATCGTCCACATGCACAAGCTCCTCACTCCGGACGAGGCATGACGGGCTGGGCGGGATCGCTGTCGCGGTTCTGCCCGACATGACAGGCCGGGGCATTTCCACACGTCCCTCGGGACGGCGGAAATCCTCCGGACAAGGAAACGACTGGATTGCGGCGCAGGCGCGCCCCCACATCGTTTCGCCGCACCGGCACCGATCCGTTTACGACGTCGAAAAAGACTGATGACATTGGGGAGTTGGCATTTGAAGGCGATGATGGGCGCGGGCCGGAGCGACGGCCAATGAGCAGTGGTCTGGCGCGCGCGGCACTCACCGGCTATCGCTGGGCAGGCATGGTCGCCTATCCGCTGATCGGCCCCTATCTCGCGCTGCGCGCCGCCAAGGGCAAGGAAGACCGGGCGCGCCGCGGCGAGCGCTTCGGCCATGCCAGCCTGCCGCGCCCGCAGGGGCCGCTGATCTGGTTCCATGCGGCCAGCGTCGGCGAGACCAATGCGGTGGTGCCGCTGATCCGCGAGATGCGCCGCCGCGAAATCAACGTCGTGCTGACCACCGGCACCATCACCTCCGCCAAGGTTGCCGAAAGCCGGCTGGGCGCCGATGCCATGCATCAATACGTGCCGCTCGACCTCAAGCCCGCCGTTTCGCGGTTCCTCGATTACTGGCAGCCGGATGTCGCCATCATCGCCGAATCCGAGATCTGGCCGACGACCATCATGGAACTGGGCCGCCGTCATATTCCGCAGGTGCTGGTGAATGCCCGCATGTCGGATCGCTCCTTCGCCCGCTGGCGCAAGCGCCCCGCGATCGCCGAGGCGCTGTTCGAGCATCTGGCGCTGGTGATTGCCCAGTCGGATGTCGATGCCGAGCGCTTCCGCGATCTCGGCGCCCTGCCGGTGATGGTCTCCGGTAATCTCAAGGTCGACAACGACATGCCGCCGCACAACCCGGAGGATCTCGCGCGTTATCGCGGCCAGATCGGCGCGCGCAAGACCTGGGCGGCGATCTCCACCTTCGAGGGCGAGGAAATGGCCGCCGCCACCGTGCATCGCACGCTGAAGGAGCGCGACGGCCTGCTGACCATCGTCGTGCCGCGCCATCCCGAACGCTGCGACGAGCTGGAAAAGGCGCTGGTCGAAAAGGGATTGAAGGTGGCGCGCCGCACCCGCAACGATGCCCTGACCCCCGATGTCGATATCTTCCTCGGCGATACCATCGGCGAGATGGGGCTTTACCTCGGCCTGACCGAAGTCGCCTTCGTCGGCCGCTCGATGTTCGCCGAAGGCGGGCAGAACCCGCTGGAGCCCGCCATGCTCGGCTGCGCCGTGCTCTCCGGCGGCCATGTGCAGAATTTCCGCGACACCTATCAGCGGCTGGCGCGCAATGGCAGCGCCCGCATGGTGCGCGATGTCGAGATGCTGGTGAAGGCGGTGCATTACCTGCTGACCAACGACGCCGCCCGCCAGTCGATGATCAAGGCCGGGCTCGACACCGTGCAGGACATGCGCGGCGCGCTGATCTCCACCGTCAAGGGGCTGGAGCCCTATATCAATCCGCTCACCGTCAAGGCACGCCTGCATCCGCGCGCCGCCGCCCCGGCCTGAGCCGCATCCATTACCCGCAGGAGGAATCGCCCATGCCATCGCCCCGCATCAAGGCCATCCTGTTCGACAAGGACGGAACCCTGCTCGACTATGCCAAGAGCTGGCTGCCGGTGAATCGCGAGCTTGCCCTGTTCGCCGCGCGTGGCGACGAAACGCTGGCCGCGCAACTGCTGCTCGGCTGCGGCATGGATCCCGAAACCGGCCATGTGGTGCCCGACAGCCTGCTGGCCGCCGGCAATACGGTCGAGATCGCCCATGGACTGGTCGCCGCCGGCTCGCCGATTGCAACCGACGAACTGATCGCCGAGCTCGACGCCCTCTTTGCCACCGGCGCCGACCGGGCGGTGGCCGTCACCGATCTCGGCCCCTATTTCGCCGGGCTGAAGGCCAAGGGTTATTATCTCGGCGTCGCCTCCAGCGACAACGAGCGCTCGATCCGCGCCACCGCCGAGCGCTTCGGCTTCGCCGCCTTTCTCGATTACGTCGCCGGCTATGACAGCGGCTACGGCGTCAAGCCGGAGCCCGGCATGTTGCTCGGCTTCTGCGCCGCCGTCGGCGTCATTCCGGAAGAGGTGGTGATGGTCGGCGACAACAATCACGACATGCATATGGGCCGCAATGCCGGCGCCGGCATGACGGTTGCGGTGCTGACCGGCACCGGCTCGCGCGCCTCGCTCTCCGCCGCCAGCGACCATTGCCTCAACGACATCACCGAGCTGGAAAGCGTTCTCCCGGCCCTCGAAGTGGCGTGACCGGATGATTTCGGAAGCGCCGCCTTTCTGGTGGACAAAACCCGGCCTGCGGGCGTGGCTGCTCTGGCCCGCCTCGTTCCTCTATGGCCGCGTCGCCCGCTATCGCATGAACCACGGCAAGCGGGCCGCCATTCCCGTGCCGGTGGTCTGCGTCGGCAATTTCACTGTCGGCGGCGCCGGCAAGACGCCGACGGCCATGGCGCTGGCCAAGGCGGCGAAGGAGAAGGGGCTGAAGCCCGGTTTCCTGAGCCGTGGCTATGGCGGCTCGCTCGACGTGACCACGCTGGTCGATCCCGACCGCCACCGCGCCGTCGATGTCGGCGATGAGCCGCTGCTTCTGGCGCGCGAGGCGACGACCGTCGTCTGCCGCCGCCGGGTCGAGGGGGCGAAAAGGCTGGTCGCCGAGGGCGTTGACGTCATCATCATGGATGACGGCTTCCAGAGCGCGCGGCTGACGGTCGATTACGCGCTGATCGTGGTCGACAGCCGACGGGGCATCGGCAACGGCCATGTCGTGCCGGGCGGCCCGGTGCGCGCGCCGATCCGCACCCAGTTTCGCCATGCCTCGGCGCTGATGGTGGTCGGCAGCGGTTCGGCGGCGGACCGGCTGGTGCGCCAGGCGGCGCGCATGGGGAAAAGCGTGGTCATCGGCGCGCTCGCCACCCATCCCGAGCCCGATCTCGCGGGCCGCAAGGTCTTCGCCTATGCCGGTATCGCCGACCCGGACAAATTCTTCCGCACTGTCGAGGCGCTCGGCGCCGTCATCGCCGGAAAACGCGTCTTCGGCGACCACCATCACCTCTCCGACGACGAAATCGCCGACCTGATCGCCGACGCCGCCAAGCAGGACGCACTGCTGGTCACCACCGCCAAGGACCTCGTCCGCCTCACCGGCCATCACGGCAAGGCCGAGGAACTGGCCCACCTTTCCCGCGTCGTCACCGTCGAGATGACGTTCGATAATCCGCATGCGCCGGGGCAGATTCTGGATGCAGCGGCGAAAGTGGCGAAGGCGCGGATGCTGGCGGGGGGGAGGGATTAACCCCTCACCCTACAAGCGGGGCGAGGGACTTGCCCCACGCAGCGTCATCGTTTTTGGGAAGCCCATGCGGCATATCCCCTTCTCCTCATGAGGGAGAATGGGTTTGAGGCAAGCTTTCGTTCCATGCGGTCGACTTGTCGCGCGCGGAAAGGGACTTGGCCCGTAAGTCCCGCGTACGGGGAGACGGTGGCCGGCAAACCGGATGAGGGGCTATCGCGGTTCGATCAATTCCGCTGCTGGATCGGCAAAGCCCCGGCGCGCTTGTCGGCCTCCAGCGAGGCGGATGCGTCGGCATAGGGCTCCTGCCGGGCCACACTCCAGTAGCGCAGCTCGTCGAGCGGGATGTGCCTGCCGGTCATCGCGCAGGTGACATAGTGGCCGGGCGACAGGATCTGGAAGTCGGCATCGAGATATTTGATCTTCGCTTCCGTATTGCCGAAGCCTTCGAAACGGTTCATGCGCACTCTCCTGCCGCGGATCATCGGATTGCCATACTCCGAGCGTCGCCCGATTTCCAGTTTTTTCAGCTCCGCCCGAACAGCCGTTCGATATCGGAAAGTTTCAGTTCGATATAGGTCGGCCGGCCGTGATTGCACTGGCCGGAGCCGGGCGTCGCTTCCATCTGCCGCAGAAGCGCGTTCATTTCCTCGACCCGAAGACGCCGGCCGGAGCGCACCGAGCCGTGGCAGGCCATGGTGGCGGCGACGTAGTCGAGCTTGGCGCCAAGTCCGGAGGCCGTGTCCCATTCGGCGATCTCGTCGGCGAGCTGGCGGATGAGGCCGGCTGCGTCCACCTCGCCGAGCATGGCCGGCGTCTCGCGCACGGCAATCGCGCCGGGGCCGAAACGTTCGATCGCCAGCCCAAGCCGGTCGAATTCTTGCGCATGGACCATCAGCCTGTCGCAATCCTCTTCCGGCAGGTCGACGATCTCGGGAATCAGCAGCGCCTGCGAGGCGAGCCGCTTGTCCTTCATGCCCTTGCGTAAGGCTTCGAACACCAGCCGCTCATGCGCGGCGTGCTGGTCGACGATAACAAGCCCGTCGCCGGTCTGGGCGACGATGTAGTTTTCATGGATCTGCGCCCGCGCCGCGCCAAGCCGATGGTCGGCGTCTGGAACGGGCGCTGCGGTCGTAACCGGCTCCTCCGCTCGCGCCGAAGGCTGCGAAAAGGCGGCAAAGGGCTGTTGTGCCGGTTCGCGCATCGTGCCGCCGGAAAAGCCCGTGTCGAGCGGGCGCGACGGCGAGCTTTGCGCCGACCAGGGCTGCGTCGGCGCGGGCCGCGCAAAACCGGAAAATCCGGGGCGGAAGGCGCGCATCATGCCGTCGGCGCCGGTGGTCGCCGCCCGGTCGCCATGGCGCGCCAGCGCCTCGCGGATCGCGCCGACGATCAAGCCGCGCACCAGCCCGGGATCGCGAAAGCGCACATCGGATTTCGCCGGATGCACGTTGACGTCGACCAAAGCCGGATCGACGGAGAGCGCCAGCACCGCAATCGGATAGCGCCCCTGCGGAATGGTTTCGGCATAGGCGCCGCGGATCGCCGAGAGGATCAGCTTGTCCTGCACCGGCCGTCCGTTGACGAAGGCATATTGATGGGCGGAATTGCCGCGATTGAAGGTCGGCACCCCGGCAAAGCCGGTCAAGCCCACATCCTCGCGCATCGCGTCGAGTTCGATGGCGTTGTCGCGGAATTCCTTGCCGAGCACCTGCGCCATGCGGGCGAGATGGTCGTCGCCGGTCGCGGGAAATTCCAGCGTCGTCCGGTCGGCGCCGGAGAGCACGAAACGCACCTTCGGGAAGGCGATGGCCATGCGCTTGACGATCTCGGTGATCGCCCCGGCCTCGGCCTTTTCGGTCTTTAAAAATTTTAGCCGCGCCGGGGTGGCGAAGAACAGGTCGCGCACCTCGACCACGGTGCCGGGATTGACGGCGGCCGGGCGCGGCGGCGTCAGCCGGCCGCCGTGGACGGAAATTTCCGCGCCTTCGGACGCGCCGGGCCGGCGGCTGAGGATGGTCAGCCGCGCCACCGAGCCGATGGACGGCAGCGCCTCGCCGCGAAAGCCGAGCGTGCGGATATCGGTGAGGCTTTCCTCGATCTTCGAGGTGCAGTGGCGCTTCACCGCCAGTTCGAGGTCGGCGGGACTCATGCCGGCGCCGTTGTCGGAAACGCGCAGCAGGCTCTTGCCGCCGCCGGCGGTGGCGATCTCGATGCGGGTCGCGCCGGCGTCGATGGCGTTTTCGATCAGCTCCTTGGCGGCGCTGGCCGGCCGCTCGATCACCTCGCCGGCGGCAATCTGGTTGATGACGGTTTCGGAAAGCTGTCTGATGGCCATGCCGGCGCTTCTAGCGCAAATCCCCGTCGATGGAAATGCGGCCGGCGGCTGGGTTGTGGATGCGCCGAGGATTTCGCGCCGCAGCCGAGTGATTTTAATCTCGCCTTAATTGAAGCATGGCAATTGTCGATGAGGCGGGAAGGCATCGTGCGGGGAACCGTGCCTGGCGCCGGCAGCGGCCATCGGCCGCTTCCCGCGCAATCGACAACCGCCGCCCGACGCGCCGCGTTTGCGCGTCTCTTGAGACGGAGCGTATTGTCCCGGCGCGGCGGAGAGTGGCGTGGAGAGTGGAATGAATGACGCAATGTCATTCGAGGCGGGGCTTCAAGGGCAATGGCTGGACGCGGCCGGCGATGCGCTGACGGCTGCCTTCATGCTCTTTGACGCCGATGACCGCATCCTCGCCGTCAGCCGGCAATTGCTGGTTTATTTTCCGGTCAGCCCGCATGTCGTGGTGCCTGGCGCGAGCTTGCATGATTTCCTCGGTGCTGCCTATGATGTCGGGCTGCGCTCGATCTTCGGTGGCGCGGCCCAGCGGGGTGCTGGCGCGCGCGCTGACTGGATCGCCGACCGGCTGGCGCTGTTCTGGCGCGAGCGCGGCGACGTCACCGAAAAGCAGGGCATGGACCGCTGGCTGCGGCTGGTGCGCCGCCGTCTGGCCGATGGCACCGGCCTGCTGGTGGTCACCGATCCCAGCGAGACCAAACGCCGCGAGGAACAGTGGCGCAACGACCTGGAACGGGTGCAACTCACCGAGGAGATCCTCGATTCGCTGCCCTATCCGCTGTTCGTCAAGGATCGCAGCCTCACCTATGTCGCGGTCAACAAGGCCTATTGTACGCTGCGTGGCATGACGCCGGAGGATCTGCTCGGCAAGTCGCTGTTCGATACGCTGCCGGCCGCACTCGCCGCCCGCTTCGATGCCGTCGACCGGCAGGTGATGAATTCCGGCCTCGCCGCCACCGTCAGCGAAAAGCTGGTCCATCCGGACGGCCGCGAGATGACGGTGCCGACCCGCAAGTGGCGGCTCGGCCGGCCGGGGCATTACTTCCTGGTCAGCACGGTCGCCGACCCCTCGGATTTCGACACCCATGGCGATGCCGTCATCGTGCCCGATACCGCGCTCGCCGTGACTGAAGCGATACCGGAAACGGCGACCGAAACCTGGTTCCCGGATCGCCTGCTCGGCGGGCGGGTACTGGTGGCCAGCGCCGATGCGGCGCTGGCGGCTACCGCCCTGCCGGCCTTGAAGCGGCTCGGCATCGATGCGTGCGTGGTGCGCGATGAGACCGAGCTTGCCGCCTTCCTCGAAGCCGCCGCGACCGCTGGTGTCTGCGTCGATCTCGTCGCCATCGACCGGCGGCTGGGGCCACGTGCCCTCGATATCGCCCGGCGGCGCGGCCATGAGGCGGTCGGTCTGGAGGAAACGCAGTTCGCCGAGCGGCTCGGCTATCTCGCCTTGCGCCATTTCAACCGCCGTGAACCGTTGACGAGCCTGCCGGCCGCGCAGGATCGTCCGCCCGAGGCGGCGCCGGCCTCGGGCATCGACGTGTTGGTTGCTGAAGACAACGACATCAACCGCATCGTCTTCTCGCAGATCCTCGATAGCCTCGGCTATAGCTATGTGGTGGCGACCGACGGCGCCGAGGCGGTGGATTTCTGGGCGCTGCATCGCCCCGCCATCGTGCTGATGGACACGACCCTGCCGGGCATGAACGGTTGCGAGGCCACTCGCGCCATCCGCACCCAGGAGGCCGCGACCGGCACCCGCACGCCGATCGTCGGCGTGCTCGCCCAGGCCTTCGATCTCGACCGCCAGCGCTGCCTGGAAGCCGGTATGGACGACACGCTTCTCAAGCCGATCAGCCCCGATGTGCTCGAAGCCGTGTTCCAGCGGCATATCCCGCAGCGGGCGCTCGCCTCCATCGCCTGATCGATAAAGCGCCGAAAAACGTGTCAACTCCCAAAATTGAGGGATATGGGCAGGCCCGCGACAGGGTGGGGCTCTAAGGTACTTCTTAATATTCCTCGATCATTCTTCCCAGGTGGAGGAAGCAACAGGAAGTGCCGAAGTGCCCATGAGAGCCGTCGAGACTGGCCTGCCGCAGGTCAGCCAGAACGAATTGCAGGCGATGGCCTACACCGACCCGCTGACCGGGCTCGGCAATCGCTACCGGATGCGCGACAAGGTGCGGCTGCTGGCCGCCGAACGTGCCGAGGATCCGGCGCCCTTCGCGATCGGAATCGTCAATCTCGACGGGTTCAAGCCGATCAACGACCTGTTCGGCGCCGATGCCGGCGATGAGATTCTCTGCCAGGTGGCGCATCGGTTGAAGGCCTGCGTGCCGGAAGGCGCCTACGTCACCCGCCACGACGGCGACGAATTCGCTTTCGTTCTGCCGCTGGTCTTCGAGCGCTCCGGCGCCGAGCGCCTCGGCCAGACCATCCGCGACGTGCTCTCGGCCCCTTACGATCTCGGCGATCGCAACGTCCGTCTCTCCGCATCCTTCGGTTTCGCCATCTACCCCTTCGCCGGCGATCGGTTCGAGGATCTGGTCAAGAGCGCCGAGACGGCGCTCTACCGTTCCAAAAGACGCGGCCGCGGCCAGATCACCGTCTATTCGCGCGAGATCGCCGAGGAGATGAAGCGGGCGACGCAGCTCGAACAGGCGTTGCGCAACGCCATCATCAACGACCAGGTCGAGGTCTATTTCCAGCCGATCGTCAACCTGCAGAACGATACGGTGCTGGGTTTCGAGGCGCTGGCGCGCTGGAACGATCCCGATCTCGGCTTCGTCTCGCCCGCCGTCTTCGTGCCGCTGGCTGAGGAGCGCGGCTTCATCGACGCTTTGTCGGAGGCGTTGCTGCGCAAGGCGGCGGAGGCGGCCCTTTCCTGGCCGCGCGACCTGTTCTTGTCCTTCAACCTGTCGTCTGCCCAGCTCATGGATCCGGCAACGGCCAACAACGTCTTGTCGATCGTCAATCTCGTCGGGCTCGACCCCAAGCGGCTGGAGCTGGAAATCACTGAGACCGCGGTGATGGGCTGCGCCGACACCGCCCAGCGCATCATTGCCGAACTGCGCCAGGCCGGCGTCCACATCGCGCTCGACGATTTCGGCACCGGCCAGTCCAGCCTCGGGCGCCTGCGCGATTTCACCTTCGACAAGGTCAAGGTCGATCGCGCCTTCGTCTCGCGCATCGCCACGGATCGCACCAGCGAGGAGATCGTCAAGGCGATCATCTCGATGTGCGACGGGCTGGGGCTGGAGGTGGTGGCCGAGGGCATCGAGACCATGCGGGAGGCGACGAAGCTGAAGCAGCTCGGCTGCGGCATGGGCCAGGGCTATTTCTACGGCAAGCCGGCCGATGCCGCCGCCACCGTCGTCTGCGCCCGCCGTTTCTACCAGGATACCGGCGCCGACCTGGCGATGCGCGCCGCGCTCTGACGCATCAAGGCGCGGCGGTGGCGTCGTCGCGATCCCTTTGCCCTTCCTGCAGCAGCCAGTCGCGCACCCGCGCCGCATGGGCGTTCAGCTCGCGCCCGCGCGGCCAGACGACGTAGAACGCCTTGCCCGTATCCAGCAGGTGATTGCCCACCGGCACCAGCGCGCCGGAGCGGATCTGCAGGCCGGTCAGGTGCTTCCAGCTCAGCGCGATGCCATCGCCGGCCAGCACCGCCTGGATGACCAGCACGTAGTCATTGATCGCCAGCCGGCGCCCGTGCGGTGCATAGGCGACGCCGGCGCTGGCGAACCAGTCCGGCCAGTCGCAGGCGACGCGCACCGGCTCCTCCAGCCAGATCAGCCGGTGGCGGGCGACCTCCTCGGGCGTCGATGGAAAGCCATGCGCCTCGATGAAGGCGGGGCTGGCGACCGCGCCGATGATTTCCGGCGATAGCAGCGCCGCATGATAGCGCGGCCAGTCGGCGGGGTCGCCGCCGCGAATGCCGAGCGGAATCTGCTCCTCCTCCAGCTCGAGATCGCGCACGCCCGTCTGGATGCGCAGATCCACTTCCGGCAGGTCGGCGCGCATTCGCGCCAGTCGCGGCAGCATCCACATCGAGGCAAATGCGGTGGATGCGGCGAGCGTCACATTGACCTCGCGGCCCTTGGCGCGAATGTCCTCGGCCGATTTCTGGATGCGGGCAAGACCGGCCGAGACGTCGGCATGGAAGCGTTCGCCGACCTCGGTCAGTTCCACCGAGCGATGCAGGCGGTGGAACAGCGGCACGCCGAGCTGCGCCTCCAGCCCGCGCACCGCATAGGACACCGCCGCCTGACTCATGCCCAGCTCTTGGGCCGCGCGGGTGAAATTCTCGTGCCGCCCGGCCGCCTCGAAGACGATCAGGCTGGTGGCGGACGGCAGCAGGCGGCGGAAACTCGACATGACGGGAAAGGCTCTGCGATAAGATGAGCTTATATCATTCCTCGAATTTTTGCGGCGTCACAAGGGATTGTTTTATCCCTAGCATGAGCGGAAATGGAGGAACACGACATGGCCGCGGCATTGGGCGCTGAAATCGAAACACCCCGCAAGGCAAGAGGCGGGCGCAGCGGCCGCCGCGAAGGCACGGCCAAGCCGCTTGGGGTGCCCTATATCGTGCGCGGCATTCCGACCTATGACATTCTCTCCGAGGAAAACCTGCTCAAGATCGAGCGCACCGCCGATCGCATTCTCGCCGAAGTCGGCATCGCATTCCGCGACGACCCCATCGTCCTCGATTACTGGAAGCGCGCCGGCGCCAGGGTCGATGGCGAACTGGTCCGCTTCGAGCCCGGAATGCTGCGGGAAATCGTGTCCTCGGCGCCGGCCGAATTCACCCAACATGCCCGCAATCCCGCCAACAACGTGCAGATCGGCGGCAACAACGTCGTTTTCTCTCCGGCCTACGGCTCGCCCTTCGTCATGGATCTGGACAAGGGCCGGCGCTACGGCACGATCGAGGATTTCCGCAACTTCATCAAGCTGGCCCAGGCCAGCCCCTGGCTGCACCATTCCGGCGGCACGATCTGCGAGCCGGTGGATATCCCGGTCAACAAGCGCCATCTGCATATGGTCTACAGCCATATCAAATATTCCGACCGCGCCTTCATGGGCTCGATCACGGCGGAGGAGCGCGCCGAGGATTCCATCGCCATGGCGCGTATCCTGTTCGGCGCGGATTTCGTCGACAGGAATTGCGTCATCCTCGGCAATGTCAACGTCAATTCGCCGCTCGTCTGGGACGGCACGATGACGAAATCGCTTCGCGCCTATGCGCGCGCCAACCAAGCGGCGGTCGTCGTGCCTTTCATCCTTGGCGGCGCCATGGGGCCGGTCACCAATGCCGGGGCGATTGCCCAGTCCTATGCCGAAACGCTGGCCGGCTGCGCGCTGACGCAGCTGGAGCGCAAGGGCGCGCCTGTTATCTTCGGCAATTTCCTGTCCTCCATGTCGCTGCGCTCGGGCTCGCCGACCTTCGGCACGCCGGAGCCGGCCATCGGCTCGATGGTCGTCGGCCAGCTCGCCCGGCGGCTGAAGCTGCCGCTGCGCTGCGCCGGCAATTTCTCCAATTCCAAGCTGCCGGACGGACAGGCGATGCAGGAAGGGCTGATGTCCATGCTCTCGGCCGTGCATTGCGGCGCCAACTTCATCCTGCATTCGGCCGGCTTCCTCGACGGCCTGCTTGCCATGTCCTACGAGAAATTCGTCATGGATGCCGATCTCTGCGGGGCGCTGCATTCCTATCTCGCCGGCGTGACCGTCGACGACAATACGCTGGCGATGGATGCCTTCCTGCAGGTCGGCCCCGGCAGCCATTTCCTCGGCTGCGATCATACGATGCGCAACTACACCACCGCCTTCTGGGATTCGACGCTTTCGGATAACGAACCCTTCGAGAAATGGAGCGAGGAGGGCGGCTCGACGGATATGGCGACCCGCGCCAACCGCCAATGGAAGAAAACGCTCGCCGAATACGAAGCGCCGCCGCTCGACGTCGCCACCGACGAGGCGCTGCAGGATTTCATCGCACGCAAAACGCAAGGCGTCGCCGACGCCTGGTATTGAACGAAAGAAGGCGACACGCGCGTGCCGCCTTCTCTACGGAATGGATCAACCATCCCTCGTTCCGGACATCCTGCCTTACTGGGCCGGCTGGGCCGGAGCCGGAGCCGGGGTGACCGGTTCGGCGGGGGTCGTCGACGAGGTCGTCGTGTTGTCCATCGGGGTCATGCCGACGCCGGAATTGGCATTGTTGCGCTCGGCGCTCTGCATGGCGAGCGTCTTGAATTCCGGCGCGGCCTTCAGGGATTCGGCCGTTTCGGTGGTCGTCAGCTTCATGTCGGACCCTTCGGGGTTCTGCGATACGGCGATGTTTTCCATCGGTACGGCGACATTCTTTTCGCCGATGCCCAGGAAGCCGCCCACGCCGACGATGGCTGCGACGATACCGCCATCCTTCTTCATGATCAGGTCGTTGATGCTGCCGACATTGTCGTTATTGGCGTTATAGAGCTTCTGACCGATATAGGTGTTGGCGCTGATCTGGTCAGGGGCCTGCTGGGTCAGATAGCCGGCGCCGGAAGCCGTGGTGGTCGCAGGCATGGTCGTGCTGTCCTCCATCGTCGCCGTCGGCGCCTTGGGGGCGTTCGGATCGCTGGCGGTCTGCGCAAAGGTGGTCGTCGCGCCAAAAAGAAGAGCACCGGCGGCCGCTGTGGTGAGGAGTTTCTTGATCATGGGAATCTACCTTTCAGGTCATCGGTTTTCATTCTGGCACGCAAGCGATCGCTAAATCTGCTGGTCGTTTCCGCGCCGGTTCGAATGAGAAACCGGATGGGTGAAGGTTTGGTTCCGAGATGAATTTCCGAAAAATTTGCGGAACTTTTTATCCGTTTCGCGGTTGGAAGGTGCCGTTTCCCAATCCCGGCAGCCCGCATTTCTCGCCGCGCGCCAGCATGTGCTTTCGACGCGCGGCGGTTTTCTCAGAGGCGAAACAGCGGATCGGCGACGCCCTTGACGGCAATGCCGAGCTCGAAGGTGAAGCCCGCCTGCGGATCGGCGGCGCGCATCGCCTCGTCCATGCCCTGCCAGGCGGAGGTGACCAGCAGCCGGTCGAGCTTGGCGCCGATGAAGGCCGGGCAGGTCGTCTGCCGCGCCGGCAACGCGTGGCGGGCGACGAGCCTTCCGTCCGGCGCATAGCGCTCGATGGCGCCGCCGCCCCAGCGCGCGTTCCAGACATGGCCCTCGGCATCGCAGACCGAGCCGTCGAAATCCGCGCTGCCGCCGGCGGCGTCGACGAAGGGCTGCGGCGCGCCCGCCGGCAGGCCGGTTTTCGGGTCGAGCGCCACGCGCATCATCACATTGACCTTGCTGTCGACGAAATAGCCGGTTGCGCCATCCGGCGAGAAGCAGATGGAATTGGGAATGCTGACCTTGTCGTAAAGCCGCGTCACCGCCGTTCCCGCGACGTGATAGATCGCCCCGGCGCCGGTCTCGGCCGAACGGCCCATCGTGCCGATCCACAGCGCGCCCGACGGATGCACCCGCCCGTCATTGGAGCGGTTGCCGGGCTTGCCGTCCTCCAGCACGACGTAGCGCGTCAGCGCCCCGCTCGTCATATCGCGTAAAAACAGGCCGGCATCGCTGGCGATCAGCTGCCGCGTCCCGTCGATCCTGGCGAGCACGCTGCCCATGAAGGGCAGGGCGTGCACGCGTTTGACGCCCGAGCCGAGATGCAACTCGTGCAATTCCTTGCCGACGATGTTGAACCACCAGGCGGTGTCGGTGGCGGCGTCATAGGCGGGGCCTTCGCCGAGCGTCAGCGCGGCGTCGCAGAGGATGCGGCCGGCGAATTCCGAAGTCTCCACCATGCTCAGCTCCCGATGGCGGCGTCATAGGCCGCAAGCGTCAGTCTGGCGCGCTCGGAGACCTCGGCCGCGCTCATGCCGGGCTTGTAAAGCGAGGTGCCGAGGCCGAAGGCGAGGATGCCGGCAGTCGTGTAATCGCGGAAATTCCGGTCCGACACGCCGCCGACGGCCGCAATCAGCAGGCCGGTCGGCAGGATGGCGCGGATGGCGGTGATGCCGGAAGCGCCGAGCGCGCTGGCAGGGAAGAATTTCAGGCCCGTCGCCCCGGCCCTGGCGGCGAGCAGCGCCTCGGTGGCGGTGAATACGCCCGGCATGGTCACCATGCCGCGGGCGGAGGCTTCGGTGATCACGTCCGTATCGACATTCGGGCTGACCATCAGCCGGCCGCCCGCATCGTCGAGCCGAGCGACGTCCTCGACGGTCAGCACCGTGCCGGCGCCGATCAGGCAGTTCTTCGGCGCGATCCGCGCCGCCGTCTCGATGGAGCGGAAGGGGTCGGGCGAATTCAGCGGGATCTCGATGGCCGTGAGGCCGGCCTCGATCAGCGCGCCGACCACCGGCTCTGCCTCCTCCGGCTTCAGGCCGCGCAGGATGGCGATCAGCGGATACTTCATCTCAGGGAAGGGGATGCGGGTCATGGGCGTTTTCCTAAGAGCATTTCCAGGAAAAGTGTGAAGCGGTTTTCCGTCCGGAAATGCGTTGAAAGAACAGATGGAGCTTTTTCGCGTTTGAGGCGTAAAGGCTCTATCGGGTCAGGGGCCAGATCGAGACGGCGGCGGCATGCAGGCCGCGCCGCACCGCCTCGTCGGCATCGATGGTGGTGCAGGCGATCGACAGCGTCGCGAAAGCGGCCTCGTAGAGCGTCTGCAGCCGCCCGGAGGCGACGAGGCGCACGACGACGCCCTCGTCATCCTGCTCCAGCGCGCCGGCGATCTCCAGCCCGATCAGGTGGCCGGAGATCTGCGCCCGCGCCGCGTCGGCCGGCAGGCCATGCAGCAATTGTCCGGCGCGGGCGCGAAACAGGAGGTTGCTGATATCGGCCGGCTTTTCCCACGCCTCCAGCACCGCCGCGCCGAACCTGTTGTCGTCGAAACCGTCGGAGACGACGGCATGCGACAGGATCGAATGGCGGGTGACGACGTCGAACAGTTCGCCGGTCATGTAGGTGGAAAAGCCTTGCACGGTATCGCCATCGACCTCGACCCATTTCGAATGGGTGCCGGGCATGCAGACCCTGTGGGCACCCTCGCCGAAGGCGGTCAGCGCCCCCAGGAGCTGGGTTTCCTCGCCGCGCATGACATCGGGCGCTTGTGTGCGGCGCTGGGCGAGGCCCGGCAGGATGCGCACCTCGCGCGTCTGGCCGGGAACCGACACCGCCCCGGTGAGGATGGCATCGAGCGGCGCAGGCAGGTCGACATAACCCGCCTCGACCCAGCCCTGGCGGGCGCCGGCCATGCCGCAGACCAGCACCGGCAGCCCGGCCGGCGCGGCGATCGCGGCAAGATGGCCGTCGAGGATGGCGCCAAAACCGCTGGCGGCGGCCACCGTCATGCCTTCGCCGCTGCGGCGCTCGGCCAGGACATCGCCATGGCGATCGAGCATCCATAGCCGGAAGCTGCTGGTGCCCCAGTCCACGGCGATATAGGCGGGATTGCTCATGCGACGCCTCCACGGATGGCCATTGTTCCAATATTTGGAACTTGATTTGACTATATGGAATTATCGGTATAGACTTGGCGAAGTCAAGCAAAAGCAATTCCGGCAGAACCGTGCAGTGGTTTGCGCCTGGAATTGCGCAGGTAAGGACACGGGCATCATGGTCGACGACGGCGCGGCGACGGGAACGCTCGGCAAGGCGATCGCCACGCTATCGCTGGTTTGCGAGGCGGAGGCGCCGCTGCGCTTCACCGATATCCTCGAACGCTCCGGCCAGCCGCGCGGCACGCTGCACCGGCAATTGACGCATCTGGTCGCCGAAGGCCTGCTCGACATCGGGCGGGACCAGCTTTATGCGCCGGGGTTGCGGCTGTTGAGCCTTGCCGCCTCGGCCTGGTCGCGCAACGAGATGCGGCGGCTGGCCGAGCCGCATCTGCAGGCCCTGAACGCGCTGACCGGCGAGACCGTTCACCTGGGCGTGCTGCGCGGCTCCGAGATCGTCTACCTCGACAAGGTCGAAGGAAGGCAGGCGATCCGCATGTATTCGCAGATCGGCCGCGCCTCGCCGGTCTATTGCACCGGCATCGGCAAGGTGGCGTTGTCGGTTCTGGCAGCGCAGGCGCGCGCCGTGCTGCTGGAACGCCTCGACCTGCGGCGGTTTACGCAAAACACCCATACCGATCTCGCCGCGCTGGTGCGGGAGATCGAGGAGATTGCGCAAAATGGATACGGTTTCGACCGTGAGGAACATGAAGACGGCATTCACTGCGTGGCTGCGCCCATCGTCTCGCTGGATGCCTCTCTTGCCGGCGGGGTGTCCGTCACCGCGCCGTCTTTTCGTGTCGCCATGGCGCAGATGGCCGATTGGGCGCCGGCCGTGCGCGATGCCGGACGCGCCGTCAGCCGTGACATTGCCGTGCGGATGAGCCCGCGACCCGCATGGGGCTGATCGGCAAACCTCTCAGCGCCTGAACCAAAAATGGATAGGCGCGGCGATTTGTTAAGACTTGAAATAATAGAGTCGCCTTAGCAAAATCGCAGAGATTCGCTCTGGGGGGAGTGAGGTTCGTCAGGAGAAGCAGCCGGTGCGCCGGCAGGGATTCGCCGGACCATTTATCGAGATATGATGGTGGATATGGAAGATACGCCGCCGCGTAAGGGGGCTCGCTTTTTGCAGGAAATCGCCGGCCTGAAGACGCAGTTCGATATGCTGCGCTTCATGCGCCGGCTGGCCGAATCCTTCGGCGCCCGCGCTTTCATGGTGCTGAACCTGCCGTCGAAGACCTCGCTGGAACTCTCGGCCAATTCGGTGATCACCAATTGGCCGGTGGAATTGCTGACGCTCTACGATCGCGAGGGCATGCTGGCGGGCAGCCCGCTGCTGCGGCAGATGCGCAAGAGCACCGTGCCGTTTTCCTATGACCTCACGGCCGGCGACATGCGCCGTTCGGATGCCGCGGCGGATATCGTCATCGGCCTGTTCGAGCGCTTCAACATGCCGCGCGGCGCCTATTTCCCGACCCACGACGCGTCCGGCCTGCGCGGTGCGGTTTCGTTTTCCGGCGACCGGGCAACGTTCAGCATCGACGAGATGATGACGCTCGCCTTCCTCTCGACCTGCATCTACGACCGGTTGGCGGAGCTGCGCAGCCTCGATGCCGACGCCTCCTCGGCGCTCACCGACCGTGAGATCGATTGTCTCAACTGGACGGCCGCCGGCAAGACCAGCGTCGAGATCGCCGAGATCCTCAAGCTTTCCGAACACACGGTCAACCATTACCTCAATCGCGCGACCAAGAAGCTCGACACCGTCAATCGCACCCAGGCGGTCGCCAAGGCGTTGCGGATCGGCATTATCAAATAGTTGTTTCGGGTCATCGATCTGCCCGGCGATTGTGCATTGCACATATTTTCGGCGCGGCGCCATATCGCGACAGCCGGCCGGCGGAATGACCAAGGTATTGAAAAGGCGCCCTGTTTCGCCGCAGTGAAAACTGGCACGGAATCTGCTTCTGTCCTGGTGGTCCAGAGGGGACTTGTACCGATAGCGCCGAAAAACGGCTGCACGGCAAGACCGCCGGGTCGCGGAAATCGCCAGCCTCGAGGGAAGGCGTCGGTTCCCGTGGCCCGGCGGTCCTGTATCCGGATGCACCTTCCGTTCTCCCGTCCACATCGATTTCCGCCGAAGTTGCGTCGGGCGCCATTGGCGAAGCCGGCGCGGTCGATTATCTAGAGCTGTTCCAGCCGATGACGGCGCTTGTGCGCCTAGCCTTGCGGCAGGACAAAGAAGGGGAGGCGTTCGGCGATTACGCCGGAAGCATCCTCAAGCGGCAGACAGAATGGAGAAGACGCCATGAGCGACGTCACCAAGGATCAGGTCATCGCCAAGCTGAAGACGGTGCGCGGCCCGGATTTCGAAAACAGCATCGTCGATCTCGGCATGGTCTCGGATGTGTTCATCGCCGATGGCAAGGTCTATTTCTCGATCACCGTTCCCGCTGAGAGCGCCAAGGATCTGGAGCCGATGCGCCAGGCGGCCGAACGCGCCGTGAAGGATATCCCGGGCGTCAAGGGCGCCATGGTGGCGCTGACCGCCGACAAGAAGGCGGCGACCTCCGCGCCCGCGGCGCGTCCTGTCGCCTCCGCTCCCGGCGGCCATCATGGCCACGCGCATGGCCCGGGCGGCCACGGCGGCCCGCGCCCGCCCGCCAAAGCCGGCGTGCCCGGTGTCGGTGCCATCATCGCCGTCGCCTCCGGCAAGGGCGGCGTCGGCAAGTCGACGACGGCAGTCAACCTGGCGCTCGGTCTTCTCGCCAACGGCCTGCGCGTCGGCATCCTCGATGCCGATATCTATGGCCCTTCCATGCCGCGCCTGCTGAAAATCTCCGGCAAGCCGCAGCAGATCGACGGCCGCATGATTCGCCCGATGGAAAATTACGGCCTCAAGGTCATGTCGATGGGCTTCCTCGTCGACGAGGAGACGGCGATGATCTGGCGCGGGCCGATGGTGCAATCGGCGCTGCTGCAGATGCTGCGCGAGGTCGCCTGGGGCGAGCTTGACGTGCTGGTCGTCGACATGCCGCCCGGCACCGGAGACGCGCAGCTCACCATGGCCCAGCAGGTGCCGCTGGCCGGCGCGGTCATCGTCTCGACACCGCAGGATCTGGCGCTCATCGATGCCCGCAAGGGGCTGACCATGTTCCGCAAGGTCGAGGTGCCGGTGCTGGGCATCGTCGAGAACATGAGCTATTTCATCGCCCCCGACACCGGCAATCGCTACGATATCTTCGGTCATGGCGGGGCGAAGAAGGAGGCCGAGCGCATCGGCGTGCCTTTCCTCGGCGAGGTGCCGCTGACCATGCGCATCCGCGAAACCTCCGACGACGGCACGCCCGTGGTGGTCTGCGAACCCGACGGCGTTTCGGCGCGCATCTATCGCGAGATCGCCGCCAAAGTCTGGGATCAGTTGGGCGCCAGCCCGGCGCGCAGCGCGCCCGCCATCGTCTTCGAATAGCCGCCTGCAAGGCAGGCATGCAGCCGGGGGGCTTGATTCTTTCCCGACTTTCGGTCAGATGCGCTTGGAAACGGGGCAGGGGGGTGCCGCGCGTGGCGAAATGGCGAGGTCGCGGGTGGAACCCACCGACAGGTGCGACACGGCCTGAAGCTTTGCGCACCGGCATCGAAAAGCACGCGACGGCCAGAACGCACCCTTTGCCGGTGCAGGAGTGATTGCTTGATCAACGCCTATCGTTTCAGCGGTGCGCCCGTTGGCCTCGCGCTTGTCCGTTGATGGTGAAGCCGGTGCATTTGCTCGTTTTCCCTGATTTTTTCCGTTGGAAAGGCGGGCTTTAAGCCTGTTTCGTTTCATGTCTCATCCTGAAGGTCACGCCGCGACCGGCGACAAGAAACAGTCCGGCCTGCTGGCGCTGGCGCTCGGTTCCGTCGGCGTCGTCTATGGCGACATCGGCACCAGCCCGCTCTACGCCTTCCGCGAAGCGCTCAAGCCGATTTCGCATGACGGGCTCACCCAGTTCGAGATCATCAGCCTGATCTCGATGATGATCTGGTCGCTGACCGTCATCGTCACCGTCAAATACGTGCTGTTCCTGCTGCGCGCCGACAATGACGGCGAAGGCGGCACGTTGTCGCTGCTGGCGCTGTTGATGAAGACGGCAAACGGCCATGCGGCGCTGCTGATGCTGCTCGGCCTGATCGGCGCCGCACTTTTCCTCGGCGAGGTGATGATCACGCCGGCGCTGTCGGTGCTTTCGGCGGTCGAAGGGTTGAAGCTCGTCGCGCCGACCATGACGCAATATATCGTGCCGATCTCGGTGACGATCCTGGTCTGCCTGTTCGCCATCCAGTCGCATGGCACCGGCGCGGTCGGGCGCTTCTTCGGCCCGGTCACCGCGCTCTGGTTCCTGGTCATGGCCGGCGCCGGCGTCGCCCATATCGCCGACGATTTCTCGATTCTCGCCGCCTTCAACCCGTTCTACGCCTTCTCCTTCATGCATGAGGAAGGTTTCCTCGGCCTCATCGTGCTGGGCTCGGTGTTCCTGACGGTCACCGGCGCCGAGGCGCTCTATGCCGATCTCGGCCATTTCGGCCGCCGTCCAATCCAGATCGCCTGGTTCACGCTGGTCTTCCCGGCGCTGACGCTGAACTATCTGGGGCAGGGGGCGTTGGTGCTGAAGCATCCGGAAGCGGCCGGCGAACCCTTCTTCCTGCTCTTCCCGCATTGGGCGCTGCTGCCGGTCGTCATTCTCGCCACGGCGGCGACGATCATCGCCAGCCAGGCGGTCATCACCGGCGCCTTCTCGCTGACACGCCAGGCGATCAACCTCGGCTATCTGCCGCGCATGGAGATCCTGTTCACCTCCGAGACCAATACCGGGCAGATCTACCTGCCGGCGGTCAACACCATCCTGCTGATCGGCGTGCTGATGCTGGTCATCACCTTCCGCTCCTCCGAATCGCTGGCGACCGCCTACGGCATCTCGGTGACCGGGGCGATGCTGATCAGCTCCATCCTCGCCTTCGAATTCCTGACGGTGCGCTGGCATTGGTCGCGCATCGCCGCCGCTGCGACGCTGGCGCCCTTCGTGGCGCTGGAACTGGTCTTCCTCGGCTCGAACATCCTCAAGATCGAGCAGGGCGGCTACGTGCCGGTGATGATCGCCTCGACCTTCACATTGATCATGTGGACGTGGCGGCGTGGCACGCGCATCCTCGCCGCCCGCACCCAGCATACCGACATTCCGCTGTCGGCCTTCATCACCTCGATCGAGCGCAAGAGCGCTCACGCACCGGCCTCCGTGCCCGGCACGGCAATCTTTCTCACCAGCGATCCCGACAGCGCGCCGGCCGCGCTGTTGCACAATCTCAAGCACAATCACGTCCTGCACGAGCGCAACGTCATCCTGACGATCCGCACCGTCAACCGGCCGCGTGTCCGCCCCGAGGAGCGTTATGAAGTCGAGCAGATCAGCGAGCGCTTCTCGCGTGTGAAACTGACCTTCGGCTTCATGGAATCGCAGAACGTCACCTATGCGCTGGCGCAGTTGCGCAAAAGCGGGCTGAAGTTCGACATCATGTCGACCTCCTTCTATCTCGGCCGGCGCAAGCTGGTGCCGGATGCGAAATCAGGCATGCCGCACTGGCAGGACCGGCTGTTCATCGGGCTCGCCAATAGCGCTACCGATCCTTCCGACTATTTCCGCCTGCCGGCCAACCGCGTCGTCGAACTCGGATCGCATGTGATCATCTGACGCACGGAACCTTCGCGCCGCGGCGGTAAATCGTTAAAATTCCTGGTCAATTTCGCCCTGACGCCGGTCCCGGTTTCAGGGCGTTTCCGTTTCCGAAGCCCGAATTAGGCCACCTTCGGCGGGCAAGGGGCCCGGATTAACCAAGCATAAAGGTTAATGCGCGATTCTCCGATGCGTTGTCTCGCGTCGTCTTGTCCCCCGTGGAGTACCGTGTTGCGTCAGAAGCGTCGTCCGTCCCGGAAGCCTCGTTTTCGTGCTGAAAACTGGGTGTCTCCTGCCGTCTTCGGCCTGGCCATGTGGCTTGGTTTCCCCTCGGCCCCCGCCTATGGCGATCTCGCCGGGCTGCTTGCCGGTCTTGATCGCGGCAGCGAAAGCTGGCGCATGGTGCTGACCAATTCGCCCGCCGGCTCGATCCATCAGTCTGAATTGGCCTTTGCCGATCCGACGATCACCGGCGCGATCGGGCCCGATGCCGGCCTGGTGCTGCCCGATGGCCGCCGCGTGGCGATCGGACAGGTCAAGAAGGGCGACGGGACGCCGGACGAGGATCGGATCAACCGCCATGACAAGAAGGGGCGGGTGATCGCGGTGGAGAAGGTACTGCCGCCGAAGGATTTCTCGGCCGGTTCCGTGCTGCAGCGCACCTCCTCGCTTTTGACGCCGCAACTGGACGGCAAGGAGGCCCCCGGCTTCGTCAAGCCGAAGATCGGCGGCAAGGAGCTGCAGATCGCCGCCGCCTTCTATCGCAAGAAGGAACCGGCGGCAGCCGCCGGCGTGCCTTCGTTGCTTGCCGATCTCGTCACCAGCGACAAGGCTGACGTGCTGGCCACCGCCTATGCGCCGGCCGCCCCCGATTATTCCCGCGAATCGCCCTTCGATTCCATTCTCGCCAAGCCCGCCGATGACGGCCGTTTCGTGCCGAAGATCGGCCCTGAGGACCATGCCTGGGCCGCGAACGTGCTGCCGCCTTCCGTCTTTTCGCCGGCAGAGCAGCAATGCCTGGCCTCCGGCGTCTATTTCGAGGCGCGTGGCGAGTCGGTGAAGGGCCAGGCGGCCGTTGCCCAGGTCATCCTCAACCGGGTGCGCAATCCCGCCTATCCCAAGACCATCTGCGGCGTCGTCTATCAAAACGAGGACTGGCGCAACCGCTGCCAGTTTTCCTTCGCCTGCGACCGCATCAAGGACCGGGTCAATTCGGAATATCACTGGAAGATCGCCCGCGACGTCGCCATGGCGGTGACGGCCGGAAAAATCTGGTTGCCCGAAGTGGGCTCGGCGACGCATTATCATGCGATCTACGTCTGGCCGCGCTGGGCGCGCAGCATGGAAAAGGTCGGCCGCATCGGGCTGCACGTCTTCTATCGCACCCATGGCGGCGGCTGGAGCTGACGCGAGAATCGCCCGGTCCTCGCGCAGCCGGCGGCAGATTCTTTGCGCGATTGCGTCAGCATTCGCCTAAGGGTTTGAATTTTTACAGTAAAATAGACTCTGAACAACCGCAGCCCCCGCCTTGACTATGCGGGCTGTCAAAACTATGTTGCCGGCGACTTCAAAACGGGTCGAAAGGTGCTATTTACCTGTGGACCATCCCTTCCTGGCTATCGGCAGATTGAGGCAGGAAAAGGACGGCAACGCAGATGGAGAAGCACCATGACGGATAACCGGGACCAGGGTCTGGAGACGCGCCGCAAGCAGCTTGAAGCCGAATTGGCTGGGGTTCGCAAGCAGGCGGCGGATGAGCAGGGCAGCGAAAGACGCGCCGAGGAAAGCCGCAAGGGCTACGCCATGGCGATGAAGCTTTCCAGCGAGTTCATCGCGGCCATCGTCGTCGGCGCCATCCTGGGTTATCTGTTCGACCATTTCGTCGGCACCGCGCCCTGGGGGATGATCATTCTCCTGCTTCTGGGGTTCTGCGCCGGCGTGCTGAATGTGCTGCGATCGGCGGGTCTTGTGGCGAAGCCGCATCCCAGCGACAGGCAGCCGGGACATAAATAAGGCGGGCGGTCCTTCATGGGCCTTTCGTCTTCGAGAGAGGCCACCGCCTGACCGGCGGGAGACATGAAAGAGACCAGACCGTGTCAAACGATCCGATCCACCAGTTTGTGATCCAGAAGATTGTTCCGATCGAAATTGGCGGCATGGACTTCTCGTTCACCAATGCCTCCCTGTTCATGGTGGCGAGCGCCGCCGTCGCTGCGGGTTTCCTGTACTTTGCGACCTCGTCGCGCAGCCTCATCCCGACGCGGGCCCAGTCGGTCGCCGAAATGTCCTATGAGTTCGTGGCCTCGATGCTCAGGGAAGGGGCGGGCAGTCACGGGATGAAGTTCTTCCCGATGGTGTTCTCGCTGTTCATGTTCGTGCTGACTGCAAACCTGCTCGGCATGATCCCGTATTTCTTCACCATCACCAGCCAGATAATCGTCACCTTCGCCCTGGCCCTGCTCGTCATCGGCACGGTGCTGGTTTACGGTTTTTACAAGCACGGACTGCATTTCTTCCAGCTTTTCGTGCCCTCGGGCGTTCCACCGGTCCTGTTGATCCTCGTCGTACCGATCGAGCTGATCTCGTTCCTGTCGCGCCCGATCTCGCTTTCGGTTCGTCTTTTCGCCAATATGCTGGCGGGTCACATCACGCTGAAGGTGTTCGCGGGCTTCGTCGCCTCGCTCGGAACCCTCGGTGCGCTGGGTGTGGGCGGTGCCGTCCTGCCTCTTCTGATGACGGTCGCCCTGACCGGTCTCGAATTCCTCGTCGCCTTCCTCCAGGCTTACGTCTTTGCGGTTCTGACTTGCATGTACCTCAACGACGCGATCCATCCCGGCGGGCACTAAGGATAACGACAACGGCGCCGTGCCGGCGCCAGTCATTCGCCGCAACAATCCATTCTAAGGAGTTCTATCATGGAAGCGGAAGCAGCAAAGTTCATCGGCGCGGGTCTGGCTTGCCTCGGCATGGCCGGCACGGCTCTCGGCCTCGGCAACATCTTCGGCAGCTACCTCTCCGGCGCCCTGCGCAACCCGTCTGCCGCTGACAGCCAGTTCGGCCGTCTGGTATTCGGCTTCGCCGTTACGGAAGCTCTGGGCATCTTCTCGCTGCTCATCGCTCTCCTCCTGCTCTTCGCCGTCTGATATTCGGCTGGGAATAGGGATCACGGCTCGTTTCTCGCGAGCCGTGATCCCGCATGATGCAGGACACCTGGAGGTGAGCATGTTTGTGACTCCGGCTTACGCCGAAGAGACCCCGGCCGCAACCGCACCGGCGGGGCAGGACGCCGCCGCAACCGCGGCCCACGGCACAACCCCGGCTGCCGGCGAAACACACACGGAAACGGGCGTTGCCCACGAAGCCGGCCACGGCTCGGGCGTTTTCCCGCCGTTCGACACCACGACATTCCCGTCCCAGATTCTCTGGCTGGTCATCACGTTCGGCCTGTTCTTCATGCTGATGAAGAAGGTCATCGTTCCGCGCGTCGGTACCATCATCGACAATCGCCAGGACCGTATCTCCCAGGATCTGGATCAGGCTTCACGCCTGAAGGCCGAGGCCGACGCCGCCGTCGAGACCTATGAAAAGGAACTCGCCGCCGCCCGCGCCAAGGGCAACGAAATCGCCTCCGCCGCCCGCGACGCCGCCAAGGTCAAGGCCGATGCCGAGCGCGCCGCCGTCGAAGCCGATGTCTCGGCCAAGCTGGCCGCCGCCGAAGCGCGCATCGCCGACATCAAGGCAAAGGCATTCGCCGATGTCGGCACGATCGCGGAAGAGACGGCCGGCACCGTCGTCGAGCAGTTGCTCGGCAAGCAGGTTCCGCAGGGCGACGTCGCCGCCGCCGTTGCCGCCGCAAAGCAGGAGGCTTGAGACCAACATGGCATTCGATGCAACATTCTTTGCCCTTGTCGGCCTCGTTCTCTTCCTGGCGCTGATCGTCTATCTCAAGGTGCCGGGCATGGTGGCCAAGAGCCTCGACGCCCGCGCCGATGAAATCCGCAACGAGCTGGCCGAAGCCAAGCGCCTGCGCGAAGAGGCCCAGCACCTGCTCGCCGAGTATCAGCGCAAGCGCAAGGAAGCCGAAGCGGAAGCCGCCGGCATCGTCGCTTCCGCCGAGCGCGAGGCGCAGGCCCTGACCGCCGAAGCCAAGCAGAAGACGGAAGAATTCGTCGCCCGCCGCAACGCGCTGTCGGAACAGAAGATCAAGCAGGCCGAGACCGACGCGATCAACGCCGTGCGCTCCGCCGCCGTGGACCTGGCGATCGCCGCCGCCGAAAACGTCATCGCCAAGAAGAGCGATGCCGCCGTGCAGTCCGATCTCTTCAACCGCGCCGTCGGCGACGTGAAGACGCGCCTCAACTAAGCGGATGTCACCATCCTGGAATTTGAAGAACCGGCCTTAGTGGCCGGTTTTTTGCTGTTCGGGCACCGGATGGGAAGAACGCCTATTCCTCCGGACTGTCGGGCGCGGTCGCGCGAAACGGGCGGAAGCTGAGGCGGTGCAGCGGGCAGGGTCCGTGGGCATCGACGGCGCGGCGATGGGCGGGGGTAGGATAGCCGGCATGCGTCCCAAAACCGTAATGGGGATAGACGAGACCGGCGCGCGCCATCATCCGGTCGCGGGTCACCTTGGCGATGATCGATGCGGCGGCGATCGAAACCGAGCGGGCGTCGCCCTTGACCAGCGCCCTGCCGAAGCAGGGCAGGCCGGGCGGCACGTCGCGCCCGTCGACCAGCACCAGTTTCGGCGCGATGCACAGGCTCGCAACCGCACGGCGCATGGCGTCGAGGCTGGCCTTGCGGATATCGGTGGTATCGATGCGCCCCGGCCCGGAGGACGCGACGGAAACCGCGACGGCGCGGGCGAGGATAATCCCGTAGAGCGCTTCGCGCTCGGCAGCCGTCAGCTTCTTGGAATCGTTCAGCCCCTCTGGAATGGCGTCGGGGTCGAGGATGACGGCGGCAGCCACCACCGGGCCGGCCAGCGGCCCGCGCCCGGCCTCGTCGGTGCCGGCCACCGGCCATTGCCCGGCATGGCGGCCGGCAAGCTCATGGTTGAAATCCGGGACGAGGGGCAGGGGATCGAACAGCATCGGGGCATTCCGGAAAAAGCGGATTGCCGGTCTTCTACACGAAAACGCGGCAACCTGAAAAGCAGGGAGAATCGGGCGGCGTTCATGGAACGATGCGGCGGACCATGGACGCCCGCCCGATCTCCTGCAAGCCCCGCCGGAAGGACCGGTCATGGTCCGTCAGGGGCGGCGGACCGGCGGGGCATTCCGGCGGCGAGGCGGTGGAACGCCGACCGGAAATTTCTGTCTCCGAGCATTTCCTGGAAATGCTCCCGGCAAGGACGCTGCGCGGCTTGCCGGAATTGTAGCGGTTTACAGCAGTTGAAGCTGCACGCCGCTACCGCTCGGCGGCACGAACAGGTCATCGCGCAGATGCATGCCGCGCCGGCCGAGGCCGAGCCGCTTAACCGCCATCTCGAAGCGGCGGCCGATCTGCCAGGCATAGGGACCGCTGCCCTTCATGCGCTTGCCGAATTCGGCGTCGTAATCCTTGCCGTCGCGCATCGAGCGCACCAGCGACATCACATGCCGATAGCGGTCGGGATAGTGTTGCAGCAGCCAGTCGCGAAACAGCGGGCTGACCTCCAGCGGCAGGCGCAGCAGCACATAGCTGGCTTCGGTCGCGCCCGCGGCATGGGCGGCGTCGAGAATGCGCTCGATCTCATGGTCGTTGAGCGCCGGGATGATCGGCGACACCAGCACGCTGGCGGGAATGCCGGCCTCGGTCAGCGCCTTGATGGCGTCGAGCCGGCGGCCCGGTGTGGCGGCGCGCGGCTCCATCGCCCGCGACAGCTTGCGGTCCAGCGTGGTCACCGAGATGCCGACCTTGGCGAGGCCGCGCGAGGCCATGTCCTGCAGAATATCGATATCGCGCAGCACCAGCGCCGACTTGGTGACGATGGCGACCGGATGGTTGGCCTTCTGCAACACTTCCAGGATCTGGCGCATGATGCGCCATTCGCGCTCGATCGGCTGGTAGGGATCGGTGTTGGTGCCGATGGCGATGGTGCGCGGCTTATAGCCGGGCTTGGCCAGTTCCCTCTCCAGAAGCCTCGGTGCATCCGGCTTGGCAAACAGCCGCGTCTCGAAATCGAGGCCGGCCGACAGGCCCATATAGCTGTGGGTCGGGCGGGCGAAGCAATAGATGCAGCCATGCTCGCAGCCGCGATAGGGATTGACCGAGCGATCGAAAGGAATGTCGGGGGAATCGTTGCGGGTGATCGCCGTGCGCGGCTTCTCGACCTGGACCTCGGTCTTCAGCGCCGGCAACTCGTCGAGCGTCTGCCAGCCATCGTCGAAGGCGACATGCTCGCGCGGCTCGAAACGTCCCTCGGGGTTCAGCCCGGCGCCGCGGCCGCGGCGGCGCGACCCGTCGATCCTGAGGCCGGACGCCGCCAGCATCGCATCGGCGAACTCCGCCGTATTGGCGGGCTGAAAGGCAGCCCGACCCACATGAGACAGATCGTTCATTGGTCATCTCCGGTCGAGTGCGGTGCGACGCACTCCCTGGTTCCTGATTAAATTCCTATCCCGGAAACAAGAACATTGCAAGAACAAAATGCGGAACGCTTGCCCTTGGCCTTTTGTGCTGCGATGCGGTAAAGAGAGGTATGCTGACGATCCTGATGGAAACCCGCAATCACGAGGCCGAACTGGCGCAGACCCTGTCGGTGCTGGTCGCCGGCGCGGTCGAGGGGCTGGTCAGCGACGTGGTGATTCTCGATTGCGGTTCGCACGATGGTTCGTCGCGGGTGGCAGATGCCGCTGGCTGCCGTTTCTATCGTGACTGGGAGATCGGCACGGTACTCGAATCGGTGCGCGGCGACTGGCTGCTCATTATCGAGCCGGGCGCACGGCCGCTGAGCGGGTGGATTGACGAGATCGCCGATTATGTCGGCTTCGGCCGCCAGCCGGCGCGCTTTTCGCTGTCGCGGCATGATCGCCCGCCGGTGTGGCGGCGGTGGCTGAGGAAGGAAGGGCCGTTGGAATGCGGTTTGCTGATCGCCCGGCGCCAATCGCTGGCTTACGTCGGGCCGGGCATGCGGCTTGCCGATCTGGCGACGGCGGCAAAGCCGGTGCGGCTGAAAAGCGAGATCGTGCCGGCCCGGGCGATGCGGCAGGCGCGGGATGAGAGCATAATCCGACCGGAGTGAAACGAGGATCGAACAGCGCTCTAAGCCTTGCCGCGCTTCAGGTGCTCGTCGAGCCGCGGCATGATTTCCACGAAATTGCAGGGCATGTGGCGATAGTCGAGCTGTGCCGCCAGAATGCCGTCCCAGGCATCCTTGCAGGCGCCGGGGGAGCCCGGCAGCACGAAGATGAAGGTGGCGTTGGCGACACCGCCGGTGGCGCGCGACTGGATGGTCGAGGTGCCGATCTTGTCGTAGGAGATGCGGTGGAAGACTTCGGAAAAGCCGTCCATGCGCTTTTCGAACAGCGGCTCCAACGCTTCCGGCGTGACGTCGCGGCCGGTAAAGCCGGTACCGCCGGTAGTAATCACCACGTCGATGTCACAGTCCTTTGTCCAGGATTCGACCTGATCGCGAATCGTCTGCTTGTCGTCAGGGACGATGGCGCGGGCGACGAGGCGATGGCCGGCCGCCTCGATGCGGGCGGCTAAGGTGTCGCCGGAGCGGTCGTCGGCGGTTGTGCGGGTGTCGGAGACAGTGAGCACGGCGATGCCGACGGGGATGAAGGGGCGGTTTTCGTCCAGACGCGCCATCAATGATTTCCTGCTCGGGTTGCGGTCGCCTCGACGAACCAGTCCGGCTTTTCCGCACGAATCGCAGCGCAGGCATGCCCGGCGCTATGCGTATCGTCGAACACGCCGAAAGCCGTGGCGCCGGAGCCCGACATGCGGGCAAACCGCGCGCCGTGGGCGGCCAGCAGGCCGAGCGCGTCGCCGATCTCGGACACCAGTGCCCGCGCCGGGTTTTCGAGGTCGTTGCGCGTCGCTGCGAGCCAGGCCAGCCAACCGTCGTCGGCGGGCAGAGGACGCGGCAGCGGCGGGTTGGTCTTCGCCGTCAGGCGGCGAAAGATGTCCGGCGTCGAAACCGGCAGCAGCGGATTGACCAGAACCATTGGCAGGACAGGCAGGCTGGCGAGCGGCGTGATCTTCTCGCCGATGCCTTCGGCGAGGAGCGGCCGACTGGCAAAACACATCGGCACATCGGCGCCGAGTGTCAGCAGCAGCGCGTCGAGTCCGGCGACCGGGTTTTCCACCCGCCACAGGCGCATCAGCGCGCGGATGCAGGCGGCGGCATCGGCCGAGCCGCCGCCGATGCCCGATGCGATCGGCAGGTTCTTTTCGAGATGCAGGGAAACCGGCGGCGCCGGCCGCCCTTTGGCTAGAAGCAGGGCGCGCAAACCATCGCGGGCACGGATCACCAGATTGTCGCCCGCCTCCGATATCAGCCCCGCGCCGAAACGTCCCGACAGCGCGAAGACATCGCTGCCGGCCGGCATGGCGGTGACGCGGTCGCAGAGTTGCGCGAAGGCGACCACGCTTTCCATTCGATGATAGCCGTCGGGCCTTTGACCGACGACAGACAGCGCCAGATTGATCTTGGCCGGCGCCGCTTCGGTGATCGCCTGTTCATGCATGCGGGGGCGCTTACTTGACGCCCGCCGGCAGCTTGATGGTCTCGCCCGCCTTCAGTTCACCGGCGGCATCCTTGAGCGACGGATTGAGCTTGAGGATGTCGCTGGCGCGCTTGGCGTCGCCGAGCATCTTTTCGGCGATCTTGGCGACGGTGTCGCCTGCCAGCACCGTATAGTCGGCTGTCGCGCCATCGGCATTGGCCGAAGCCACCTGCTGCGCGGGATCGCTCAAGCCATCCTTGATCTTGGCCTCGATCTTGGGGATCTCGGTCATCTCAGGCTTCATGGTCAGCGCCCGCTGCCATTGGTAGCGCGCCTCGAACTTGCGCCCGACGCGCCAGTAGGCGTCGCCGAGATGGTCGTTGAGCGTGGGATCGCCGGCCTTGAGCTGCACGGAGCGTTCCAGTTCGTCGACGGCGTTGTCGTAGCGGCCGAGGCGATAATAGGCCCAGCCGAGCGAATCGACGATATAGCCGTCATCCGGGCGCAGCTCGGCGGCGCGCTTGATCATCTCGAGCCCTTCGTCGAGATTGCGGTTCATGTCGACCCAGGAATAGCCGAGATAGTTCAACACCTGCGGCTGGTCGGGGTTGAGTTCCAGCGCCTTGCGGAAATTCGGCTCGGCCTGGTCCCATTTCTTCAGCCGCTCATAGGCGATGCCGCGCTGGAAGAACACCGCCCAGTTGCTGCGATTCGGCAACGGGCCGATGGCGTCGACCGCCTTGTCGAAATTCTCGGCCATGGCGGCATAATCCTTGGCATCCGAAAGCACGCCGCCATAGGCGAGATAGCTGCGGATGTCCTTGGGATCGGAAGCGATCAGCGTTTGCAGGTGTTTCTTGGCTTCCTCGATATCGCCGGTCTGGGCGAGCGCCAGGCCGAGCTGCAGCTCGGAAATGCGCCGCATCGGCGAATCCTGCGGCACGCGCTTGTAGAATTCGATGGCGCGTTCGGGCTGTTCGGCGCCTTCCGCCAGCCCGCCGAGCAGCACCAGCGTATCGGCGCTTTGCGGGTCGAGCGCGAAGCTTGCCTGCAGGTAGAGCGCGACGGCATCGTCGGCGCCCTGCCGGTTCAGGGCGCTGCCGACCGAAAACAGCACGGCCGCCGCCCCTTGCGCTGCGGTCTGCACCTGCTGCTGCGGCTTGCCGCCCTGCTCGATGGTCTCGCGCAGGGCCTTCAGCGGCGCGTAATTGTTGATGAAGTTGTCGCCGGCGGCAATCGCGTTGAGAGCCTTCTGCTTGTTGCCCTGCTGCGCCTCCAGCGTCGCCAGTGCGATGACGGCGCGCACATAGGTGTCGGGCGCGGTCTGGCCGCCGTCGCGGTCGGCGACGGCTTCGTTGAGATGCGAGCGGGCCTTGGAGACATTGCCGGTGGCGGCGGCGAGCGCGCCGGCATGATAGTTCTTGAAGATGCCGAACCATTGCGGCCCCTTCATGCCCTCGATCATCGACAGGGCTTCCTTGCCCTTGCCGCTGCCCATGCGCGCCCAGGCGACGATGAGGCTGTTCATCATCCGCTCGAGATCGTTCGGGCCGCTATATTTGAGGATCTTCTCGGCCTCGGCGTAATTCTTGTCGTAGATGGCGTTGAGGCCGCGCACGACGGTGGTGATGCGCTCGACCGAAGGATCGTTCTTCATGTCCTCGGCCAGCTTCACGCCGTCCTTGAAATCGCCGTTCATGAACAGCGCGATCATCAGCCGCTGGCGGATCTCGGGATTGGCCGGCTCCAGCTCCAGCGCCTTGCGATAAAGGCTGATGGCGGTCTTGTAGTCCTTGTCGACATCCGCGGTGCGGCCGGCGAGGAAGGCGCCGGAAAACGTGTCGACGCCGGCCGGATCGAAGGGTTTTTCCGCGACGGCCGGCGTTGCCGTTTCGGCGCGCGCGGGCTGGAAACCAGCCGCGCCGAGCGCCAGGACGAACGCGAAGGCTGCACCGGAGAGAAGACGGATGGCAAATCTTTGCCGCATGAAAATGCCTTTCAACGAGGAACGGGCCGAACCCTGGACATGGACAGGTCGCGCGCGATGATTCCGCAACAGAATGGCTTTTTTGAAGCAGCGCTGCAAGGAAATCCGCGCCGGGGTCCGGTCGGGCGATGCGGGCGGACGAACCTCATCCGCCCGCATCGTCGTGGAGCCGGATGTCAGTTCACGCGCTGGATGGAGAAATCGATCACGTCCATCAGCGCCGATTTCCACGGCGATTGCGGCAGCGGCGCCAGCGCGTCGCGGGCGATCGTGCCGTAATGCTTGGCCCGCGCGATGGTGTCGGCAAGGCTGCCATATTTGGTGATCAGCCCGAGCGCCGTCTCCAGGTTGGCATCGTTGCTGTTGCCACCCTCGATGGCGTCGCGCCAGAAGGCGCGCTCCTCCTCGGTGCCGCGGCGATAGGCCAGAATGACCGGAAGCGTGATCTTGCCCTCGCGAAAATCGTCGCCGACATTCTTGCCGAGGTCTGCCGCCTTGCCGCCATAATCCAGCACGTCGTCGACGAGCTGGAAGGCAAGGCCGAGATTCATGCCGTAGGATTTCAGCGCGTTGCGGCCGGACTTGTCGGTCTTCGCCACGATCGGCCCGACTTCGGCGGCGGCGGCGAACAAAGCGGCGGTCTTGGCGCGGATGACTTGCAAATAGTCGTCCTCGGTCGTCTCCATGTTCTTGGCGACCGAAAGCTGCAGCACCTCGCCCTCGGCGATGACGGATGCGGCGGTGGAGAGCACGTCGAGCGCATCGAGCGAGCCGACATCGACCATCATGCGGAAGGCCTGGCCGAGCAGGAAATCGCCGACCAGCACGCTTGCCTGGTTGCCCCAGATCGTGCGGGCGGTGGATTTGCCGCGGCGCAGGTCGCTTTCGTCGACGACGTCGTCATGCAGCAGCGTCGCGGTGTGCATGAATTCGACGCTGGTAGCGAGCTTGACGTGATGGTCGCCCTCATAGCCGAACATCGAGGCGGAAGCGAGCGTCAGCATCGGGCGCAGGCGCTTGCCGCCGGAGGAGATCAGGTGGTTTGCGACTTCCGGAATCATCTGCACGTCGGAGCCGGCCTTGGAGAGGATGAGCTGGTTCACCCGTTCCATGTCGGCCTTTGTCAGGTCGACGAGCGGCTTCACCGATGCCGTTCTGTTCTTGTTTTCCTCAATCGGTATCACGACGCCCAACGATCCGGACTCCTGTTCAAATACGTCGGGGGACAATAGAAAGGGCGGGAGAGTGCGGCAAGAGGCGATTTGCCACGTTCCCTTGAAATCGACGGAAATTGACGAAAGGAAGGCCCCACGAATGCTCGAACTCATCCGCACCAACGATGCCGTGCTCCTGTCCTTTGCCGAAAGCCTGATGCGCGATGCCGGCATTCATTGCCTTGTCGCCGACCAGGGCATGAGCATCCTCGAAGGGTCGCTCGGCATGTTGCCGCGCCGCTTCCTGGTCGAGGCGGAGCGGGCGGAGGAGGCCAAGCGCATCCTGATCGATGCCGGGCTCGGCGGGGCGCTGCGCGATGGCGACGCCTGAGACGGTCGACGCCTTCCATTACGGCCGCTTCCATGTGGTGCAGCCGAAGGGGCGCGGCCATCGCTCCGGCATGGATGCCATGCTGCTGGCGTCGCTCGTCGACGACGAAAGACCGGTCCGGGTCGCCGATCTCGGCGCGGGGGCGGGTGCGGCCGGCATGGCCGTCGCCTCGCGCCTCGACCGGGCTGAGGTGACGCTGTTCGAGCGCTCGCAGGAGATGGCCGACTATGCACGCCGCAGCATCGACCATCCGCTGAATGCCCGCATCGCCCCGCGCCTGACGCTTTTCCAGGCGGATGTGACCGCGACCGGCAATGCCCGCCGCGCCATGGGGCTGGAGGACGACGTCTTCGACCATGTCATCCTCAACCCGCCTTTCAACGACGGGTCCGACCGGCGCACGCCGGATGCGCTCAAGGCCGAGGCGCATGCGATGACCGAGGGCCTGTTCGAAAGCTGGCTGCGCACCGCAGGCGCGATCATGAGGCCCGGCGGGCAAGTGTCTTTGATCTCAAGGCCGGAATCGATCGCCGAAATCATCGATGCCTGCGGCCGGCGCTTCGGCGGGCTGGAGATCACGCCGCTTTATCCGCGCGCAGGCGAAAACGCCGTGCGTATCCTCGTCACCGCGATCAAGGGGTCGCGCGCGCGCCTGTCGCTGCGCGCAGCCCTTACCATGCACGACGAAGGCACGCATCGCTTCTCGGCCTATGTCGACGATCTCAACAACGGCCGCGCCGCTTATGCCCGAAAGCGTTGAAAAGCGGTTTTGCGTCCGGAATCGCGTAAAGCAGGGAATACGTCCTTGTGTTTGCCGTGGCGATGCACACATAACCGGCAGTATTTACGGAAACGGAACGAGAGAATGGCGGGTTTTCTGAAACGGCTGGTCCCCAAACGGCTTCGCAAGCGAGAATTGGTGATCCCGGTCGTGCGCCTGCAGGGCGCGATCATGGCCGATGGCTCGCCGCTGCGCCCGGCGCTTAACCTCGCTTCCATCTCCGCCTCGCTCGACAAGGCGTTTTCGATGAAGGACACGCCGGCCGTCGCCATCGCCGTCAATTCGCCCGGCGGCTCGCCGGTCCAGTCGCGGCTGATCTATAGCCGCATCCGGGCGTTGGCAGAGGAAAAGGGCAAGCGTGTCCATGTCTTCGTCGAGGATGTCGCGGCGTCGGGCGGCTATATGATCGCGCTCGCCGGCGACGAGATCGTCGCCGATCCGTCCTCGATCGTCGGCTCCATCGGCGTCGTTTCCGGCGGCTTCGGTTTTCCGGAGTTGCTGCGCAAGATCGGCGTCGAGCGCCGCATCTATACGGCGGGCGAGAACAAGGCGATCCTTGATCCCTTCCAGCCGGAAAAGCCCGGCGATATCGAGCACCTGAAATCGCTGCAGCTCGATATCCACGCCACTTTCATCGACATGGTCAAGGCCAGGCGCGGCCATCGCCTGTCCGGCGACCCGGAGGTGTTTTCCGGCCTGTTCTGGACCGGCACGCGCGGCCTCGAACTCGGCCTGATCGACGGCCTCGGCGACATGCGCGGCGAATTGCGCAAGCGTTACGGCGAGACGGTCAAACTGGAGCTGGTGACGGCGACGCGCGGCCTGCTCGGCCGGCGCATTCCCGGCGTCGGCGGCTCCTCAGCGGCGGTCGACATTGCCGGTGCGGCCGCGGGCGGCCTGGCGTCGGTGCTGGAAGAAAAGGCATTATGGGCCCGGTATGGGTTATAAGCCAAGCGGGCAAAGCGATTCCAGCAAAAGTGCGAAGCGGTTATGCGTCCGGAATTGGGTCAACGAAAAGCAATTCCAGCAAAGGTGTGAAGCGGTTTTGCGTCCGGAATTGCGTCAACAAAAAAGGGGAGGGGCATGCCACAACTGATTCTCATCATTCTTCTCGCGGTCTGCGGATGGCTGTTCTATCGCCGCTTCATCCGCGATGCCGAGAGACTGACGACCCGCACGCGCCAGCAGGAGCGCGAACGCGAAACCGGGGCCATGGGCACGCTGGTCAAGGATCCCGCGACCGGCGAATATCGCGTGCGCCGCGACGGCGAGTAAGCCGGCCGGCCTCAGCTTGCCAGCCGGGGCCGGTTGATGATCTTCATGAAAAGCGCCTGCATCGCATCGGAAATGCCCTGTGTCGGGCTCACCTCGAAGAACAGGCCGGGCGAGGCGCAGGCTTGCATCTTGGTGGAAATCTCGCTCTGGAACGGCTTGATCCAGCTGTTGTACCAGCTGTTCTTCGGCAGCGGCAGATAGGTGGTGTAGAGCACCGCGATGGAGATGCCGCGATCCTTCAAGGGTTTGCAGAAGGAAGTGTCGATCGGCTCCTGGCAGCGGTTTCCGGTCAGCGTCTTGGTGCAGCCCTTCGGCTTGTAGCTGTCGCCGACGCCGTCGGCGACGAAGAACAGCACCTTCTGCCGGTCGCTGGGCCCGGTACCGAGGCCGGGGGTGTCGATGATCGCGTTCATCTGCGTCAGGGCGCTGTCGAAGCTGGTCTGCTGGTCGTTGTTGTAGCCCTGCTTGGGAATGGTCATCAGGTCGACGGCGTCGGTAAACTTGCGCACGGTGTCGAGATTGGCGTTGGGCGCGGAGATCGCCGTCAGCTTGGCGTCCTCGGCCATGGCGCCGAAAGTATAGACGCCCATGCGGTACTGCTCGGGAAAACGCATGACGGATTTCGCCGTCTGCGTCAGTTCCTGCGTCGCCTTGCGCACGGTGTCGATGCGCATGGAAACGCCCAGCTTCTTGGCAAGATTATAGTAATTGTTGGGATTTCCGGTCTCGTGGCAGGCGAACGCGCATTTGTCGCCGGTATTGGCTTCCATCGTGGCGATGTCGGCCGGCGTCGCGCCGACGCCCATCGAAGGCGTGTTGTCGAGCAGCATGAAGAAATCGATATAGGAGCCGAGCTGATAGAGCGCCTTCGCCGTGCCGGAAATCGGGATGTAGGACTTGCCGATGACGCCGAGGAAGGTGGTCGGCACGCGCGCTTCGAAACTGACGTTGGATGACACGGTATTGGCATTGCGGGTGACGTCGACGTCGAGTTTCAGCGCGCCACTTTCGAATTCTTTCTCCACCGGGTCGGCGAGGCCGCGCGCGGCGAGCTGGGCGGTGAACAGCTTGCGCGCGTCGTCGATGGCGGCAGCGATCTGCCCGTCGGTCATCATCTGGCGCGCGGCGGCGATGCCGCTGGATTTTTCGGCGATGGCGCCGAGTGCTGCGGCATCGGCCGCCGCCAGCATGTGTTCGCGCTGGTCCAGCGCCCGGCTGAAATCGATGGCCAGCCCGACGACGCCGCACAGCGGCAGCGCCAGAAGCGCGGTGATGATGCCGAAATTTCCACCCCTGTCGCGCAACAGCCGGGCGATCTGTCCTGTTCCGCTCATGTTTTCCTCTGATGTCGGGCCGGGCGCCGCCGGTGCATACCGTCGCATAGCATCCGCGCCTTAATACCCGTCTAAGCAACATCGTTAAGGAACTGCCTCCGCGCCCGCCGCCCGGCCCCAAAAGCCTTGACCCGTGGGCCGTGGCATGGCACCTGTCCGCGTAATTCCAAGACAGCTACAACAGTGATATCGCCGATGACGCCTTCGCTCCTGCCCGACCATATGCACCCGACCCGCTCGTTCCAGGGTCTGATCCTGACGCTGCATAACTACTGGGCGGACAAGGGTTGCGCCGTGCTGCAGCCCTACGACATGGAGGTCGGCGCCGGCACCTTCCATCCGGCGACCACGTTGCGCGCGCTCGGCCCCAAGCCGTGGAAGGCCGCCTATGTGCAGCCATCGCGCCGCCCCTCGGACGGTCGCTACGGCGAGAACCCGAACCGGCTGCAGCATTATTACCAGTATCAGGTCATCCTGAAGCCGAACCCGTCCAACCTGCAGGAGCTCTATCTCGGCTCGCTGGAGGCCATCGGCCTCGATCCGCTGCTGCACGATATCCGCTTCGTCGAGGACGACTGGGAAAGCCCGACGCTCGGCGCCTGGGGTCTCGGCTGGGAGTGCTGGTGCGACGGAATGGAAGTCTCGCAGTTCACCTATTTCCAGCAGGTCTGCGGCATCGAATGCGCGCCGGTCTCGGGTGAGCTGACCTACGGCCTCGAACGCCTCGCCATGTATGTGCAGGGCGTCGACAACGTCTACGACCTCAACTTCAACGGCCGCGAGGGCGACGAGAAGATCACCTATGGCGATGTCTTCCTGCAGGCCGAGCAGGAATATTCCCGCCATAACTTCGAATATGCCAATACCGAGATGCTGCATCGCCATTTCATCGATGCGGAAAAGGAATGCCAGGCGCTGCTCGCCGCCGGAGCGCCCGGCGATACCAACGCCCTGCACAAATGCGTGCTGCCGGCCTACGACCAGTGCATCAAGGCGTCCCACGTCTTCAACCTGCTCGATGCGCGCGGCGTCATCTCGGTGACCGAGCGCCAGGCCTATATCCTGCGCGTGCGCACGCTGGCGAAAGCCTGCGGCGAAGCCTTCCTGCTGACCGACGCCGGCGGCGCCAACTGGGTCAAGGCCGCCTGATCGGCAATCGCCCCTCTTCCCGCGCAAGTCGCGGGACTCATTCCCCGTAAAAGACCATTCCGTTTCGCCAAAACCTTAGGTAACACTAGGGGACGGCAAGCGCCGGTGCGGCGCGCCCGAAAGCAAAACGGGGACGAAACGGTGATCTATGTTCTGATTGTCGTCGCGGTCATCGCGATCTACGTCATTTTGATCTATAACGGTCTGGTCAAGGCCCGGCAGATGGCCCAGGAGGCCTGGTCGGGCATCGACGTGCAGCTCAAGCGCCGCGCCGACCTCATTCCCAATCTGGTCGAGACGGTCAAGGGCTATGCCTCCCATGAAAAGGACACGCTGCGCGAAGTGACGGAACTGCGCACCCGGGCGCAATCCGTGCCGCCGGGCGATGTCGCCGGCCGCGCGGCGGTGGAGGGCGCGCTGTCGCAGGCCATCGGCCGGCTGCTGGCGGTCGCCGAAGCCTATCCCGACCTCAAGGCCAACCAGAATTTCGCCGAGCTGCAACGCTCGCTGGAAGGCGTCGAAGGCGAGTTGCAGATGTCGCGCCGCTATTACAACGGCGCCGCCCGCGACCTGAACGTCAAGGTCGAGAGTTTTCCCTCGAACCTGATCGCCGGTCCCTTCGGTTTCAACAAGGCGGCCTTCTTCGAAATCACCAACGAGGCCGACCGCGCCGTGCCGACGGTGAAATTCTGAACCCGCGCCGGGGGAGTTGTCGTCATGACCCGCTTCTTCGCCGCCATCCTCGGATTTTGCGCGCTCTGCCTTGTCGCGGCCGGCGCCAGGGCCGAGGAGTATATCGCCGCCTTCGACCAGCAGATCGTGCTTTCGCGCGATGGCACGATGACGGTCACCGAAACCATCGACGCCAATGGCGAGGGCCGCGACATCAAGCGCGGCATTTTCCGCGATTTTCCGCTGACCATGGTCGATGCGAAGGGCCGCAAGCAGACGGTGGATTTCGACCTGCGCTCGGTCGAGCGCGACGGCAACAAGGAAGACTATCATACCGAAAGCATTTCCGGCGGCATCCGCATCTATATCGGTAACAAGGACGTGATCCTGCCGCCGGGCATGCATCGCTATCGCCTGACCTATACTACCGGCCGCCAGATCCGCTATTTCGCCGATCACGACGAGCTTTACTGGAACGTCACCGGCAATGGCTGGCTGTTCCCGATCAATGCCGTTTCCGCCAGCGTGACGCTGCCGGAGGGTGCGAAGGTGCTGGACACGATCTATTTCACCGGTCCCCTCGGCGCCACCGGCAAGGATGCCACGGCGAAGGCCTCCGGCAACCATGTCGATGTCTCGACCACCCGGCCGCTCGGGGCCGGCGAGGGCCTGACCTTCGCCCTCAGCCTGCCGAAGGGCGTGATCGACCCGCCGAGCGCGGCGCAGAACGCCGCCTGGGCGCTGCGTGACAGCATGGCCTATGTCTTCGGGCTCGGCGGCTTCGCCGCCGTCTTCTTCTATTACCTCTGGTCCTGGGTGAAGGTCGGGCGCGATCCGAGCGCCGGCGTGATGGTGCCGCGCTGGGATGCGCCGGACGGGATTTCGCCCGCGCTGGTCAACTATATCGACAACAAGGGATTTTCCGGCGGCGGCTGGACGGCCTTTTCCGCCACCGCCATCAATCTCGCCGTGCGCGGCTATGTGGTGCTGGAGGATCTGACCGGCTCGGTCTCCATCCGCCGCACCGAAAAGCCGGTGACCGAAAAGCTGGAAACCGGCGAAAAGCGCCTGCTCGATACGGTGCCTTCCCCCGGTGCGACGCTGAAGATCGACAAGGCCAATGGCGCGCGCATCAAGACGGTCGGCGAGACGTTTCGCGCCGCCATCGAGAAGGAGCATCGCGGCGAGTATTATAGGGCCAATATCGGCTATATCGTCCTCGGCGCGGCGCTGAGCCTCGCCGCCATCGCCGGCGTGGTCTTCCTCGGCGGCCTGTCGGATACGGCGATGGCGATGCTGGTCGGCGGCGTGGTCGTCGCCGTCGTCATCGGCTGGATTTCGCTGTCGCTGATTTCGGGGACGCGCAAGATGAATTCGCTGGTCGCCCGCATATTTCTGATCATCGTCGCCGCCGTGCTGATGTTCTTCGGCGCCGGCATCCTGCTGGCGATCGCCGCCGGCGCCTATGTCGAGCTTGGCGATCCGCATGAATACCTGCCGGTCTATGGCGTCGGCGGCATCGCGCTGCTCAACATCCTCTATTTCTTCATCATGGGTGCGCCGACACCGCTGGGACGGCGGATGATGGACGGTATCGACGGGTTGCGCCAATACCTGACGCTGGCCGAGAAGGACCGCATGAACATGGCCGGCGCCCCCGCCATGTCGCCGCAGCATTTCGAGACGCTGCTGCCTTATGCCGTTGCCCTCGGCGTCGAAAAGCCGTGGTCGGAGGCCTTCGAGACCTGGCTGAAGACGGCGGCCGCGGGTGCCGTCGCCTACAGCCCTGTCTGGTATGCCGGCAGTCATGGCAATATCGGCGAGCGCATAGGCGGCTTTTCCTCGTCGATGGCGAGCACGATCCGCTCGACGCTGCCGGCGCCGCAGTCGTCCTCCTCGTCAGGCTTTTCCGGCGGCTCCTCCGGTGGCGGCGGCGGCGGCGGGGGGGGCGGAGGCTGGTAACTGCCCGCCAGTTTTTGAAGCCTTAGCGGATGACAAGTGCGCGCCGGCTTGCTAAGTCGGCGGCTCTCCGTTTGCGAACCGAAAAGTCTGACCCGATGCCCGATCTTCTCATCGAACTCCGCTCCGAGGAAATTCCCGCCCGCATGCAGCGCAAGGCGGCGGGCGATCTGAAAAAGCTGGTCACCGATGCGCTGGTGGAAGCAGGCCTGACTTACGAGGGCGCCCGCGAATACTGGACGCCGCGCCGCCTGACGCTGGACATTCGCGGCCTGACCGCCCGCTCCGCCGATGTGCGCGAGGAAAAGAAAGGCCCGCGCACCGATGCCAACGAAAAGGCCATCGAAGGCTTTCTGCGCTCGGCCGGGCTTGCCTCGGTCAGCGAAGCGCAGGTGCAGAGCGATCCGAAGAAGGGTGATTTCTACGTTGCGGTCGTCGTCAGACCCGGCCGGGCGGCGGAAGAGATCGTCGCCGAGGTGATGCCCGGCATCATCCGCAACTTCCCCTGGGGCAAGCCGATGCGCTGGGGCGCGGCCTCGGCCGAACCCGGTTCGCTGCGCTGGGTGCGCCCCCTGCAATCCATCGTCTGCACGTTCGGCTCGGAGCATGACGAAACCGTGGTCATCCCCTTCGAGATCGACGGCATCGTCGCGTCCAACGTCACCTATGGCCATCGCTTCCATGCGCCGCAGGCGATCACCGTGCGCCGCTTCGACGATTACGCCGCCAGCCTCGAAAAGGCGAAGGTGGTGCTGGATGCCGAGCGCCGCAAGCAGATCATCGCCCAGGACGCCGCCAACCTGACCTTTGCCAACGGCCTCGATCTGGTCGAGGACGAGGGCCTGCTGGAGGAAGTCTCCGGCCTTGTGGAATATCCGCAGGTGCTGATGGGCACGTTCGAGGAGGATTACCTCGCCATCCCCGGCGAAATCATCCGCCTGACCATCAAGACCAACCAGAAATGTTTCGTCACCCGCCGCCAGGGCAGCGAAGACCTTTCCAACCATTTCATCCTCGTCTCGAACATCGAGGCCAAGGACGGCGGCAAGGAAATCGTCCACGGCAACGGCAAGGTCGTGCGCGCCCGCCTGTCGGACGCCAAGCATTTCTGGACCCGCGACCAGGGCGACCTGCCCGATCTCGACACGCTGAAGCCATCGGCCGAAAAATTCGGCCTGGATCTCAAAAAACCGCTCGACCAGCGCATGGCCAAGCTCGATGCGCTGAACGTCACCTTCCATGCCAAGCTCGGCACCCAAGGCGAACGCGTCGCCCGCATCCGCGCTCTGGCGGAAAAGCTGGCGCCCATCGTCGGCGCCGATGCCTCGCTGGTGGAGCGCGCCGTGGTGTTGGCCAAGGCCGACCTGCGCACTGAGGCCGTCGGCGAATTCCCCGAGCTTCAGGGCGTCATGGGCCGCAAATATGCCGGCCTACAGGGCGAGCCAGCATCGGTCGCCATTGCCATCGAAGACCACTACAAGCCGCAAGGCCCTTCGGATCGCGTGCCGGACGACAAGGTGGCGATCACGGTCGCCTTGGCTGACAAGCTCGATACTCTGAGCGGCTTCTGGACTATAGGTGAAAAGCCAACGGGCTCGAAGGATCCTTACGCGCTGCGTCGCGCGGCGCTTAGTATCGTCCGCATTGCATTGGAGCGTAAAGTCCGTTTGCCGCTGTTCGATCTATTGAAGAGCCAAAAAGAGAATATCCAAGAATCTATCCGTGCGACTCAGGCAAGAGAAAAAGCCGGATTTCTTGGATTGATAGTAGAAATACATGGGGTTGTTGGTGATGGACTGGATTGTGAACGCGACCTCCTGTCCTTCTTCCACGACCGCTTAAAAGTCTACCTGCGCGATCAGGGCGCGCGCCACGACATCATCGATGCCGTGCTGACGCCGGACGCCGACGATCTGTTGATGGTCGCCCGCCGCGCCGAGGCGCTGACCGCCTTCATCACCTCCGAGGACGGCAAGAACCTGCTGGCCGGCACCAAGCGCGCCACACAGCTTCTTGCGGCCGAAGAAAAGAAGGGCACCGTCGTCGCCGATGGCGTCTCGGAGGCGCTGCTGAAGCTCGACGCCGAAAAGGCGCTGTTTGCCGCGATCACGCAAGCCACCAAGGCCGCCGCCGAAGCGGTCGCGACGGAAGATTTCCGCTCCGCCATGCAGGCGCTGTCTACGCTCCGCGGCCCGGTCGACACCTTCTTCGAGGATGTTCTGGTCAATGACGAGGACGCCGCCATCCGCGCCAATCGTCTGGCACTGTTGAAGGCAATCCGCGAGGCGACCGGCACCGTCGCCGATTTTTCCAAGATCGCCGGCTGACATTGCGCGGGCGCGGGCCGGAAAAAATCCTGGTCAGCGCCTGCCTGATGGGGCAGGCGGTGCGCTATGACGGCGCCGCCAAGCCGCTCTCCCATCCGATCATGGACCGCTGGCGGGCCGAGAGGCGGCTGGTCACCCTGTGCCCGGAAATGTCCGCCGGCCTGCCCGTGCCACGCCCGCCCGCCGAAATCGAGGCCGGCGCCGATGGCGAGGCGGTGCTGGACGGCCACGCCCGCATCCTCGAAATCACCGGCGGCGACGTCACCGAACCCTTCCTCGCCGGCGCGCAAAATGCGCTTGCCCTCGCGCACGCCGAAAATTGCCGCTTCGCGCTGCTGATCGACGGCAGTCCGTCCTGCGGCTCCGGCTTCATCTATGACGGCACGTTTTCCGGCACCCGCCATGCCGGCAACGGCGTGGTTGCCGCGCTGCTGCGACGCGAGGGGATCGCGGTCTACGCCCATAGTGAGATCGAGGCATTGGCGGCGCGGATCATGGCGCTGGAAGCAGAGTAACCGGCGCCAGGCAAAGTTCGCTGATTTTCGCAGATGCGACCGGTGATGTGAAACGGAGCATCCCGAGGGAGAAGGGATTTGCGGCAGCGATGTGCTTCATACTGCAAAGCCGAAAGAGGGCGTTCACACCCGAAACGCAAAGCGCCTCCGATGGATGAGATCGGAGGCGCTGGGGCCCTTGGGCCGGTGGATCGGCTGGTGGGGCAGGGAACGGGGCGATTATGGCTGCAAACGAAGTTCAAATTTTGACGCGTCTAGCGGTTTGACGGCTGCGGCCGTTTCGACCGGTGCGGCAGCGGCCGGATCGGTGTCCAGCGCCGCCGTGGTGGCCGACTTGTCGATGCCGTCGCGCGGCGGCGCGGCGGTCGTGCCGATGGCGGCGGCTTCGATGGCCTGTGTCTGCGTGCTGATCATGGAGTCGGCGACGGGAACGGCCGTGGCGGGTTTGGTTGCCGGGGCTGTTGTCGCCGGCTGGGCGGTCTCGTCCTGCTTCGGCGGGTTGCTGATATAGACGACCGGCGAGCCGCCCATCCAGGCCTCGGTGCGCACCACTTTCTTCTCGCCGTTGATGTCCTTCAGTTCGATCGTCTGCGTGCCCGTGCGCAGCGCTGGCACGATATAGCTGTCGCGATGCACGACGGGCTTGGGGGCCGGGCAATCGGCGCAGGATTTGACGACGATGCTGCCGGCCTTCGTCGTCGCGCCGACCGTCTCAATGGACGAGGCGAGCGCCGGCCCGGCAAGGATCAGGGCGGTGGCGAGGGTGAAGTGAAAGCGCATGGAACGAACTCCCGTCGATCTTTGAACGGGAGACTATGCTCGCTTCCTTTCGATCCGGTCAGGATCTTCGGTAAAAATTGAACGAAGCGTCGGTTTTTCAGCCACGCTCGCGTTCGACCGCCCGCCAGCCGATGTCGCGGCGGCAGAAACCGTTGTCCCACTCCACCGCATCGACCAGCGCATAGGCGCGCGCCTGCGCCTCGCCGACGCTCGCGCCGCGGGCGGTGACGTTGAGCACACGGCCGCCGGTCGCGACGAGTTGCCCGTCCTTCAAGGCTGTGCCGGCATGGAACACCTTTGCTCCGTTCTGCGGATCGGGCAGGGCGCGGATCGGCGTGTTCTTGTCGTAGGCGCCGGGATACCCCTTGGAGGCCAGCACCACGGTCAGCGCCGCGTCGTCGCTCCATTCGGCGGAGACCCGGTCCAGCGTGCCGGTGGCGGCGGCGTTGAGCAGCGGCAACAGGTCGCTTTGCAGCCGCATCATCAGCACCTGGCATTCCGGATCGCCGAAGCGGACATTGTATTCGATCAGTTCCGGTCCCCTGGCGGTGATCATCAGCCCGGCGAAGAGCACGCCGGTGAAGGGGTAGCCGCTTTCGGCCATGCCGCGAATGGTCGGCTCGATGATCTCCTTCATCGTCCGCTCGACCATGTCGGGCGTCATCACCGGGGCGGGAGAATAGGCGCCCATGCCGCCGGTATTCGGACCGGTATCGCCGTCGCCGACGCGCTTGTGATCCTGAGCGGTGGCGAGCGCCAAAGCCGTCTTGCCGTCGGAGAGGCAGAAGAAGCTGGCTTCCTCGCCATCGAGGAACGCCTCGACCACGACTTCCGCGCCCGCAGCGCCGAATGCGCCCTCGAAGCAGTCATCGACGGCGGCCAGCGCCTCTTCGACGGTCATGGCCACCGTCACGCCCTTGCCGGCGGCAAGCCCATCCGCCTTGACGACGATCGGCGCGCCCTGCTGGCGGATATAGGCCTTGGCCTTCGGAGCATTATTGAAACGCTCATAGGCGCCGGTCGGTATGTCGTAGCGGGCGCAGAGATCCTTGGTAAAACCCTTGGAGCCTTCCAACTGGGCAGCCGCCGCCGAAGGTCCGAAAGTGGCGATGCCGCCGGCACGCAACGCATCGGCAAGTCCGGCGACCAGCGGCGCTTCCGGCCCGACGACGACGAGGTCGATGTCCGCCTCGCGGCAGAAGCTCAGGACGGCGGCATGATCGTCGGTATTGAGCGAGAGCAGGGTGGCGCATTCGCCGATGCCCGGATTACCCGGCGCGGCGAAGAGTTCGGTCAGAAGCGGCGATTGCTTCAGTTTCCATGCCAGCGCATGTTCGCGTCCACCCGATCCGATCAGCAGAACCTTCATCGCTTGTCCCTTCCTTTCCGACTTCTGGCGGGTTAAGGGCGCAAGGGACAAAGGTCAAGGGCCGAAGGCGGGGAGGGCGGCGCGCTTTCCTGTGGGCGCGACCAAGGAAACCGTTGTTTGGCCGGCTTGCATCGCTATCTTCGGCCGAATCGCAATCGTCGACAGGAAGTGAACCATGGCCGCAGACACCGCCGCTCTCGCCGCGATCATCGCCTCGGAAATCAACGCCCGCGCGGGGCAGGTGACGGCCGCCATCGGCCTGCTCGACGAAGGCGCGACCGTGCCCTTCATCGCCCGCTACCGCAAGGAAGTGACCGGCGGGCTGGACGACACCCAGTTGCGCACGCTGTCGGAGCGCCTGGTCTACCTGCGCGAACTCGGCGCGCGGCGCAAGGCGATCCTCGACAGTATCGACGGCCAGGGCAAGATGACCGAGGAACTGCGCGGCAAGATCGACGCCGCCGTCACCAAGGCGGAGCTGGAAGATCTCTATCTGCCCTACAAGCCGAAGCGCCGCACCCGCGCCGAAATCGCCCGCGAGCGCGGACTTGCCCCGCTGGCCGAGGCCATCCTCGCAAACCGCGTTGCCGAGCCGGCGAAACTGGCCGAAACCTATCTGTCGGCCGATGTGGCGGATGTGAAGACGGCGCTGGAAGGCGCCCGCGACATTATCGCCGAAGGCATGACCGAAAATGCCGACCTGCTCGGCCGCCTGCGCAACTATATGAAGGACCGCGCCTTCCTGCGCGCCAAGGTGATCGACGGCAAGCAGGCCTCGGGTGAAAAATTCGCCGATTATTTCGACCATGCCGAACGCTGGGCGACCGTTCCCGGCCACCGCGCGCTCGCCATGCTGCGCGGCTGGAACGAGGAAGTGCTGGCGTTGACCATCGATGTCGATGCCGAGGATACCTCGGCGGTCAAACCCGTCGAGCGGACGATTGCGGCGGCTTACGAGATCGGCCAAAAGGGTGCTGCCGACCGCTGGCTGGCCGACGTCGCAGGCTGGACTTGGCGGGTAAAACTCTCGGTGTCGCTCTCCCTCGACCTGATGCGCGAATTGCGCGAACGGGCGGAGGAGGAGGCGATCCACGTCTTCGCCCGCAACCTGAAGGATTTGCTGCTCGCCGCGCCCGCCGGCTCTCGCGCCACCATGGGCCTCGATCCCGGCATCCGCACCGGCGTCAAGGTGGCGATCGTCGACGGCACCGGCAAGCTCTTGGAAACCACCACCGTCTATCCCTTCCCGCCGAAGAACGACGTGCGCGGCACGCAGGCCGAGCTGGCATCGCTGATCCGCAAGCACAAGGTCGAGTTGATCGCCATCGGCAACGGCACCGGCAGCCGCGAGACGGAAAAGCTGGTGGCCGACATGCTCGCCGCCCTGCCGGCGCCGAAGCCGACCAAGGTCATCGTTTCGGAAGCCGGCGCTTCGATCTATTCGGCTTCCGAAACGGCGGCCAGGGAATTCCCCAACATCGACGTGTCGCTGCGCGGCGCCGTCTCGATTGCGCGCCGCCTGCAGGATCCGCTGGCGGAGCTGGTCAAGATCGACCCGAAATCCATCGGCGTCGGCCAGTATCAGCACGATGTCGATCAGCAGCGCCTCAGCCGCTCGCTGGATGCGGTGGTCGAAGATGCGGTGAATGCCGTCGGCGTCGATCTCAACACGGCCTCGCCGCCGCTGCTGGCCCGCGTTTCCGGTCTCGGGCCGTCGATTGCCGAATCCATCGTCGCCCATCGCGACCAGACCGGCCCGTTTGCCAGCCGCAAGGATCTCTTGAAGGTGCCGCGCCTCGGCAACCGCACCTTCGAGCAATGCGCCGGCTTCCTGCGCATTCCGGGTGGCAAGGAACCGCTGGATGCGTCCTCCGTCCACCCGGAAGCCTATGGCGTCGCCAAGAAGATCGTCGCCGCCTGCGGTCGCGACCTGCGCAGCCTGATGGGCGACAGCCAGGTGCTGAAGGGTCTCGACCCCCGCCAGTTCGTGGACGAGACTTTTGGTCTGCCGACTGTGCGCGATATCATCGCCGAGCTGGAAAAACCCGGTCGCGACCCGCGCCCGAGTTTCAAGACCGCGACCTTTGCGGAAGGTGTGAACGAAATTTCCGACCTCGTGCCCGGCATGGTGCTGGAGGGCACGGTCACCAATGTCGCCGCCTTCGGCGCCTTCGTCGATATCGGCGTGCATCAGGACGGGCTGGTGCATGTCTCCCAGCTCGCCGACCGCTTCGTCAAGGATCCGCATGAGGTGGTCAAGGCCGGCGATATCGTCAAGGTGCGGGTGGTCGAGGTCGATGCCAAGCGCAAGCGCATCGGCCTGTCGATGCGCAAGGATGATGGCGCCATGCCGTCCTCGCCGTCCCGCGATGCCAAGTCCGGCGGCGGTCCCAAGCCCGGCGGCCTCAAGCCCGGTGGAAAGCCGCCGCAGGCCGGCAAGAAGCCGGAAACGCAAGGGAGTCTCGGCGCTGCACTGGCCGCGGCAATGCAGCGCAAATAGCGCTTGTTTACCGTAAAGCGTCGGGACTGTTGTTATTCTGCAACAGTCCCGACAAGAGCATTCGGAATCGCCGGAATCGACTTGTCATTTGCTAAGGTCGGCATAGATTTTTTCAGTGTGAAAAGTCTGGTTCCGTCAGTTCTTGTATGATTGCAGGATTGGCCGGAGCCGACAACTGGCCAGGCCTGCCAGACCGACCGGTTGCCTGCTTCGGGACGATCCCCAACCGAAGAGCGAGAGGCTTGCAGTCTGTGCCTGAATGCGTGGGAAGCGGCCGGAATATGGCCGTGCCTTCCATTCCCGTCAGTCCATGCAAGCCTCCCGAAACGACTGCCGATCCGCTTTTCATGATTGCGGAGCCTCAAGCCCTTGAGAGGTCGCGGCTCGTTAGGTTTGCGCATCGACGCCGGCCTGCCGGCGCCTTTTCGATGCCGGTCAAGGTTTGGGGGTTTTGCATGTCATTGGATTTGCGTGGTCTGATCGGTCGCATCGTCCGCAAGGGAAACCTGACGATCGTTTATGCCTCGGGCGAAACGGTCGTCTATGGCGATGACGGGGGGACGGCAGTGCGTATCCGGCTGGCGGACGCGGCGGCCGAGGCGGAACTGGCCGCCGACCCGACGCTGAAGCTTGGCGAGCTTTTCATGGACGGCCGCTTCGTCATGGAGCAGGGCAGCATCTATGATTTCCTCGAACTGGTGAAGGGCAACACCATTAACGAGGTGTTTTCTCCCCTTATGGCGGCGCGGCTGATCGGCCGCACGGTGGTGTCGCAGATCGCCGCCCGCAACCCGATCAACCGCAACCGCTACAACGTCGCCCATCATTACGACCTGAGCGCAAAACTGTTCGACCTGTTCCTCGACGAGGACTGGCAGTATTCCTGCGCGTATTTCAATCCGCCTGGCATCGGCCTGGACGAGGCGCAGCTCGCCAAGAAGCGGCATATCGCCGCCAAGCTGCTGCTGGAGCCCGACCAGTCCATTCTTGAAATCGGCTCCGGCTGGGGCGGCATGGCGATGTATCTGTCGGAAGCCGTCGGCGCCGACGTCACCGGCATCACGCTCAGCGAAGAGCAGCTCAAGGTCTCGCGCGACCGCGCCGCCAGGCGCGGCCTGTCGAACCGCGTGCGGTTCGAGCTGCAGGATTACCGCTACCTGAAATCCCAGACCTACGACCGCATCGTCTCGGTCGGCATGTTCGAGCATGTCGGCCGCACGCATTACGATCGCTTCTTCCGCAAGGCGGCGGAATTGCTGTCGCGGGATGGCGTCATGGTGCTGCATTCCATCGGCCGTCCCAAGCCGAGCTACATGACCAATCCCTTCATCGAGAAGTATATTTTCCCTGGCGGCTATATCCCGTCCGTCGGCGAGGTCGTGCCCTCGGTGGAAAAGGCGGGGCTTCTGGTGCGCGACGTCGAGATCCTGCCGCTGCACTATGCCCAGACGCTGCGCGCCTGGCGCGAGCGCTTCGTCGCCCGCAAGGCGGAGGCGGTGGCGCTCTATGACGAGCGCTTCTTCCGCATGTGGGAATTCTATCTCGCAGGTTCCGAAATCGCCTTCCGTTGGGACGAGCTGTTCGTCTTTCAGATGCAGATCGCCCGTCAGCAATTCGCCACGCCCGACAACCGTAACTACATCCAGGAGCGGGAGGCCGTGCTCAAGCAATTCGAGGCGACCCGGCCGCCGCTGGAGAGGGTGGCGTTCTGAGCCCTATACCGATGCGCGCAGTGCGCCCCACGCCCCTTGGTTAACAGGCTGGTAAGCCGCGCGGTTTAGGTTGCGTGAAAATCCACCGGCCGAGGCGCCGGCTGGTTCTGTCTTGCGTCAAAGGGGTGCCCTCATGCTCAGGTTCTTCGCCTCCGCCGCTGCCGCGGCGGTGCTGCTTTCGTCGGCGTCGTCCGCCTGTGCCGGTGATGGCCGGCCCTGGTGGTCCGGGGACTGGTACGTGTCGGTGGGTGGCGCTGCTTTCTCCGCGCCGCGCTTCGAGGGTGCCAACAGCCGCAAGCTGCAATTCGCGCCGATGTTCTCGGTCGGCAAGGTCGGGCCGGCCGTGCGGTTTTCCTCGCGCAACGACAATCCGTCCGTCTCGCTGTTCGACAATGGCGCGGTGCGCGCCGGCATCGTCGGCAAGCTGGTGACCAAGCGCGACGAGGGCACCGATGCCGAGCTGGCCGGCCTGTCCGAAGTGCGCTGGGGGCTGGAGGCCGGCGGTTTCGTCGAGGTCTATCCGACCGAATGGCTGCGGGCGCGCGCCGAGGTCCGCCACGGTATCCGCAGCCATCAGGGCGTCGTTGCCGATCTCGCCGTCGATGCCTTCACTGATATCACGCCGACCCTGCGCCTCTCCGGCGGCCCGCGCGCCACCCTCGCCAGCGCCAAGTTCTTCGATGCCTATTACGGCGTCGATGCCGCCGAATCGGCCAAATCCGGCCTCAGCCAATACGAGCCGGGGAGCGGCGTGCATTCGCTCGGCGCAGGTGCGGCGCTCACCTGGCAGGCGACGGACGCGATCACCACCAGCGCCTTTACCGAATATCGCCGTCTGACCGGCCCCTCCGCCGATAGCAGCCTGGTGCGCGAACGCGGCGCGCGCGACCAGCTCCTGATCGGCCTCTCCGCCACCTACAAGTTCGGCTTCACCCTCGACTGAAGGCTGGCGACCAGGGCGAAAAGGGATTTCGAACCTGACGGCGATGCTGTAGAGCGTTTGAACGAAGAACGCCGCAGGAATCGCCCATGCTGTCCGATATCGTTTCGCCCGGCCGCGTCGCCGACGCCCCCTCGGGAAATTTCGTCTACCGGCTGCTGCCGCGCTGGCTGTGGCCCTATGCGCAGCTCGCCCGCTGGGACCGGCCGATCGGCTGGCAACTGCTGATGTGGCCCTGCTTCTGGTCGGCGGCGCTGGCCGGCAATGCGGCGATGGCGCAAGGCGCATTTTCCTTCGGCCGCTTCGTCTTCCACCTCTTCCTGTTCTTCCTCGGCGCGGTCGCCATGCGCGGTGCGGGCTGCACCTATAACGATATCGTCGACCACGATATCGACATGCAGGTGGCGCGCACCCGCTCTCGCCCGCTGCCCTCCGGTCGCGTCAGCCGGCTGCAGGCGAAGATTTTCCTGTTGCTGCAAGCGCTTGTCGGGTTGATCGTGCTGTTGCAGTTCAACGGCTTCACCATTTTTCTCGGTATTCTGTCGCTCGGTATCGTCGCGATCTATCCCTTCGCCAAACGCTTCACCGACTGGCCGCAATTCTTTCTGGGACTTGCCTTTTCCTGGGGCGCGCTGGTCGGCTGGTCGGCGGTCTTCGGATCAATATCCTTTGCGGCGATCGCTCTCTACATCGCGGCGATCGCCTGGACGATCGGTTACGACACGATCTATGCCCATCAGGACAAGGAGGACGATGCGCTGATCGGCGTGCGCTCCACCGCCCGCCTGTTCGGCGATGCGACGCGCTGGTGGCTGATCCTGCTCTATGGGCTGACGCTGCTTCTGCTGTTGATCGCCTTCATCGCCGGCGGCGCGGCGTTTCCGGCCTATCTCGGCTGGCTCGCCGCCGCGATCCTGCTCGTCTGGCAGATCGCCGTGCTCGACATCGACGATCCCGCCGATTGCCTTGCCCTGTTCAAGTCGAACAACCGGGTCGGGGCTATCCTGTTTCTCGGGCTGACGCTCGCCATTCCCTTCGCCGGATAAATACAAACGCCGTCCCCTCCGCAGGGATGGGAGGGGACGGCGTCTTCGCGGTGGATCGCGGAGGTCTGTACATTCATAACGCGCGAAGCGTGCTTTCGTTCGCTTCGCCGGTTGGGGAAACGCGTCAGCTGCGGGCGATGATCTCGCGTCCCTCGATGCGCATGGCGACGCCGAGCTTGCCGGTGCGGCGGCGCACGAGGAAACGCGGGCGGCGCGCGGCGAAATGCGAATGGCGGCGGCGCGGCTTTGCCGCATCGGTGCGCACGTCGCCGAGATGATCTTCCAGCGGCCGGGCGACGCCGTCGGCTTCGACCATCAGCATCGGGATCTTGTAGAATTGCGACCAGCTGCGCCAGTCGGCGGCGATATCGCAGAGATCGTGGGCGACGAGCAGCGGAATGCACAGATCCGGATCGTCGTGATGCAGTTCCAGCGTCACCGTCACCTGGCCGTTGCCATGGTCTATGGCGCGGGCGGCGACGCCCTTGAAGGCGCGGGCCGGCAGCGCGATCGACAGCGGCAGGCCGCTGCCGGAGAGAACCTTGCGCATCACGGCGCCGCGTTCGTCGAGCGTGATCGTGACGCCGCCGCTGTCGGTCCGGGCGGAAAGGCTCACCTGCTGCGGAAAGCGCGTCGGATCGACCCTGAGCGTCGTTCCTGCCCATGCGGGCTTCATCACCGTGTTCGTCATCGTTTCTTACCCTTGTTTATACCTTGAGAGCCGTCGTGTTCGGCATCCCGCGGGACTTTTCGTCCTCTGATGGGGGCAAGATAGCCGCCGCTCCTTGACCTGCGGCTTAAAAATCGCGGTTAAGAAAGCTTTGCGATGTCAGATGGTTAGCGAATACGAACCTGTCAGGGTTTGCAAAGTCTGAAAACTGTTCCGTCCTGATGCGCGGGCCGCTTGCGGCCCTTGCGCATCAAGGGACGCGAAAGCCCCGTAAAGCCCCATGCAAGCCAGGCTTTCTACAACCGGATCCAAATGGCTTCGGCTCGAAAGGTGTCCCATGGTCTCGACCTATCTCAGCTACAATCTGGTGGTGCGCAATTTGAAACAGTCGCTCACCCGTGTCGCGGATCAGACGCAGGTGGCCCGCGATGCCGCCTATTACAAGGACAATATCGGCAAGGTGAAATCGCTGGACGAGTTCATGAAGAACGACCGGCTGTATCAATATGCGATGACCGCCTACGGCCTTGAGGACATGATTTACGCCAAGGCCTTCATGAAGAAGGTGCTGCAGAGCGATCTCACCGATTCCTCCAGTTTCGCCAACAGCCTGACCGATTCGCGCTACCGCGATTTCGCCGCCGCCTTCTCCTTTTCCAGCGGAGACAAGGCGATCGCCCAGACGACGGTGCAGACCGACGAGATGGTCGATCTCTACAACACCACCATCCAGAACCAGTCGGATGCGCTGGCCGAGGAGACGCGCTACTACAACATCGCCATCGACAGCGTGAAATCGGTCGACGACGTCCTGAACAACGACCGGTTGCGCGGCTACGTCTTCACCGTCTTCGGCATCGACGAAAACAGCTGGTCGCGCGAGACGGTGCGCAACCTGATGAGCAGCGATCCCGACGATCCCAACAGCTATGTCAACACCACCTGGGGGCCGCGGCTGCTCGATCTGAACAGCCGCATCACCCAGGCCAATAGCGAAATTTCCGACGCCACCACCAAGATTGCCGATTACCAGACGCAATTGCAGCAGGACGGGGCCGACGTCGCGGATCTGAACGCCAAGATTTCCGAGCAGCAGCTCATCGTCAGCGGCCGGACATCGCAGATCACCAGCTACAACAACTCGATCGCCGCCATCAACAACTACTTCGACCTCGCCGCCGCCTTTGATTTTTCCGCCGACGGCACCGTGCCAAGCGGTTCGACGGCGCAGACCGCCGACAAGAAAAGCGCGATGAACGAGCTCTACGTGCTGGCCAATCCGCGCGTGACGCCTTCGGCCGCCCTGCTCAACAAGCAGTATTTCGAGCAGAAGGTGGCGAGCGCACGGACCGTCGACGAGCTGTTCGGCGATCCCTTCGATCGGCGCATCTTCGATTTCCTCAATGCCGCCTATGGCATCAACGCCATCGTGCCCTCGACCATCGAGAACATCCTGACCAGCGACCGCGATCCGGACAATGCCAGCAGCTACGTCAACATGGCGGGATCGAAGAAGGACGCCTATCTGGCGCTGATGAACGCCTTCAACTTCAAACAGGACGGCACGCTCGACACCGGCGTTTCGGCGCAGACGGCCGACCAGACGAAGCAGACGACCAACTACTACATGGCCGCCTATAACGACAAGGACGATGCCGCCGACGAGGCCGCGATCAAGCAGTACAAGTCCGGCCTGACCAACGTCACCTCGCTCGACACCTTCATGTCGACCTCCACGGTCTATAATTTCGCCCTGAAGGCGGTCGGGCTCGATCCGACGAAGGTCAGCACGCTGACGATCAAGAACGTGCTGAAGAGCGACCTCAACGATCCCAAGAGTTATGTCTATACGCTGAAGGACGATCGTTATGTCCAGCTTGCCAAGGCCTTCAACTTCGATGCCAAGGGCAACATGACGACGCCGCTCGCCGTCCAGAGCACGGTGGCGATCACCCAGATCGCCAAGGACTACATCATCGCCAAGACGAAGTTCGCCTCGTCCAGCGAGAAGGACGCGTTGCGCAAGACGGCGGAATCGGAGGCGCAGTATTACCAGGACAATATCGGCAAGATCGACAGCGTCAGCGAATTGCTGGCCGATCGCAAGCTGATGAACGTGGTTCTGACTGCCAAGGGCATCGACCCGAAGACCGTCACCGACGATTACCTGAAGAAGATTTTCGCCTCCGATCTCAACGACCCCAAGAGCTTCGCCAACACGGAAAAGGACGACCGCTTCGCCGAGATCGCCGCCTCCTTCAATTTCGACGCCAAGGGCAATGTCACGCGTCTGGAGGCCGGCACGGTGCAGCAGCGCGGCCAGCTTCTGGAAACCCAGCACAAATACCTGCAGCAGACGCTGGAAGTGCAGCAGGGCGAGGAAAATGCCGGCGTGCGCCTGGCGCTCTATTTCGAGCGCAAGGCCGGAGACATCACCTCCGCCTACGACATCCTCGGCGATACGGCGCTGGCGGAAGTCTTCCGCACCACCTACAGCCTGCCGGACGAAATCGCCAACATGGATATCGACCAGCAGGCCAAGCTGGTGGAGAAATATATGACGCTCAGCGAGCTCAGCGATCCGGATAAGCTCGCCAAGCTCTTGCAGCGCTTCACGGTCATGTACGACCTGAAGAATTCTGGCGGCACGGACAATCCGGTGCTTGCCCTGTTCAGCAATTCCGGTGCTTCGATCAGCGGCGATACGCTGATGGCGATTGCCCAGCTCCGCAGCGGTTATTAAGTCGCTGCCAAGACCTTGCCGGGGTTCATGATTCCGGCGGGGTCGAAAGCCTGCTTGACCCGGCGCATCAGCTCGATTTCGATCCCGTCGCGGATGACCGCCAGCTCGTCGCGCTTCAACTGGCCGATGCCGTGCTCGGCCGAGATCGAGCCGCCATGGGCGAGCACGATGGCGTGGACGATGGCATTGATCTCGCGCCAGCGGGCGAGGAAGGCCTGCTTGTCGGCGCCGACCGGCTGGGAAATATTGTAGTGGATGTTGCCGTCGCCCATATGCCCGAAGGCGCAGATGCGGGCGCCCGGCATGGCGGCGAGCACGGCCTGGCCAGCCTCCTCCATGAAAGCGGGAATATGCGAGACCGGTACGGAAACATCGTGCTTGATCGATCCGCCCTCCGGCTTCTGCGCCTCCGACATGCTTTCGCGCATATGCCAGAGCGCCTGCTGCTGGGCGATGGAACCGGCGATCACCGCATCCTCGATCAGCCCGGCCTCGTACCCGTCGGCCATCAGCGCCTCGATCATCGCCTGCGCGGTCTCGGCGGAATCGGACGTGGAGATGTCGACCAGCACATACCAGTCATGCGGGGCGGGCAGGGGGTCGCGCACGCCGGGAATATGGCGGGTGGTGAAATCGATGCCGATGCGCGCCATGAGCTCGAAACCGGTCAGCGCCGCGCCGCAGCGCTGCGTGGCGCGGTCGAACAGGGCGAGCGCTGCCTCCGGCGATTTCAGGCCGGCAAACGCGACCTGATGCCCCTTCGGCTGCGGAAATAACTTCAGCACGGCGGCGGTGATGACGCCCAGCGTGCCTTCGGCGCCGATGAACAGGTCGCGCAGGTCGTAGCCTGTATTGTCCTTCTTCAGGCGGCGCAGCCCGTTCCAGATCTCGCCGGTCGGCAGCACGACCTCGAGGCCGAGGCAGAGCTGGCGCATATTGCCATAGGCGAGCACGGCGGTGCCGCCGGCATTGGTGGAGAGGTTGCCGCCGATGCGGCAGGACCCTTGCGAAGCGAGCGACAGCGGAAACAGCCGTCCGACATCCCCCGCCGCCCTGTGGACGTCGTCGAGAATGCAGCCGGCTTCGGCCACGAGGATATTGGCGACCGGATCGACGTCGCGGATACGGTTCAGCCGCTCCAGCGCCAGGATGAGATCGTGGCCGCCCTCGCGCGGCGTCTGCCCGCCGACATGGCCGGTATTGCCGCCCTGCGGCACGATCGGCGTGCCGGTCTCGCTGGCCAGCGCCAGGATGGCCGAGACCTCCTCGGTGCTGCCCGGTTTCAGAAGAAGCGGCGACGCGCCCCGGTAGAGCCCCCGGCTTTCCACCAGATGCGGCGCGATCTCCTGCTGGTCGCGCACGGCATGGCGGTCGCCGACGATGGCGGCGAAACGGTCGAGAAGAGCGGAGGCGTCGGACATGGGTCTACTCCCGGGGGTCAGGGACGGGGGGCGGCGGCGCGGGCGAGGCGGTCGTTGATCGCTTCGCCAAGCCCCGTTCGCGGGATCGCGGTGACAGCGATTGCGGTTGCCCCCGTCGCGTCCGCCTTCTTCATGAAATCGAACAGGTTGGCGGCGGCTTCCGCCAGATCGCCGGAAGGGCTGAGATCGAAGACGGCGACAGCATCGGCCTCGCCGGCAACGGCCGCACCGGCGAAGCGGATCAGCGCCTCGCCCGGCGAGACGGCGGCCGCATCGAGCCGCATGGCCGCGCCCGGCGCATAATGCGAGGCGAGCATGCCCGGCGCCTCGATGGTCGCGCCGGAGGCGGCGGGCCGGATGAGCGGCCGGCCGGCGACGGCCTCGATCTCCTCCGCCGCCACGCCGCCGGGGCGCAACAGCCGCAGCCGGTCGCCCTCGACCTTGACGATGGTCGATTCGACGCCGACGCCGGCCGGGCCGCCGTCGAGGATCAGCGGGATCTTTTCCCCGAGATCGGCGGCGACATGGGCCGCACTGGTCGGGCTGATCTTGCCGGACGTATTGGCGCTGGGGGCGGCGAGCGGCCGGCCGAAGGCGGCGATGACGGCGCCGGCAAAGCCGCGCGGGCAGCGCAGCCCGATGGTGTCGAGCCCGGCGCTGGCGAGGTCATGGATCGGGCTTTTAGGCCGGCGCGGCAGGACAAGCGTCAACGGCCCGGGCCAGAAGGCCTCCGCCAGCCGCCGCGACAGCGGATCGAACGCGGCGTGACGTTCGGCCATCTCGAGCGTCGCCACATGGCAGATCAGCGGATTGAAGCGCGGCCGGCCCTTGGTCTCGTAGATGCGGGTGATCGCTTGAGGATTGGTGGCGTCGGCGGCAAGCCCGTAGACGGTCTCGGTCGGCAGGCCGATGGGAAACCCGTCCGCCAGCGCCGAGACGGCGGCGGCGATGGCCTCGTCCGGCCGGTTCTCGATGTCGATCAGTCGTGCCATGCTTGCGTGCCCTGCGGGGCGCGGCGCGACGCCGCGCGGTCGCCACACGCTTTAGCGCGCGGCGGGGCAGGGGGCAACGATCTTTCAGCGGCGATATTAAAGCTTCCGGATGATCTCGCGCAACCGGGCGCTGCGGGCGCCGAGCATCAGCACGTTCTTCAGTGCAATTCTCGGATCGTGGGTGCGAAACAGCAAGCCGTTGCCGCGCACCTCGCGATTGACCTCCAGCCGCTTGCGCTCGCTGTCGGGCTGCATGGCGATGGCGAAATACATGCGCGGCAGGTGTCGGTTGAAGTTCGACAGCGACTTGCCGTCCTCTGCGATGTCGGCGCAGAAATTGGCGATGTAGAACGACCATTTCAGCTCGTCGAATTCGGCGAACCTGGTCTTCGAGGCGGTGACATGACAGTAGCCGAGATGCGGCAGGTCATCGATGATGCGGTGATAGAGCATCTTCGGCAGGTCGATCGACTTGTGGAAGCTGACGAGCCGCTCATGCGCGTGCTCGCCGACGGCCAGCAGCTTGCGGCCGGTGATCTCGGCGACCTGGTCGTGGCTGAGATAGCGGCGCTCTTCCTTGCCGCGCCGCCCCTTGTCGCGGTTGAAGCGGCCGGTGCGCAGGAAGTCCGAGTGAAACGTCTCCAGCATCGGCACCTGCGTGTGCCGGCTGCCGCTCGCATCGAAATATCTCACCTTGGACATCGCACCCGCTCCCGCGTCTTCCCGAGCGGCCAAAACCGCCTTTCAACCGTTCTAGGAAGTGGCGGTTTCCCGAGGCTTGCGCGCTGACGGAGGGCTTGGCGCCGTTCTCCGGTCACATCAGCGTGATGACGGAAAGATGAATGCAGAATGAACCCCAGGTTCATGCCGGATTATGGCGAAAGGATGTAGGATGGATCATCTCTTCGCCGTCTATTGGAAACTAAGGCGACGGAACCAATTGCGAGACGATGCGTTTTCTTTTCGGAAACTTTTTGCGGGAGTAATCGGTATGAATAGACTGATGACCAAGATCGCCACGGCGGCCCTGTCGGCTGCGGTGGTTTTGTCCAGCATGGCCCCGGCGGGCGCGATGCAGATGCCGCGCGTGCAGGCCGCGTCCGAAGGTGACGTCATTCAGGTCCAGCAGGGTCACCGCCAGGGCGTCCGGCCATTCTACAACCAGCAGTGGGGCGGTCATTGGCGTGGCGGCGATCGCGGCTGGCGTGGCGACCGTGGCTGGCGTCATGACGGCTGGCGTCGCGGCGGCTGGGAGCGCCATGGCTGGTATAACGGCCATCGCGGCTATCGCGGTTACCGCCATGGCTATCGTTACCACAATGGTTACTGGTTCCCGCTGGCCGCCTTCGGTGCCGGTGCGATCATCGGCGGCGCGCTGTCCGCTCCGCCGCGGGCGAGCTATTCCGGTTCGATGAGCCCGAGCCATGTCCGCTGGTGCGAGAACCGCTACCGCTCCTATCGCGCCTATGACAACACGTTCCAGCCGAATCGCGGCGCGCGCCGGGCCTGCATTTCGCCCTATTCCTGATCGGGTCTTTCCCGCTCGCGAAGCCCCGCCCGTCAAACGGCGGGGTTTTGTTTTGGCGTAATTCCGCTTTTCAGAGAATGCCCGCCCGTCGCAGCAGCCACCAGGCGAGCAGGATGGAGAGCACGATAAGCCCCACGGCATAGGCCGTGCCGGCAGTTCCGCCGGCGAAAGGCAGATGCGAGGTGTTCATGCCGAAGAAGCCGGTCACCAGCGTCGGCGGCAGCAGGAAGGCGGTCATCAGCGACAGGATGTAAAGGTGGCGATTTGTCTCGGAGGAAAGCTTCGAGTCGATTTCCTCGTGCAGCAGCCTTGCCCGGTCCTGCAGCGCATAGACGTCGTGATCGACCGCCTCCAACCGTGCGGTCAGCCGCAGCGCCACGTCCTCGAAACCGGGTGGAATATCCTCCTCTTCGGATGCCGCGGCGCGGCGCATCTGCGCCAGCACGGTGCGCAGGTGGCGATGCAGGCGCACCACGGTGCGCCGCACCGGCGCCAGCCGCCGCCGTTCGTCGCGCGGCGTGTCGTCATAGACGAAATCCTCGATGAGGTTCAGCTCGTCCGCCATTTCCATGGTGAGCGCGATCAGCGTGCGCTGGAATTCGGCGACCAGCGTTTCGAAGACATGGATCGGCCGGCCATATTTGGCGGCGTTCTTCTCGATGAGCGCCCGGGCGCGGTCGATGCTGCGCAGCGGCTGCAGCCGGGTGGTGACGATCATCCTGTCGGTCAGCGCGAAATGCAGCCAGCCGATGTCGCGGGTGTCGGAATCGAATTCACGCTGGAAATCCACCAGCGTGCCGTAGACGATGCCGTCCTCGGCATTGACGGCGGCATGGGCGTCGTGGGTGGTCAGGGCCGCCCGCGCCGGCTCGCTCAGGCCCTGCATGCCGTCGAGAAAGGCGGGCACGCGCGCATCGGCGATATTGAGATGCAGCCAGATGAAGCCGTCGTCCGGCGCAAGGTCGTCGCGCCGGCAATCGAGCGGCAGGCGCAAGGCCCGGCGGTCGGCTCCGGAGGAGAAGCGGTAGGCCCAGACGAGGCCGGGAATATCGGTGGAATGCAGCAGCATGAGGCGTCTCGCGAGACAGGGGACGGCGCCGCTTTTACATAAGTTTTATGACAGTTTGCCGTCACCCGATTTTCATGGTCGCGATCCGGAAAACGCGGCAATAGGATAGGCGCATGAGTCGCGGAGGATTTTCGATGTACAAGGCGCCGGTTGACGAGATCCTGTTCACCCTGAAGCATGTGGCCGGGCTGGAGGCGGCGCTTGACGAGGGCGCCTTCGGCGAGCTCGGCGGCGATCTGGTGGACGCGATCCTGTCGGAGGCCGGCCGCTTCGCCGAAGGCGAGATCGCGCCGCTTTCCGAAATCGGCGATCGCCAGGGCGCGCGCATCGCGGATGCCGTCGTCACCCTGCCGGATGGCTGGGCCGATCTCTACCGCCGTTGGGCGCAAGGCGGCTGGAACGGGCTGACCGCGCCCGAGATTTTTGGCGGCCAGCATCTGCCGCATCTTTTGAATGTCGCCGCCTTCGAAATGTGGAATTCCGCCTCGATGGCGTTTGCGATTGGCCCGACGCTGACCGTCGGCGCCATCGAGGCGCTGGAGGCGCACGCCGCCGAAGCCTTGAAGCAGGCCTATCTGCCGCGTCTCGTCAGCGGCGAATGGATGGCGACGATGAACCTGACCGAGCCGCAGGCCGGCTCCGATGTCGGCGCGCTGACGGCGCGGGCGGAACGTGCCGGCGACGGCAGCTACCGCATCTTCGGCCAGAAGATTTTCATCACCTGGGGCGAGCATGACGCGACTGAGAACATCGTCCATCTGGTGCTGGCCCGGCTTGCCGATGCGCCGGCGGGCACGCGCGGCATCTCGCTCTTCCTCGTGCCGAAATTCCTCGTCAATGACGATGGCTCGCTTGGTCCCCGAAACGATGTCTTTGCGCAGGCACTGGAGCACAAGCTCGGCATCCACGGCTCGCCGACCTGCGTGATGCTCTATGGCGACGGCCGTTTCGGGCCGGAAAAGGGCGCAATCGGCTGGCTGGTCGGCGAGGAGAACAAGGGCCTCGCCTGCATGTTCACGATGATGAACAATGCGCGCCTTCTGGTCGGCATGCAGGGCGTGGCGATTGCCGAGGCCGCGACCCAGAAGGCGCTCGCCTATGCCGCCGAGCGCCGGCAGGGCAGGGCTATCGGCTGGACGGGCGCGGGCATGAGCCCGATCATCGACCACCCGGATGTCGCCCGCATGCTGCTCACCATGCAGGCGCTGACCCAGGGCGCGCGCGCCATCGCCTATACCTGCGCCCACGCCATCGACCGCGCCCGGCAGGAAACGGAAGGCAGCCACTGGCAGGAGCGCGCCGCTCTCTTGACCCCGGTCGCCAAGGCTTTTTCCACCGATGCCGGCGTCGATGTCGCCTCGCTCGGCGTGCAGGTGCATGGCGGCATGGGTTATATCGAGGAAGCTGGGGCGGCGCGCCTGCTGCGCGACGCCCGCATCGCCCCGATCTACGAAGGCACCAACGGCATACAGGCCATCGATCTCGTGACGCGAAAGCTGTCGCTCTCCGGCGGCCAGCATATGCGCGGTCTCGTCGACGAGCTGCGGAAAATCGCCATCGCCACGGCGGGGCAGGATGGTTTCGGCCAGACCGCCACGCGGCTGGATGCGGCCCTTGCAAATCTCGCCGAAACGGCCGAATGGCTGCTGCTTCGGCAGGCGGAGGGCGCGTTGCCGGTGGCGCTTTCCGGCGCGACGCCCTTCCTGCGGCTGTTCGGCCTGGTGCTGAGCGGCTGCTATCTCGCCAAGGGAGCGCTGGTCGCCGCGCCGGGACAGGCGCGCCGCATCGCGCTCTGCCGCTTTTTCGCGGAAAACCTGCTATCGGAAACGGCGGCGCTCAAGGACCGCGTCGTCAACGGTGCCGAAAGCCTGGCGCTTGCCGCATCCCATCTTCCTGAGGAGACCCCATGACCCAGATTCTCGTGGAGACGGCGGAAAGCGCCATCCGCGTCATCCGCTTCAACCGCCCGGAAAAGAAGAATGCCATCACCACGGCGATGTATCACGAATTGACGGCGGCGCTGGCGGCGGCGGCGCAGGACGATGCGGTGCGCTGCATCGCTTTTCTCGGCACGCCCGGCTGCTTTTCCGCCGGCAACGATCTCGCCGATTTCCTCGCCTTCGCCGAGGAGAGCCCGGATGAACAGCCGGCCGCCTTCGCCTTCCTCAAGGCGCTGGCCGGTTTCGAAAAACCCGTGGTCGCCGGCGTCGACGGGCTGGCGATCGGCATCGGCCTGACGCTCAACCTGCATTGCGACCTGACGATTGCCTCGGATCGCAGCCTGTTCCGCACGCCTTTCGTCGATCTCGGCCTGGTGCCGGAGGCGGCCTCCAGCCTGATCGCGCCCGGCATCATGGGCCACCAGCGCGCCTTCGCGCTGCTCGCCATGGGCGAGGGCATGACGGCCGAGGAGGCCCGCGCCGCCGGTCTCGTCTGGCGCGTGGTGAGCCCGGAGGCCGTCGAGACCGAAACGCTCGCCGCCGCCCGAAAACTCGCCGGCCGCCCCATCGAAGCCCTGCGCGCCACCCGCGCTTTGCTGAAGAGCGACAGCGCTGCGATCTTTGCCCGCATGGAAGAGGAAGTGGCGCTGTTCACCGAACGGCTGAAAAGCGACGAGGCCCGCGCGGAATTTAGACGGTTTTTGAAGCGGTAAGTCCCCGCAATTCGTCATCCTCGGGCTTGTCCCGAGGATCTGCCAACATACACCAAGCAATTGACGATAATGGATTATCAGGCGTGCTTAGATCCTCGGGACAAGCCCGAGGATGACGAAGGAGATGGAAGCGGAAGCCCTTAAGCCTTCTCCAGCACCGCGACCGCCTCCACATGCGGCGACCACAAGAACTGGTCGATAGGGGTGACGCGGGTGAGGCGATAGCCGGCCTCGATGAGGATGGCGAGGTCACGGGCCAGCGTCAGCGGGTTGCAGCTCACCGCCACGATCTTCTTCACGCCGGAACGGGCGATTTCCTTGACCTGCGCTTCGGCCCCGGCGCGCGGCGGGTCGAAGACCACGGCGTCGAAAACCTTCAGCTCCTGCGCTGTCAGCGGCCGACGGAACAGGTCGCGCTTCTCGACCGTCACCGGCTTCAGCCCCTGCGTGTTGCGTGCCCCGTGATCCAGCGCCTTCAGCGCCTTGTCGTCGGATTCGGCGGCATGGACGCGGCCGATGCGCGCCAGCCGCAGCGTGAACGTGCCCGCACCCGCGAAGAGATCGGCGATGCGCTTGGCCTTGCCGACATGGGCGATGACGAGGTTTGCCATGGCATCCTCTGCCGGCTTGGTCGCCTGGGTGAAGGCGCCGGGCGGAGGCGTGACGCTGGCGCCGCCGAAATCGATCACCGGCTTCACCGGCTCGACAAGGATCTCGCCGTTGACCGACACGCGGGCGATGCCGCGCTGGGCGAGCACGGTTTCGATGCCGGCGCGGCGCTGCTTGTCCGAGAGGGGTTTCAGCCCCTCGAAGGCGAGGTCGAGACCGGCAGGCGTTTCCAGGACCGTGATGCGGAAGGCATCCGCCGAGGTCGCCAGCATCTTCGCGATGGCGCGGATCGTCTCCAGCCGCGCCACGATGCCGGGCGCGGCGATGGGACATTCCTGGATATCGACGATATGATGCGTCTCGGCCTGGTTGAAGCCGAGCAGCATGTCCTTTTCGGTGCGCCGCGCCGCCAGCGCCACGCGGCGGCGCTCGCCGGGATGGGCAACGACAAGCGGATCGACGTCGATCTCGATGCTCTTGGCCTTCAGCGCCTCGATCACCAGATTGCGCTTGAAGGCATGATAGGGCGCGTCCTTGAGATGCTGCAAAGTGCAGCCGCCGCAGGTGCCGTTGACGCCGTCAGGCCCGAAATGGCGGCAGGCCGGCGCCTGCCGTTCGGGCGAGGGGGTTAGCAGCGAGATCAGCGTGCCCTGGTTCTTGATGCGGGCGACCGAGACCGTTTCGCCCGGCAGTGCGAAGGGCACGTAGAGCGGGCCTTGATCGGTATGGGCGATGCCGTCGCCCTGGGCGCCGAGGCGCGAGATGGTGACGGTTTGCGCGCTCATGGCTTTTCTCCGGCGAGCAAGAATTCCCTGTTGCCGTCGCCGCCCTCGATCGGCGAGGGAATGAGGCCGAGGCTTTTCCAGCCCATGTCCTCGACGAACCAGCGCTCCAGTTCGGCGGCGACGTCGGGAGCCGTTTCCGGCGCCTTCAGCAGCCCCGCCTTGCTGATCGCATCGCGCCCGGCCTCGAATTGCGGCTTGACCAGCAGCACGGCGCGCGCGCCCGACGGCGCAAGTTCAAGCGCCGGAGCCAGCGCCAGCTTCAGCGAGATGAAGGAAACGTCGGAGACGATGAAATCGATCGGCTCCTCGCCGATGTCGTCTGTGGTGAGGTAGCGGGCGTTCAGCCCCTCGATATTGGTGACATCGGGGTTTTCGCAAACGCGCGGGTGCATCTGGCCATGGCCGACATCGATGGCGATGACATGCGCCGCGCCGCGTTTCAGCAGCACTTCGGTGAAGCCGCCGGTCGAGGCGCCGACATCGAGACAGAGGCAATCGGCCGGATCGAGCCCGAAATGATCGAGCGCCGCATCCAGCTTCAGCGCCGCGCGCGAGACGTAATCGAGCGCGGGATCGTCGATTTCGATGGCCGCATTGGCGGCGACCACGAGGCCCGGCTTGACGACGGTCTTGCCGTCGACCTTGACGGTGCCGCGTGAGATGGCGTCGCGGGCGCGCGAGCGACTGGCGACGAGATTGAGATTGACCAGAAGCTGGTCGAGACGGAGCGTTTGCGTGGACATGGCACCGTCAATGGCCTGCCTTGCGCGCCCGCGCAAGGGTTTTGTCGGAGCCGGTCAGAGCCAGACGATGCGGCCGGGATATTTCTTGATGCCGTCGACGGCGATGCGCGACAACCAGCTCCGCTTGTCCTCTTCCTCCGGCGTGGCGATCGCCGCCTGCTGGGTCAGGCCGTAGGCGCTGCGCATGTCCGGCAGCTTGGATTGCAGATGGTCGATGATCTGCTGCTGCAGGGCAGCGTCGAAGGCGGGGCGTTCCTCGGCGAGGGCCGGTGTCGAAAAGGCAGCCAGAAGCAGTGCCGAAAGCAGTGTCTTGCTCAGCATGGCGGTCGATGTCCCTGTTGAAATCTTTATGTTTTCTTATGTCGGCGAGATTACCAGCCGGACCTTCAGAAACCGCAAAGGAGAATGGTTACGCGTGTCCGAAACGGCATGGTTTCGAAGCCGTTGCCGGTCCGCGCGCATCTGGCCGGTCGCGGCGTCTTGAGGGCGCCGGCCGGCTGACATAGGGTATTTGGCATAAAGCGGCCAAGGGAGGGGAAAGTGATGATCGCGAAACTGGGTGCGGTGCTTGCCGCCTGCCTTCTGGCCGGCCCGGCGCTCGCCAACGACACCATGGCCGAGCTGAAGACCGGCGGTCTCACCTATGTGCAATCGACCGAGGTTTCGATGGAGGAGGAAAATCTCTTCGTCTCGCCGGACGAGATCCGCGTCGATTACGTCTTTTCCAACGAGACCGACAAGGACGTCCACAGCGTCATCGCTTTCCCGATGCCGGATGTGACGGGCGGGCCGGAACAGAACATCGCGCTTTCCGACACCGAATCCGACAACATGCTGGATTTTTCCGTGACCCAGGACGGCCAGCCGATCCGGCCGGAATTGCAGCAGCGTGCGCTCGCCAACGGTATCGATGTCGCCGCCGAGCTGAAGGCGAAGGGCGTGCCGCTGCCGCCGCTGAGCAAGGCCGCCGTCGCCGCCGCCGATGGGCTGGATGCGGCCACGAAAGAGGATTGGGTCGGCCGCGGCATCATCATGACCGAGGAATACGATGCCGGCAACGGCATGGAAAGCCATGCTTTGCCGCTTTGGACCCTGCAATCGGTCTATTGGTGGAAGACGACCTTTCCGGCGAAATCCAAGGTGCGCGTCCGGCATCGCTACAAGCCGAGCGTCGGCGGCACGGTCGCCACCACGTTCCTCGACGAGAACAACCAGCCGAAGGGCGAGCGTTACCAGGAATATGTCAGGCGTTTCTGCATCGACGACACGATGGTCAAGCTCGCCCGCAGGTCCAATGCCGACATGGCCGCGGGAAAACCCTATTTCGTCGAGAACTGGATCTCCTATGTGCTGAAGACCGGCGCCAACTGGAGCGGCCCGATCAAGCGTTTCAAGCTCACCGTCGACAAGGGGGCGAAGGAGAATTTCGTCAGTTTCTGCGGCGCCGGCGTGAAGAAGACCGGCCCGACCACCTTCGAGATGACGGCAGAGGATTTCTATCCCGACCACGACCTCGACATCCTGCTGCTCGTGGCGACCGAAGCGATGCAATGAGCGATGTCGCGGGATGGAAACGGTCCGACATTGGTTCGAAACGGGACGCGGGATTGAAAGCGCTTTAGGAATTGGAAGACATTTTCTGGGAAACCGAGGGAGTGTTTGGAATTCCTGCGCCGGTTTCCAGGATCGGCCTGTTTGCGCGTGAGCGGTCCGGCGTATATCGGCCTGGCATCGCCGGGAAAGCATGAAGGTGGCCGTGTTCACGCTGCAGAATTTGCAATCGATCCTCTCCGCCCTGCCGGATCCGACTTTCGTTCTGACCCGGAGCGGGCGCTACGCAGCCGTGTTCGGCGGCAAGGATCATCGCCATTATCATGACGGCAGCGGCCTGATCGGCAAACGCATGTCCGAGGTGCTGATCGCGGAAAAGGCCAGCTGGTTCGCCGCCGAGATCGCCACGGCGCTCGCCAGCCGCGCCCTGCACATCATCGAATACAGCCTCAGCGGCTCCGATGTGCAGGGGCTGCGGGCCGAGGGGCCGGACGAGACGATCTGGTTCGAGGGGCGTGTGCAGGCGCTGGATTTCCCCGTCGAGGGCGAGGAAGCCGTCGTTTGGGTCGCCAGCAACATCACCGACAAGAATGCCGCCCAGCAGAAGCTGCGCCACATGAGCGAGACTGACGCGCTGACTGGCCTCTACAACCGCCGCAAGCTGCTTGAGACGCTGGACGACCGCCTGGGCGTCTTTTCCCGCGACCGTATTCCGACGGCGGTGCTGATCTTCGACCTCGACAATTTCAAGCGCATCAACGACGAGAGCGGCCATCATGCCGGCGACGACGTGCTGGTGGAAATCGCCGGTATCTGTCGCCGGAACCTGCGCAAGACCGATCTGGTCGCCCGCCTCGGCGGCGACGAATTCGTGGTGGTGATGCCGGGCATGGCGCAGGAGGATGCGTTTCCCATCGCCGAGCGCCTGCGCGACCTTGTGCCGGTGACGCTTCGGCGGACCTTGCGGCAGGAATCGACCATCAGCGCGGGCTTGAGCGAATTCTGGCTGCCGGACCGCTCCTCGGACGACGTGCTCCGGCGCGCCGATGCGGGCCTCTACATGTCCAAGCGCGCGGGGCGAAACCGCATCTCGGCGCTGTAGGCTCCGCGTCGTATTTCCGCCACGAAAACATCACGATTGGTTCAGTCTGCATTCACCGTGCAAGGCGGATTCTAAGGGTGTCAACAATGCAAGGACCATTGTCATGCAGACGCCCTTGGTGAAATCCATTCTTTACGCCGGCCTGCTTTGCGCCGGCTTGGGCGGCAACGCGCTTGCCATGCCGCTTGGCGCCATGCCGGCCGTTTCCTCGCCCCCGGTGACGCAGGTCGATTATGCTTGCGGCCGCGGCTGGCATCTCAACGACTGGAACGAATGCGTTCGCAATCGCTGGCGTCCGCCACCGCCGCCACCGCCGCCGTGGGCTCACCGGGGCTGGGGACCGCGTTATGGCGCCTGGGGCGACGGGCCACGCGGCCATTGGCATCATCGCCGCCCGCCTCCGCCGCCGGATTGGTATTGATTCAGACATGAAAAAAAGGCCGGGAGACGATCCCGGCCTTTTGCATGGAATGAAATGAAGGTCTATCCGGCCGCGCCGACTTCCAGCGGTTTCTGGCCGAGTGCCCGGAAGACCGCGGTGACGATGCCGGCCCGGTCGAGGCCGGCCTTGGCATACATCACCTCGGGCTTGGCCTGTTCCATCCACAGATCCGGCAGGACCAGCGGCCGCACCTTCAGGCCATGATCAAGCAGGCCTTCGAAGGCGAGGAATTGCAGCACCTGGGAGCCGAAGCCGCCGACCGCGCCTTCCTCGACGGTGATCAGCACCTCGTGATGGCGGGCAAGCTGGCGGATGAGATCGGTATCCAGCGGCTTGGCGAAACGCGCATCGGCGACCGTTGTCGACAGGCCGGCGGCATCGAGATCTTCCGCCGCCAGCAGACAGTCGGCGAGGCGCGTGCCGAAGGAGAGCAGCGCCACCTTGGCGCCCTGCTTGACGATGCGGCCCTTGCCGATCTGCAGAATTTCGCCGCGCACCGGAAGGTCGACGCCCACACCTTCGCCGCGCGGATAGCGGAAGGAAATCGGACCGTCGTCATGGGCAGCAGCGGTGCGCACCATATGCTTCAGTTCCGCCTCGTCGGCCGCCGCCATGACCACGAAACCGGGCAGCGAGGCGAGGAAACCGGTATCGAAGGAGCCTGCATGGGTCGGCCCGTCGGCGCCGACGAAACCGGCGCGGTCGATGGGGAAACGAACGGGCAGCTTCTGGATCGCCACGTCATGCACCACCTGGTCGTAGCCGCGCTGCAGGAAGGTGGAATAGAGCGCGCAGAACGGCTTGAAACCTTCGGTGGCAAGGCCGGCGGCGAAGGTCACGGCATGCTGCTCGGCGATGCCGACATCGAAGGTGCGCTTGGGGAAAATCTCCGCCAGCTTGTCGAGCCCGGTGCCGTTGGGCATGGCGGCGGTGATGCCAACGATTTTTTCGTCGTGGCGGGCTTCTTCCACCAGCGCATCGGCGAAGACGGCGGTATAGCTCGGCGCATTCGGCTTGGCCTTGGCCTGCGCGCCGGTGATGACGTCGAACTTGTTGACGCCGTGATACTTGTCGGCCGCTGCCTCGGCCGGGGGATACCCCTTGCCCTTCTGCGTCACCACATGGATCAGCACCGGCCCGCGCTGGTTGTCGCGCACATTGCGCAAGACGGGCAGCAGATGCTCGAAGGAATGGCCGTCGATCGGGCCGATGTGATAAAAACCCATCTCCTCGAACATCGTGCCGCCGGTGACATAACCGCGCGCATGCTCGACGGCGCGGGTGATGGCGCGGTCGATGTTCTTGCCGAGATAGGCGGTCAGCTTCTTGCCGAAATCGCGGAATCCCATATAGGTGCGACCCGAGGCCAGGCGGGCGAGATAGGCGCTCATCGCCCCCGTTGGCGGGGCGATCGACATGTCGTTGTCGTTGAGGATGACGATCAGCCGCGCGTCGAGCGCGCCGGCATTGTTCAACGCCTCATAGGCCATGCCGGCCGACAGCGCCCCGTCGCCGATGACGGCGATGACCCGGCGGTCGGTCTGGCTGAGTTCGGCGGCGACCGCCATGCCGAGGCCGGCGGAAATCGAGGTCGAGGAATGCGCCGCCCCAAAGGGGTCGTATTCGCTCTCCGCCCGCCGGGTGAAGCCGGAGAGGCCGTCTTCCTGGCGCAGGGTGCGGATGCGTTCGCGGCGGCCAGTGAGGATCTTGTGCGGATAGCACTGGTGGCCGACATCGAAGATCAGCCGGTCGTTGGGCGTATCGAAGACCTTGTGGATCGCCATGGTCAGCTCGACGACGCCCAGCCCGGCGCCCAGGTGCCCGCCGGTGCGCGACACGGCGTCGATCATCTCGTCGCGCAACTCGCGGGCGAGCTGCGGCAGGTCGCGGTCGTCGATCTTGCGCAGATCGGCGGGAACCTTGACCGTGTCGAGAAGCGGCGTGCTCAGCATCTGTGTCACAGGCGATGGCCTTCCTGTCCGTGAAATCGGTATTATGTCGCTCTAATCCATAAAGGCGAGCGGCGAAAGACGTGATCCGTTAACAAGTCATGACTTTATGGTCGAAACGCGGTCATCCCTGCGGCAGCGGCACGAATTCCTCTCCGTCGCCGGGCACGATATCGAAACGCCCGGTGCGCCATTCTTCCTTGGCCTGCTCGATGCGCTCCTTGGACGACGAAACGAAATTCCACCAGATATAACGCTTGGTCGACAGCGCAGCACCGCCGAACAGCATGATATGACAGCCCTGCGGCCCGCCTTGCAGCGTGATGGCATCGCCCGGCCGGAAGACGAGAAGCTGGTCGGCGGCGAATTCGTCGCCGGCAACCACGAGGCTGCCGGAGAGCACGTAGATCGCCCGTTCCTCGTGTTCGGCGGAGAAGGGGAAACGGCCCCCGGCCTCCAGCGTCAGGTCGACATACAGCGTATCGCTGAACACCGACACCGGCGAGCGGGCGCCGTCGAGATCGCCGATCACCACCCGGCCGCTGGCGCCCTTCTGCGCGATCAGCGGCATCGCTTCGCGTTCGGTATGGGCAAAAGCGGGGTCGATCTCCTCCTTATGGTCCGGCAGCGCCAGCCAGGTCTGCAGCCCGGACATGGACAGCGGCTGGCCGCGCAGGTTTTCCGGCGTGCGCTCGGAATGGACGATGCCGCGCCCTGCGGTCATCAGATTGATGTCGCCGGGGCGGATGGTCAGTTCGGTGCCGAGGCTGTCGCGATGCTTGATCTCGCCGTCGAACAGATAGGTGACGGTGGACAGCCCGATATGCGGATGCGGCTTGACGTCGAGCGCCTCGCCGGCCCGCAGGATGGCCGGCCCCATGCGATCGAAGAAGATGAAGGGGCCGACGAGCCGCCGCCGTGCGGTCGGCAGCGCCCGGCGCACGGCAAAGCCGCCGATATCGCTGGAGCGCGGAATGATCAGCTGTTCCAGCGCATCGCAGGAAAAGGCATCGCCCGCGACCGGATCCTGGCCGGGAAAGAAACTCATGGACGTTGCTCCCGTGTCGGGGCGCAAGCGGCGCGGAGATTATTCTCCGTCCAGCGGCTCTGCGCCTTGCGGTTTTCCGGCCCGGTCGAGCCGGATTTTCTCGATGCGGTTTTCGGCGGCGTTGAGCAGCGTTTCGCAATGCTTCTTGAGGGCTTCGCCGCGCTCGTAGATGGCGATCGACTCGTCCAGCGCCACGTCGCCGCGTTCCAGGCGCTGCACGATGCCTTCCAGTTCGGCCACCGCCTTTTCGAAGCTGTAGCCGGTCACGTCGGCCGCCTGGTTTGCCGTGGTTGGGCTCGTCTCGCTCATCGTCATCCTCTCATCAGTCTCAGAATATGCATGCCGGCGGATTCCGCCAGGCCTTCAAGGTCGTAGCCGCCTTCCAGAACGGAGACGAGGCGGTTATGCGCATGTTTGCCGGCCAGTTCCATCAGCCGCCCGGTCGCCCAGTCGAAGTCGTCGCCGGTCAGGTTGATCTGCGCCAGCGGGTCGCGGTAATGGGCGTCGAAACCGGCCGAGACCAGGATCAGGTCCGGCGCGAAATTGTCCACCGCCTTCAGCACCCGCGACTTGAAGGCATCGCGAAAATGCTCGCTGCCGTCATTGGCCGAAAGCGGCGCGTTGACGATGGTGCCGAAGCGGCCTTCCTCGCTCTTGGCGCCGCTGCCGGGATAAAGCGGCATCTGGTGGGTGGAGCAGAACAACACGTTGGGATCGTCCCAGAAGATGTCCTGTGTGCCGTTGCCGTGATGCACGTCCCAATCGACGATGGCGACGCGCTCGGCCCCATGCGCCTTCATGCCATGGCGGGCGGCAATCGCCACCGTGTTGAAGAAACAGAAGCCCATCGCCTTGTTCTTTTCGGCATGGTGGCCGGGCGGGCGGGCGGCGAGGAACACATTGTCGGCGGCCCCAGAAAACACATCATCGACGCCGGCCAGCGCCCCGCCGATGGCGGTCAGCGCGGCTTGGAAACTTTTCGGGCTGGCATAGGTGTCGGCCTCGATCTGGTTGATCTCGTCCTCTTCCTCCGGCATCTGCCGCATGACGGCGAAGAGATGCTCTTCCGGGTGGGCGAGCGTCACCGCATCCTCATTGGCCTGCGGCGCCTGCTTGCGCTCCAGCCCGGCGAAATTGCCATGCTCCAGCGCGATGTTGAGCGAGCGCAGCCGGTCGGCGCGCTCGGGGTGGCCGGGCGGGGTGATGTGCTCCAGAAAAATCTCGTGCTCGTAAAGACGCGTCGCCATCCTGACCGTTCCCGGAGTTCGCGGAGCCAGCCTTGAGCCTGCTGCGCCTGCCTGTCCACAGCAGATGGGGCAGGGCGGAGGTGTTTTCAACAGAAGATCGGCCACTCAGGACGGCGGCGTATTCTCGCAGGCTGTGCTAGAATGATGTCAAACAGAGCATTTCCGGGAAAAGTGGATAGCGTTTTTCCATTCTGAAATGCAAAAACGCGCGCTGGCGGGGGCTTCGGCGGCAGAGAAGGGGGAAGCATGAATGACGGCATGGCAGAGAGCACGACAATCGGGCAGACGGAGATCCGCATTCCCTATCGCGACATTGACGCATCGGGCGCGATGCATGCCAGCGCCTATATTTCGCATGCGGAAACCGCCATCCGCGCCTTCTGGCGCTATCGCCCCGTCATCGACGACGAGCCGCTGTTCTCGGTGCGCAAGTTCGAATGCGTCTGCCATCGCGTGCCGCGCGCGGATGAGGCGGTGCAGTTTTCCGTGCGAGTGGAAAAGATCGGCGGCCGCACCGTCGGTTTTGCGGTGGCAGCCGATATCGGCAACGAGCAGCTTGCCGATATCGAGATCACCTGGACCGCCCTCGACCGCGAAACCCGCGAGCCGACGGCCCTTCCGGAGGAGATCAGGGACTGGCTCTACCAGTTCCTGCCCTAAGATTTAGACGCGCTGCGGCAGGAGCGGATAACCGACCATGACGGCGCGGGCCGCAAGTGCTGCGATTGCCGCCTTCAGCACGTCGCCGGGAACGAAGGCGAGGTCGCCGAGGAAGGCTTTTGAAAAGCCCATGCCGGTCGATTGCGCCAGCCAGACAATACCGAGCAGGTGATCGATCACGATGCCGCCAAGGGCGGCGGCGACGAAGAACTCGGCGATCTGGCGTCCGCCCGATTGTCCGGCACGCACCAGCCGCTCCGACACGAGACCGGCGACATAGGCGGCCGGAACGAAGCCGACGAGATAACCCGCCGGCGGCGCGACGAAAACGCCGAGCCCGCCGCGACCGCCCGACAGCACCGGCAGGCCGATGGCCGCCACAAGCAGGAACAGAAGAACGGCCAGCGCCCCGCGTTTCGCGCCGAGGATGACGCCCGCCAGCATGACGCCGAGGGACTGCGCATGGATCGGCACGGGGATAAAGCCGAGCTGTACCGGCGGGATCACGCCGAGAACGACGATGATCGCGGCAAACAGGGCGGTCAGCACCAGATCGCGTGTCTTCATTCCAATCTCCTTATGAGCACGATGCTCTCGCTGTTCAGAAAACGCATGGCTTTATGGCTGCCGGAAGCCGCGCGCGTCAATGGCTGCGGCAATGCTGTCGGCGTCCCGAAGCGTCAGGATGATGAGCGGCATGAGCGTGGCAAGCGCCCGGGGCCTGACGCCGCGCGCCGCCTGCGCCTGTGAAATCGCCTCGTAACGGCCGAGAATCTCCGGCACGAAACGCACGACCAGGGCGCTGGCGAGGCCGATATCCGCCGCCCGCGCCAGCCCCGCCTTTTCCAGCGGCGTGGCGGCCAGCGTGATTTCGTCCATGAACTGCGTGATCGACACTGTCGCCGTCACCGCACCGGCAAACAGCATCAGCGCGGTGAGCCTGAGCAGCGCCGTCACCGCCTGCGCCGCCGATTGGAATAGCAGTGTGAACAGCGCCACGGCCACGATCGTCACCAGCGCGGGGATGAGCCGCCGCAGCGCCTCCCGCAGACCCATGCCTGCGGAAAAATAGCAGGCTGCGCCGGCCAGCGCCGCAATTGCCAGCGGCAAGGGGCGGTCGAGCAGAAAAACGGCGACGCTGACCGTCACCAGCACGATCAGTTTGAGGCGCGGCGGCAGCCGGTGCTGCCAGGTCTGCCGGTCGACATAAAGCGCCTTCATGCTCCCGCGATCTCCCGGTAGTGGGCGATGGCCTTGCCCGGCGTATCGTCCGCCGCCAGCCGCCCCTCGTGAAACAGCAGCACCCGCTCGAAATCCTCGACCAGTGCCAGGTCGTGGCTGATGACGATCAGCCGCTGGTCGAGCGCTGCGATGGTTTCGGCGACGCGCTTGCGGTTCTTCAGGTCGAGCTGGTTGGTCGGTTCGTCGAGGATCAGCCAGTCCGGTCCGGTGACCAGAACGGCGGCGAGCGCCGCCAGTTGCAGTTCGCCGCCGGAAAGCTCATGCGCCCGCCGCTCGGCCAGATGGGCGATGCCGAGCCGCGCCAGCACGGCCTCCGTCGCCGCCGCCGTCTCGGCCTTGCTCAATCCACGATGCTTGAGCCCGAAGGCAATGTCGTCCTTGACGATCGGCAGGATGATCTGGTTCTGCGGATTCTGGAAGATGAAGCCGACCCGGCCGAGCACCTGCCGTCCGTCCTTCACCGTATCCAGCCCGCCGACGCTGACGCTGCCGGGGGTAGGCGGCACCTGGCCGTTGATCATGCGCGCAAACGTCGTCTTGCCGGAGCCGTTGAGGCCGATGATGCCGATGCGCCGCTCGCCGAGTGCCAGCGACAGCGGCTCCAGCACCTGCCGCCCCGCAAACCGCGCGCCGGCTCCGTTGAAACGGATATTCAATCTGCAAACCCCTTCATTGCACCCGTCGCCGCTCTATAAAGCAATTCCGGGAAAACTGTGCAGCGGTTTTCCGGCGTGAAACCGTCTATCGGCGCTGTTGCCAGGAATGGGAATATATGCCTATCATCCCGCCATGACGATTCACCTCTCCAATCGCGATGCGCGTCGCGTGTTCATGGCGCGGCAGGGCCTCAGCGACCCGCCGAACAAGGCGCTGACCAAGCAGGGCCTGCTGGAGCTGATCGAACGGCTCGGCTTCGTGCAGGTCGACAGCGTCCAGACGGTCGAGCGCGCCCATCACCAGATCCTGTTCGCACGCAACCAGACCTATCGCCGCGAACACCTGACGGCGCTTCTCGAAGAGGACCGCGCGCTTTTCGAACACTGGACGCATGACGCCTCGATCCTGCCCTCCGCCTTCTTCCGCTACTGGAAACACCGTTTTGCGCGCCGCGCGCCGATCATCCTGGAGCGCTGGCGCAAATGGCAGGGAGAGGGCTTCGACACGGCGTTTTCCGAAACGCTGGAGCGGATCGCCGCCGGCGGGCCGGTTCTGTCGCGCGATCTCAAGGCCGAGGAGCATAAATCCGGCGGCTGGTGGAACTGGCATCCCAGCAAGACGGCGCTGGAATTCTTGTGGCATACCGGCCGGCTGGCGATTTCCGGGCGGCAGAATTTCCAGAAAATCTACGACCTGACCGAACGCGTCCTGCCGGCGCATCATTACCAGCCGGAAGTCTCCGAAGCGGAATTCGTCGACTGGTGCTGCCGCAGCGCGCTTACCCGTCTCGGCTTCGCCACCCATGGCGAGATCGCCGCCTTCTGGGATCTGGTCTCGCCGCAGGAGGCGAAAGATTGGGTGAGCGGCCATCGCGACGACCTCGTGGAGGTCACGGTCGAGACCGTCGATGGCAAGCCGCGCGCCGCCGTGGCGCTGGCCGATTTCCCGGCAACGCTCGCCGCCGTGCCGGAACCGCCGTCGCGTATCCGCGTCCTCAGCCCCTTCGATCCGATGATCCGCGACCGCGCCCGCACCGAGCGCCTGTTCGGCTTCTTCTACCGCATCGAGATCTTCGTGCCGCAGGCCAAGCGCGAATACGGCTATTACGTCTTCCCGCTGCTCGAAGGCGACCGCTTCGTCGGCCGCATCGACATGAAGGCCGACCGCAAGCGCGGCGTCCTCGACGTCACCCGCCTGTGGTGGGAACCCGGTATCCGCAATTCTTCCGGCCGCCTCGAAAAACTCGACGCCGAACTGCAGCGCCTTGCCCGGTTTTCGGGCATGGAGCGCGTGGAGTATGCGGAGGGGTGGCTGGGGTGAACGAGCCGTACCGGCCTGCCCTGTAAAGTCCGCCCGTTTATTCCGAAACGCGTTCCTTGCCCACCTGTCCCCGGTCGCGCAGGAAATGGTCGGCGATGGCGCAGGCGACCATGGCTTCGCCGATAGGCACGGCGCGGATGCCGACGCAGGGGTCGTGGCGGCCCTTGGTGCGCACGTCGACATTGTTGCCGTCGGCATCGATGGAACGGCGCTCGGTCAGGATCGACGAGGTCGGCTTGATGGCGAAGCGCGCGACGATCGATTGGCCGGTGGAGATGCCGCCGAGAATGCCGCCGGCATGGTTGGAGAGGAACAGCGGCTTGCCGTCATTGCCCATGCGCATCTCGTCGGCGTTTTCCTCGCCGGTCAGTTCGGCGGCGCCAAAGCCTTCGCCGATCTCGACGCCCTTGACGGCGTTGATCGACATCAAGAGCGAGGCGATATCCTGGTCGAGCTTGCCGTAGATCGGCGCGCCGAGGCCGGCCGGCACGCCTTCGGCGACCACCTCGACCACGGCGCCGATGGAGGAACCCGCCTTGCGAATGCCGTCGAGATACGCTTCCCAGACCGGCACGATGGCCGGGTCAGGGGCGAAGAACGGGTTGTTGTCGACCTCTGCCCAATCCCAGTTGGCGCGATTAATCTTGTGCTTGCCAATCTGCACCAGCGCACCGCGCACGGTGACGCCTGGCACGACCTTGCGCGCCAGCCCGCCGGCGGCGACACGCGCCGCCGTCTCGCGCGCCGAGGAGCGGCCGCCGCCGCGATAATCGCGAATGCCGTATTTGACGTCATAGGCGTAGTCGGCATGGCCGGGACGATAGCGGCGGGCGATCTCGCCGTAATCCTTGGAGCGCTGGTCGGTATTCTCGATCAGCATCGAGATCGGCGTGCCCGTGGAAATCATCGTCTCGCCGTCGTCGTCGACCATGACGCCGGAGAGCACCTTGACCAGATCCTCCTCGCGCCGCTGGGTGACGAAGCGCGACTGGCCGGGTTTGCGCTTGTCGAGCCAATGTTGCAGTTCGCCAAGCGTAAAGCGGATGCCGGGCGGGCAGCCGTCGACGACGCAACCCAGCGCCGGGCCATGGCTTTCGCCCCAGGTGGTGACGCGGAAAAGATGACCGAAACTGTTATGCGACATGACGAGGACCAGGCGTTTGAAGCATTTCCAGGAAAAGTGCGAAGCGGCTTTCCGTCCGGAAATGCATTGATACAAAGACGCGGCCTGAGGCAGGGGAGCCGGGCCGCTGGAAAGAAGCGGCCCACTCATAGAGCATTTCAGGGGAAAGGGGAAACCGCTTTTCGGTGCGGAAATAGGCTCACCCGGCCTTGCGCCACGGCTCGTTGCGAACGAAGTCGCAAAAGGCGTCGAAGGAGAGCGGCTTGGCGAAGGCGTAACCCTGCAGGGTATCGCAGCCGAGGTCGCGCAACACGCGGGTATGCTCGAAGCTTTCCACTCCCTCCGCGACGGTCTTGACGTCCAGCGAATGGGCGATCTCGATGATCGAGCGCACCAGCGCCCGCTCCTGTGCCGACTCGAGGATTGGCTGAACGAGCTGCCGGTCAATCTTCAGGCGATGCGGGCGAAGCTTGAGCAGGCTGACGATCGAGGTATGGCCGGTGCCGAAATCGTCGATTTCGATATCGATGCCGAGAGATTTGATGCGGTCGAGATTGTGCGAGACGATGTCCTCGCTCTCGTCGAGGAAGATGGATTCGACCAGTTCGAAGGACAGCGCGCCGGGCTGGATGGCAAGCCCCTGCAGGGTTTCGTAGAGATCGGGTTCGTGCAGGCGGCGCGAGGAAACGTTGACCGACACCTTCGGCACGTCGATGCCCATGGCGGCCCAGCGCATCCGGTCCTGGAGCGCGGTTTCGAGCACGATGCGGTCGAGGGTCGAGACGACGTTGAGTTCGTCGGCGATGCGCAGGAAGCGGTCGGGCGTCAGGATGCCCTTTTCGGGATGGTTCCAGCGCACCAGGGCCTCGACGCCGGTCAGCTTCATGGTGCGGGCGTCGAATTGCGGCTGGTACCAGGCGGTGAACTGGTCCTTTTCCAGCCCGACAAGGATGTCGTCGGCGACGCGCTTGGCGGTGACGATCTCGGCCTGCAGGTTGAGGGTGAAGAATTCGTGGCGGTTTCGGCCTGTCGCCTTGGCGCGATAGAGGGCGATATCGGCATTGACCAGCATCTGGCGGGTGTCGAGATACATGCCGCTCGCCTGGGCGATGCCGATGGAGACGCCGCAGCGGCAGGAAAATCCTTCGAAGTCGATCGGCTGGCGCATCTGCTCGATGACGCGCGTCGCCAGGGCCGCCATGGCGCTGGGATCGGCATTGTCGGTGACGACGATGACGAATTCGTCGCCGCCGATGCGCGCCACCAGATCGGTGGAGCGGACATTGTGCTCCAGGACGGCGGCAGCATGTTCCAGCATCGCGTCGCCGGCGGCATGGCCGAGCGTGTCGTTGATCTGTTTGAAGCGGTCGAGGTCGATATGCAGGATGGAAATCGACTGCGCCCGCCTCTGGCTGATTTCGGAGAGCTTTTCGAGTTCCACATCCAGCTTGCGGCGATTGCCGAGCATGGTCAGCGGGTCGTGCAGGGCATTGTGCTCGATGCAGCTCTTGGCGAATTGCAGCTCGATATTCTTCTGCTCGGCCTCGGCCTTGGCGGATTTCAGCGCCTCGGTCTTCACCGCGTCGGAGGTGAAGTCGAAGGCGATTCCGATCACCCGGTCGCGGCCGTCCTTGGTGCGGTGCACCTTGCCGATGGAGCGGATATAGCGCAGGGAGCCGTCGGCCAGCATCTTGCGCACCACCAGCGGTTCGGTCGTTCCGTCGTCGACGACGCGGTCGTTGCAGGCCGTGGCGAGCTGCCGGTCTTCCGGGACGACAAGGTCGAGCCACTGCCCGGTCGTCAGCCGTCCGTCCGTATAGGGCAGCTCGTAGAGATGATGCATGCGCTCGTCCCAGAACTGCATGCCGCTGGCCAGATCCACTTCCCAGGTGCCGCAGCGATAGGAATCCAGCGCCAGGTCGAGCTTGCGCGACAGCTCCTCCAGTTCCTGCTCGCGGCTGGAGAGCTCGCTGAGCGCCAGCTCCAGTTCGGCATTCTTGATGTCGCTGGTTTCCTTGGCGGTGCGCAGGTCGACATTCATGGCGACATCGGCGGTGACGTCCCAGACGATGCCGATGGTGCGCGGCGTGCTGCCGCCGGAATAATGAGCGCCGACCGAGCGCAGGTGCCGTATGGCGCCATCGGGCTGGACGATGCGGTATTGCACGCTGGAAGGGGCGCCCGCCACCGAGCAGGTGAAGAAATGGGTTTCCGCCGTCAGCCGGTCCTGCGGATGCACCATGTCCAGCCAGTCGGCCAGGGTGCTTTTCATATCCTCGTTGCCGAAGCCGTGAAGCTGGGCGGTGCGGCCGTCCCACAACAGTTCGGCATCGCCGCGATCCACTTCCCAGATGCCGATTTTGGAGGATTCCAGCGCCAGGTGCAGGCGTTGCGACACTTCCAGCAGCTTCGTCTCGCGCGCCTGCAGCGCGCTGACATTGCGGCTGCGTTCGATCATCAGCAGGCAGGAGAGGAAGACGGGCGCGACGATGATGCCCGAGGTCAGCGCGATCACCAGCCGCAGGAAAGCCTGGTTCGGCGGCACCTCGTCCCAGCCGTCGGCGGGAATGGCGGCCAGCACCCAGGCGCCGCCCGGCACCGAGAAGATGCGCTGCACCGGCCCGTCGTCGAGGATCCGGGCATCGCCGAAGAAGACATGCGGCTTCAGCCCCGGCGCCGGTTTCTGGCTGAGCGCCAGCTTCAGGTGCTGCAGATGCGGATAGCGCTGCTGGCTTTCCGAGCCTTGCGCCGGTAGGAGGCCGGTGACGCGGTAGAACTGGGTTTCGTCGATGATGGCGCGCACCGCGCCCCAGACGCTGTGGGCGTCGCCGTCACGCGTGATCACCGGAAAGATCAGCACGAAGCCGCCGTGATCCTCGCCGAGCACCACCGGGCCGGCAAAGCGCGCCGACAGCCGGTCGGCGGCAAGTGCAGCGGACGGATTGGAGCCAAGGATGCGGCGCACGTCCTCGCCGATCGTGATATCGTCGGCGCGGGCCGGAAAGGTTTCCTTGACCACGAAATCCGGCGCGATCGAGACGCTGCGGAAATGCGGGTTCTGCAACAGCACGCGCTGGATCTGCTCCGCAACCCGTTCCCTCGGCATGTCCGGGGCCAGCGCCATCCAGTTGGCAAGATTGCGCAAGACGGAAAAATCGGTGCTGATCTGTCCCATGATCCGCGCATGGATCAGGGCGACGTCGTTTTCGGTGCGGATGTGCAGTTCGCGCCGGTAGAAATTGCTGTTTTCCCGGTCGAGGATGAAGCCGAGCGTCATCACCACGGCGGAGACGACGACGGCTGCCACGATCGAGGCGCGCGAGGCGCGGAAAATCTCCCGGAAACCCTTGCTACGTGGCGACGCGAAACTCACCTTGATGGAACCCCTTTTTGTAGTTGTAGCGAACAATAGAAGCACGCCAGTTAAATTAGAATTGACCGGCCATGGCAGCTTTCGACCTGCCAAAAATCGGATGGGCTTGATCGCACCCCGATTTGCGTTCATCAATTGGGCCGGATTTGTCACCGTTTCGGGCAAATTTCGCCATATTCGAGAGGCTATTTACATCATGAAATTCATTGATTTGCAGACATACAGGGCCCGAAAGATGCGCTTCATCATCGCCGCACTTCTGACCACCGCCAGCTTGCTGTCGCCGTTGAAGGGTTTTGCCGAGAGCGCCGATGTGGAGGCGACCATCAAGAAGGTCGATACCGGCAACCTCAGCCTGACGCTGGACGACGGCAAGACCTACCAGGCGCCGGAGGAATTCGACTTCAACGGGCTGAAGGCCGGCGTCAAGGTCATCGTCTTCTATACCGAGGTCGACGGGCGCCGTGTCATCAACGACCTGCAGGTCGTCGAATAGGTCTCAAGGAAGGGGGTCAGAGCCAGGCGACGGATTTTCCGTCGCGGTCGATGCGCAGGACGCGGTCCTGCGGAATGCCGATTTCGGCCGCCTCGTCGCGCGGCATGTCGGCCAGCAAGCGGAACACGGCGCGGATGACGCCGCCATGGCAGACGCAGACCGTCGGCCTTTCCACCGAAGACAGCCAGGAGCCGATCCGCCAGGAGAGGATTTCATAGCTTTCCGCATCGGCGCCCGGCGGGATGAAATCCCATTTCGCGGCGCGTCGCGCCGCGACGCGCTCCGGCGTCACCTGCTTGAGTTCCCTGAGCGTCGAGCCTTCCCAGTCTCCGAAGGAGATCTCCATCAGCCGCTCGTCGATGCGGTAATCGCCGGGCACCAGGCCCATGGCGGCGCGCGCCAGTTCCATGGTCTGGCGGGCGCGCCCCAGCGGGCTGCTGACGAAATCATAGGTGGAAACGGTGTCGCCGAGCAGGCCAGAGAGCGCCAGCCCGTTCGCATGGGCCTGCTCGCGGCCAAGCGCGTTCAAGGGAATGTCCTTCTGCCCCTGCAGCCGCGCTTCGGCATTCCAGTCGGTCTGCCCGTGACGGATCATATACATCAGCACGGGCAGAAACCTTTTGATCCCTTATGCAATTCCGGGGGGAAAACCGCGTCGCGATTTTCCTGGAATGGCTTCAATCCTTGATGACGGAAATATCGGGCGCGTCGACCGCCTTCATGCCGACGACGTGATAGCCGCTGTCGGCGTGATGCGTCTCGCCGGTCACCGAGCGAGACAGGTCGGAGAGCATGTAGAGGCCGACATCGCCGACTTCCTCGATGGTGACGGTGCGGCGCAACGGCGCGTTGTATTCGTTCCACTTGAGGATATAGCGGAAATCGCCGATGCCGGATGCGGCCAGCGTTTTGATCGGGCCGGCGGAAATGGCGTTGACGCGGATGTTCTTCGGGCCGAGGTCGACGGCGAGATATTTGACGCTGGCTTCGAGTGCCGCCTTGGCGACGCCCATGACGTTATAGTTCGGCATCACCTTTTCGGCGCCGTAATAGGTCAGGGTCAGCATCGAGCCGCCTGATGTCATCAGCTTTTCGGCGCGGCGGGCGACGGAGGTGAAGGAATAGACCGAGATCTGCATCGTCTTGGCGAAGTTTTCCGGCGTCGTGTCGACATAGCGCCCGGTCAGTTCGTCCTTGTCGGAAAAACCGATGGCATGGACGAGGAAATCGATCTTGCCCCAGCGCTTTTCGAGATCGGCGAACACCGCGTCGATGGTCGATTCGTCGGAAACGTCGCAATGGCCGGCCAGCACCGCATTGATTTCGGCGGCCAGCGGCTCGACGCGTTTCTTCAGCGCATCGCCTTGATAGGTCAGGGCAATTTCGCCGCCCTGCGCATGGATGGCCTTGGCGATACCCCAAGCGATCGACCGGTTGTTGGCGACGCCCATGATCAGGCCTCGCTTGCCCTTCATCAGACCGGATGCTTCAGCCATAATGTGCTCCCTCGGTAATGCGACGATTTGCCTATGGCATAGGCCGATGTCCGGTTCAAGCTTGGGCGAGATCATCAACTGTTAGGGATCGTAACAAAGGGTGCACATGTCACGCAAATTTCACAAATAAAGCCCCTCGCGCATGCTGCGCATCAGGTCGGTGACCTTGTCGTCCGGTTTTTCCCACAGGACGAGGCGGATTTCGACCACGAGATCGCCCTTGCCGCCGCCGGCCTTGGGAAGTCCGAGGCCGGGAATGCGGATCGTCTGGTCGGAACCGCTCCAGGCGGGCACCACGACTTCGACCGGACCGGTGGGCGAGTCGGTCACCGTCGTCCAGCCAAGAACGGCGTTCTGGAGGTTGACAGGCAGCGCGGTAATGACGTCGCTGCCTTGGACCCGGAACGGGCCGTTCGGGTCGACGCGAAGAGTCACCGCGACATCGCCGCGCTGCAGGCCCTGCAGTTTAAGCCCCTGGTTGCGCAGCTTGATCACGTCGCCGTCGCCGGCGCCCGGTTCGATCTGGAAGCGGCCGTCCTTGCCGTCCGGCAGCGGCACGGTGATCCAGTTGAGCTTCATCAGGTCGTCGACGGTGACGGTGGCGATGGCGGCGACGTCCGGCGCCTTGTCGAGCGCCGGCGCCGTGCCGCGGATGCGGCGCACCAGCGAGGTGAGAAGATCGATCGCCTGCGCCGGCAGCGAATTGGGACGGGCGGCCTCCGCCGTCTCGCCGTCGCCGAAGGCCGGTTCGCTGCGTGCGGTCTGGGTCGCCGTGGCGTTGACGCCGTAAGCGGCGGATGCGCCGGCGGCATTCTGGCCGGGGGAGGGCTGGCCGCTGACCGGCGGTTGCTGGCCGGGCGGCACGCCGAAGATGCGCGAGATCACCTCTTCCGGGGTCTCCATGCTCGGCGTCGCGTTGACCCCCGCCGTCTGGCCGGCGGGTTTTTGCTGCGCCTTGCGGGCAGCTTCGGCGCGGGCCAGTTCTTCCATCACCTTTTCCGCATTGGCGCGGGCGGCCTTGGCGCGCTCGGCGGCCTCGCGGGCCGCCTCGCGCTTCTGCTGGAAAGTCTGCTCCTGCCTGCCGCCTTCGGCGCGCTTCAGGCGCGCGTCGAAACGGCTGCGTTTCTTGGGGTCTTTGAGGATGTCGTAGGCATGGCCGATTTCGGCGAAACGGTTGTTGGCCGTGGGATCATCCTGATTCTGGTCGGGATGGGCCGTTTTCGCCTTGGTTCGCCAGGCTGCCTTGATCTCGTCTGGTCCGGCGTCACGCTTGACGCCCAGCACGGAATAGGGATCGCGCATCTCTAATCACCGCTCAACTCTATACAGGGTGAAACGTCTCGAGACAGACGACGTTCCCTGCAACGCAAAACAACGCGTGCATTCCGGCTTGCCGCCCCTTTTGTCCCGGGCGGCGGGTCGCACGGGACCGATTGTCGCAGAGCTTTCCTAACCGGAGGTTACGCGCCCGGCGGATTCTCACGCAGGCCGAGTCCCGTTTTCAGGCACGAAAGAGGGATTATTGCGCTTCCTGGAAGCTGAGCAACTGCCAGCGGCCATCGTCGCGCAGGCAGGTCTGGCCGGAGAAATTGGCGATGCCGCGATAGGAATGGCGGGTCGTCTGGAAGGTGCGGCAGACGCTGGCGCCGCCGGTCTGCTCGGCAATGGCGGTAATGACGCCGGCGCTGCCAGTGGAGGCGTTCGCCCAGGGCAGCGGCTTTCCGTCAAGCTTTGTCACGTCGGCGGAGGTGACGGCATTGCTGACGGTCATCTCGTCGGACACGGTCTCCGGGTTCTTCTGATTGGTGACGGTGCTGGTGGAGATCGACTTGTCGACGCCGCCGCCGAACATGTCCATGGAGCCCATGCAGCCGCTCAAAGCCAGCATCGCGGAGATCGTCAGGGTCATAACGCCGACTTTGGCGGTCAGATCCTTTTTATGGCGCGACGACTTTGCTATGACTTTCACCTTGCGACCGATCCGGTTCACGAATCCTGAAACGACGATTAATCAAGTCCGGGGCATTTTACCTATCATGACCGACAATGCGTTAACAACCGGTGACTTCACCGAGGAAAACGAGCCCTTCGCCCTCTTCGCCTCCTGGCTCGCCGACGCCGAAAAATCGGAGATCAACGATCCCAACGCCGTGGCGCTGGCGACCGTCGATGCCGATGGCCTGCCGAATGTGCGCATGGTCCTGCTGAAGGGCTTCGATCGCGACGGATTCGTGTTCTACACCAATTTCGAGAGCCAGAAAGGACAGGAAATTCTCGGCCAGAAGAAGGCGGCCATGTGTTTTCACTGGAAATCCCTGCGGCGCCAGGTGCGCCTGCGCGGCCCCGTGGAGATCGTCACCGACGCCGAAGCCGACGCCTATTACAAGACCCGCCCGCGCGGCAGCCGCATCGGCGCCTGGGCGTCGAAGCAGTCGCGACCGCTGGAAAGCCGCTTCGCGCTGGAAAAATCGGTGGCCGAATATACCGCCCGCCATGCGCTGGGCGACATCCCACGCCCGGCCCACTGGTCCGGCTTCCGCATCCGCCCGCTGTCGATCGAATTCTGGCACGACCGGCCCTTCCGCCTGCACGACCGCATCGAATTCCGCCGCGCCGCGCCGGAGGGGGATTGGACGGCGAAGGTGCGGATGTATCCGTAATTTTTCCGGGCACTGCTCCTCTTTATGGATGGAAACCGTCGCCCCAACCGCTTCTCCGCTTGTGGAGAAGGAGTTGGGCCAAGTCTTGCTTGACCAGTTATCCCGTCAGCCGGAATGGTATGCCTGACGCGAGTGCGCGCACATAGCGGCGCTTCTGGTAGAAACCGTTAAGCGAAACGCGGGGCAGGGCGGTTAGCAATTGGCCCGCGCTCAGCGTTCCCGGCCGTGTCGTCACCCCGACGGAAAAACCGAGGCGGGCGGCCAGCGCGAAATCGCGCGGCGTCGCGGCGAGCGGATCGCCGTAGGGATAGGCGATGGTGGTCGGCCGCTTGCCGGCGATCGCCTCGATGCGGTCAGCCGAGGCGCGCATTTCCTGTTCCGCTTCGGCCTCGTCGAGCAGGCCAAGCGCCCGGTGGCTGATCGTATGGGCGCCGAGCGTGACCAGCGGATGGGCGGCGAAGCTCTTCAATTCGTCGGCATCCAGGGTCAGTTCCGCCACGATGGCGCGGGCATCGATACCGGCTTCCGCTGCCCGCCGGTCGAGATCGGCCACATGCCGGGCCTCGCCAGCGCGGAGGATGGTTTCGCCGAGCCGGGCGAAGGCGGCATATTTTTCCGCTGGCGAAGCGTCGGATTTTTCGAGGAGCGCCGCGCCGGTTTCCCACCACATGGAATGGCTGCGGTCGACATAACCGCCGGCGACGAACACCGTGAACGGAACGCCATGCCGGGCAAAGACCGGCAGCGCATGGTCGCGATTGTTACGATAGCCGTCGTCCAGCGTGAAGACGGCGAAGGGTGGATGCGCCGCATCGGCAAGCGCCGCCGGCACCCTGTCCAGCGGCAGGAGCCGATAATTCTGGGCCTGCAACTGCCGTATGGCGGCATCGAGAAACTCCGGCGTCACCTCCAGATGGCCGTTGGGATCGAAGGCGCGGGCGATTTTCGGGCGGACATGGTGCAGCGTAAAGATGATGCCGCGCCCGCGCGCCGCGCCCATGAGGCCAGCCGCAGCCATCAGGCCGGCGGCTTCCAGCCCGCCGGTGATCGCCGCGCGCTTGACGCCGCGGCGCAAGGATTGCCTGAGGCCGGAGCCCATCCGCCTGTCCTTTCGATTGCCTCGCATTGAGCCGACAATCTAGGCGGGGGCCGTTAAGCCTTGCTGAACATCACGCCTGCGTGCCGCCGACGGTGATCTGGTCCATGCGCAGATGCGGCTGGCCGACGCCGACCGGCACCCACTGCCCGCCCTTGCCGCAATTGCCGATGCCGGTATCGAGCTTGCTGTCGTTGCCGACCATGGTGACGCGCTTCATCGCGTCCGGGCCGTTGCCGATCAGCATCGCGCCCTTGATCGCCGGGCCGATCCTGCCGTTTTCGATCAGATAGGCTTCGGTGCATCCGAAGACGAACTTGCCGGAGGTGATGTCCACCTGCCCGCCGCCGAACGAGACGGCATAGATGCCCTTCTTCACCGAGGCAATGATTTCTTCCGGGCTTTTGTCGCCGGAGAGCATGTAGGTGTTGGTCATGCGCGGCATCGGCTGATACGCATAGCCCTGGCGACGGCCGTTGCCGGTCGGCGTCATGCCCATCAGCCGGGCGTTCTGCCGATCCTGCATGTAGCCGACGAGGCGGCCGTTCTCGATCAGCACGTTATAGCCGGACGGCGTGCCCTCGTCGTCGATGGAGATCGAGCCGCGCCGATTCTCGATGGTGCCGTCGTCGACCACGGTGACGCCGGGGGCGGCGACCATTTCGCCGAGCAGGCCGGCGAAGGCCGACGTCTTCTTGCGATTGAAATCGCCTTCGAGACCGTGGCCGACCGCCTCGTGCAGCATGACGCCCGGCCAGCCATTGCCGAGCACCACATCCATGGTGCCGGCCGGCGCCTCGATCGCCTCGAGATTGACCAGCGCCTGGCGCAAGGCTTCGTCGGCGCCGCTCCGCCAGCTTCCCGCGGTGATGAAATCGCCGAAACCGATGCGCCCGCCGGTGCCGAAGGAGCCGCTTTCCTGCCGGTCGCCATCGCCGACGACGACGGAAATGTTGAGCCGCGTCATCGGCCTGACATCACGAACGCGATGCCCGTCGGCGCGTAAAATATCGATCGTCTGCCAGCTTGCGGCCAGCGAGGCAGTCACCTGGCGCACCTTGTCCTTGGCGCGAAGATAGGAGTCGATCTCCTTGAGAAGGTGCACCTTCTCCTCGAAGCTCGGCGCACCGATCGCGTTGTCCTCGCCGTAGAGCTTGCGGTTGGTGCGCGCCGGCGCATCGGAGTAGCTACCGGCATAGCCGCGCGTCACCGCACCCACTGCATCGGCGGCGCGCTTCAGGCTGCCGAGCGACAATTCGCCGGAATGAGCATAGCCGACAGCCTCTCCCGCCACCGCGCGCAGGCCAAAACCCTGGTCGGTATTAAAACTGCCGCCCTTGAGACGGCCGTCGTCGAAGGTGAGCGACTCCGCCTGCGATTGCTCGATGAACAATTCGCCGTCATCGGCGCCGGACAGCGCCTCCGCGACCGCCGCCCGCAGCGTCGCCTCGTCGGCATCGAAAAGGGTGAGAAGGTCGCTGTTGGTCATGGCTATCGTTCCTCGATCCGCTGCGAAAGCGCGCGACCCGTTTCCGCGTCGCACACTTTATATATAGGGCCTGCCGCCGATGTAGGTGTCGGCGGGGCCGCCGGCAAGGGCGCTTGCCGGGACAGGCATCAGGGCAGGGCGTCGTAGCCGTCGGCGAACCCCTTGAGATCGACCGGAATGCCGATGCCTTCCTCCGGCGTCTGGAAGACGATAAAGGTCGCCATCGCGCCGCTGCGCAGCGTCTTCAGGAGTTCGTCCTCCAGCACGACCTCGGCATAGCAGCCATCGGCGAAGCAACGCACGAAATAGGCGCGGCCGATATCCTTGCCATCGATGTTGAGGCCGAGGCCGTTGGGCAGCAACACGCCGAGCGGCGCCAGAACGCGCAAAATTTTCGCCTTGCGATCGGCCGTTTTCAGCACGACGACCGAGAGGCCGACTTCCGGCCGGTCGTCGGCGATCACGTTCTGCATCAGGGCGCATTGCTCGCCATTGGCGCCGGCCGGCTGGTCGCAGACGATCGACCACGCCCCGTGGTTGGATTTCACGGTGCCGGGTTGGGCGGGCGTGCTGCCGGGCTTGGGGGCGGTCTGCGCCTGGCCCTGCTTGGCCTGGTCCTTTTGCTGCTGGGCGCTCGCCGGAGCATGTGTGGCGAGGAGGGCGAGCCCCGTCAGGACTGCGGCGCGCCGCGCAAGGGAAAGAAGAGCCATGAGAACCTCAAGAATTCGAATCACTCGGGCGAAAAACTCGCCCGTATGTGCATGAAAAGGCGGATTGCTTCAATTCCAGCGCAACGCGGCGGAAATTGGACCGTTTCCGGGCGTAGCGCAAGCGTTTCCGTGCTCGTGCGTACACAGCAAAGGGGCGAACTGACGGCAAAATTTGATCGGGAGCAAAAATGCCGCACAGGCTTTTTTTGACAGATGTTGCGGCGGGGGGCAAACTGTGGTTTGAAGCGGGATGATAGCATGGATTCTGCGTTTGAGTTTGATCCACATCAAGCGCTTGAGGGAGATACGTTGTGATTAATAGAGCTTATGCAGTTCTGACCGGGCTGGTCTGTCTGCTCTTCGCTTCCGGCGCCTTTGCCGATCAGCCGTTTCCGTGGCAGATGGGCATGCAGCCGGCGGCGTCGCCGATCATGCATGAAATCCGCTGGTTCGAGCAATATACCCTGTGGTTCATCGTTCCGATCACGCTTTTCGTTCTGCTGCTTTTGATCGTCGTTGTGGTGAAGTTCCGCGCCAGCGCCAATCCGGTGCCGTCGAGGACCAGCCACAACACCGCGATCGAAGTGGTCTGGACCGTGGGGCCGGTCCTTATCCTGCTCTTCCTCGCCATTCCCTCCTTCAACCTGCTGACCGCACAGCTCACCCTTCCGCAGAATCCGGATCTGACGCTGAAGGCGACCGCCACCCAGTGGCAGTGGAACTACGAATACACCGGCGAAAAGCCGCTGGCCTTCGATTCCTACCTGCTGAAGGATGACGACCGCGCCGCCGCCGGCAAGGAAGACAAGGCCGTCTATCCGCGCCTGCTCGCCGTCGACAACGAAATGGTCCTGCCGGTCAACAAGGTGGTGCGCCTTCTGGTCACCGCCGCGCCGACCGACGTCATCCATGCCTTCGCCATGCCGTCCTTCGGCGTGAAGATCGACGCCGTTCCGGGCCGTCTGAACGAAACCTGGTTCAAGGCGGAACGCGAAGGCCTGTTCTACGGCCAGTGCTCGGAACTGTGCGGCAAGGATCATGCCTTCATGCCGATCGCCATTCGCGTCGTCTCCCAGGAGAAGTATGACGCCTGGATGGCGGCTGCGGCCACGAACCTTCAGGAAGCAAACAAGACTTTGATGGCCGCCACGGATCTGAAGAAGACCGTCGACGTCGCCGCAAACGCAGAATAAGAGGCAGGAGAGGACAATGGCTGGACCATCCGCTCACGACACCCATGCGCACGGCGACGCGCATGACGACCATCACGACCACGCGCACAAGCCGTTGAGCTTTTTCACGCGCTGGTTCCTTTCGACCAACCACAAGGACATCGGCACGCTCTACCTGATCTTCGCGATCATCGCGGGCATCATCGGCGGCGCGCTGTCTATCGCCATGCGCGCCGAGCTGCAGGAGCCGGGCATCCAGATCTTCCACGGTCTGGCCTCCATGGTCTACGGCTTCGAAGGCGACGCCGCCATCGACGGCGGCAAGCACATGTTCAACGTGTTCACGACCGCACACGCGCTGATCATGATCTTCTTCATGGTCATGCCGGCGCTGATCGGCGGCTTTGCAAACTGGATGGTGCCGATCATGATCGGCGCGCCGGACATGGCCTTCCCGCGCATGAACAACATCTCCTTCTGGCTGATCGTTCCGGCCTTCCTGCTGCTGCTGCTGTCCATGTTCGTGGAAGGCCCGGCAGGCGCCTATGGCGTCGGCGGCGGCTGGACGCTCTATCCGCCGTTCTCGACCACGGGCATGCCCGGGCCGGCGGTGGACCTGGCGATCTTCGCCATCCACATCTCCGGCGCTTCGTCGATCCTCGGCGCCATCAACTTCATCACCACGATCCTGAACATGCGCGCGCCGGGCATGACCCTGCACAAGATGCCGCTGTTTGCCTGGTCCGTGCTGATCACCGCCTTCCTGCTGCTGCTGTCGCTGCCGGTTCTGGCGGGCGGCATCACCATGCTGCTCACCGACCGCAACTTCGGCACGGCCTTCTTCTCGCCGGAAGGCGGCGGCGACCCGATCCTGTTCCAGCACCTGTTCTGGTTCTTCGGTCACCCGGAAGTCTACATCCTGATCCTGCCCGGCTTCGGCATCATCAGCCACATCATCGCCACCTTCTCGCGCAAGCCGATCTTCGGTTACCTCGGCATGGCCTATGCCATGGTCGCCATCGGCGCCGTCGGCTTCATCGTCTGGGCGCACCACATGTATACGGTCGGCATGTCCTTGGACACGCAGCGTTACTTCGTGTTCGCGACCATGGTCATCGCCGTTCCGACGGGCGTGAAGATCTTCTCGTGGATCGCGACGATGTGGGGCGGCTCGATCTCGTTCCGCACGCCGATGATCTGGGCGATCGGCTTCATCTTCCTGTTCACCGTCGGCGGCGTCACGGGCGTCCAGCTCGCCAATGCCGGCCTCGACCGCTCGCTGCATGACACCTATTACGTCGTGGCCCACTTCCACTACGTTCTGTCGCTCGGCGCCGTCTTCGCCATCTTCGCGGCCTGGTACTACTGGTTCCCGAAGATGACCGGCTACATGTATTCCGAAAAGCTGGGCAACCTGCATTTCTGGGTCATGTTCGTCGGCGTCAACCTGGTGTTCTTCCCGCAGCACTTCCTCGGCCTTGCCGGCATGCCGCGTCGCTATATCGACTATCCGGATGCTTTTGCCGGCTGGAACTATGTCTCGTCGGTCGGCTCTTACATTTCCGGTATCGGCGTGCTGATCTTCCTGTTCGCTGTCTTCGAAGCTTTCTCCAAGAAGCGCGTCGCTGGCAACAATCCGTGGGGCGAAGGCGCCACCACGCTGGAATGGCAGCTTTCTTCGCCGCCGCCCTTCCACCAGTGGGAACAATTGCCGCGCATCAAGTAAGATCGCGAAAGGCATTCGAGACCAGGCGCCGCGACTTCGCGCGCGGCGCCCCTGATATGAGTAGGACGGGTTCCATGACGGTTATCGACAATCACGAGGCACTGGGCGCGGACGGCGGGGTTCGCCTGTCGGAGGCCAATGCGCGCGATTTCTTCGAACTTCTCAAGCCGCGCGTCATGTCGCTCGTCGTCTTCACGGCCTTTGCCGGCCTTATCCTGGCGCCCGGCTCCATCCATCCGGTGCTCGGTTTCATCGCCATTCTCTGCATCGCCGTCGGCGCAGGTGCGTCCGGCGCGCTCAACATGTGGTACGACGCCGATATCGACGCGGTCATGTCGCGCACGGCCAAGCGTCCGATCCCGGACGGCCGCGTGACGCCCGGTGAGGCGCTCGCCTTCGGCCTGATGCTGTCCTTCTTTTCCGTCGCCATCCTCGGCCTGGTGATCAACTGGTTTGCCGCCGGGCTTCTGGCCTTCACCATCTTCTTCTATGCCGTCATCTACACGATGTGGCTGAAGCGCTGGACGCCGCAGAACATCGTCATCGGCGGCGCTGCCGGCTCCTTTCCGCCGATGATCGGCTGGGCCTGCGTCACCGGCGGCGTGTCGATGGAAAGCATCGTTCTCTTCCTGATCATCTTCCTGTGGACGCCGGCGCATTTCTGGGCGCTCGCCCTGTTCAAGATGCGCGATTACGGCGCCGTCGGCGTGCCGATGATGCCGAACGTCGCCGGCGAGGCCTCCACCAAGCGGCAGATCGTCGCTTATACGCTGCTGACCGCCGTCATCGCCGTCGTGCCCGCCGCCGCCGGCTGGGCCGGTCCGGCCTATGGCGTCTTCGCCGCCGTTCTCGGCGCCGTCTTCCTCATCTGTTCCATCGCCGTCTGGCGGATGCCGGACGGCGATGAGAAGATGGTGCCGGCCAAGAAGATGTTCGCCTATTCCATCCTCTATCTCTTCGCGATCTTCATGGCATTGATGTTCGATACCATCGTTCCGCGGATCATCGTCCTTCTCGCAGGTGCGGCATGAACGACCGGATTATCCTGACCGAAGCGCAGAGAAAATCGCGCCGCGGCCGCAACATCGCCCTTGGCTTCGCGCTCGCCGGCCTCGTCGTCCTGTTCTATGTCGTGACGCTGATCAAGTTCGGCGCCGGAATGCAGGGGTGAACCGATGACCGAGAACCGCCAATCTCCCGCTCCGCGCTCACGCAACGACGCCGTCGTCGTCGGCGTTTGCCTGGCCTTCGTCGGCGGCATGATCGGCATGAGTTATGCCGCCGTGCCGCTCTACGACATGTTCTGCCGCGTGACCGGCTATAACGGCACGACGCAGCGCGTCGAGCAGGTGTCGACCACCATCCTCGACCGCAAGATGACGGTGACCTTCGACGCCAACGTCGCGCCCGGCCTGCCGTGGGAATTCAAGCCGCTGCAGCGCGAGGTCACCCTGCGCATCGGCGAGACGGCGCAGGTGGAATTCGAGGCGAAGAACACCTCGGACGTGCCGACGACGGGCCAGGCGATCTTCAACGTCACGCCGATGGTTGCCGGCGCCTATTTCAACAAGGTCCAGTGCTTCTGCTTCAACGAAACCGAGCTGAAGCCCGGCGAAACGCTGAAGATGCCGGTGGTGTTCTACATCGATCCCGACATCGTCAACACGCCGGAGACCAACAATATCGGGACGCTGACCTTGTCCTATACCTTCTATCCGCGGGAGAACGCCAAGCCGGTGGCCTTGCGTTCGGGGACGGATGGAGCGGAAACGAATAAATTGTGAGAGGCAAGTTCCCGGTTCGCCGGGAGCGTTATGAGCCTGTCGACGGTGGGAACCGGTCTTCGCGACCACGACAGGCTCGCAACAGAGAGAAAGACTTTCGGGGATTGCTGATATGGCCGATGCGCACCAGAAGAACCACGATTATCACATCATCGACCCAAGCCCGTGGCCGTTCCTGGCGTCCGTAGGGGCCTTCGTCATCACCTTCGGCGGCGTGGCCTACATGCGCTACCTGAACGGCGGCTCCTTCAAGCTGTTCGGTCTGGAACTGGCCACCCCGTGGCTGTTCTTCATCGGCCTGGCGCTGGTGCTGTACACCATGTACGGCTGGTGGGCGGATACGGTGAAGGAAGCCCATGAGGGCCACCACACCCGCGTCGTGTCGTTGCATCTGCGCTACGGCATGATCATGTTCATCGCTTCGGAAGTGATGTTCTTCGTCGCCTGGTTCTGGGCCTTCTTCGACGCCAGCCTGTTCCCGCATGAGGTCATCCAGGCCTCGCGCCTGGAATTCACCGGTGGCCAGTGGCCGCCTAAGGGCATCGAGGTTCTCGACCCCTGGCACCTGCCGCTCTACAACACCGTCATCCTGCTGCTGTCGGGCACGACGGTCACCTGGGCGCACCATGCGCTGCTGCACAACGATCGCAAGGGCCTGGTTTACGGCCTGGCGCTGACCGTTGCGCTCGGCGTGCTGTTCTCCTTCGTGCAGGGCTACGAATATGCCCACGCTCCCTTCGCCTTCAAGGCGTCGATCTATGGCGCGACCTTCTTCATGGCGACCGGTTTCCACGGCTTCCACGTTCTGGTCGGCACCATCTTCCTGCTGGTCTGCCTGCTGCGCGCCATGAAGGGCGATTTCACCCCCAAGCAGCATTTTGGCTTCGAAGCCGCCGCCTGGTACTGGCACTTCGTCGACGTCGTCTGGCTGTTCCTGTTCTTCGCCATCTACATCTGGGGTGGCTGGGGCGCGCCGATCGCCCACGGCTGATCGGCCGACAGGCAGGACTGGATTTCGGCCCGCGTTTCGCGGGCCGTTTTCGTTTCGGGCATTTTCGTTTCAGGCAGGGACAAAAGCGCGCAAGCCGCGATAGCCGGTGAGCCCGCGTTGGACGGCGGCAGAAAATGCCGTTACCAAGGACAGACAGACAAAGAGGCCAAGCGATGAGCAACGACAACGCCCACTATCCCCCCGTCGATCCGATCAAGGTCGGGCTGGCGGGCCATTGCCCGCGCTGCGGCCAGGGCAAGCTGTTCGACGGGCTCGTGAAGATCAAGCCGCGCTGCGCCAATTGCGGGCTGGATTATGCCTTTGCCGATTCCGGCGACGGCCCGGCCGTATTCGTCATCCTGATCATCGGCTTCCTCGTCGTCGGCCTGGCGCTCTGGGCGGAGGTGAATTACCACTGGCCGGTCTGGCTGCATATCCTGCTCTGGGGGCCGCTGACGATCATTCTGTCGCTGGCCCTGTTGCGCGGCTTGAAGGGCGTGCTGATCGCGCTGCAATATCGCAACAGCGCCTCCGAAGGAAAAATCGACCGTGAATGAGGCCGCCCTGCCGCGCAGCCGCGGCCGCCGCATTTTTGCAGGCGTCGCCTTTCTCGTTGCGCTCGCCATTCTGCTGTCGCTCGGCACCTGGCAGGCGCGGCGCCTCGTCTGGAAGGAAGCGCTGATCGCCGAGATCGAGGCGCGCCGCCATGCCGCCCCGACGCCGCTCGGCGAGATCGAGGCAATGGCGCTTCAAGGCGGCGACGTCGATTACCGCACGACCACGGCGACCGGCCTTTTCCAGCATGACAAGGAGCGGCATTTCTTCGCCACCCATGACGGACAGTCAGGCTTTTACGTCTATACGCCGCTGCAACTGGATGACGGTCGTTTCCTGTTCGTCAACCGTGGTTTCGTGCCCTATGAGCGCAAGGAGCCGGGAACGCGGCTGGCCGGCCAGATCGCGGCCGGCCCGGTGACCGTCAACGGCCTCGCCCGCGCCAAGCTTCCCGAAAAGCCTTCTTCGCTTGTGCCGGACAACGATCCGGCGAAAAACATCTTCTACTGGAAGGATCTGGACGCCATGGCCGCGACCGTCGACCTTCCGGCGGACAAGGTGCTGCCCTTCTTCGTCGATGCCGATGCGACGCCCAATCCGGGCGGCCTGCCGATCGGCGCGGTGACGCAGGTCGACCTGCCCAACAATCACCTGCAATACGCCGTCACCTGGTACGGGCTGGCGGCGGCGCTGACGGCGGTGGCGGGCACGATGTGGTGGCGCAACCGGCGTGGCGGCTGAAGGGGAGGGGCAAGCGCTTTTTGCCGCTTTGCCGTTTCATCGTCGGCATTTTGTGTTACATCGCCATCGAACGACATCATGCGATACATGAACGCGATGTCGAACAGGATGAACAGCGCGCGTCAAGGGATTCGAAAGACTCATCCTTTTCCCGCCGCGCTAGAAGAGTGAGGCAGGACAGGCATGGATATCGCCGTTTCCAAACCGCCCTTGACGATCCGGCTCTGCGGGCCGCGCGGCTTCTGTGCCGGCGTGGACCGTGCCATCCAGATCGTGGTTCTCGCGCTGAAATCCTATGGCGCGCCGGTTTATGTCCGTCACGAGATCGTCCACAACCGCTATGTCGTCGAGGGGCTGGAGGCCAAGGGCGCGGTCTTCGTCGAGGAACTCGACGAGATCCCGCCGGAGCATCGCCAGCAGCCGGTGGTGTTTTCCGCCCATGGCGTGCCGAAATCCGTGCCGGAGGATGCGGTCGCCCGCAACCTGTTCTATCTCGACGCCACCTGCCCGCTGGTTTCGAAAGTGCACAAGCAGGCGATGCGCCACCAGCGCCTCGGCCGCCATGTCATCCTCATCGGCCATGCCGGCCATCCCGAGGTGATCGGCACCATGGGCCAATTGCCGGAGGGGTCTGTGTCGCTGATCGAGACGGTCGAGGATGTCGATGCCTATGTGCCCGCCGATCCCGACAATCTCGGCTATGTGACGCAGACGACGCTGTCGGTGGACGATACCGCCGGCGTCATCGCGCGGCTGATGCAGCGCTTCCCCAACCTGACGGCCCCGGCGGCGGATTCGATCTGTTACGCAACCACCAACCGCCAGGATGCGGTAAAGGCTGCGGCCCCCGGCTGCGACCTGTTCATCGTCGTCGGAGCGCCGAATTCTTCCAATTCCAAGCGGCTGGTCGAGGTGGCGCTCCGTGCAGGGGCCACGCGCTCCATGCTGGTGCAGCGCGCCTCGGAAATTGACTGGGATACCATCGGCCCGATCTCGACGCTCGGCATGTCCGCCGGCGCGTCCGCCCCGGAAGTGATCGTCAACGAGATCATCGCCGCGTTCCGCGAGCGTTTCGACGCCCGCGTCGAACTGGCGGAGACGGTGGAAGAAAACGAGCATTTCCTGGTCAACCGTGAATTGCGCAGCATTCCGCTTGAACACGAGGATATGGCCTTCGTCAACGGCTGAAGGCCGGTCCCGCGCGAAGGTTTTCACCTAAAAATTCCATCCGAAAGACCACGATCTTGGCAGTCTATACCGATATCACCGAAGACGATCTGAAGGCGTTTCTGGCGCAATACGAGGCAGGCGAATTGCTCTCCTATAAGGGCATCGCCGAGGGGGTGGAGAATTCCAACTTCCTGCTGCATACCAGCCGTTTTCCGCTGATCCTGACGCTTTACGAAAAGCGGGTGGAGAAATCGGATCTGCCGTTCTTCCTCGGCCTGATGCAGCATCTGGCCGATCGCGGCCTGTCCTGCCCGCTGCCTCTGCCGCGCCGGGACGGCGAGTTGCTCGGCGAACTTTCCGGCCGGCCTGCGGCGCTGATCTCCTTCCTCGAAGGCATGTGGCTGCGCAAGCCCGATGCCCGCCATTGCCGCGATGTCGGCGAGGCGCTGGCGAAGATGCACGTCGCCGGTGCGGATTTTCCGCTCAAGCGCCCGAATGCCTTGTCGATCGACGGCTGGCGGGTGCTGTGGGACAAGTCGGAAGCGCGCGCCGACGAGGTCGAGCCCGGCCTGCAGGCCGAAATTCGCGGCGAGATGGATTTTCTGGCGGCGAACTGGCCGTCCGATCTGCCCGCCGGCGTCATCCACGCTGATCTTTTCCCCGACAACGTCTTTTTCCTGAACGACCGTCTATCGGGCCTGATCGATTTCTATTTCGCCTGCAACGACCTGCTCGCCTATGACGTCTCGATCTGCCTGAATGCCTGGTGCTTCGAAAAGGACGGTTCCTACAACATGACCAAGGGCATGGCGCTGCTGGAAGGCTATGAAAGCGTCCGCCCGCTCAGCGACGCGGAAGCTGCCGTCCTGCCGATCCTGGCGCGCGGCTCGGCGCTGCGTTTCTTCCTGACCCGCCTCTACGACTGGCTGATGACGCCGGCCGGCGCTCTGGTCGTCAAGAAAGATCCGCTGGAATATCTCCGCAAGCTGCGATTCCATGCGGCCATCGCCTCGGTCAGCGAATACGGCCTGACGCGATAATGAAGAAGATCGAGATTTTTACCGACGGCGCCTGCTCGGGCAATCCCGGGCCGGGCGGCTGGGGCGCGGTGCTGCGCTATGGCGATGTCGAAAAGGACATGTTCGGCGGTGAGGCCGGCACCACCAACAATCGCATGGAACTCATGGCGGCGATCTCCGCCCTCAACGCCCTCAAGGCAGCCTGCGACATCGACCTCTATACCGACAGCAAATACGTCATGGACGGCATTTCCAAGTGGATTCACGGCTGGAAACGCAACGGCTGGCGCACCGCGGACAAGAAGCCGGTGAAGAATGGCGAACTCTGGCAGGCGCTCGACGAGGCCACACAGCGGCACACCGTCCGCTGGCACTGGGTCAAGGGCCATGCCGGCCACCCGGAAAACGAACGCGCCGACGAACTCGCTCGCAAGGGCATGGAGCCGTTCAAGCGGTGAGCGCCGCTTGCTGTGCGCCCGAATCCTTCTGGAGCGCTGTTCGATCTGATTGAATCAGATCGGCACTCTAAGCTCTTTTGTTTGAAGCATAATCTTGTCGATCCTCGTTTCACTCCGGCCGGATTATGCTCTAAGGTCGGCGGATAAAACACCGAGAGGGAGAGGGTGAATGATCCTGCATTGTGTATTCCTGCGCTTCAAGGCCGCGTTACAGGCGGCGGACAAGCAGGAGATTTTCGAGGCCGTGGCGGTGCTGAAGGCGGTGATTCCGGGGATGGTCGACGTCAAGTTCGGGCCGAATGTCTCGCCAGAGGGGCTGAACGGCGGCTTCGTCGACGGTTTCGTGGTGACCTTCGAGGATGCGGCGGCCCGCGACGCCTATCTGGTGCATCCCGAGCATGTCGCCGTCGGCGACCGCATCGTCGCAGCGCTGGATGGCGGCCTGTCGGGCCTGCTGGTCTTCGACATGATCGTCTGATGAAAAAGCCGCCCGGAGAAAGCTCGCGGGCGGCTTGAATGTTTTGGGGCAAAGCCCCGTTGCGACTCGTGAAACCGATCCTCAGAGCTGCTGCAGCATGGCGTCTGCGGCGGAGACGGTCGCCTGTCCAGGGCTTTCCTCGACGTTCAGCGACTTGACCACGCCGTCCTCGACCAGCATCGAATAGCGCTTCGAGCGCACGCCCAGGCCGCCGCCCGAGAGATCGACGTCGAGGCCAAGCGCTTTGGTGAAGGCGCCGTCCCAATCGGCGAGGAAATGGATCTTGCCGAGCCCGCCGGACGATTGCGCCCAGGCGCCCATCACATGCCAATCGTTGACGGCGACGACGGCGATGTCGTCCACGCCCTTGGCGAGGATGGCGTCGCGATTGTCGAGATAGCCGGGCAGGTGGTTGAGCGAGCAGGTCGGGGTGAAGGCGCCGGGCACGGCGAACAGCACGACGCGCTTGCCGGCAAACAGCTGGTCGGTGGTGATCTCCACCGGACCGTCCGCGGTCTTTTCCTTGAATGTGGCCTGGGGCAGGCGGCTGCCGATAGCAATGGTCATGATCGGTCTCCTCGTGGTGAAAATGCGGCCCGGCCATAAGGCCGGCGCTCAACTATCGGGATTTCCTTGGCTTTTATCCCTTCGCCGGGAACTATATCCGCAGGTCACCGAAAGGCAAGGACGGTTTCCATCGCCCGTGCGCCGCTTTTCACCAGGATGCGCCATTGTTTGCCCCTCGGCGCGTAGTTGCGCGGCAGTTGCGGCAGCACGATCTCGGTCGAAAGCCCGCCTTCGACGGGTCTCGCCTTGTCCTGGCGGGTAAAGACATAACCGGCCGGGCCGGTGACGATGATGTCGGCATCATGCGCGCCGCCCGGCAGCTTGAGCTGCACCTGCAGGCGGCCCAGATCCGGCGTCAGCGCGAAGGCGGCAACGGAAAAATCCGCGCCCGGCTGTTCAGGAAGCCGCGCGGCGGCGGCGTTGAGGATCGCGATCTCCTCGGCATGGCTGCCGCCCTTGCCGGTCACCGGCAGCGAAAACGTCGCCTGGAAGGGGATGCAGATGTTCTTGCAGACGCCGATGAAGGCCTGCGCGTCGATCTGCGCCGCCTTGCCGTGCTCGGCCACCGCAAAGGAGAGCGGCAGGGTCACCGGACCGTCATAGCCGAAATCATTGGCCGGGCCGGCGGTGAGGTGCTTGGGCACGGGATAGGCGATCGCCTTCAGCGAGACGTTGCCGCCGGGCAGGGCCGCGACCTGGGGCGGGATACCGCTTTCGCCGGGCTCGCGCCAATAGGTGATCCAGCCGGGTTTCGGCTCGATCTGCAGGCCGGCGCGGATATGGCCGGAGGCATCCGGCGGCAGCGCCACGATGCGCATTCGCCCGCCCTCGCTTTCCGCCCACCTGCTCATCGCGGCCGCTGCGGGCGAGGGTGGGATGAAGGACAGGGTGAGGCCGGCTGCGGCGCCTGCGGCAAGGAGGGCATGCGAAAAAATTCTCTTCATGGCATCGTGGTTTAGCCGAGCATGATGCAAACATGAAGGCGGTCGACGTTGATTTTCGGTTGATTGCGCCGCATCATTGCCCCATCTTCTTGATGAGACGCAAATCAGGCGCGGCCGGCCAATGGCCCAAGCGTCCGGTGCAACGGATCGGAGGGCCTATGAAGCTGTCGGCATTGACGGACAAGCGCGAACGCGGGTTTCTGGATGGGCACTTTCTGATCGCCATGCCCGGCATGTTCGACAGCAATTTCGCCCGCTCGGTCGTCTATGTCTGCGCCCATTCCTCGGCAGGCGCCATGGGTTTCGTCATCAACCAGCCGCAATCGATCACTTTCACCGACGTGCTGCTGCACCTGCAGCTCATCCGCAAGAACGACGCCATCCTGCTGCCGGACGAGACGCGGCACTTCCCGATCCGCTCCGGCGGGCCGGTAGAGACGGGGCGCGGCTTCGTGCTGCATTCCGACGACTATGCCAGCGACAGCAGCATACCGATCAGTGATGACATCTCGTTGACGGCGACGCTGGACGTGGTCCGGGCGATTTCCAATGGCCGCGGTCCGCGCCGCGCGACGATGATGCTGGGTTACGCCGGCTGGGGCGCCGGCCAGCTGGAGCGCGAGATCGCCACCAATGGCTGGCTGAACTGCCCGGCCAGCGAAGAACTGATCTTCGATAACAATCTCGACGACAAGTATGAGCGCGCGCTTGCCCTGATGGGGGTCACCCCCGCCATGCTGTCGCGCGATGCCGGCCACGCCTGACCGGCGATTCTACCGGTGCGCGTAGTGGACGACGGGGGCGAGTGGCCGGGCCGAAACCGCGCGCCGATCGTCCGGCCGTGGACGGCTAACGAATTTCTGCGCCGCCGGGGAACGAAAACGAAGCTCCTGCCGTTTATCAGGTGCAAGCACGAATTCAGCATTCGTAGCGCTCATGGTAGCCTAAGGAGATTTTTGATGGGTAGCACCACCGATAAGGTTCAGGGATACGCCAACCAGGCCGCCGGCAAGGTCAAGAAGGCCGTCGGCGACGCCGTCGATAGCCCGAAGATGGAAGCGGAAGGCCATGTCCAGGAAGCCAAGGGTCGCGCCCAGGTTGCGACCGGCAAGGTCAAGGATGCGGTGAAGGACGGGATCGACCGTCTCTGATCCGCTGGCGGACAACCGAATTCGAAAGCCTGCCCGGCCTGCCGCGGCAGGCTTTTCGACGAACAGGGGGCGCGTAGGCGCATGAGGCTCTATACCTGCGACCATTGCGGACTGACGGCGCATTTCGACAATAGAAGCTGCGTCAATTGCGGCCATCGGCTCGGCTTCGTGCCGGAGACGATGGCGATCCATGCCTTCGAGGAAGAGGGTGACGCCTGGCGGGTGATCGCACGGCCGGAGCAGCGCGTGCGCTTCTGCGCCAATGCCGATCTCGACATCTGCAACTGGACCGTCCCGGCCGAGTCCGGTGCCGTCTATTGCGAGGCCTGCCGCCACAACCGGCTGGTGCCCAACATCGAAACCCCCGAGGGTATCGAGCGCTGGCGGCGCATCGGCCAGGCGCAGCGCCATCTGTTCTATTCCTTCCTGCGGCTGAAGCTGCCGCGCCCGGATCGCATCGAAGATCCGAAGGGCGGCCTGGTCTTCGATTTCCTGGAGGACACCGTCAACCCGGACGGCAGCGTCACTCCGGCGATGACCGGCCACGACGAAGGCCTGATCGCCATCCGCGTCGCCGAGGCCGACGACGTCACCCGCGAGGCGGCGCGCACCGAGATGAACGAGTACTATCGCACGCTGCTCGGCCATTTCCGCCACGAGTCCGGGCATTTCATCTGGAACAGGCTGGTGCGAGACCGCAACCGCTTCGAACCCTTCCGCGCCGTCTTCGGCGATGAGCGCGAGGACTACGCCGCCGCCCTGCAGCGCCATTACGACAGCGGCGCCCGGGCGGATTGGCAGAGCGATTTCATCAGCGCCTATGCCAGCGTCCACCCCTGGGAGGACTTTGCCGAATGCTTCGCTCATTACCTGCATATCGTCGACACGCTGGAAACCGCGCGTGCCTATGGGCTGGCGATCGACCCCAAGGGGCATGACGAGATGGCGACCGAAGTCACATTCAACCCTTATGCCGCCCGAAGCGCCCAGCAGCTCGTCGACGCCTGGGTGCCGCTGTCGGTGGCGCTGAACAGCATCCACCGCAGCATGGGTCAGCCGGATCTTTACCCTTTCGTGCTGTCGCCGGCGGTGGTCGGCAAGCTCGAATTCATCCACAAGCTGATTTATGACGCGAAAAGCTTCGATCCGCCGGCTTCGGAAAAGAAGGCTTCAGAATAGCGCGGAGAAGGGGAGGAACCGCACCCGCACGGCTTGGATTCGCTCGGGTTTTACGCCCGCTTGGTCAGCGGAAACCGCTCCTTCAGCAGGCGCAACACGGAATCCGCGCCGATGGGCGGGCCGAAGAAATAGCTTTGGCCGAAATGGCAGCCGAGCTTGCCAAGTTCGGCGGCGTCCTCTTCCGACTCGATACCCTCGGCGACCACCTGCATGTCGAGTTCGCTGGCCATGGAGATGATCGAGCGCAACAGGATCGGCCGCTTCGGCGTGGTGTCACGCACCAGCGCCTTGTCGATCTTGATCGTGTCGAAGGGGAAACGGGTGAGGTAACCCAGCGACGAATAGCCTGTGCCGAAATCGTCCAGCGCCAGGCCCAGGCCGGTTTCCTTGAGCTTGTCGAGCACCAGCCGCGCCTGTTCCGGGTTTTCCATGACCATGGATTCGGTCAGTTCCAGCTTGATGCGCTCCGGCGGGCAATGGGTTTTCGCGAGAATGGCCCGGACGTCCGAATAAAGCTCGTTGTTGAGCAGCTGCGCGCTGGACAGGTTGACCGAGATGAAGATCGGCACGTCGCCGGCAAATTGCTGCCAATGAACGAAATCCGAGGTCGCCCTTTCGAGCGCGAAAACGCCGAGCGGGGCGATGAGATCGGAGGATTCGGCGACCGGGATGAATTCCATCGGCGGCACGACGCCGCGCTTGGGATGATCCCAGCGCATCAACGCCTCGAAGCCGACGATTTCCGCATCGGTGAGCCGCACGATCGGTTGGTAGACCAGCGACAGTTCTTTGCGCTCGATGGCGCGGCGCAGGTCGGATTCGAGCTGCAGCCGGTCGGCGCCAAAGCTGCGGAAGGCCGGCTGGAAGGGCTCGACGCGGTTGCCGCCGGCGCGCTTGGCCCGGTACATCGCCAGTTCCGCGTCGTTGAGCAGGCCGGCGGCACTTTCCTGCTGGTCGACCCAGGAGGCAAGGCCGATGGACGCGGTGAGGATGATCTCGCGATTGGCAAAATTCAGCGGCACCATGATCGCCTTGGACAGCGCATCGGCGAAATCCGCCACCTTGGCCGGATCGCGCTCGGAGACGAGGATCAGGCCGAACTGGTCGCCGGAAAGCCGCGCCAGGGTGTCCTGTGGCTTCAGCAGGCGCCGCAGCCGGCGGGTCAGGGCGATGAGGATATTGTCGCCGGCGGCGATGCCGAGCGTGTCGTTGATCTGCTTGTAGCGGTCGATGTCGATGGCCATCACCGTCGGGCGCACGCTCTCGCCGGTGGAGGCGAGCGCCAGCACGCTTTCGAGGCGGTCCAGGAAGACCTGGCGGTTGGGCAGGCCGGTCAAATTGTCATGCATGGCGTCGTGCAGCAGCCGCTCGACGGAATTCTTCTGCTCGGTGACATCGACGACGGTGCCGACGCAGCGGATGATTTCGCCGTTGGAGCCGAGCACCGGCCGGGCGCGGATCGCCAGCCAGTGGAAATGGCCGTCCTCGGCGCGGATGCGGAATTCATGGTTCAGCCGGCCGCGACGATGTTCCAGCAGCACGTCGAGCGTGGCGCGAAACCGGTCGCGGTCGTCGGGATGCAGGCGCGGCAGCCAGTTGCGCGCCGGCCCGTGCATCGAGCCGGGGGGAAGGCCGAGCTTCATCGAAATGTCGGGAATGGTGACGACGCGGTCGCGCGCCACGTCCCAGTCCCAGACGGTGTCGCCGGAGCCGGTCAGCGCCAGGGCCTGCCGCTCCAGATCGGAAAACAGCCCCTGCTGATAGGCGCCGCCGGCAAAGGCATGCTGCATGACGGTAAAGCCGATCAGCAGCACGATTAGCACCAGCCCGCCGCCGAGCGCTGGCTGGATGATGTCGTTGGACAATTGCCCCGTCACCGTCAGCCAGGCGCCGAACAGCCAGACGAGGATCAGCGCCCAGGCGGGCACCAGCAGGATGGCGCGGTCGTAGCGGTTGAAGCCGAGATAGATGATCAGCACGATGCCGACGCTGGCGGTCAGCGCGAAGGAGAGCCGGGCGATGCCCGACGCAATGGAGGGATCGTAGATGGCGACCCCGAACAGGGCGGCGAGCCCGAGGATCCAGGCGAAGGTGACATAGCCGAGATGGGTGTGCCAGCGGGCGAGGTTCAGATAGGTGAACAGGAAGATCACCAGACTGGAGGCGAGCGCCACTTCGGCGCAGGCGCGCCATATTCGCTGGTCGGAGGAGGTGATGCTGATCAGCTTTTCGAGGAAGCCGAAATCGACGCAGATATAGGCGAGCACCGCCCAGGCGAGCGCTGCCGTGGCCGGCAGCATCGAGGTGCCCTTGACCACGAACAGGATGGTGAGGAACAGCGCCAGCAGGCCGGCAATGCCGAGCACGATGCCGCGATAGAGCGTGAAGGCGTTGACCGTATCCTTGTAGGCGTCCGGTTCCCAGAGATAGATCTGCGGCAGGTCCGGCGTCGACAGTTCGGCTACGAAGGTGATGACCGAGCCGGGGTTGAGGGTGATGCGGAACACGTCGGCCTCCGCGCTGGGCTGCCGGTCGAGCGCGAAGCCTTCGCTCGGCGTGATCGAGGCGATGCGTTGCGAGCCGAGATCCGGCCAGAACAGTTTCGAGCCGACGAGGCGGAAATGCGGCGCGACGATGACGCGTTCGAGCTGTTCCTCGGAGACATTGGCGAGCGCGAAGACGGCCCAGTCGCCCTGGTGGTTCTGCGAGCTGGCGCGCACCTCGATGCGGCGGCGGATGCCGTCGGCGCCGGCGGCGGTGGAAACCTGGAAGGCCTCGCCCTGGTTGGTGTAGATCTCGGTGGTGCTGGTCAGATCGAGCGCGGTGTCGTCGCGGGAAATCTTGATCGGCTCCGCTGCTGTCGCGGATTGGCACAGCATGACCGCGCCAAGCAGAAGAGCGGCGACAAAAGCGAGAAATCTGCCCGGCAGGGCGAGGAATATGCTTCGGCTTGAATTCATAGGGCTTCAGGATGTCCCGTCGCTGTACCGGTCGTTGGGCAATCGCGCATACAGGACGTGATCGCGCCAGGCGCCGTTGATCTTCAGATAGTCGCGCAAGTAACCTTCACGGCGAAAACCGGCCTTTTCCAGCAATCGTATGCTGCGTTCATTGTCCGGAATACAGGCTGCCTCGATACGGTGCAACTGAAGCCCGGAAAAGATGTAGGGTATAACCAGCCGAAGTGCGGCGAACATATGACCTTGGCCGGCATATTTCTCGCCCATCCAATAGCCGATCATGCAGCTTTGCGCGGCGCCCCGCCGGATGTAGCCGATGGTGATGCCGCCGAGCAGCGCCTGGTCGGAGCGGCGGAACAGGAACAGCGGCACCGCCTGACCGGCCGAAAACTCCTCCGCATTGCGCTGCACCCGGCGGCGGAAGGCGGCTTCCGTCAGTTCGTCTGAGCGCCAGACCGGCTCCCAGGGTTCGAGGAACCGGCGGCTTTCCATCCGCAGGTCGTGCCATTGCCGGTAATCGGCATGACGCGGCAGTTTCAGGCTGACGGCGCCATCGGCAAGTTCAATGGGATCGGACTGCCGCGACAGGAACCGAAACACCGATCTTGCCATGCATCGCTCCTGGCTGCGGGCGCCGGCCCAAAGGATGGAATGCCGCGATCGTCCTGTCCGGGGAAGGCCTGAAGCGGCCCTGCGCCCGGACATGTCGCCGCGGTTCAGCGCTTGGCGGCAAGCGCCTTGACGTCGGGCGCGCCGGATGTCGACAGCGAACCCATGATGTCCGGCAGCGGCGCCAGCTGCTCCAGCGGGCCGATGGCGGAAAGTGTCGGCGTGGTATCGAAGAACAGCCGGCCGGCGAGATCGGTCAGCCGCTCGGTGGTAATCCCGGCGAGGCGATCCATCATCTCCTGGTTGGAGATCAGGCGGCCGTAGAGCATCATCTGCCGCGCCATCTGGCCGGCGCGCGCCGCCGGGCTTTCCTGGCCCATCAGCAGTTGCGCGCGGATCTGGGCGCGGGCGCGCTCGATTTCCTGTTGGTCGATCTTCTCGGAAGCACGGCGCAGTTCCTCGATCAGCACCGGCATCAATTCCGGCAGGTTCTCGCCGCCGGTCGCGGCATGGATGCCGAAGATGCCGGTATCGGAAAAGCCCCAATGGAAGGCATAGACCGAATAGCAGAGGCCGCGATTCTCGCGCACTTCCTGGAACAGGCGCGAAGACATGCCGCCGCCGAGGATGTTGGCGAGGATCTGCGAACAGTAGAAGTCGCGGGCATGATAGGCCTTGCCCTCGAAGCCGAGCAGAACCTGCGTATCCATCAGGTCTCGGTCCTCGCGCACTTCACCGCCGGTATAACGGGCGGTTTCGAAGACGGGCGGTGCCTCGGAACTCTGCGGCAGGCTGGCGAAGCGTTCCTCCACCTGGGTGACGAAGGCCTGGTGATCGACCGCGCCGGCGCCGACCACGAACATGCGGTCGGTGGTGTAGTTGCGTGAAAGATAGGCGCGGATATCGTCCGGCTGGAAGCCCATCACCGTCTCCGGCGTGCCGAGGATCGGCCGGCCGATGGTCTGGTCGCGATAGGCGACACCCGAGAAACGGTCGAAGACGACATCGTCGGGCGTATCCTCGGCCGCGCCGATTTCCTGCAGGATGACGTTCTTCTCGCGCTCGAGCTCGCCCTCGTCGAAGGCGGATTCGGTCAGGATGTCGGCGAGGATGTCGACGGCAAGCCCGGTATGGTCCTTGAGGACGCGGGCGTAATAGGAGGTGGTTTCGGTCGAGGTGGCGGCGTTGACCTCGCCGCCGACATTCTCGATCTCTTCGGCGATCTCACGCGCGGTTCGGCGCGCCGTGCCCTTGAAGGCCATGTGTTCGAGAAGGTGAGCGATCCCGTGCTCTGCTTCGGTTTCGTTGCGCGATCCGGATTTGATCCAGACGCCGAGAGCGGCGCTCTCGAGATTCGGCATGTTTTCGGTAACGACCGTCAGCCCGGATTGGAGCCGGGTACACTCAACATTCATCGTCTATAACTTTCTGCGCCTTGTCTAACGTCCCGCGCGGGCATGTTCGCCGACAAAGCTTTCGACGGTTTTAAGCTCGGCCGCGAGAACGTCAAAGCGCTCCTCCCTGTCCATCAATCCATGGAGCCACGACGGAAGCGCCGGGTCAATACCGGATGCGGATTTTACCGCGGCCGGGAATTTGGCCGGATGCGCCGTCGCCAGCGTCACCATCGGACTATTGGCTTTTTCATGCTTCTTGGCAACATGCACGGCGATGGCCGTGTGCGGATCGAGCAGATAGCCGGTCTCGGCAAGCGTCTCGCGGATGGTGTCGCGCACCTGCCGTTCGCTGGCGCGGCCGGCGCGGAACTCGCGGCGGATGGCCTTCAGCGCGCTCTCCTCGATGTCGAAGGCGCCCGATTGCTTGAGGCCGGCCATGGCGCGGGTAACGGCGGCAGCGTCGCGGCCATGGGATTCGAACAGTAGCCGCTCGAAATTCGAGGAAATCTGGATGTCCATCGACGGCGAGGTCGTCGCCTTGACGGCGCGCATCTCGTAACGGCCGGTCTTCAGCGTGCGAGCGAGGATGTCGTTCTCGTTGGTGGCGATCACCAGCCGGTCGATGGGCAGGCCCATGCGCTTGGCGACATAGCCGGCGAAGATATCGCCGAAATTGCCGGTCGGCACGGTAAACGAAATCTTGCGGTCCGGGCCGCCGAGGGCGATGGCAGTGGCGAAATAATAGACCACCTGCGCCATGATGCGCGCCCAGTTGATCGAGTTGACGCCGGCAAGCTTCATGCGCTTGCGGAAGGGGGCGTCGTTGAACATCTCCTTCACCAGGCTCTGGCAATCGTCGAAATTGCCCTCGATCGCCAGCGCATGGACATTGGCATGCGGCGTCGTGGTCATCTGCCGCTGCTGCACCGGCGAGACCTTGCCATGCGGGAAGAGGATGAAGATATCGGTGCGGTCGCGTCCGCCGAAGGCGTCGATGGCGGCCCCGCCGGTATCGCCCGAGGTGGCGCCGACGATGGTGGCGCGCTGGTCGCGCTCGGTCAGGACATAATCCATCAGCCGCGCCAGCAGCTGCATGGCGACGTCCTTGAAGGCCAGCGTCGTGCCGTGGAACAGTTCGAGGATGAAGGAATTCGGGCCGGTCTGGACGAGCGGCGTCACCGCCGGATGGCGGAAGGTGGCGTAGGCCTCGTCGATCATCGCCCGGAATCTATCAGCGGGAATTTCGCCGCCGGTGAAGCGGTAGAGAACCTCGAAGGCGATCTCCTGGTAGGATTTGCCGCGCAGCGCCCGGATTTCCTTTTTCGACATCGCCGGCCATTCGCGCGGCACGTAAAGCCCGCCATCGGTGGCAAGCCCTGCCAGAAGGGCGTCGCTGAAGCCAAGCGCGGGGGCGTCGCCCCGGGTCGAAACATAGTCCACGGTGGTCATCCTTTACGTGTCGGGCGAGAGGCGGAGGAGGAGAAGCGGCAGAAGCATAGCGCGGCCTTGCCGCCGACGCCGGTCTTTTCGCGCCAGGACTGCCGCCCGGTCTTCGCGAACGGGCCGGCCGGCTCTGTGGCGGGTGCATTCGGCAAAGGTGAAAATTCCGTCAAAACAGCGCTTTCCCAATCGATTTTTCCATGCGTCGCTGCTATAGACCATCGCCGCGGGTCGTTAAAGGGCCGCATTCATCTTTGCGTGGCCCATTTGCCTTGGGTCAATGCGGCGAAGCTATCAGGGGAGTGGTTGTATCGTGTCTGTTCAGGTTTGGCGCCGAATCGTTCCCGTGATCTCGCTGCTGGCTCTCGCGGGCTGTACGACGGGGCAGAACCCGTTGTCTTCCGCCGCGACCGAGCCGAAGCCGGAACCGCAGCTCGCCACCAACACCATGGTGGTCGAGGGCACCTGCCCGAAGGTCTTCCTGCGCGACGAAACCGCTTTCTATCGCAGCTACGGCAAGGGCGGCGACAACGATCCGGCCAAGGTCGCCTACCAGGCCTCGATCGCAGAGACCTCGCGCGCCTGCACGATGGATTCGACGTCCCTGAACATCACCGTCGTCGCCAAGGGCCGCCTGGTTACCGGGCCGCTCGGCGCATCCGGCCGCGTCGTGCTGCCGATCCGCGTCGAGGTGCTCGACGGCGACAACTCGCTCTATTCGGAGCTGACCCGTTTCGAGGCGGAAATTCCCGCCAGCGGCGAGGCGACGCAATTCGTGTTCCGCAAGGACGGGATCACCATTCCCGGCGGCGCCGGCAAGCTGGCGCGCATCTATATCAGCTTCGATCAGGCCCCGGCCAAGGCCGCTCCGGCCAAGCGCCGCAAGAAATAAGCCTGCCGCTCCGGTGAAGCTCGGCCTCCTGCGCAATCCCGTCGCCGGCTCCGCCAGAGCGCGCAAGCGCTGGCCGGCGCTGCTGTCCGCCTTCCGGCAGGCATTTGACACCGTCGAACTGGCCGAGACGGATGCCGCCGACGATACCGCGAGGCTCGCCCGGCATCTGGCGCTTGATGGAGCCGATCTCGTCGTCGCGGTTGGCGGCGACGGCACGCTGGGCGAGACCGTCGATGGCCTGCTGACGGCAGGGCTTTCCTCGCCGCCGCATTTCTCCTTCGTCATGCAAGGGACCGGTTCGGACTTTTCCCGCAATTTTCCGGCCGTATCGCCCATCGAGGCGGTGCCGGCGGCGATTGCCGCTGCACCCGCCCGGCCGCTCGATATCGGCCTGCTGACCTGCGTCGATGTCGAGGGACGGGCGTACCAGCGCCATTTCGTCAACATCGCCAGCTTCGGCGTCTCTGGCCCGACGGTGAAGGCGGTGAATGGCGCCAGCCGCGGCCATTGGCTGCCGGGCTCGCTGCGTTTCCTCTATCATGCGGTGCGCGAAATCCTGCGCTACCGGCCGGACCGTGTCCGCATCCGGCTGGACGGCGAGGAGGTTTATGCCGGCGGCATCACGGTGGTGGCGGTCGCCAATGGCGGCTGGTTCGGCGGCGGCATGAAGGTGGCGCCCGAGGCGGATACGGCCGATGGCCGGTTCGACGTGGTGATCGTGCCGGAAAAATCCACCTTCGCCATCCTGCGGGTCATGCACCGCATCTATCTCGGCAGCCACGGCGCCGATCCGCGCATCCTGTTCCGCCGCGCGAAGCTGGTGGAGGTCGAACCGCTGGAAGGCGCGGCGCCGGCGCTGATGGATTGCGACGGCGAGGCGCCGGGAACCATTCCGGCCCGCTTCGAAATTCTTCCGCAGGCTTTGCAGCTGAAAATCTGAAAATCAGAAGGCGCCGGACCATTCCGACATGGCGGCCACGGTCGCCGGCAGGTCCACCATCCGCGAGATCACCGTTTCGGCGCCGGCATCGGTCAGCCGGTCGGCATGGGTGGGGTAGGTGTGGCTGCCGCCGGTGAAGCCGACGACGCGCAGGCCCGCGGCGCGCGCCGCATGCACGCCATGCACCGAATCCTCGACTACCAGCGTGCGCTCGGGTTTTCCGCCCATCTGCCTGAGGCCGTGCAGGTAGATATCCGGGCGAGGCTTGCCGCGATCCGGCCCCAGATCCTTGGCCGAATAGATATGCGGCGAAAAATACTCCCGCAGGCCGACCTTGCCGAGCATGGCGTCCAGCCGGTGCGAGGAGGAATTCGAGCAGATGGCGCGCGGCTGCGTCAGCCGCGCCAGCGCGAATTTCACGCCCTCGACGATCTTCACCTCGCGGCCGAGCTTGGCGTCGAGCAGCTTCTCCGATTTGTCGAGCAGCGAGGCCGGCAGCGGGATATCCGCCTCCTTCTCGACGGTGAACAGAATGTCGCGCCAGGTCATGCCGGCGAAGCGCTCGCACATTTCCTCGACGCCGATGGGATAGCCGGCTTCCGTGAGCAATGCCGATTCCACCTTGGCGGCGATGATTTCCGAATCGACGAGCACGCCGTCGCAATCGAAGAGCAGGAGGTCGAAGGACATGGGCGCGCCTTTGATCGTGAAAAACAGGCGCATTTCCAGGAAAAGTGCGAAGCGGTTTTCCGTCCGGAAATGCGACAGGACAAAAGATAGCGCGGCTTACACGATGGCGGCCCCGATCTCAACACTCAGCGCAGCATGGCTCCCATGTCGCGGATGCTATTGCACGGTGACCTCGCTGCGCTCGCCCGCCTTGACGCTGGCCGGCATCTCCTTGGTGGCGACATCGCCCTTGAAGGTGACCTGCACCAGATAATCGCCGGGATGCAGCGTATCGCTATGCTCCTCGGCAAAGGCATAGGAAAGCTCCTTGCGATTGCCCTGGATATCCTTCGTGGCTGAAAGCACCGTGATCTTCTCCGCCCCCGGCGCCTTGATGGCGAGCACGCCGGCATCGAGATTGACGATGACGTCCTTGCCTTCGCCACCCTTGATGCTGAAGGGGGTCTCGACCGTGGTCGAGCCGAGCTGGGCGCTCAGCAGGTAATCGCCGGCGGGCACGTCGAGCTTGGTGCCGGTGCCGTAGGTATAGCCGAAACGCTTGCGCTCGCCGTTGATGTCGGCGTTCCTCGACAGCACCTGGAAGAAGACGTTGGAGGAATCCACCTCCGGGCCCTTCTCGGTATAGATCGCCTTGTTGTTGATGACGCCGGCGGCGATGACGATATCCGCCTTGACCTCCTTGCCGGCCTCGACGGCGATCTCCTGCTCGACGCTGGCGCTGCCGAGCGAGCCCTTGACCTTGAACGAACCGGCCGGCGCATAGAATTTCGACGGGCCGTAATAGGTCGTCTGGTAAGAGCCGAAATCAAGCGCCAGCGCCGCATCGCTGCCGGCGTCCGGGCCGTTCGCCTCGCGCTTCGGCGTCAGTTCGACATGCCCGGCGTCGAAGACGACTTTCGGGGTTGCGACCGCAGTCTCGGTGACGTCGAAGGCGACCTGGCGCTCGATCCAGCTATCCAGCTTGGCGGTGGCCACATAGCGGCCGGCCGGCAGATGGAGGGCGAATTTGCCGTTATAGAGGAAATCGACGTGATCGCCTTCCGGTTCGTCGCCGCTGCCGGCCTTGAAGATCTCCCAATAGACGGCGCTGTTATCGGCCAGCGACGGACCGCCTTCGCTCAAGAATGCCTCGGCGACGACGTTCTTCTCGGGCTTTTCCTCCGCCGGGGAGGGTTTTGCCGGCTCGGGTGCCGGCGGGGCCGAGACCGTTGCGGCAAGCGCCTTGGACAGTTCGTCGGCATCCGCCGCCGGGAAATAATGGCCGCCGGTATTCTCGGCAAGGCAGGCGACCTGCTTGCCTTCCTCCTGCGTCAGCCCGAAGCCGACGACGTGGACCGTGAAATCGACGCCCTGCTGCTTCAGCTCGGTCGCCAGCGCGCAAGGATCGGCATCGCAGGTCTCCAGCCCGTCGGTGATCAGGATGATGGTCGCCTTGTCCTCGGTATATTTCAGCGCCTCGGCCGCCGCGCGCACCGAGGCCGCCAGCGGCGTCTTGCCCTTGGGATTGACGCCGTTGACGAATTTCGCGATCGCCGCCTCGGTGCCGACCGCCGGCGGGATCGCCAGCTCGATATCGGCGCAGGAGCCCTTTTCGCGGTGGCCATAGACCATCAGCCCGAGCGCCGTGGTCTGCGGCACGCTTTTCAGCACGGTGGAGAGGGTTTCGCGGGCAATCGCGATCTTGGTTTTGCCGCTGATCTTCGCCCACATCGAGCCGGAGGCGTCGAGGATGATCATCGATTGCTCGGCCGCCCGGACCGGGATCGCCAGGACGGGGGCCGTAAGCCATGCAAAAACGAATGCGATGAGGGTGACAAGGCGCATTTGCGAACTCTCCGGTTGTCGCGCGAACAGTCTCATATCAGGCAGGTTCAGGCAACGGCGCCGGAACGGGTCAAATTTCTTTTGCGCGGCCGGGCGACCTTCAGGGTTTGGTAACCAAGTTCGGTAACCATAAGCGCTGTCACATCAAAGTTCTGCGTCCAGCGTAAAAAGCGAGTATCGAATGGCGTCTGTTCTCCCGCTTGCCGGCCTTCGGAAGGCCGAGCATTCCCATGCCTGGCTCGACACGATCATCAAGGGCGATTGCGTCGCCGCTCTCGAAGCGCTTCCCGACAATTCCGTCGATGCGATCTTCGCCGACCCCCCGTACAATCTGCAACTCGGCGGTTCGCTCCACCGTCCCGACCAGTCGCTCGTCGATGCCGTCGACGACGAATGGGACCAGTTCGCCTCCTTCGAGGCTTACGATGCCTTCACCCGCGCCTGGCTGCTCGCCTGCCGCCGCGTGCTGAAGCCGACCGGCACCCTCTGGGTGATCGGCTCCTATCACAACATCTTCCGCGTCGGCGCCATGCTGCAGGATCTGAACTTCTGGATCCTCAACGACATCGTCTGGCGCAAGACCAACCCGATGCCGAATTTCAAGGGCCGCCGTTTCCAGAACGCCCATGAGACGCTGATCTGGGCCAGCCCGAACGCCAAGGCCAAGGGCTATACCTTCAACTACGACGCCATGAAGGCGGCAAACGACGACGTGCAGATGCGCTCCGACTGGCTGTTCCCGATCTGCTCGGGCGGCGAACGGCTGAAGGATGCCGAGGGACGCAAGGTGCATCCGACCCAGAAGCCGGAAGCGCTGCTCGCCCGCGTCATCATGTCGTCGACCAAGCCCGGCGACGTCGTGCTCGATCCCTTCTTCGGCTCCGGCACGACCGGCGCCGTTGCCAAGCGCTTGGGACGCCATTTCGTCGGCATCGAGCGCGAGCAGGATTACATCGATGCGGCAAGCGCCCGCATCGACGCCGTCGAGCCGCTTGGCAAGGCGGAGCTGACGGTCATGACCGGCAAGAAGGCCGAGCCGCGCGTCGCCTTCAACGTTCTGGTGGAATCGGGTCTGGTCAAGCCCGGCCAGGTGCTGACCGACGCCAAGCGCCGCTACAGCGCCATCATCCGCGCCGACGGCACCGTCGCATCCGGCGGCGAGGCCGGCTCCATTCATCGCCTCGGCGCCCGGGTTCAGGGACTGGACGCCTGCAACGGCTGGACTTTCTGGCATTTCGACGATGGGCAATCCCTGCGGCCCATCGACGATTTGCGGACCATCGTCCGCAACGATCTGGCCAAGGCGGATTAAACCCCGCCAAGGCTGGAGCCAGCTACGGTGCGGCCGGTTTTCGTACCTTCAGTCCCGGTCGTGTCGCACGGCGCCCAAGGAAGAGAAGCCTTGGGCGCCTTCTCTTTGTTACGGCTGCTGCAGAAGCTGCAGCGAGCACGACACGAGGCTATCCAGACGCATTTCGAGCGCTTCTGCCAGCCGCAATAAAAGCGGATTAACTAATCAGGCCGAGCCCCAGCAATTCGATTCGCAATTTTTCCGGCCCGGTGAAATGCAGGGCTTCGGCCCAGCCGGCGGCCGTCGCGCCCTCGACATTAACAAGCGTGTCGTCGATGAACACTGTCGCGGCCGGGTCGAGCCCGAAATCCCCGGCGTGCCTGTCATAGATCGCCTTGTCCGGCTTGATCAGCCCGATCTCGCCCGAAACGGTGACGCCGCGCGGCCGGTTGAGGAACGGAAACATCTCCCGCGCCTCGGAAAACGTGTCGGCGGCGAAATTGGTCAGCATGGTGACGTCATGGCCGGCATCGATCAGGCCCTCGAACAACGCCACCGTTCCCTCGATCGGATGCGGCACCATTTCGCGCCAGTGGCGGCGGAAAGCGCGGATATTCTCGGCATGGTCGGGATGGGCTTCGATCAGCAGCGCCTCGGCCTCGCGCCAGTCGCGGCCGCGATCCTGCTCCAGGTTCCAGTCATGGCTGCAGACATGGGTGAAGAACCAGGCCCGCTCCGCCTCGTTGGGGATCAGCCGGCGATAGGGCAGGTGCGGATCGTAATGGATGAGCACCTTGCCGATGTCGAACGCGATGTGGCGGATGGCCATGGTCTATCCCTTTTGCCCCGGTTTAAAGGCATCCGGAAGCGCTTGGGCTATCGCCTTTTTCATCACGGTTGGCAATGCCTCGTCCCCAAGCGCCGCAATCGCCTGCCACCAGCCGTCCGGCCGTTCGAGGCGCGGCGTTTCGGCTTCGAAGACGGAGAGCCGCAGCTCGAAATGGGTGAAGACATGGGTGACGACGCCCCGGTGCCGCCAGTCGGCGGGGAAGGGCGCGGCGGCCTCCGTCGCATCGCCGTCGATGCGCGCCGTCCAGGCGGAATTGGGAATCTCCGTCATGCCGCCGAGCAGCCCGGTCTCCGGCCGGCGGCGCAGGAAGACCGCTCCGTCCGGCGAGACGGCGACGAAGGCGGCGCCCACCCGCACCGGCTTCTCTTTCTTCGCGGCCTTCACCGGAAAATGTTCGGGATCGTGCCCGGCGAGCGCGCAACAGTCCTCGCGGAAGGGACAGAGCGCGCAGGCCGGCCGCTTCGGCGTGCAGATCGTCGCGCCGAGATCCATCATCGCCTGTGCGAAATCGCCCGGCCGATCCTTGGGCGTCAGCGCAGCGACATAGGATTTGAACAGTGGTTTTGCCGCCGGCAGCGCCTCCTCGATGGCGAAGAGACGCGAGACGACGCGCTCGACATTGCCGTCCATGACCGGGGCCGGCTGGTCGAAGGCGATGGCCGCGACCGCCGCCGAGGTATAGTCGCCGATGCCGGGCAGGGCGAGCAGGCCTTCCTGGGTTTGCGGAAAGCGTCCGCCATGCTCGCGGGCGACGGCTTCGGCGCATTTCTTCAGGTTCCGGGCGCGGGCGTAATAACCCAGCCCCGCCCAGGCGGCCATCACCTGCTCGGAGGGGGCGTCCGCCAGATCGGTGACCTTGGGCCACAGCGCCAGGAATTTTTCGAAATAGGGTTTGACCGCCTGCACGGTGGTCTGCTGCAGCATCACCTCCGACAGCCAGATGTGATAGGGTTCGGGGCGAACGCCCTTCGCAGCCATCGCCGGCGAGACCCGCCACGGCAACTCCCGGTGGTGCCGGTCATACCAGAAGATGAGTTTCTTTGCGAGATCGGGCTTTTGTGATATGGGCATCGGATGAGTCTGCATCGGGGCCGAGAAAAGAGAATAATGGTGAACGAGTCAAGTGAGCCCCTGTCCGCCCGGCCGCAAGGGCCGGAGGAAGCGCTCGCGCCTCGTCTGCCGATCCTCGTCATCAACCTCGACCGCGCCGGCGACCGCATGGCCGAAATCACCCGCAATGCCGCCGAAAGCGGCCTTGCCATCGAGCGCATCAGCGGCGTCGACGGCAAGGCGGTGCCGCCCGCGCAATGGGTGGATGTCGACGAGGCCTTGTTTGCCCGCCGCACCGGGCGCGGGTTGTTGCCCGGCGAATACGGCTGTTACCGCAGCCACCTCGCCGCCCTGTCGCGCATGGTCGAGAGCGGCGTGCCGGCGGCGATCATCGTCGAGGACGATATCGTCATGCCGCCCGATCTCATCGCGCGCGCCTCGGCGATGATGGAAACGCTGCCTTCTGCGGATGTGCTGAAACTCGTCAATCATCGTGCCCATGGTTTCGAGCCGGCGGCGGTGACGCCGCGTGGCGACCGCATCGGCCGCTGTCTTTGGGGGCCGCAAGGCTCCGCCGCCTGTTATCTGGTGACGCGATCAGGTGCCCGCAAGCTGCTCTCGTCCTTGAAGGTCATGAGCCTGCCCTTCGACGTCGCGCTGGAGCGCGGCTGGGAGACGGGGGCGGAAACCTATGTCAGCGAGACCGATCTCGTCGGTTTCGGGGATCTGCGCGCCGCGACCATGATCGGCACGCGCGCCGATTATCGCGCGGTCAAGCCGGCGCGCTGGCGGCGCCTGCCGGCGCAATTGTTCCAGCTCGGCGAGATCCTGGCCCGTCGGCGCTATGCCCGCGCCATGCCGAAAAAGGCGGGTTGAGATGGCCGGCGAGCGGAAATTTTCCGGCGAAAGCCCCACACGGCGTAAAACCCCGCGCGGCGCGCATCAGCTTGCGGAACTGGCAAACGGCGTCATCGATCCGGTGCTTGCCCGCCGCGCCGGCATTTCCACGGCGCTGCTCGGCTCATGGCCCGATATTGCCGGGGCGGATTTCGCCGATTGCACCCGGCCGGAAAAGATCGCCTGGCCGCGCCGCGATGACGGCGACGGGCGCGGCGGCGGTTTCCAGTCCGGCGTGCTGACGATTGCCTGCGAAGGCGCGCGCGCCCTGTTCCTCACCCACGCGCAGGGCGAGCTGATCGGCCGCATCAACGGCTTCTTCGGCTTCCCGGCTATCCGCCAGATCCGCATCGTGCAGAAGCCGGTGTCGCCGGTGACCCGCACCAACCGCAAGCCGCCGCCGCTGAAGGGCGCGGCGGCGGAACGCCTGTCCCACATGGTCGAGGGCATCGAGGGCGACCGGTTGCGCGCCGCGCTGGAGCGGCTCGGCACCGCCGTGCTGCAGAAGACGCCGGGCCGCCGACGCTGATCGCCCGGCAAAGATGACGAAAATTTCATGCGTCCGGTCGCGTGCCGGTCACAATTCTTTGAAGGAATGGTTTGCGAGACCGCTTGTCGGCGCTTCGTCGCCGGGATATCGACGACGTTTGAAACTATAACCGCCGCTTCAACTTGGGTGAACCTATGCCGCTTTCCGAAATGACCATGACGAAACGCCAGTTCCTGGCAGGCGTTGCTGCAACGGCGATCGTCGCGCCGCTCATCTCGGCCTTCCCGGCATTCGCCCAGCAGGCGGAAATGCCGCAATCGGACGGCGATGTCGATATGGCCGCCGTTCTGAAGCCCGGCGCCCTGCCGGAAATGGCGCTGGGGCCGGAAGACGCCAAGGTGCAGATCGTCGAATACATGTCGATGACCTGCCCGCATTGCGCCCATTTCCACAACACCACCTTCGACGAGATCAAGAAGAAGTATGTCGATAGCGGCAAGGTCCGTTTCATCATCCGCGAATTCCCCTTCGATCCGCGCGCGGCGGCCGCCTTCATGCTGGCCCGCTGCAATCCGCAGAAGCCGGAGGAACTCGGCAGCGCGCTGCAATATTTCCCGATGGTCTCGATGCTGTTCAAGCAGCAGGAAACCTGGGCCGCCGCCCAGGACGGCCGCGCCGCCCTGATGCAGATGGCCAAGATGGCCGGTTATACACAGCAGAGCTTCGAGGCCTGCTTGACGAACCAGAAGCTTCTGGATGATGTGAACAGCGTGCGCGAGCGCGGCGCGAAGGATTTCGGCGTCAATTCCACCCCGACCTTCCTGATCAACGGCAAGCGTTATTCTGGAGACATGACGGTTGAAACCATGTCGGCCCTCATCGACAGTTTCCTCTGATCGTCCTGCCGATTTGCGGGCGGCGAGAGCCGCCCGCATGAGCGCTTTTCTGGTGCGGATCGCCGCGCCATGAAATTCAATCGCCTGCGCCTGCTCGGCTTCAAGACCTTTGTCGAGCCGACCGAATTCGTCATCGAGCCGGGGCTCACCGGCGTCGTCGGCCCGAACGGCTGCGGCAAATCCAATCTCGTCGAGGCCCTGCGCTGGGTCATGGGGGAAAACTCCTACAAGAACATGCGCGCCTCGGGCATGGACGACGTGATCTTCTCCGGCTCCGGCAACCGCCCGGCCCGCAATACCGCCGAAGTCGGCCTGTTCCTCGACAATAGCGACCGCACCGCGCCCGCCGCCTTCAACGATGCCGATGAATTGCAGGTGACGCGCCGCATCGAGCGCGAGCAGGGCTCGGTCTACCGCATCAACGGCAAGGAAGCCCGCGCCAAGGATGTGCAGCTGCTGTTTGCCGATGCTTCGACCGGCGCGCGCTCACCCTCCATGGTGGGCCAAGGCCGAATCGGCGAGCTGATCCAGGCGAAGCCGCAGGCCCGCCGCCAGTTGCTTGAAGAAGCCGCCGGCATTTCCGGCCTGCATTCGCGCCGTCATGAGGCGGAGCTGCGCCTGCGCGCCGCCGAAACCAATCTCGAACGCCTCGACGACATCACCTCGCAGCTCGACAGCCAGATCGAAAGCCTGAAGCGACAGGCGCGCCAGGCGAACCGCTTCAAGGCGCTGTCGGCCGATATCCGCGCCCGCGAGGCGATGCTGTTGCATATCCGCTGGGTCGAGGCGAAGGAAGCCGAGGGCGAGGCCGATAGCGGCCTCAACCAGGCGACGATGCGCGTCGCCGAAAAGGCGCAGGCGCAGATGGAGGCCGCCAAGCAGCAGGCCGTCGCCAGCCTGAAAATGCCGGAACTGCGCGAGGCCGAGGCCCGCGCCGCCGCCGCCCTGCAACGTCTGCAGATCGCCCGCGCCCAGCTCGACGAGGAAGCCAGCCGCGCGCTGCGCCGCCGCGACGAACTGACCCGCCGCCTTGCCCAGCTCGGCGAGGACGTCAGGCGCGAGGAGCGGCTGGTGGCGGAAAACGCCGAGATCCTTTCCCGCCTCGCCGCCGAGGAAGAGGAGCTTTCCGAAGTGCTTGGCGACGCCGGCAGCCATGCCGACGATCTGCGCGCCGCCTTCGAGGAGGCGGCCGCGCGTCTCACCGAAAGCGAACGCGCTTTTTCCAGCCTCACCGCCGCCCGCGCCGAGGCTGCCGCCGCCCGCACCCAGATCGAACGCACCCTGCGCGATCTCACCGACCGCAAGATGCGGCTGGAGCGTCAGGCCATGGAGGCGTCTGGCGAAATCGCGGCACTGGAGGCAAAACTCGCCGACTTGCCCGATCCGGAGGAAAAGCGCGCCGTGGTCGAGGCGGCCGAAATCGCCGCCGAGGACGGCCAGATCGCTGTCGAATCCGCCGAAGGCGATGTCGCCGCCGCCCGCCAGTCGGAAACCTTGGCCCGCGCCCCCGTCGAAGCCGCCCGCGCCCGCCTCAACGGTTTGACCACCGAAGCCCGCACCATCGAGAAAATGCTGAGCGCCGGCGCGTCTGCCGGCCGGTTTGCCGCCGTCGCCGAGCAATTGAGCGTCGAGCGCGGTTATGAGACGGCGCTGGGCGCCGTTCTCGGCGAGGATCTGGACAGCGCCCTCGATCCCGCCGCGCCCGCCTATTGGACGCTGAACGGCGATGTTTCAGGCGATCCGGCCTTGCCGGCAGGCGTCGAGCCGCTGTCGTCCCATGTCCGCGCCCCCGCCGAACTTGCCCGCCGCCTGAACCAGATCGGCCTCGTTTCCACCGAGGACGCGCCAAGACTGATGGCAGCGCTGAAGCCCGGCCAGCGGCTGGTGACCAAGGACGGCGCGGTGTTCCGCTGGGACGGCCATGTCGCCGGCTCCGAAGCGCCGAGCGCCGCGGCGCTTCGCCTTGCCCAGAAAAACCGCCTGACCGAATTGACCGCCGAAATCGACGAGGCCTCCATCGCCCTGGAAGACGCCGAGGCGCGGTTGCAGGCGGCCGGCGCGGCGATCCGCGCCGCCGAGCAAAAACTCTCCGAGGCCCGCGACATCGCCCGTCTCGCCGTGCGTCATCTCTCCGAAGCCCGCGACGCCTTGGCCCAGGCCGACCGCGCCGCCGGCGACCTGTTGCGCCGCCGCGACGTCATCACCGAATCCGCCAGCGGAATCGCCGGCCAGATCGAGGATCTGCTGGTGCAGGAGGAAACCCTGCGCATCGAGCTGGAAGACGCCCCCGACCTGACCGAACTCGACCTTTCGCTGCGCGAAGCGCAGGCAACCGTCGCCGCCGATCGTGGCGTGGCGGCCGAAGCCCGCGCCCGCCACGAAGGTCTGGCGCGCGAAAACGAGGCCCGCCAGCGCCGCCTGCTGGCCATTGGCCAGGAGCGGGTGAACTGGCAGGCGCGGGCGCAAGGCGCGCAAGCCCAGATCGCAACCTTGCGCGAACGCGAGGAGGAAGCGCGCGAAGAGTTCGCTTTGCTGGACGAGGCCCCCGACGAATTCGAGGAACGCCGCTACGCCCTGACGCGCGAACTCGCCAAGGCCGAGGAAGCCCGCAAATCCGCCGCCGATCATCTGGCCGAGGCCGAAACCCGCCAGCGCGACGCCGACCGCATCGCCACCACCGCGCTTGCCGAACTGGCCGAAAGCCGCGAGCAGCGCGGCCGCATCGAGGAACGGCTGGTCTCGGCCCGCGAGCGCCGCATCGAGACGGAAACTCGCATCCGCGATTCGCTGGGCGTCGCCCCGCATGAGGCGATGCGCCTCACCGGCCTCGCGCCCGGCGAGGCCCTGCCGGAGCTGCGCAGCGTCGAGCGCGATCTCGACCGGTTGCGCATGGAGCGCGAGCGCCTCGGCGCCGTCAACCTGCGCGCCGACGAGGAGCAGAAGGAGCTTTCCGACAAGCTGACCGGCCTCGTCGCCGAGCGCAACGACATCATCGACGCCATCCGCAAGCTGCGCGCCGCCATCCAGAGCCTGAACCGCGAAGGCCGCGAACGCCTGCTTGCCGCTTTCGATGTGGTCAACGAACAGTTCCAACGTCTATTTACTCACCTCTTCGGCGGCGGCACGGCGGAATTGCAATTGATCGAATCCGAGGATCCGCTGGAAGCCGGCCTCGAAGTGCTGGCCCGCCCGCCGGGCAAGAAGCCGCAGACCATGACGCTGCTTTCCGGCGGCGAGCAGGCGTTGACCGCGATGGCGCTGATCTTCGCCGTCTTCCTCACCAATCCCGCGCCGATCTGCGTGCTCGACGAGGTCGATGCGCCGCTCGACGACCATAATGTCGAGCGCTATTGCAACCTGATGGACGAAATGGCCGCCTCCACGCAGACGCGTTTCGTGATCATCACCCACAACCCCATCACCATGTCGCGCATGAACCGCCTCTTCGGCGTCACCATGGTCGAGCAAGGCGTCTCGCAGCTCGTTTCCGTCGATCTGCAAGCCGCCGAACGCCTGCTCGACGTCGTCTGAATTTTGTTCAGCCTGCATTCATTGTGCAATGCAAAAATAGATGGCAATTTGCAATTTTCATCGGGTTCCATCTGGCGTAGTGTCATGCGCGAGGCGAGGGAACCTCGAGGGTGGGAACAGCATGACCAAGTGGGTGTACACGTTCGGGAATGGCAAGGCGGAAGGCCGGGCGAGCGATGTGACCCTTTTGGGCGGCAAGGGCGCCAATCTCGCGGAAATGGCGAGCCTCGGCCTGCCGGTTCCCCCCGGTCTTACCATCGTCACCGAGGCCTGTTCCTGGTTTTACACCCATGGCCGCACCCTGCCGGACGCCATGAAGGCACAGGTGCTGGACGGGCTGGCCCATATGGAAAAGGCGACCGGCCGGCGCTTCGGCGATCCCGAACGGCCGCTTTTGCTTTCCGTCCGTTCCGGCGGGCGTGCCTCCATGCCCGGCATGATGGATACCGTCCTCAATCTCGGCCTCAACGACCACACCGTCGAGGCGCTCGGCCACGATGCCGGCGACGCCCGTTTCGCGTGGGACAGCTATCGCCGCTTCATCCAGATGTATGGCGACGTCGTCCTCGGCCTCGATCACGAAGTTTTCGAGGAAATCCTCGAGGACGAGAAGGCCCGGCTCGGCCATGAATACGATACGGAACTCTCCGCCGTCGAATGGCAGCATATTACCCAACTCTACAAGGCGATGCTGGAAGAAGAACTGGGCGAGCCCTTCCCGCAGGATCCGCAGGAGCAGCTCTGGGGCGCCATCGCGGCGGTCTTCGCCAGCTGGATGAACGCCCGCGCCGTCACCTATCGCCAGCTCCACAATATACCCACCGCCTGGGGCACCGCCGTCAACGTCCAGGCCATGGTCTTCGGCAATCTCGGCAACAGCTCGGCCACCGGCGTCGCCTTTACCCGCAACCCGTCGACCGGCGTCAAGGAACTCTACGGAGAATTCCTCGTCAATGCCCAAGGAGAGGATGTCGTCGCCGGCATCCGCACGCCGCAAAGCATCACCGAGGCCGCCCGCATCGCGTCGGGCTCCGAAAAGCCGTCGCTGGAAAAGCTGATGCCGGAAGTGTTCGGCGAATTCAGCGCCATCTGCACCCGCCTCGAGGCCCATTACCGCGACATGCAGGATGTGGAATTCACCATCGAGCGCGGCAAGCTGTGGATGCTGCAGACCCGCACCGGCAAACGCACCGCCAAGGCGGCGATGCGCATCGCCGTCGACATGGTCGATGAAAAGCTGATCGGCCAGGACGAGGCGGTGACGCGCATCGAGCCGGCCTCGCTCGACCAGTTGCTGCACCCGACCATCGATCCGCGCTTCGAGCGCACGGTCATCGGCTCCGGCCTGCCGGCCTCACCCGGCGCGGCGACCGGCGAGATCGTCTTCACGGCGGAGGAAGCGGTCGAGGCCAGCGAGGCCGGCCGCAAGGTCATCCTCGTGCGCGTCGAGACCAGCCCGGAAGACATTCACGGCATGCACACCGCCGAGGGCATCCTGACCACGCGCGGCGGCATGACCAGCCATGCGGCGGTGGTGGCGCGCGGCATGGGCACGCCCTGCGTCGCCGGCGCCGGCACCATGCGCGTCGACCTGCGCGGCGAGCGGTTGATCGGGCTCGGCGGCGTCACGCTCGGCAAGGGCGATATCATCACCATCGACGGCTCCTCCGGCCAGGTGCTGAAGGGCGAGGTGCCGATGCTGCAGCCGGAACTGTCGGGCGATTTCGGCCGCATTATGGAATGGGCCGACCGCAACCGCCGCATGACGGTGCGCACCAATGCCGATACGCCGCAGGATGCCCGCGCCGCCCGCTCCTTCGGCGCCGAAGGCATCGGCCTGTGCCGCACCGAGCACATGTTCTTCGAGGGCGACCGCATCCATGTCATGCGCGAGATGATCCTCGCCGAGGGCGAGGAGGGCCGCCGCTTGGCGCTCGACAAGCTGTTGCCGATGCAGCGCTCGGATTTCACCGCGCTGTTTTCGATCATGCACGGCCTGCCGGTCACCATCCGCATGCTCGATCCGCCGCTGCATGAATTCCTGCCGAAATCCGATGCCGAGATCGCCGAGGTGGCGCAGGCGATGGGCATGGAGCCGGCGCATCTGCGCCAGCGCGTCGATGCGCTGCATGAGTTCAACCCCATGCTCGGCCATCGCGGTTGCCGTCTCGCCATTTCCTATCCCGAGATCGCCGAAATGCAGGCGCGCGCCATTTTCGAGGCGGCGGTGGAGGCGGCGCGCGAAACCGGCGCGCCGGTGGTGCCGGAAATCATGGTGCCGCTGGTCGGCCTGCGCGCCGAGCTGGATTACGTCAAGGGCTGCATCGATCGCGTCGCCCGCACCGTCATGGACGAGGCCGGCATGCGCATCGATTACCTCGTCGGCACGATGATCGAGCTGCCGCGCGCAGCCCTTCGCGCCCATTCCATCGCGGAAGCGGCCGAATTCTTCTCCTTCGGCACCAACGACCTGACGCAGACCACCTTCGGCATTTCCCGCGACGATGCCTCCGCCTTCCTCACCACCTACCAGCGCAAGGGCATCATCGAGCACGATCCCTTCATCTCGCTGGATTTCGACGGCGTCGGCGAGCTGATCCGCATCGCCACGGAGCGCGGCCGCCGCACCCGCAACGACATGAAGCTCGGCATCTGCGGCGAACACGGCGGTGATCCGGCCTCGATCCACTTCTGCGAGGATATCGGCCTGGACTATGTCTCCTGCTCGCCCTTCCGCGTGCCGATCGCCCGGCTTGCGGCAGCGCAGGCGGCGATCCGTGGCAAGAACGGATAAGGGGTGAGGGCAGCGGCAAAACGCTTGCTTGTCTCAACCGGGGCAAGGGGTTACAGATCGTGTGAACGTCCTGTCGACCGGATTCGCCGCTTGCCCCGGATAGCTGACCGATGACCATTCGTTACGACCGGCCGGTTTCGCATGCGGCCCATTTTTCCAGACGGATCGGCCAGTTTTCGCTGCTGCTGTTCGTGGTCGTGCTGGCCGCCCATCGCTTTTCGCTGATGCCGACGCCCTATTGTGTGGCGCTGGTGCTGCTCTCCGCCGGCTTCGCGCTGCTGGCTGTGCTGTTGGCATTGATCGGCCTCAACAGCCTGTGGCAGGTGGCGGCGCGTGGCGGCGGGGCGGCGACGGCCGGGCTGTTCTATGCACTGGCGCCGATCGCGCTTGTCGCCTGGGGCGCTTACGACTATTTTCGCTATCCGCCGATCTACGACATAACAACCGATATCGGCGATCCGCCGCCCTTCCTCGACTCCGTCAAGGCCGACCAGATCTGGCTACCGCGCAACGCCATCATTACCGACAGCGACCGGTTGCAGCAATTGTCGGCCTATCCCGGCCTGATCGGGCGCCGCTACAACGGCGCGCTCGACCGGGTCTTCGAGGCTGTGGAAAAGGTCAACGCCCAGAGCCGCATAAAAATCCGTCACGGCGACGGGCTGGAAAAGACCGAGGCCGATATCGCCGACCTGCCGGCCAAGCCGGCGGGCGCGGAAGAGGAGGCCGTGCCGGATACGCTGGACAACGTTCCCGTGCCGTTGCCGCGCCCCAACATCGCCTCCGACCTGCCGCTGATCGGCCAGCAGGGCGATGTGCTGCTGCAGGGCGAAACCCGCTCGCTGATCCTCGGTTTCCCCTCAGATGTCGTTATTCGCCTGCGCGAGGAGGCTGAGACGACGCTGGTCGATATCCGCGTCGTCTCTCGCTATGGCCAGCACGACCTCGGCTACGGCGCCACCGTCGCCGACGATTACCTCAAGGCGCTGGACTCGGAGCTTTTGGGGCTTTCCGGCGGTTGAAATCCGGCATTCCAGTAAAATGTAAAGTGGTTTGCGCCCGGACATGCCCTATGGGCTTGCGGCGAAGGCTGTGGAGAGCCAGTCGGCCAGTTGCCGCGCCGCCGGCGCCAGCCGCTGGAAATCGCGGGCGACGAGAAAATAGGCGCCGTGGACCAGCACCGGCTCGAAAAGCCGCACGATCCGGCCGGTCAGGAGATCTTCCCGCGCCATGGTGAGATCGACGATCGCGACGCCCTGGCCGCGCAGCGCCGATTGCAGCACGAGCGCGGCGTCGTCGAAGATCGGGCCGCGTTCGCTGCCCGTATCCGGCAGGCCCGCCGCCGCCAGCCAGCGCTTCCACAGGTCGCGGTTTTCCTCATGCACCAGCGGAAGATCGAGCAACTCGGCGGGTTCTCGCGGCATTCCCTGTTCGGCCAGCAGGGAGGGCGCGGCGACCACCGCCATCTCGCATTCGTAAAGCAGTCGCGCCTGCGTTTTCGGCCAGTTCCGCGCCGCCGGCGCATAGCGCACCGCCAGTACCGGCCCGTTGACGCGAAAGCTGACGAGGCGCGGATCGGAGTCGACCTGCACGTCGATATCGGGGTGCTGCGCATTGAATTGCGGCAGCGCCGGCAGTAGCCGCCCGGCGGCAAACGAGGGCTCGACGCTGATGCGCACCAGCGCCCGCGTCATCGGCGTCAGCGCCGCCGCCTGCACCGCGCCTTCCATCCGGTCGAAACAGGCGACGAGCACGTCGAGCAGGTCGCGGCCGGCCGGCGTCAGTTTGATCGCGCGGTGATGGCGCTCGAACAGGGCCTTGCCGAGTTGATCTTCCAGCCCGCGGATCTGCCGGCTGACCGCCGCCTGCGACACGAAAAGCTCCTCGGCGGCAAGCGTGATGCTTTCCAGCCGGCCGGCGGCCTCGAAGCTGCGCAGGGCCGTCAGCGGCAGGCGTCCGCGTTTCATTGGCATAACCTCAAGTCAATCGAAGCCGACGATAAACTCGTTTGAGGCCGGAGGCCAGACGGGCGCACAATTGGTCATCGATAACACGAGGAGATGTGCCATGGGCGAAGTCCTCGCCATTCTGCTGGACGTGGTCCGGCTGATGACATTGCAAACGGGCTCACGCCCGCTCAACCGGCCAGTTCGTATGCCGCCGCAAGCGAGGGATAACCCTCGGTCGCGATCAGACCCTTTTCGAGCAGATCCTCGATATGGGCCAGAACCGAAAGCCCCGCGGCCCCATGCAGGCGCGGATCGGTATCGCGATAAATGGCCTTCACCATATCGGCAATATGCCGGTCCCCGGCCTTGATCCGCTCCAGCACGGCGCGTTCGCGCATGCGCCGGTGGGTGCGCAGTGCCCTGAGGAAGGCCGGCGGATCGGCGACCGGTCCGCCATGGCCGGGAAAGAACATGCGGTCGTCGCGCTGAAGCAGCCTTTCGAGCGAGGCCATGTAGTCGCTCATGGCGCCATCCGGCGGCGCGACGATCGAGGTCGCCCAGGCCATGACATGATCGGCGGAAAACAGGATGCCGATGCCATCAAGCGCGAAGGCAGCGTGATTGGCGGTATGGCCGGGGGTGAGCACGGCGGAGAGCGTCCAGCCATCGCCCTCGACCCGGTCGCCCTCGCCAAGCGCGATGTCCGGGCGGAATTCGCTGTCGGCGCTTTCGGCGAAGGGATTGGTCTCGCCGGCATGCAGCGGCCGGGCGGCGCGATGCGGTCCCTCGGCGACGACGATGGCCCCGGTCGCCTCTTTCAACCGGCGGGTCAGCGGCGAGTGGTCGCGATGGGTGTGGCTGACGGCGATATGAGTGACCTCGCGGCCCTCCAGCGCCCGCATCAGCGCCGAAAAATGCGCCTCGTCCTCCGGCCCCGGATCGATGACCGCGACGGAGCGGCCGCCGACGATATAGCTGTTGGTGCCATGGAAGGTGAAGGGGCTGGGGTTGTTGACGGTCAGCCGCTGCACCCCGGGCGCCACCTCGACGGCGACGCCGTAGGCCGGATCGAAGCTGGTATCGAAAGGCGGAGGGGCGCTGTCCTTCACTTATATTCGATCTCGATGAACGACATGAATTCCGTGCCGCCATTGACGACATTGTGGGAGATGCCCGCCTCGCGGCGATAGGGCATGCCCCGGGCAACCTCGACGCGGCGGCTGCCACCTTCCTCCTCGATCAGGAAATGGCAATCGGTCATCGGCACGACGACGTAACCCAGCCCATGGACATGATGGCCGGTATCGGCGCCCGGCTCGAAATCCCAGCGGATGATGCGCACGACGTCGTCGTCGAGCAGGGTCGTGGGAATGGCGGGCGGTCTGGCGCGGAACTGGCTCATGTCTGTCTCCTCTTTCGCGCCCTTGCTAGCATGTTCGGCCCCGCCGCATAATCCCTTAAATCGGATTTGCCGGGCGCGACCACGCAAGCTTTCGCGCAGAAAACTGCACCATGTCTCAAGTTAGTGATTGTCGATGCCCTTAAGCTTTGCTAATCAGGCGCCGTCTCGGCGACGCGCTTCGCGCCTCGCCCTGGTGGGGCGTCGCCAAGCGGTAAGGCACCGGTTTTTGGTACCGGCATTCCCAGGTTCGAATCCTGGCGCCCCAGCCATTTTCTGAAATCCATCTATTGATTGTCCGGTGATTACGCTGCACGACTTGATTGCGTCGGTCGCTGCTCCATTTCCCGATTTCCCGGCCTTCGGCAGCGACCGGGTGAACGACAAGGGAGTTTTCAGATGGGTATTTTCAGTTCGATCAAGGAAAAACTTTTCGGCAAGGCGCATGCGGCCGAGACGGTTGAGACGGCTGCGGCACCTGCGCCGGCCGCGCCCGAGGCGGCCAAGCCGGTGACGGCGGGCGCGGCCGCAGCGCCGGCAGCGCCGGCACCGGGTGCGCAGCCGTCGGCCCCGTCCACTTCGGTAGCGCCGTCCGCTCCGGCCTCGACCGCGCCGGTCGATGTCGCCGCGATCATGGATGAGGCGGTGAAGAAGAATGGACAGAAGCTCGATTGGCGCCATTCGATCGTCGACATGATGAAGGCGCTTGATCTCGATTCCAGCCTGGCCGCCCGCAAGGAACTGGCCCAGGAACTGCATTACACCGGCGATACGAACGATTCCGCGACCATGAACGTCTGGCTGCACAAGGCGCTGATGAAGGCGCTGGCCGACAATGGCGGCAAGGTTCCGGCAGAATTGCTGGATTGAGACAGCGCGCCGGCCGGCATCAGGTGCCGGCCGGCCTGTCGCGCTGTGTCGATTGCCTTTCGAACAGGGTGAAGCCGATATCGACGACTTCGTCGCGGGATGCGGTCCCGCGTATGACGCGGATCATCATGTCGGCGGCCTGCTCGCCGAGGTCGTAGCGCGGCACCCGCACCGTCGTCAGCGATGGTTGCGCCAAAGCGGCATAATCGAGATCGTTGAAACCGCATATGCCGAAATCCTGCGGCACGCGGATGCCGAGCCGCTGGCATTCGAACAGGATGCCGAGCGCCAGATCGTCATTGTGGCAAAAGGCGCCGTCCGCATCCGGAATGGTGTCGAGAATCCGCCGTAGGAATCGCGATCCGAGCCCGACGCTGCTCGGCGCATCGTCGAAGATCTCCCAGGCGGGATCGTAGACGCCGGCATCGCGCATCGCATTCTCGTAGCCTTCGCGGCGCAGCAGACTTCCGCCGCGCGGCCGGCCGTCGACCAGCGCGATGCGGCGATAGCCCTTGTCGAGCATGTGGCGGGTCGCCATGCGGCTGGCCAGTTCCGTATCGATACCGATCACCGAGCCTGCCCGTTCGCTGCTGACATCGCTGATCTGCACGATCGGGCAGGGCGCATGCCGCAGCCGCGCCAGCGTTTCGCCGGCCGGAGCGACGCCGACGAAGATCAGCCCGCTCGGGCGCTGGGCGAGCAGCATGCGCACCTTCTGCTCCATCGTCGCCTGGTCGAACCGGGTATTGGCGTACTGGATGCCGAAGCCGCTGCCGCAGAGCCGATCCTCGATGCCGGTCATGATGTCGAGCAGCGGCACATGGGTGAGCGTCGGCATGATGAGGCCGATGACGCCGCTGTCGCGGCTGGCGAGCGCCCGTGCCGCGAGATCGGGCACATACCCCATCTGCTCGACGGTTTCGAGAATACGGTTGCGCAATTCCGGCGACACTCGGCCGGGGACGCGCAAGGCGCGCGAAACTGTGATGGCGCTCACTCCGACAACGCGCGCGACGTCGCTCAACGTCACCCGGCTCTTGTCCCCGCGTGTGTGTCTGCCCCTCAATCCCTGTCCCTTACCCGCAATTTCAGGCTAGTCGCACCTTGTCCTGCAATCAAGGCGTGCTGTGAATTATCACCTTTTCATATAAGCATATGATGAACGAATAAAGTGCGAATTCTAGCGCGATTTCTAGGGAGTAGACCGTGCCCGCATCTTATGCGCCGGTGTTTTCGCGACGGCGACTGGCAGGGACGGCGCGGCGGGAGCGTGGAAAAGCGATTGCAACGGGTTGCAGCGGCCTGCGCAATACGGCTAGCCGGATGCATCTGCTGTTCTTGGCGGTGAACGATCAAATCGGGAGGGTTTCAACTGGTCGGAGTGGCAAGATTCGAACTTGCGACCCCCACGTCCCGAACGTGGTGCGCTACCAGACTGCGCTACACTCCGTGACCAGTGGCGCCTCTATAGACCAGCGATTTTGGATAGACAAGCGGGGTGCGACAAAAAAATGAAGGGATCGATGAAAAAAAATCAGCTGCACGCGGGACCCCCGATAAGCGATTGAAAAGGCGGGGGGAAATTCGGTGCCCTGCGGGAAGGCGGGTGCTGCGGCGGCCTTGCGCCCAGCTTTCATGGTGGCGGCGCGGTGACGCTTGCAAGAATTCTGCGGGCTGCGCGCGAATGGTGATTTTCTTCCGGCGAAATTGGCGCTAGAGCGGGCGCGGACAGCCGCGAAACCGCCTTTTCCCAAGGGTTTCGTCTCGCGGCCGGGGACGACAGCATTTCCTGGAAACGTGCGAACCGGTCGGGAAATGCGACCATGCTAGATGATCAAGGGACATGAGATCATGAATTTGCGCATTCTTACCCTGGGGGGGCTGATGCTGGCTCTCGCCGGATGCACCACCACAGGCGGCATTGCCAGCAACCCGCTCGAAGCCCGCTGGAACGGCAAGTCGGCCGGCACCTTCTTCGCCGCTTACGGCCCGCCGATCTCCGACGTCGAAACCGGCTCGGCCACCGTCTATACCTGGCGCGGCGGCTACAAGACGGTTCGCGTTCCTGCCAAATACGAGGAAGGCGAAAAGGGCAAGAAGGGCAAGCGTATTGCCGCAGCCAAGACCGTCTACCTGCGCTGTGAAGCCCGCATCACCGTCGGCCAGGATTATCTGATCCGCGATATCCAGGCGATCGCCGACCGCCCTGGCGCCAACGGCCCGTCCTACTGCGCCGAATTCCTAGACGCCGCGAAAAAGTAAAGAATGAAAATAGCGAGGGGGCCTTTCGGCCCCCTTTTTCGTCTTAGATGTCGCTCGCCGCGTCGTCCCAGAACTGGGCGGCTTCCGCCGCGGTCAGGCGCTTGACCTCGGCTTCGTGGCGGCGGCTGGCGAAGAGTTCGCTGGCCATGATCTGGTCGGCGAGATCGGCCGGCAGCGACAGGATGACGCGGTTGCCGTCGCGGTGGATGCCGTCGACGGTCGCCTGCTTGCCGGTCACCATGCCGCCGGCCACCGTGTTGTTGGTATCCGGGTCGATCAGGATGAAAGCGCCGGTGGCGCGGTTCTGCTCGTAGGGGTCGAAGATCGCCGCCTCGTCGAAGGATAGCTTCACCTTGCCGATGGCGTTCATCGGCAGGGATTCGGCCGCATTCCACGCGCCGGACTTGAGGTCGAGCAGGGTCAGCGGCTGGACGCTGACGCGCTGGCGGCGCGTACCGGCCTTCAGCCAATAGCGCTTGGTCGGCTGGATGCCTTCCGGCTGCAGCGCGACGATCTGGGCGTCGAAGGAGAGGCCCACCTGCGGCTGGCTGTCGATGGAGACGATCATGTCGCCGCGCGCCACGTCCACCTGCCGGTCGAGCACGAGGGTGATGGCGTCGCCGGCAACGGCGGCATTGCGCACCAGGTCGAAGGTGACGATCTGCGTGACATTGGCGACCATGCCCGAGGGCAGGATGGCGACGGAATCGCCCGGCTTCACCGAGCCGCCGGCAACCGTGCCCTGATAGCCGCGAAAACTTTCGCCCGGGCGTGAGACGCGCTGCACCGGCAGGCGGAAACCGACCGCCTGCGACGAGCGGATGGTCGCCAGTTCCAGCGCCTCCACCAGCGTCGGGCCGTCATACCAGGGCATGGCGGCCTTGCCTTCGTAGACGACGTTCTCGCCCTTCAGCGCCGACATCGGGATCGCCGTCACCTGCTTGACGCCAAGCGACAGCGCGATCTCGCGGAATTCATGGGTGATGCGCTCGAAGCCGGCGCGGTCGTAATGCGTCAGGTCGATCTTGTTGACGGCCAGCACGAACTGGCGGATGCCCATCAGCGCCGCGATGGTGGCGTGGCGGCGGGTCTGCTCCAGGATGCCGGCGCGCGCATCGACCAGCAGCACGGCGAGATCGGCGGTCGAGGCGCCGGTCGCCATGTTGCGGGTATATTGCTCGTGGCCGGGCGTATCGGCGACGATGAAGGAGCGGCGGTCGGTGGCGAAATAGCGATAAGCGACATCGATGGTGATGCCCTGTTCGCGTTCGGCCTGGAGACCGTCGAGCAGCAGCGCGAAATCGGGCAGGCCGAGATCGTTCTGCTTGCCGCTGTCGCGCTTCAGGGTCGCGGCCTGGTCTTCCTTCACCGCCTTGGTGTCCCAGAGCAGGCGGCCGATCAGCGTCGACTTGCCGTCGTCGACGCTGCCGCAGGTGATGAGACGCAGCGGCCTGGAATCGCGCGCCGCCGGCGCCTTGGCAGGCGCAGCTTCGGGCAGGATGGAAAGAGTTGCGGAGTGCTGGGCGGTCATCTCAGAAATATCCTTCGCGCTTCTTCTTTTCCATCGAGCCGGACTGGTCGCGGTCGATGGCGCGGCCCTGTCGTTCCGATACGGTTGCGATTTCGAGTTCGGCGATCACGTCTTCGAGGGTGGTGGCTTCGGAGCGGATCGCGCCGGTCAGCGGGAAGCAGCCGAGCGTGCGGAAGCGGATCATGCCTTCCTGTTTGACTTCGCCGGGCAGCAGTTCCAGGCGCGGATCCTCGGCGAGGATCATCATGCCGTCGCGTTCCACGAACGGGCGCTTGGCGGCGTAATAGAGCGGCACCAGCGGAATGTCCTCGGCCTGGATGTAGCGCCAGATATCGACTTCCGTCCAGTTCGACAGCGGGAAGGCGCGCACGCTTTCGCCCTGGCGGATCATGCCGTTATAGATGTTCCACAGTTCCGGGCGCTGGTTGCGCGGATCCCAGCGATGGTCGGGGGTGCGGAAGGAATAGATGCGTTCCTTGGCGCGGCTGGCTTCCTCGTCGCGGCGCGCGCCACCGAAGGCGGCGTCGAACTTGCCGGCATCGAGCGCATGGCGCAGCGCTTCCGTCTTCATGATGTCGGTGTAGAGCGCCGAGCCATGGGTGAACGGCGTGATGTTTTCGGATGCTCCGCGCGGATTGATATGCTCGATCAGGTCGAGATCGTATTTCTTGACGATCTCGTCGCGGAAGGCGATCATTTCCTTGAACTTCCAGCCGGTGTTCACATGCAGCAGCGGGAAGGGCACGCGGCCGGGATAAAAGGCCTTGCGGGCGAGATGCAGCAGGACGGAACTATCCTTGCCGATCGAATAGAGCATCACCGGGCGCTCGAATTCGGCCGCGACCTCCCGGAAGATGTGGATCGCCTCGTTTTCCAGCGCCTTGAGGTGCGGATCGAGCGGCGGCTTGGTGGATTGCGGATTTCTCAGTTCCTGCTCAGGGCGGGCATCGGACATTCATAAACTCCAGAAAACCTTTGAGATGGCGAAGCGGCTGTCCCAAGGCCGCGCCCCGCCCGGGAGGAGAGGGCGGGGTCGCAGGGGAGGAAGGGTCAGGCGGCGCTGCGCATTCGGTTCATTGTGCGATGGCGGTTGCGGGTGTTTCGTGGACATGCAGCCCGCATTCGCGTTTTTCGTCGTTTTCCCACCACCAGCGGCCGGCGCGCTCCGGCTCGCCGGGCTTGATGGCGCGGGTGCAGGGCTCGCAGCCGATGGACGGGTAACCGCGCGCATGCAGCGGATTGACCGGCACGCTTTCGGCCTCGACATAGGCGTTGATCGCCGCAATGTCCCAGTCGGCCAACGGATTGACCTTGATCAGACAGCGCTCGGGATCGTATTCGGCAAACGGCGTTTCGGCGCGGTTGCCGGACTGGCCGCGGCGCAGGCCGGTGATCCAGACGGTGGCGCCTTCGAGCGCCTTCGCCAGCGGCTTCAGCTTGCGCACGCCGCAACAGGCATGGCGCGCCTCGACGCTTTCATAGAAGCCGTTGAGGCCGTATTTGGCCGCATAGGCGTCGATATCGGCCTGCTCGGGATGGAAGCGGCGGATCGACATGCCGAAGCGCTCCTCGGTCTCGGCGATCAGCGCTATGGTTTCGGGAAACAGGCGGCCGGTTTCGAGCGTGACGACATCGATCGGCAGGCGCTGCGTGCCGATGACGGCAGCGATGACCTGATCCTCGATGCCAAGCGAGGTGGTGAAGACAGCGCGACCGCCAAGACCGGCGACCATCGACAGCCGCCCGGCAAGATCGAGCCCCGCCAGGGTGTCGTTCAACGCGGCGGCATCCGCAATGGATTGATGTGCAGTCATGAAAACAGATCCGGATTCAACTTGGCCGGATTATTTCAGTTTGCAGCGCAGCAGGACAGAAATAGCCATCCCGAATCGTGACGGGCTAGAGCAAATATCTCTTCGAAGCCTCGATCCGGTAGAAAACGAAAGGCCACTCTAAAACGAGATTATCTACCTTTTTTATAGATTTTGTCAAGCGGGAGAGGCGTGATCTTCAGCCCGCCGCGCCCTCAGCGCTGCGGCGATGAACACCCGCGACAGGCCGTGATAGAGCGGCTCGCGCGAGATCAGCCGCGAGGTGACATAGCCGATCATCGCCACCGCCATGATCGGGATGACTGCCTCGTGGTCGCCGGTCATTTCGAGGATGATGACGAAGGCGGTCATCGGCGCCTGCACCACGCCGGCGAAATAGCCGGCCATGCCGAGGATCGCCGCGAGCGGGATGCTGACGCCGAGCAACTGTCCGATGCTGCTGCCAAGGCCGGCGCCGACCGACAGCGACGGCGCGAAAATGCCGCCGGGAATGCCGGACAGCATCGACAGGAAGCTGGCGGCGAGCTTGGTCAGGAAGAAATACCAGGGCAGCGCCTGGCCTTCGATCGCGCCGCGCGCCTGTTCGTAGCCTGTGCCGAAGGTATGGCCGCCGCTGGCGACGCCGATCACCGCCACCGCCAGGCCGCAGAGACCGGCGACCAGCAGCATGCGTTTTACGGGATCGGGATGCGCCCAGCGGCGCAACCGCTGCCCGAGCCTGAGCGCCAGCGCGCTGAACAGCGCCCCGAGCGCCCCGCCGCCGACGCCGCAGAACAGGACGAGGCTCCATTCGCGCGCCCCGACCGGCATCACATGCGTCGAGCCGAAATAATTATAGCTGCCGGACAGCCCCAGCGCCGCAAGGCCGGAGAGGATGACGGCGGTCAGCACGATGCCGTTGGCGCGCGATTGGTAGCTGCGGCTCATCTCCTCGATGGCGAAGACGATGCCGGCCAGCGGCGTGTTGAAGGCGGCGGCGATGCCGGCGGCGGAGCCGGCGAGGATCAGCCCGCGGGCCTGCGCCATGCCACCGAAGCGGGCGACGGCGAGCATGATCGACGAGCCCACCTGCACCGTCGGCCCCTCGCGCCCGATCGAGGCGCCGCAGAACAGGCCGACGACGGTGAGCAGGATCTTGCCGAAGGCGAGCCGCAGCGACAGCAGCCGCTTGCGGTCGAGATCGTCGTTGAGATGGCGCGCGGCGATCGCCTGCGGAATGCCGCTTCCCTGCGAATTTGGAAACAGCCGCGCCGCCAGATAGCTGCAGAGCACGAAGCCGGCCGGCGTCAGCAGGAGCGGCAGCAGATAGGCCAGCGGATGCACCGCCGTCGCCGCCTTGAACAGATGCTGCGCCGCATCCGCCGCCCGCGCGAAGCCGACGCTGATCACCCCAATCGCCAAGGCCCCTGCCCAGAAGACGATCCTCGGTTTCCAGAGTGCCCAGGAGCCCCAGACGACACGCGACCGGCGGAGCATTTTCATCTTCTTGTAATCGGCGGGCATCACGACTTTTCTACGCTGAGATCAACGTCTCCTTATCCGCCGCATGATCTCCCATTGCAACCGCATCTTTGTCGTGGCTTCACCGGTCGCTTTCCCGCCAGCGCGGATTGATCCACGGTTCCTGGTTGGAGCGGGGCAGGGGCTGCTTGCCGAGAATGTGGTCGGCGGCCTTTTCGCCGGTCATGATCGACGGGCCGTTGAGATTGCCATAGGTCACATGCGGGAAGATCGAGCTGTCGGCGACACGCAAGGCTTCGATGCCGATGACCCGGCATTCGGGATCGACGACCGCCGTCGGGTCCGTCGCCGCGCCCATCTTGCAGGTACCGCAGGGGTGATAGGCGCTTTCCAGATGCTCGCGCAGGAAGGCGTCGATCTGCTCGTCACTCTGGACGGACTCGCCCGGCTGGATTTCCGGCCCGCGAAACGCGTCGAAAGCCTTCTGGCCGAAAATCTCGCGGGTGAGGCGCACGCAGTGGCGGAATTTTTCCCAGTCTTCCGGGTGGCTCATATAATTGAAGCGGATCACCGGATCGGCCTTCGGATCGGAAGAACGCAGGGTGACGTTGCCGCGCGATTTCGACAGGTTGTAGCCGACATGCACCTGGAAACCATGGCTCTTGGCGGCGGCCTTGCCGTCATAGGAGATGGCGACCGGCAGGAAGTGATACTGGATATCCGGCTGCCGCACGCCCGGCGCGGAGCGCAGGAAGGCGCAGGCCTCGAACTGGTTCGAGGCGCCGAGCCCGCCCTTGGACAGCAGCCATTGCGCGCCGGCGACCCCCTGCCAGAACCAGGGCAGCCAGGAATACAGCGACACCGGCTTGGTCGAGACCTGCTGGAAATAGAATTCCATATGGTCCTGAAGATTGGCGCCGACGCCGGGACGGTCGACCTTCACCTCGATGCCCATGTCCTTCAGGTGCTGCGCCGGGCCGATGCCGGAGAGCATCAGCAGTTTCGGCGAGTTGAAGGAGGAGGCGGCGACGATCACCTCGCGCTTCGCCCTGACGACCTCGACCTTGCCGCCCCGCTCGATTTCGACGCCGACCGCCCGGCCGTTCTCGATGACGATCTTTCGCGCGAAGCAGTGGATGAGTTCGACATTCGGCCGCTTCAGCGCCGGCTTGAGATAGGCATTGGCGGCCGACCAGCGCCGGCCCTGGTAGATGGTCTGCTCCATCAACCCGAAGCCTTCCTGTTTCGAGCCGTTATAATCCTGCGTCGTCTCGAAACCGGCCTGTTGGCCGGCCTGGATGAAGGCGTGGAACAGCGGATTGGTCATCGGCCCGCGCTGCACATGCAGCGGCCCGTCGGTGCCACGCCAGCCTTCCTCGCCGCCATGGCTGTGCTCCATGCGCTTGAAATAGGGCAGCACGTCCGCATAAGCCCAGCCCTGCGCGCCGAGCGCCTCCCAGCGGTTGAAATCCTCGGCATGGCCGCGCACATAGACGAGACCATTGATCGAGGAAGAGCCGCCGATCACCTTTCCACGGGGCGCGGTGATGCGGCGGTTATTCAGATTCGGCTCGGGCTCCGAGAGATAGCCCCAGTTGTAGCGCTTCATGCTCATCGGCCAGGCAAGGGCCGCCGGCATCTGGATGAACGGACCGAAATCGCTGCCGCCGAATTCCAGCACGGCCACCTTGTGCTTGCCGTCCTCCGACAGCCGGTAAGCCATGGCCGAACCCGCCGAGCCGGAGCCGATGATGACGAAATCTGCGTTCTGCATTGTTTTTCTTTCTATCAGTACGGTGCCTGAACCGGACCGGTGCCGACATAGACGGTCTTGAGCTCGGAATAATGCTCCAGCGCGGCGGCCGAGTTTTCGCGGCCGAAGCCGGATTGCTTGGAGCCGCCGAAGGGAATTTCGACCGGCGCGAGGTTGTAGGCGTTGATCCACAACGTGCCGGCTTCCAACTGGTCGACGACGCGGTGGGCGCGCGAAAGATCGCTGGTGAAGACGCCGCCGGAGAGGCCGAATTCGGTGGCGTTAGCGCGGGCGATGACCTCGGCCTCGTCATCGAAATCGAGCACGCACATGACAGGCCCGAAGATTTCCTCGCGGGCGATGGTCATCTCGTCGGTGACGTCGGCGAAGACGGTCGGCTGCACGTAATAGCCTTCGCCGGCAACATTGTTGGGAATGCCGCCGCCGGTGAGAAGCGTTGCGCCCTCGGCCTTGCCCTTCTCGATATAGGCAAGAACCTTAGCGCGCTGCGCCCAGGAGACCATCGGGCCGAGCTGCGTCGCCTCGTCCATGGGATCGCCGATCAGGATTTTTTCGGTGCGCTCCTTGAGGCGGGCGAGGAAGGTGTCCTTGATCTTCTTCTGCACGAAGACGCGGGTGCCGTTCGAGCAGACCTGGCCGGTGGAGTAGAAATTGCCGAGCATCGCCCCGCCGATGGCCGAATCGATATCGGCATCCTCGAAGACGATCAGCGGCGACTTGCCGCCGAGTTCCATGGTCACATGCTTGAGATGGCCGGCGGCGGCTGCCGCCACCTTGCGCCCGGTCGGCACCGAGCCGGTCAACGACACCTTGGCGACATCGGGATGGTTGACGAGCAGCGGCCCGGTGTCACGGTCGCCCTGGATGACGTTGTAGAGGCCCTTGGGCAGACCGGCCTCGTGCAGGATTTCGGCGATTTTCAGCGCGCCGAGCGGGGTGTTTTCCGAGGGCTTGAAGACCATGGCATTGCCGGCGATCAGCGCCGGCGCGCCCTTCCAGCAGGCGATCTGCTGCGGATAGTTCCAGGCGCCGATGCCGACGCAGACGCCGAGCGGCACCCGCTTGGTATAGGCGAAATCGCCGCCGAGTGGGATGTAGTCGCCGTTCAGCGCCGTGGCGGCGATGCCGCCGAAGAATTCGAAGGAATCCGCGCCCGAGGTCGGGTCGGCGACGATGGTTTCCTGGATCGGCTTGCCGGTATCCAGCGTTTCCAGCTCGGAAAGCTCGCGGTTGCGCTCGCGCATGATCTCGGCGGCGCGCTTGAGGATGCGGCCGCGCGCGGTCGGGCTCATGGCAGCCCATTCCGGCTGGGCGCGCTTGGCGGCCGCGATCGCCTTTTCGATAATGGCGGGGGTTGCCGCATGCAGGCGGGCGATGACTTCGCCGGTCGCCGGATACAGGCTTTCGATCACCGTGCCGTCGGTGTCCTCGACATAGTCGCCATCAATGAAGTGCGAGGCTTTCGGTTGGGCTTTCATCTTATTCTCCTCGCGGATAGCGTTTGGATTCTTCGAGATTGTCGAGGTTCATGTGGTTGCGCATGTAGCGCTCGGAGGCGCGAGCCAGCGGCTGATGGTCCCAGGGGTAATAGGCGCCGTTGCGCAGCGCCTCATAGACCACCCAGCGCCGCGCCTGGCTTTCGCGCACGGCGGAATCAAAGGCTTTCATGTCCCAGCGCGCCTCGCGCCTGGCGCGGAAACGCCCGAGCGTTTCGGCATGAGCCGGGTCGGTCGCGAGGTTGGTCAATTCCTTCGGATCGGCGTCGAGGTCGTAGAGCTGCTCGGGATCGAGTTCGCAATGGATATATTTCCACTTGCCCTCGCGAATGCCGACCAGCGGCGCATAGGAGGCCTCCGCCGCATATTCCATCAGCACCGGCTCGGTGCGGGCAACGCCGTCGATCATCGGCACGAGGCTGATGCCGTCCGTCCACGGCTTGACCTCGTCCATGGAAATGCCGGCGAGATCGGCCAGCGTCGGCGTCACGTCGAGGTTGGACGTCGGGGTCGTATGCAGGCCGGGGGATATTCCGGGACCGGCGACCATCAGCGGCACACGCGCCGAGCCCTCGAAAAAATTCATCTTGAACCACAATCCGCGCTCGCCGAGCATGTCGCCATGGTCGGAGCAGAACAGGATATAGGTGTTGTCGAGCATGCGCGTGCGCGTCAGCGTGTCGACGAGTTCGCCGACCTTGTCGTCGAGATAGGAAATGTTGGCGAAATAGGCCCGGCGCGAGCGGCGGATATCCTCTTCGGTGACGTCGAAATTCTTGTAGTCGCAGGAGAAGATGATGCGCTGCGAATGCGGGTCCTGCTGTTCCAGCGGCATCGCGCCGACTTCCGGCAGCAGATGCTCGCAGTTTTCGTAAAGATCCCAGTATTTGCGCCGCGCGACATAGGGGTCGTGCGGATGGGTGAAGGAGACGGTCAGGCACCAGGGGCGGCGGCCCTGATCGTCGTTCTCGCGCGAGAGATGGTAGAGCTTCTGGTTGGCGAGGAAGGCGACCTCGTCGTCATATTCCATCTGGTTGGTGATTTCGGCGACACCGGCGCCGGTGACCGAACCGAGATTGTGATACCACCAGTCGATGCGTTCGCCGGGCTTGCGATAATCCGGCGTCCAGCCGAAATCGGCCGGATAAATGTCGGTGGTCAGCCGTTCCTCGAAACCGTGCAACTGGTCCGGCCCGACGAAATGCATCTTGCCCGACAGCGCCGTGTAATAGCCGGCGCGGCGCAGGTGATGCGCATAGGTGGGGATCGAGGAGACATATTCGGCGGCGTTGTCATAGACCTGGGTGCGGCTGGGCAACTGGCCGGCCATGAACGAGGCGCGCGCCGGCGCGCAGAGCGGCGACGAGGTGTAGTTGTTGCTAAATCGCGCCGAGCGGGCCGCCAATGCTTTCAGATGCGGGGCATGCAGAAAATCCGCCGGCCCGTCCGGGAAGAACGTGCCGTTGAACTGGTCGACCATGACGATCAGGATATTGGGTTTTACGTGGCTCAACGAGGTATTCCCTTGATGGATGGAGAGTGTTGCCGGCGATAGGATACGAAAAGAATCACGACGCCTTGCCCAGCTGCGTCGACAGGTAATCCTCCGTCAGCGCCACGCAGGTCTCTATCGAAAGCGGCGAGGCCCGCAACCCCTGGCGGATATAGAGCCCGTCGATCATCGCCGCCGTGCCTTCGGCGATCCGCGCGGCGTCCTCATCCGGGCAGAGCGTCTTCAGCGCCGAGACGAGATCGGAGCGCAGCCGGCGGGCATAGACGACCAGCAGCCGGCGCATCGGTTCCGACCGCTGCGCCTCGACATAGAAGGCGAGCCAGGCGGAAATCGTCTCCGGCGAGAACTGGTCGGCCTGGAAACTGATCCGCACCACCGCCGAAAGCCGCGCGCGTGGCGTCTCCGCCGCCTTCAGCGCCGCGACGACGTCGATATGCAACTGGCGCAGCAGGCTGCGGATCGTCTCGACCATCAGCCGGTCCTTGGAGCCGAAATAGTGATGGGCGAGCGCCGCCGAGACGCCGGCCTGGCGCGCGATCTGCGACATGGTCACGTCGAGCGAGCCGTGATCGCCGATGGCGCGAAGCGCGGCATCGACGAGCGCCTTGCGGCGGATCGGCTCCATTCCCAGTTTCGGCATCGGCCTTCCCCTTTTGCAGGCCAGGATATTTTTGATTGATCCATCAATCAATAAAAATTGCGCATCGGTTTCGATTTTTTGTAACCGAAATCTGCGGTTGTGCGTTATGTTGCCGATCCAGTGCTTTGTGAAAGATAGGGGCTTGCTATGACAGAGTTGGGTCGCGGTTTCGGACCATCGCATCTTCAGGTCAAATGGGGCTGGTTCGTCGGTATCGGCATCCTGCTGCTGATCTGCGGCGCGGTGGCGCTGGTGAACCTCATCGCGGCGACGGTGGTGTCGGTCTATTACGTCGGCATGCTGATGGTGATCGGCGGCATCCTGTCCATTGCCCATGGTTTCCAGGTCAAGGGCTGGGAAAGCGCCATTCTCTGGGCCCTCGGGGGTGCCCTGTATGTGCTGGCGGGCGTCTTCGCCTTCCTCAATCCGATCCTCGCTTCCGCCGCGCTGACGCTGATGCTGGCGGCGGCGCTGATTGTCACCGGCGTGGTGCGCGTCATCGTCGGCCTGCGCATGAAGGGCGTCTCGGGCAGCGGCTGGATCGTCTTCGCCGGCGTCGTCACGGCGCTGGCGGGGGTCGTCATCGCCATCGGCTGGCCGGTGAACAGCCTGTGGATCCTCGGCGCCTTCCTGGCGATCGACCTGCTGATGCAGGGCTGGTCGCTGCTGTTCCTCGGCCTTGCGCTGCGCCGCGCCGGCGGCTGAAATCCGCTTCGGATTGTCATCCAAGTTTCATATTGCGAAAACGTTTCCTTGACGATTTGCGGGCAAAAATCCCTTTGAAAACAAAGGGGGCATGTCCGGGAGCGCTTGGCAACCTGGGCGTGCGGAAACGAACAGGGATGAACGATGTCGGCCTTTGCCTCGGACGTGCAGCGCCTGCCTCCGATCGCCGCGGAGCATGTGGCCTCGTTGGCGAAACTTGTCATGGAATGTGCCTTCCAGCCAATCGTCGAGGCGGGAACCGGCACGGTTTTCGGTTATGAATCGCTGATGCGCGGTTTCGATCGCCTCGGTTTCCACACACCGCTGGAACTGCTCGACCGGGCGGAAAAATCCGGTCAGCTCCTGTCGGTCGAGCAGATGCTGTCGAGCCGGGCGGTTGCGAAGTTCGCGACCATCGAGAACTGCACCACGGCGACGCTGTTCCTCAATCTGGATGCGCGGCTGATCCCGCATGGCGACCTGCTGCTCGAAAGCCTGTTGCAGCACCTGCGCAAGAACGCCATCCCGCCATCGTCCATCTGCTTCGAACTGTCCGAGCGGGTCGACAATACCAGCGTGCCGGAATTCGCGGACCTGGTCGCGCGTATTCGCAAGGCGGGCTTCAAGCTGGCCATCGACGATTTCGGCGCCGGCCATGCCGAGATGAAGCTGCTCTGCGACTATCCCGTCGACTATCTCAAGATCGACCGCCATTTCGTCGCCGAGATCGACCGCCGCCCGCGCAAGCGCCACCTGTTCAAGACGGTCGCGCAAATGGCGCATGTGCTCGGCATCCGCGTCGTCGCCGAGGGCATCGAGACCGAGGCGGAATTCCTCGCCGCCCGTGAATGCGGCGCCGATCTGGTGCAGGGCTGGTTCATCTCCCGGCCCACCACCTTCCTCTCCGAGCTGAAGCCGGCCTATCCGCACCTCCACGATCTCGGCATCATGAAGCGCGGCCGCCAGCAGTCTCTCGACGAGATCCTCATCCGCAAGCAGGTCGAGCAATTGCCGGCGGTCTATGAAAGCGACAGCATCGACAGCGTCTTCGATCTTTTCCGCCGCAATCCGCAGCAGGCCTTCTTCCCGGTGCTCAATGCCAATGGCGAGCCGCGCGGCATCATCCATGAGCATCACCTGAAGGAATATATCTACCAGCCCTTCGGCCGCGACCTGCTGAAGAACCGGGTCTATCAACGCTCGATCTCGAATTTCGTCGATATCGCCCCCATCGTCGGCCTGGATGCCGATGCCGACCGTCTCACGGCGATCTTCGCCAACATGAACGGCTCGGACTGCATCATCCTCACCGACAACATGCGCTATGCCGGCGTCGTCTCCGCCGCCTCACTGATCAAGGTTATCAACGAGAAGCAGCTCAAGGTCGCGCAGGACCAGAACCCGCTGACCGGCCTGCCGGGCAATCGCGCCATCCGCGAATTCATGCAGGGCGCTGCCCGCGATGGCGATGAGACGCGCTTCTTCTGCTATTGCGACTTCGACAATTTCAAGCCGTTCAACGATCGCTACGGCTTCCATCTCGGCGACCATGCGATCTCGCTGTTTTCGGCGCTGCTGCGCCGCTATTTCTTCTCGGACGGCGATTTCCTCGGCCATGTCGGCGGCGACGATTTCTTCATCGGCCTCAGCGACTGGACCCGCGAGGAACTGACCGAGATTCTCGACCGGCTGCTCGGCGATTTCCAGAAGGACGTCGCCGATCTCTATCCGGAAGAAGACCGCCGGCTCGGCCGCATGATCGGTCATGACCGCGACGGCGCCGAGCGCGATTTCCCGCTGATGCGCTGCTCCATCGGCGTGCTGGAACTGCCCGATGGGCTCGTCATCGACGATATCGGCCGCGTCAGCGCCGCCATCGCCGCCGTGAAGGCGCAGGCGAAGACCTCGCAGGACGGCATCGACATCATGCGCTTCGGGCAGGCTCCGGAGGGCGAGGGCGAGACAATCGCGTCTTGACGCCAGCGGCAATCCGCCGGCTTTTCAAGCCGGGGCGCTTGCCCTATGTCGAAAAGACAAGCGAAAGAGGAGCGCCTTCCCATGTCCCAGTCCACCGCCACGTCCCTGCCGACCGAGATGCGCCATGTGGCGCTGGACGGGTTCGGCGCGCCGGACGTGATGACCGTCGCGCGCGGGCCGGTGCCGCAACCGAAGCCGGGCGAGATCCTGGTGCGGGTCGAAGCCGCCGGCGTCAATCGTCCCGATGTCGCCCAGCGCCAGGGCAGCTATCCGCCGCCGAAGGGCGCCAGCCCCATCCTCGGCCTTGAGATCGCCGGCGAGGTCGTCGCGCTCGGCCAAGGCGTCAGCGGCTTTGCCCCCGGCGACAAGGTCTGCGGTCTCGCCAATGGCGGCGGTTACGCCGAATATTGCCTGTTGCCGGCCGGCCAGGCGCTGCGCTTTCCCAAAGGCTACGACGCCGCGCGCGCGGCGGCGCTTCCCGAGACCTTCTTCACCGTCTGGGCCAATCTCTTCCAGATGGTCGGCCTTACCGAAGGCGAAAGCGTGCTGATCCATGGCGGCTCCAGCGGCATCGGCACGACGGCGATCCAGCTCGCCCACGCCTTCGGCGCGACGGTCTATGCCACCGCCGGCTCGAAGGAAAAATGCGACGCCTGCGAGAAGCTCGGCGCCGTCAGGGCGATCAACTATCGCGAGGAGGATTTTGCGGCGGTCGTCAAGGACGTCACCGGCGGCAAGGGCGTCGACGCCATCCTCGACATGATCGGCGCCGCTTATTTCGAGCGCAATCTTGTCAGCCTGGCCAAGGACGGTTGCCTGTCGATCATCGCCTTCCTCGGCGGCGCGGTCGCCGAAAAGGTCGACCTCACCCCGATCATGGTCAAGCGCCTGACGGTGACCGGCTCGACCATGCGCCCGCGCACGGCGGAAGAAAAGCGCCTGATCCGCGACGAGCTGCTCGAACAGGTCTGGCCGCTGATCGACGCCGGCCGCATAGCCCCGGTCATGCACGCCGTGCTGCCTTTCGATCAGGTGGCCGAGGCGCATCGCCTGATGGAAAGCAGCAGCCATATCGGCAAGATCGTGTTGAAGCTGGTGTAAGCGCGAAGACGTTTTTTTGGAATGAGCGGGCTTCCGCTTGTTTCCGTCTTCCCGGGAGAAGAGGAGGATTCCGGTGAAGTCACGCCTTCAGCAAACGCTTCAATCCGTTTCCTGCGCCCGGATCGCCATCACCCTTTTGAAAGCCGGGCGGGCCTGGCAGCGTGTCAGCCAGGCCCGGACCCGGGGCGCTGCCTCGAACATTGCCGACTGGCTCATGGCATATCGGAACACTTCTGCGACATTGAGGTCGGCGACCGTAAAGCGGTCGCCGAGGATATAGTCGCGGTCGGACAGATGTGCATCGAGCACGGAGAAGGGGGTGCGCAAGGCCACTCGGGCGGCGCCGATGGTTGCCTTGCCTTGGTCGCTGTCCTCGGCCTTGACGTCATAGGTGAGGATGATGCGCACCGCATGCGGTTCGACCTCGGTCGCCGCCCAGGTCGTCCATTGCAGCATCGCGCCTTCCTCCGTCACGGATTGCGCCGAGAGCGGGCCGGGATATTTGCGCGCCAGATAGAGGTTGATCGCCAGCGATTCGGTCATGACGAAACCGTCATCGTCGATGGCAGGAATGAAACCCATCGGATTGACGGCGCGAAACGGCGCGGAGGCAGTGTTGAACGGCGCGTCCGCCGCCAGCGGTTCGGCCACCCGCCGCGCCTGGACGACCGGCACGCTTTTCACCTCCAGCCCCAGTTCCTCCGCCATCCAGTAATTGCGTGCCGCCCTTGACCGGTAGACCCCGTAAATCGTCAGCATGTCATCCTCCCTGAAAATACCGCCACGACCTTATTGCGGAAGGGCATGAAGGGAAACCGGGACAAAGGGGTACAAACTGATGAAATCTTGCGATGAAACCCATCGGTACGGCACATCAGAGCCGATTGCGCTCCACGGTCAGATGCGAAAACCCATTTGCCCCCGATAGCGCCAGCTCGTCCGTCGCCCGGTCGTTCCAGCGGAAGCCGACCACGCCGCCATCGGGCGTTTCCTGGAGGATGTTGTCCGATATCAGCGCCGTTCCCGCACCCTCGACCACGGAGACGGCGATGCCGACCGGGGCCTGGCGGACGATATTGCCCGTGGCGACGATATTGCGCAGATACGGCCCCCAACCGAGCGACATGCCCCATTTCGGAGCATTCTCGATGACGTTGCCGGTCACCGACGTATCCGCCTCGACGGCGATGCCGAAACCGAAGCCAGCGCCGTCATGCGCGTAGGGGCCTGTCGTTTTCAGGTTGCGGATGACATTGCCCGCGACGCTCGCCAGCCGCCCGCCCTCGTTGAAATTGACGATCAGGATGCCGTTGGCGGCGTCGTCGATCATGTTGGCCGAGACGATGGCGCCCTCGAAGCCGAATTCGGAATAGATGGCGGTCTCGCCCGAGCGCAGGCACTGGTTCTGGACGATCTGCACGTTGGAGCCGGCATTGGAGCGGATCGCCGAAAAGGCGCAGTCGCTGACATGGTTGCCGCAGACCATCACCCCGTCGGCGCGAAAAATGTTGATGCCGTTGCCGTTCTGGCCGGTGCCGCCGTTCTTCGCGGCGATATGGGAGATGCGGTTGCCGCTGACCATGGTGTTGTCCTCGCCCTTGGTCCAGCGATGCACGAGGATGCCGCCATTGCCGCAATCGGCGACCGTGTTGCCGGTGATCGAAAGCCCGCTGCTTTCAATGGCATGGATGGCGGCGTCTCCCGCCCCGGTCAGGCGCGAGCGCCCGATGCGCCCGCCGCAACGCTCCAGCAGCACGGCATTCTTGCGGCTGCCGGCGATCTCGCAATCCTCGATGACGACGTCCCCGACGCTGCGCAGATGCACCAGCGCGCCCGCATAATCGCCGAGCCAGCGATTGGCGCCGTCGATGACGATGCCGGTCAGCGAGACATGGGCAGCGCCGTTGGCGGCGAACAGGTGGCCGTTGCCGGTATAGACGATGCGCGATGCTCCGGGCACGCCGATAATGCGGGCATTGTCCGGCAGGTCGATGTTGGAGATGCGGTAGTTGCCGGGCGGCAGGAAAAGCGGCCGGTTGGCGCCGGCCGCCTGTTTCAGCATCCGTGCAAACCGCCGGCTCTGGTCGTCTTCCGCCCCCGGCAGCAGGCCGGCGGCGGCGGCGTCGATCGAGCCGCGCAAATCCACCGGCGTGATGTCGGCGGCACCGGCGCGTGAAACGGGCGTTGCGGCCAGCGCGGCGGCGCCGAGGCCTCGCAGAATCGATCGTCGTGACAGCATGGCGGTTTGATCTCCTTGGTGAAAACCAAGCAGGAAGCGTGCCAGGCCGGCGTGTGCCGCTCCGGCACAGTGGCGGCGGACACGACCGGGTAATCGTTTTAAGGATAAAATGATTGTCGGCTGTTAAATCTCTTAGGTTGATTTAGCATTCTATTTGAAACCTGCTGGCAGACTGTGTTTAAACATGCATAAGGAAATGATCGCTAAAGTTACATGATCCGCGATAGGTTGCAGGCAGGGGCTTAAAGGCTGGGGAGCGGGCTCGAATGACGGATGCCGGAATACGTTGCGCCCGGCGGGCGGATGAGGGTGGCGACACCGACGAGACAACCCTTCGGCTGGTGGCGGCCGCCTCGACGCTCGCCCGCAACGCGATGTTTTCCGGTCGGATCGACGGCGACATCGCCATATTGCGCACCGTGCTCGACCAGATCCCCGACCAGATTTACGTGAAGGACCGGCAAAGCCGGTTTCTATTCGCCAACCGCGCCACACTGCTCGCCAACGGCGCCACGGAGCAGGAGCAACTGCTCGGCAAATCCGATTTCGAAATTGGCGATCGTGAATCGGCGGAAGGTTTCTACCGCGTCGAGCAGCGGATCATGGACGAGGCGGCCGCGCAGTTCGACATCGAGGAAAGCCTGCGCCGCGGCGACCAGACAAAGAGCTGGTGGCTGACGACGAAGATTCCGCTCACCGATGATCAGGGCCGGGTCATCGGGCTGATCGGCATTGCCCGCGACATCACCCAGCGGCGGCGGGAAGAGGCGATTCGCAGCGGCCAGTCGACCCTCCTCGAAATGATCGCCCGCAACGAAAAGCTTCAGACCATCCTCAAGACACTGGTGCTGCTGGTCGAATCGCAGATCGACGGGCTGAACGCCTCCATCCTGCTGCTGGATGCGGAGGGCGAGCGGCTGCATCTGGGGGCGGCGCCCAACCTACCTTCCGCGTATAATGCCCTGATCGAAGGCATCGCCATCGGCCCGATGGTCGGTTCATGCGGCAGCGCCGCCTGGCTCGGCAAACCGGTGGTCGTGTCCGATATCCTGCAGGACCGCCGCTGGGCGGATTACAATGGCCTGGCGCAGCTCTACGGTTTCCGCTGCTGCTGGTCGACGCCGATCCTGACGCAGCAGGGCAACGTGCTCGGCACCTTCGCGCTGTATGGCCGCGAACCGCGCGAGCCGACGGCGGTGGAGATGGATCTGGTCGCCATGGCGACCCATATCGCCGGCATCGCCATCGAGCGCCAGCATGCCGAGGATCGGATGCATTTCATGGCGCATCACGATCCGCTGACGGGCCTGCCGAATCGCTCCTTCTTCAAGGAAAAGCTCAGCCAGACGCTGCATCAGGCGAGGATGAACCGCCAGCATGTCGTTCTCGCCTATGTCGACCTCGACAATTTCAAGCGCATCAATGACAGCCTCGGCCATGGCGCCGGCGACGAGCTTCTGCGCCAGATCGCCGGCCGGATGCTGGAATTCACCCGGGCTTCCGATCTGGTGGTGCGCCTCGGCGGCGACGAATTCGTGCTGGTCTTCGCCAACCAGTCGCGTGGCGAGGGCGATATCCTGCCGCGCCTGCACCAGTTGCGCGCCAGCCTGTCTAAGCCGATGACCATTGCCGGAATGACGGTCTCGGCGACCTGCAGCATGGGCATCGCCACCTTCCCGGAGGACGGCGAGACCATCGATGCGCTGCTCGCCAATGCCGATGCCGCCATGTACCGGGCCAAGCAGCTCGGCCGTGACGGGCTGCAGGTGTTCAACGGCAAGGAAACGCCGGCCGCCATCGCCGCCGGCGACCGGCTGGAGGAACTGCGCAGCGCAATCGCCGGCGACCAGCTCTATCTCGACTACCAGCCGCAGATCGATGCCGGCACCGGCCGCATCCTCGGCGTCGAGGCGCTGGTGCGCTGGAACCATCCCGAACTCGGCGTGCAGCCGCCCGGCCATTTCATTCCGTTGGCGGAGGCCACCGGCCTCATCCTGCCGCTCGGCCTCTGGGTGCTGAAGACCGCGTGCCGGCAGAACAAGGCCTGGCAGGTGCTCGGCCTGCCGCCGGTGATCATCGCCGTGAACGTGTCGCCCAGGCAGTTCTGCGATCCGGCGCTGGTCGGGCAGGTCCGGCAGGCGTTGAGCGAGACCGGGCTCGACCCGCGCTATCTCGAGCTGGAGCTGACTGAAAACGCCGTGATGCAGGACACCGACAGCGCGCTCGCCACCATGCGCGCGCTGGAAGAACTCGGCGTGCGCCTGTCGATCGACGATTTCGGCACCGGCTATTGCAATCTCGCGGCGCTGAAGACGCTGCCGGTCAATCGCCTGAAGATGGACCGTTCCTTCATCGAGGCCCTGCCGCACGACGCCACCACCTCGGCGATCGCCTCCGCCGTGATTGCGCTGGCGCAAAAGCTGAAGCTCGGCATCATCGCCGAGGGGGTGGAGACTGCAGAGCAACTGCAATACCTGCGCAACAGCGGCTGCGACGAGGTGCAGGGCTTTCATTTCTCCGCTCCGGTCGATGCCGGCGGCATCGAGGCGCTGTTGCGCCGGGCGGGCTGAAAACCGCCGCCCCATCTCCGTCATGCCCTGCCTTGTGCCGTGCAGCTGCCGACGCCTGAGGGACGTATGCTCAGACCCTTGGGACATCTCAGGGATGACGCGGGTGGGGTGAGGTTTCGACAAGCGGAAGATGGAGGAAAAAATTCCTCGACGCCTGCCTCTGGCGTTCGCGCCGGCAGCCGCTACATTCATGCCAATGAGACCGGAAAAACTGCTGTTTCCCGCCCCGGAGGGCCTGTATTGCCCGGCCGGCGGCTTTCATGTCGATCCCGTCCGCCCGGTCGCCCGCGCGCTGATCACGCATGGCCATTCCGACCATGCCCGCGCCGGCCATGGCGCGGTGCTCGCCACGCGCCAGACGCTCGACATCATGCGCCTGCGTTATGGCGAGAACTTCTGCGACAGCGAGCAGGCGGTCGGTTTTGGCGAGGAGGTGTCGCTGAACGCTGTCCGGGTCCGTTTCCATCCGGCAGGCCATGTGCTCGGCTCGGCGCAGATCGCCATCGAAAGCGGCGGCACGCGCATCTGCGTCTCCGGCGACTACAAGCGCCAGCCGGATCCGACCTGCACGCCCTACGAGCCGGTCGCTTGCGACGTATTCATCACCGAGGCGACCTTCGGCCTGCCAGTCTTCCATCATCCCGATCCGCGCGCCGAAATCGGCAAGCTCCTGACATCGCTGAAGCAGTTCCCGGAACGCACCCATCTGGTCGGCGCCTATGCGCTCGGCAAGGCGCAGCGGGTCATCGCGCTGTTGCGCCGCGCCGGCTACGATGAGCCGATCTTCATCCACGGGGCGCTGACGAAACTCTGCGACTATTACCAGGCGCAGGGCATCGATCTCGGCGATCTGCGTCCTGCGACCGTCGAGCGCGGCAGCGGCGAGAATTTTCGCGGGGCGGTGGTCGTGGGCCCGCCCTCGGCCTTTGCCGATCGCTGGGCGCGGCGGTTTTCCGATCCGGTCACCAGTTTCGCCTCCGGCTGGATGATGGTGCGCCAGCGCGCCAAACAGCGCGGCGTCGAGCTTCCGCTGGTGATCTCCGATCATTGCGACTGGCCGGAACTGACCGCCACCATCCGCGACCTCGCGCCCTCGCAGGTCTGGGTGACGCATGGACGCGAGGAGGCGCTGGTGCGCTGGTGCGATCTCGCCGGCATTGCCGCCCGGCCGCTGCATCTCGTCGGCTATGAGGACGAGGGGGATTGATGCGATGAAATCCTTCGCCGCCCTTCTCGACCGCCTTGTGCTGACGCCCGCGCGCAACGGCAAGCTGAAGCTGCTCTCCGATTATTTCCGCGATACGCCCGATCCCGACCGCGGCTACGGACTTGCCGCCATTGCCGGCACGCTGGATATACGCTCGGTCAAGCCGGCCATGCTGCGCGAACTCGTGCTCGAGCGCATGGACGAGGCACTGTTCCGTTATTCCTACGATTATGTCGGCGATCTCGCCGAGACGATCTCGCTGGTCTGGGACGAGGAGCGCGAGGACAGGACTGCCGACGATCCCGGCCTTGGCGCCGTCATCGCCGAGATGAACCGGCTGGGGCGCACGGAGGTGCGCAGCCATGTGCGAACGCTGCTCGACCGGCTGGACACGTCGAGCCGTTTCGCCTTCCTGAAACTCGTCACCGGCGGCCTGCGCATCGGCGTCTCGGCCCGGCTTGCCAAGCAGGCGCTGGCCGATTTCGCCGGCAAGGATGTCGGCGAAATCGAGACGCTGTGGCACGGGCTGGAACCGCCCTACCTGCCGCTCTTCGCCTGGCTGGAAGGCAAAAGCGACCGGCCGGTGCTGGCGACGCCCGCCATCTTCCATTCGGTGATGCTGTCGACGCCGGTGCAGGAGGGCGATCTCGACGGGCTCGACCCGAAGGATTTCGCCGCCGAATGGAAATGGGACGGAATTCGCGTGCAATTGTCGGGGTTCGGCTCGACCCGGCGGCTCTATTCGCGCAGCGGCGACGATATTTCAGGCGCATTTCCCGATATCGTCGCGGCGATGAATTTCGAGGGCGTGATGGATGGCGAGCTGCTGGTCGGTGGCACCGCCCGTTCCAACAGCCCGACCCGCACCTTTGGCGACCTGCAGCAACGCCTGAACCGCAAGACGGTCAGCGGCAGGATGCTGGAGGAATTCCCGGCCTTCATCCGCGCCTATGACCTGCTGTTCGACGGCGATGCGGATATCCGCCCGCAAACCTATCTCGAACGCCGCACCCGCCTGACCGGGCTGATCGAGCGAGCGCCACACGACCGCTTCGATCTCTCGCCGCTGGTGCCGTTTTCAAGCTGGGAGGAACTGGACCGGCTGCGCATGGAACCGCCCGATCCGGTCATCGAGGGCGTGATGATCAAGCGGCTCGACAGTTCCTATCAGGCCGGCCGCGCCAAGGGGCCATGGTTCAAGTGGAAACGCAACCCCTATAATATCGACGCCGTGCTGATGTATGCCCAGCGCGGCCATGGCAAGCGCTCCAGCTATTATTCCGATTTCACCTTCGGCGTCTGGACCAAACTAGATGGCAAGGAACAACTCGTGCCGGTGGGAAAAGCCTATTTCGGCTTTACCGATGCCGAGCTGGAGGAACTCGACCGCTTCGTGCGCAACAACACCACCGACCGTTTCGGTCCGGTAAGGGCGATCCGCGCCGAGCGCGATTTCGGCTATGTGGTCGAGGTCGCCTTCGAAGGCATCAACCGCTCCAGCCGCCACAAGTCCGGCGTCGCCATGCGTTTTCCCCGCATCGCGCGGCTGCGCGCCGACAAGCCGCCGATCGAGGCAGACCGGCTCGACACGCTGCTGGCGATGATCGAGGGCTGACGCGGCTCAGCCGCCGCGCCGCCAGCTTGCGAAAGGATGTTCCAGCGCCGGCAGGGCGGGAACGTCGAGATGGCAGGGGGAAAGCCCGGCGCGGGCGCGCTCCGCCATCATCTGGTAAGCGCGCTCCAGATGCGCGGTGATGCGTTTTCCGTTGAACAGTGGCGCGGAGAAGCGGTTTTCCTCCAGCCGCTCCTTCAGCTCGGCGATCTTGCGCGGCGCGCGCGCCATGGCGGCGGCCATGTCGCAGAAGGCGGTGTCGTTGGCAGCCGTCAATTCGCCGAGCCCGATGGCGTTCAGCAGGCTTTCGGAGACGCGCGCGGCAAAGCTTCCGCCGCGCACCGTCAGCACCGGCAGCCCGGCCCAGATCATGTCGGAGGTCGTGGTATGGCCGTTGTGCGGCATGGTATCGAGGCCGAGATCGGCCAGCGACAGCCGCGCCAGATGGTCGGCATAATCCACATGGCCGGTGAACAGGATGCGCGACGCGGCAATGCCGCGCGCGGCAAAGGCGTCGAGCAGGTTGCGCCGTGCCAGCGGTTCCTCGCAGAGCATCCACAGCACCGCCTCCGGCGCCTTGGCCAGGATGCGGCTCCACAGGTCGACGGTGCGGCCGGTGATCTTCTGCGCCGAATTGAACGAGGCGAAGACGAAGCCGGTTTCCGGCAGATCCCAGTCGGCGCGGCGCGCGGCGCGCGGCAGCGGCCGGCTTTCGGAATCGTTGGGCTGGTAGGTTTCCGGCAGGCGGCAGAGTTTTTCCGCATAGAAGGGTTTTGCCGCATCCGGGGTCACGAACCGGTCGCTGATCGCATAATCGAGATCGGCGCCGTGGATGCTGCCGGCAAAGCCGAGATAGGCGGCCTTGACCGGCGCATCGGCGCGCTTGACGATGCCGGGGCGGGCATCGCCCGCGGCAAACCCCTTGAGATCGACGAGGATATCGATGCCGCGCGCGGCGATCGCCTCGGCGGCACCGGCATCGTCGATTTCATCGACGCGCACGATGGCGCGGCGCACAAAGGCGGGAAAACCCGTCTCCTGCCAGCCGCGCAGGGCGGGATCGGTATAGCAGAACAGCGTGACGTCGAATTGCACCCGGTCATGCATGGTGAGCACCGGCGCAAACAGCCGCATGGTCGCATGATCGTAAAAATCGTTGGAGAGATAGCCGATGCGGATTTTTCCGCCGGGTGCCGAAAACGCACGGCGCGCGGGCGCGGCCGGCACGGCGGCGAGCCGCAGCGAATCGGCGTTGGGCCGCGCCTGCATCGCCTCGTCATCCGAGCGCAGCAGCCGGTCGGCGGCGGTTTCCTCGGAAAGCAGCCGGTCAACGCCCGGCGCATCGGGATCGGCGATCTCCGCCTCGAAGGCGGCGGCGTTGGCGAGATCGCAGACACGCCGGCCAGCCGCCAGCCGCGCCATGCGCAGGCCGGCATCGCCGGGAAAGCGCTGGCAGGCGGCGTCGAGCTCGGCCAGCAGGCGCGGATGATGGCCGGCGGCGCGAAGGGCCGCGAGCAGAAGATCGGTCTGCGCGCGATCCTTGCGGTCTAGGCGGTCGAGATGGGCGAGCGCGTCGTCCGCCCGTCCGGTCGCAATGAGCGCGCCGATGCAGATCGTGGCGATGCCGGGATCGGCGGGAAAGCGCTCGAAGGCGAAATCCGCGAGATCGGCGATGGCGGCATCGTTCCCGGCGGCCTGGAACAGGTCGAGCGCGTTGCGCAGGAGCGCATCGGTCCCGGGGCCGGACAGGCGGGCGGCTTCGGCATAGGCTGCGGCGGCCTGCAGCGGCTCTCCGAGACGCGCGAGCGTATCGCCAAGCAGGGCGTGGATATCCTGGCTTCGGATCTTTTCGGCCGTGATCGCCCGGCGCATCAGGTCGGCTGCAGCTTCGAAATCGCCCAGCTCGAAGGTTTGCAGGGCCAATGTCATCGTCTGGCTCATGGTCTCAAGCCCCTCCGCTTGCGGGTGCGCCGGCGGCGCGCCGTCTTGCCGTTCGTCCATCGGAATCCCCAGAGTCTGTCCGCATCCCCGAACGGCAGGCCGCCTGAGGGGATGCTATCGAAAACCGGTTTCATTTTCGTTCCGATGGGCTCAACCATGCCGCCGCGCGCAAGCTGTGATCGAGGCGCGCGACCTCGGGAGTGTCCGCGCCGAAACTTGCGCGAAGCTGGAGCCGGTCGAAACGGGTTGAAGCTTATGCCGTGAGAAGCGCGGCGGCGCGGACAGTGCCGACCTCGATGCCGTTCCAGTTGCGCATGGTGCGGTTGGCAAGGCCAAGGAGCGCGTCGCGCTCGGCGCTATCGGGTTCGAAATAGCGGGCGAGCAGGGCGGCGACCATGCATTCGGCGGCGCGTGTCGCGCCGTCCTCGCATTTGAGCGCGATCGACAGGCCCTTTTCCGGCAGCAAGGCGCAGAACACGCCCTCGGCGCCGGTCTTGGCGAAGATGCGGCCGGGCGCGATTTCCATCAGTTTGGTGCAGGCGCGGCCCGTGCCGGCGACATACCAGGGTTCGGCCATGCAGGCATCGATGATGCGGCGCGAGGCCGTGGCGCGCGCCGGCGACAGGCCCTTGCCGGTCAGCATCCGGGCAAAGCCGAGCGCCAGCCCCTTCAGCGGCATGGCATAGGTGGGGATCGAGCAGCCGTCGATGCCGCAGGCGTCGGCATCCAGCGTCGCCCCCGTCAGCCCCTCCATGACGCCGCGAATCTCGGCCTGCAGCGGATGGTCGTAAGTGCTGTAGCCCCTGGGATCGATTTCGCCATGGCAGCAGGCGCAGACGAAGCCGGCATGTTTGCCCGAGCAATTGTTGTGCAGGGCGGTCGGGGCGGAAAGCGTCCTTGCCTGGTCGATCAGCACCTTCTGCTCGAACGACCAGTGGGCGCCGCATTCCAGCACGTCCGCCTCGCGGCCGGCGCGCTGCAGCATGGAAGCGGCAAGCGCCGCATGGCCTGCTTCGCCGGAATGCGAGGACGCGGACAGCGCCAGTTCTTTCGTGCCGAAGCCATAGGCATCGGCCGCGCCGCCTTCGACCAGCGGCAGCGCCTGCATCGCCTTGCAGGCCGAGCGCGGGAAGATCGCGGCGTCGCTGTCTCCGAGCGAAAACACGGTCTTGCCGGTATCGTCGACGACGACGGCAAGGCCGCGATGGCGGCTTTCGACCCGATTGCCGCGGGTGACTTCGACGAGAACGGGATTGGTCATGGAAACGCGCTCCGGCAAGGGGACTCAAACGCATGGGATGGTGGCCAGCATTATCGCGCGTCGCAGCGAATGCCAACGGCTTTCGATGGCCGCGCTCCGGCGACGACATTGATGTCAGAGCATTTCCAGCCGAGGCGTGATCGCTTCGGCGCCGGACAATGCGGCAAAACAAAAATGTCTAGCCGATCCGATAGGCGCAGCGGCGCGCCCCTTGCAGCAGATGTTCGGTGCGCTCGACGGGTGCGGCAAGAACGTTGCGAAAAATATCCAGTTCCGACCGGCAGAAATTGCGGCAGGCTGAGGCGGCGGCGCAGATCGGGCAGTGGTTTTCGACGAGAATGAAGCATCCGTCGTCCTCCTGCCACCAGCTCGCCATATAACCCTCGGCCATGCGCAACGCCGCCAGCCGGGCGATGCGGTCGGCAAGCGTCGGTGCATCGGCGAGTGTCTCGCGGTAGAGCGCCTCCGTCTTTCGTTCGCGGGCGGCGATGACGGTTTCCAGCGCGTCGGGGCCGAGTTCGGCGCCGATGGCGTCGATGAGGGCGAGCGCCATGTCGGCATGGCCGTCCGGAAAGCTGCGATGACCGGCGCCGGTGAGTTGCCAGCTCTGGCGCGGGCGGCCGCGACCGCCGCCGGCTTCCGAAACGCCTTCCACCAGCCCGTCCTCGGCAAGCTTGGCCAGTTGCTGGCGTGCGGCTTCGCCCGTCAGGCCAAGCGCAGCGCCCAGCGCCGCCGTCGATTGCGGGCCTTCGGTTTTCAAAAGGAAGAGCAGCCTGTCACGCGGGGAGGGTCGCATTATTCTTGTCCGGAGCCGGCTTGATTAATCGCGGCGTTCATGTAATTTCCAAGAGATAACTTGGAATAAAACGAAACCCCTGACATTGCAACGTCCGATACCGGAATTTTAAATCATGTCTTCGCCCGTTTCCGCCCGCTCCGCCAGCCTCTGGTCGCTGTTTGCGCCCGGCCATCTCGGCGCCAGCCTGATGCTGGCGGGCGGCATTTCGCTTTATGCCGTCGAGACCTATGTCACCGCCACGATCATGCCCTCGGTGGTGCGCGATATCGGCGGCCTGCCGCTGTTCGCCTGGGTGACGACGCTTTACGTCACGGCCTCGGTGCTGGGGTCGGTGTTCATCGCCATCCGCCCGCGGGGCATGAGCCTCAACCGCACCTATTCGATCGGAGCGGCGCTGTTCCTGCTGGGAAGCCTGATCTGCGCCATCGCGCCGAGCATGGAGACCGTGCTCATCGGGCGCGCCGTGCAGGGGTTCGGGGCTGGCACGCTGGCGACGCTCGGCTATGCCTTCATCCGCTACGCCTATCCCGAAAGCCTGTGGAACAAAGCCTCGACGCTCTATGCGGCGATCTGGGGCATTTCCACTTTCGTCGGCCCGACGCTCGGCGGTTTCTTCGCCGAAGGCAGCGCCTGGCGCCATGCCTTCGCGCTGATCGTGCCCTTCGCGCTGGCCATGGGCCTGCTGGCCCCCTGGTTGCTGCCGAGAGGCGAGGACGACCGGCAGGAAACCAAGGCGCCCGTCGGGCAGATGGTGCTGCTGACGGTGTCGCTGCTGCTGGTCAGCTTTGCCGGCACCACGGAAAATGTCGGCCTGCGGCTGTGGCTGGTGGTCGGCGCGGCCATCGCCATCGGCGGCATGGTCGTGGTCGAGCGGCGGGCGTCGCTGCGCCTGCTGCCGCGCGGCGGCATCGCGCTGTCCATGCCGATCTCGCGGGTGTATCTGGCGATGTTCATGCTGCTGGGCGCGCTGACATGCGACATCTACATTCCCTACTTCCTGCAGACCCTGCATCGCGTCACGCCGCTGGTCTCGGGTTACATCGTCGCGCTGGTCGCGCTCGGCTGGACGGCGGCGGCCTTTCTCAGCAGCAATTTCAAGGGCGAGACCATGCGCCGGTCGATCATCTGGGGTGGCCTGATGGAGGCGGCCTGCATCGGGCTCCTGGCCTTCAGCCTGGCGCGGCCGAATCCCGAGGGCGATCTCGTGGTGCTCTCGGCGGCGACCGTGCTGATCTTCGGCATGGGGTTCGGCGTCGGCCTCGGCTGGGCGCATCTGGTCACCCATATCCTGCATCTCGCCGCCGATGACGAGAAGGACAAGGCGTCCGCCGGCATCACCACCATGCAATCGCTCGGCAGCGCCTTCGGCGCGGCTCTGGCTGGCGTGACGGTCAACAGCACCGGCCTGCTGCATCCGGGCGGCCTCGAAGGCAATGCATCGGCTGCCGCCTGGCTCTTCGCGCTCTTTGCCCTGCCGGCGCTGGCGGCGGCGCTTGCCGCGCTGTCGCTGCCGCGTCCGCGCTTCGGGGAGATGACCGCGTGAACGCGCCGTCACCCATGGCGCAGCCAATGCCGGGCGAGCGTGAGATCGCGGAGAGAATCAAGGCGGCCGGCATCCGCCTTCGCTTCGACAAGGTAGTCCTCCGGCTCGTCGCCGGCGTGCGGGAGGCCACGGCCGGGCTGGTCCGCGAAAACGACACGGTGATCTTCACGCTGACCGCGCCGATCAGGCAGCCGGCGAAGACCGCCGCTGCGATAGCGGAACTGGTGCGCGGCAACCTGCCCGATGGCGAATTGCGCCGCGACATTTTCGAAAACCAGATCGTGCTTTGCCGCGTGACGGATGTCGGCGACGACATGCCAAGGGTCATCGGCTTCGTGCACAATTCCGGATCGGACGCCGGCCTCATTCTTGCCCTGGCCAGGTCGCACCTGGCTTAAGCTTCGGCAAAGCCGAGCCTGATCATGTCGGCTTCCATCTCGGCGCGCACCCAGCTTTTGAAGGCGGCGACCTTGGCCGGATCGCGCCGGCCGGGCGGGGTAACGAAATAATAGCCGGCGCCGGTGCGGGCGCGGATGGAAAACGGCGCGACCAGCCGCCCATGTTCCAGGCTGCGACTGGCGAGCGTCTGCCAGGCCAGCATCACGCCCTGTCCGGCCAGCACCGCATCGAGGCACAGCGACGCTTCGTTCAGCACATGGCGCGGCGTTATCGTGCGCCCGCCAAGGCCGGCGGCCTCCAGCCAGGTCTCCCAGGTGAAGCTGCTATGGGCGTCGGTCACCACCGGCAGCCGCAGGATATCCTCGGGCGCCGACAGGCCGGCGGCCATCTGCGGCGTGCAAACCGGGAAGATCTCCTGCGCCAGAAAGGCTTCGGCGACGACGCCGGGCCAGCGCCCGTCGCCGACGCGGATGCACACGTCGACATCGCCGAGCGCGGGATCGACGAGCTGCGTCGTCGCGTCGATGCGCAGGCGGATATGCGGCTGCACCGCCGAAAAGCCATCCAGCCGATGCACCAGCCAGCGCGCGGCGAAGACCGGCGCGACGGAAATCGTCAGCACCGTGTCGTCGCGCCGGCGCCCTTCCGCCACCGCTTCGCCAAGCAGCCGGAAGCCGGCGGTCAGGCGTTGCAGCACGGGCAGGGCGGCGGCCGTCGCCACCATGCCGCGCGGCGTCCGCTCGAAAAGCGCCCGGCCGAGCTGCGCCTCGGCCTTGATCACCTGCTGGCTGACCGCGCCGGCGGAGACGCCGAGCTCGTCGGCCGCCGCCTGCAACGAGCCGAGCCGGGCGACCGCCTCGACGGACTTGAGCGCGTTGAGATGCACGAGATTGAGCGGTTTCATCCAGTTTTTCTATACCCTCCACCCGATAAACTCAATTGATGGCACGGCGGTTCAGGCGCAATCCTTGGATGTAAACGGGTGGAAAACGTCCTGGCACGGAGGCAATGATGTTCAAGTTTTTATGGAGACGTCGTTTCGTCCGCAATACGGACGATACCGGAGGGGACAAGGCCCTGTGGCAATGCGATTCGCTCGGCCATCGGCAGCTGGCCGCCATGTCGCTGCGCGAACTCGCCGACCTGCCGCCGGATGTGCTGCGCGATCTGTGCGTCACGCCCCTGTCGCGCTGCAAGCTGCCGTTGCCCGCGCCGCGCGCGCCCTGCCGGCGCACCTGATCGAAGACAAGCTTCGCGCCAGTTGGCCTTGCCATGATGCAAGCCGGACTCATGGGTGAGAAGCGGTTTTTCGATGACGTTTGATGATTGCAGGTTCCGGCGGCTTTCCTTCGTTGCGCTGTTGGGCGGTGTCGCCATGCTGGGCGGTTGCACCGATACCAGCCGCATGAATGTCGACGTCTTCCGCGCCGAGACGGCGCCGGTCTTCTACCAATACCAGCCGGTGGACCAGACGCCGCCGGTGGCGCGGCGCACGCAACTCTACGCCAGCTCCTTCCACCAGACCTACGGCCTGCCGGTCTCCAACCCGCTGCACACCGCCTATTACGGCGAAGTGCGCGACGACGACCGCACGCTGCCGGCCATTCCCTACCGGAAGATCGACCCGCGATACCTGCGCCAGGAGGTGAGCTACCGCACCGCCGAGCCGGTCGGCACCATCGTCGTCGATACCCGCGAGCATTTTCTCTATCTCGTCCAGGCGGATGGCAGGGCGATGCGCTACGGCGTCGGCCTCGGGCGCGAAGGCTATGCCTGGACCGGCCGCGGCGTGGTGCAGTGGAAGCAGAAATGGCCGCGCTGGACGCCGCCGGACGACATGGTCGGCCGCCAGCCGGAACTGCGCCAGTATGCCGCCGCCAATGGCGGCATGAACCCCGGCCTCGCCAATCCGCTCGGCGCCCGCGCCATGTATATCTTCAAGGACGGCCAGGATACGCTGTACCGCATCCATGGCACTCCGGACTGGCGCTCCATCGGCAAGGCGACCTCCTCGGGCTGCGTGCGCATGCTCAACCAGGACGTCATCGATCTCTACGAACGCGTGCCCGCCAAAACCCGTGTCGTGGTGATGTAGGGCCGCTCACGTCCGCGTGAAGCGCGCGGGCGCGGTGGACGCCGGCAGTTTGCAACCGTATATTTTCCGGAAGACGGAACCGGAACGTGATTCCATGCGTTTCGCCGCCGATATTTTCGTTGTCCTCGTAAGCGTTTCCTGGCCATGACCCCATCCTTTCCTTCCCTGTCGCGTCGCGGTTTTCTATCGCTGACGGGGCTCGGCGCTATGTCCGCGCTATCCTCCTGCGCTTCTCCCTATACGTCGCGCGTCGAATATCGGCCGGTTGTCGTGCAGCCGGTCGCCATGCCCGTCAATGGCGGCGTCTACGCCGGCGGCGGCGATCCCGAGCTCGATCGCATCTATGGCGAGACCTATGACGGCGGCTTCCTCATTCCCGCCGTGCCTTACCAGCGCATCGATCCGCGCTTCTATCGCCAGCGCGTCGCCAATCCCACCGGCGAGCCGCCGGGCACCGTTGTCGTCGATACGCAGTCGCGTTTCCTCTATCTGGTGGAATCCGGCGGCACGGCGATGCGTTACGGCGTCGGCATCGGCAAGGAAGGCTTTGCCTGGTCGGGTGAGGGCGTCATCCAGTGGCGGCAGAAATGGCCGCGCTGGAAGCCGCCGAACGAGATGGTGGCCCGCAAGCCGGAACTGGCGCAATATTCCATCGAGAACGGCGGCATGGAGCCGGGCCTGATGAACCCGCTCGGCGCCCGCGCCATGTATATCTTCCAGAATGGCCAGGATACGCTTTATCGCCTGCACGGTTCGCCGGAATGGAATTCCATCGGCAAGGCGGTGTCGTCTGGCTGCGTGCGCCTGATCAACCAGGACGTCATCGACCTGTACGACCGGGTGCCCACCAAGGCCCGCATCGTCGTCTGGCAATAAAATTCGGAGCATTTCCGAACGGAAAACCGGTATCCACTTTTCCTGGAACTGCTCTAACGAATGGCCGCGAGGTCGCCGCGCAGGCGGCCGACGCCGCCATCCTCGAACAGCGTGTCGATCTCGTCATGCGTCGCCTGCCAGGCGGGCAGGGCGGCGATCAATTTTTCGCGCCCGGCCTCGGTGAGTTTCAGGCGCTTGCCGCGCCGGTCCTTCGGGTCGGGGGCGATGTCGACGAGGCCGCGCCGCTGCAAAGGTTTCAGCATCGCCGTCAGCGTCGTCCGGTCCATGGCGATGAGTTCGGCCACCGGCCCCATCGGCGGCGGCTCGGGGCGGTTCAGCGACATCAGCAGCGAAAATTGCCCGTTCGTCAGCCCATGAGGGCGCAATGCCTCGTCGAAACGCCGCGCCAGGGCGCGTGCCGCCCGCTGCACATGCAGGCAAAGGCACGTATCGCGCACATGCAGGGTCGTGGAAAAAGGAATCAGTTCCTGGTTTGACATGGCCAATATATGTTGATATCAACCTAATCAGTCAACGGGAACACATGACGAACACCTGAGGAGGTCGACATGGAAAATGCCGTGGTATCTCGCGAGGAGTGGCTGGAGGCGCGCCGCGCGCTGCTGGCGCGAGAAAAGGAACACACCCGGGCGCGCGATCGCCTGAATGCGGAGCGCCGGGCGCTGCCCTGGGTCAAGGTCGACAAGGACTACCGTTTCGATACGCCCGAAGGGCGCAAAAGCCTCGCCGATCTCTTCGGCGACCGCAGCCAGCTCATCATCTATCATTTCATGCTCGGGCCGGATTGGCAGGCGGGATGCCCCGGCTGCTCCTTCCTCGCCGATCACCTCGACGGCGCGCTGGCGCATCTCAACCATCACGATGTCACGCTCGCCGTCGTCTCGCAGGCGCCGCTCGAAAAGATCGCCGCCTACAAGCGCCGCATGGGCTGGCATTTCCCCTGGGTCTCGTCCTTCGGCAGCGATTTCAATTTCGATTACGGCGTGTCCTTTACCAAGGAGCATCTGGCCGGCGAGACGGTGAACTACAATTTCACCGACATTCCGCCCGCCGAGGCCCATGACGAGCTACCCGGCCTCAGCGCCTTCTATTGCGACGGCGACGGCACGGTCTATCACACCTATTCCACCTATGGGCGTGGGCCGGAGGAACTGATCGGCACGCTGATGATTCTCGACCGCGCGCCCAAGGGCCGCAACGAGGACTCGACCATGGATTTCGTGCGCCGCCACGACGAATATGAGGACAAGCCCAGGGACGGCGCCTGCTGCCACTGAACCCCCGACGCAAAGGAGACAGGCATGATGGAACAGCCGAAACCGATCGAGCAGCATCGCTTTCTTGAAAGGCTCGTCGGCATCTGGGATGCCCTGCCCGACGAGGGATCGGCCGAAACGCCGCAATGGACAGAGACCGGCCGCTCCATGGACGGCCTCTGGTTCGTCGTCGAAGGTAAGGCCGACATGGGCCCCGATGGCCAAACCCGCACCTTGATGACGCTGGGTTACGACCCGGCGCAGCAGCATTATGTCGGCACCTGGGTCGGCACGATGATGACCAAGCTCTGGGTCTACAAGGGCTGGGTCGAGGACGACGGCAGGACATTGACCTTGGAGGCCGAAGGCCCCGCCTTCGACGATCCCGGCAAGACGGCGCTCTATCACGACGCCATAACCTTTCTCGATGACGACCACCGCCGCTTTACCGGCAGCGTCCGCCAGCCGGACGGCACGTTCAAGCAATTCATGGCGGTGGATTTCCGCCGCCGCACCTGAACCCGAGGGGGAATGCCATGGGCGACATGCAAGGAAAATTCGTCTGGTACGAACTGATGACAACGGACATTCCCGCCGCCGCGCGGTTCTACAATTCGGTGGTCGGCTGGAATGCGCGCGATGCCGGCATGGGCCTCGAAAGCCCCTATTGGCTGCTGGAAATGCCGGGGCAGAAACAGGCGACCGGCGGCCTGCAGGCCTTGCCGGAGGACATGAAGGCCATGCGCGTGCCGCCGAACTGGACCGGTTACGTGGCGGTCGACGATGTTGACGCCACCGCTGAAAAATGCGTCGAACTCGGCGGCACCATCCGCCGCCCGCCCGACGATATCCCCGGCATCGGCCGTTTCGCGGTGCTCGCCGATCCGCAAGGGCCGGTCATCATCGCCTTCAAGCCGGCGCCGATGGACGGCGACATGCCGCCGGAGCCTGCCATGGGCACGCCGGGCTTCGTAGGCTGGTGTGAACTCTACGCCAAGGATGTCGACAAGGCCTTCGATTATTACCGGCAATTGTTCGGCTGGGAAAAGATCGACGAGATGGACATGGGCCCGAAGGGCAAATACCTGCTGTTCGGCCGCGACGGCCAGATGACCGGCGGCATGATGCGCCAGGAGGAGGACGGCCCCTTCTGCGGCTGGAGCTACTACTTCGCCGTCGACACGCTGGACGCCGCGCTCGACCGCGTCAAGGCCGGCGGCGGCAGGGTGCTGGAAGGCCCCATGGAAGTTCCCGGCGCCTGGGTGCTGCAAGCCCAGGATCCGCAAGGCGCCTACTTCTGCCTCGTCGCGCCGGTGCGGTGAGCGGGGTTCCCTGCTTCGAAGCCGGGAGCCGGCCTTTCTGGCAAACCGGTCAAAAAGCAACCAGACGTCATCCTCGGGCTTGTCCCGAGGATCTGCCTTCGTTCATTTAAGCAATTGAAATATCATAAATTTCCACCGTCGGCAGATGCTCGGGAAAAGCCCGGGCATGACGGAGGAAAATGCGTCGGCGCATACGATGCGCCGTGGACACCGAAAAAATCTTACCGCCGCAAGCTCCCCAGAATCCCGCGCACCAGCGCCCGGCCGACCTGGGTCGCCACCGTGCGCGCCACGCTTTTCATCGCCGCCTCGACCACCGTCTCGCGTTGATACCCGCCGGAGCGGCCGCGGGTTTCGCGCGGCGCCGGCTCCTGCTCGCGGTCGTTGCCGAAACCGGGCAGGGTCCAGCGGCCGGCAGCGCTGTCGTCCTTCTGTTCGCTCGGCTGCGGCGCGGGAGCAGGGGGCGGGGCTTGCTGGGCGCCCTTGCCGGCGCGGGCGGCGAGGATCTCGTAGGCCGACTCGCGGTCGAAATCCTCGTCATACATTTCCGCGACCGGGCTGACCGACAGCACCTTGCGGCGCTCCTCCTCGCTCACCGGGCCGAGGCGCGATGAGGGCGGGCGGATCAGCGTGCGCTCGACGATCGAGGGCGCGCCCTTGCCTTCGAGCATCGAGACCAGCGCCTCGCCGGTGCCGAGCGTGGTGATCGCGGTCGCGCAATCGAAGGCCGGATTGGGGCGGAACGTATCGGCGGCGGTCTTCACCGCCTTCTGCTCGCGCGGCGTATAGGCGCGCAACGCATGCTGTACGCGATTGCCGAGCTGGGCGAGCACGGTTTCCGGCACGTCGAGCGGGTTCTGCGTCACGAAATAGACGCCGACGCCCTTGGAGCGGATCAGGCGCACCACCTGCTCGACCCGCTCGATCAGCACTTTTGGCGCATCCGTAAACAGGAGATGCGCCTCGTCGAAGAAGAACACCAGCTTCGGCTTGTCCGGGTCGCCGACCTCCGGCAGTTCCTCGAACAGTTCCGACAGCAGCCACAGCAGGAAGGTGGCGTAAAGGCGCGGGTTCATCATCAGCTTGTCGGCGGCGAGAATGGAGATCGCCCCGCGGCCGTCATTGGTGGTGCGCATGATGTCGGAAATCTTTAGCGCCGGTTCGCCGAAGAAATGCTGCGCGCCCTGTTGTTCCAGCACCAGCAGCCCGCGCTGCAGCGAGCCGATGGAAGCCTTGGAGACGAAGCCGAACTGGTTGGAGATCTCGGTGGCATGCTCGCCCATATAGTTGAGCATCGCCTGCAGATCCTTCAGATCCAGCAGCGGCAACCCGCCCTGGTCCGCGATCTTGAAGGCGATGTTGAGCACGCCTTCCTGCGCTTCCGATGCATCCATCAGCCGCGCGAGCAGCAGCGGCCCCATCTCGGCCATGGTGGTGCGCACCCGATGGCCCTTTTCACCGTAGAGATCCCAGAAAATGACCGGGAATTCCTGGAAATCGTATGGCGAAAGCCCGACCTGTTCGGCGCGCTTCAGCAGAAAATCCTTGGGCTCGCCCATGGCGGCGAGGCCGGAGAGATCGCCCTTGATATCGGCGCAGAACACCGGCACGCCGGCATCGGAAAAGGCTTCCGCCAGAATCTGCAGCGTCACCGTCTTGCCGGTGCCGGTGGCGCCGGTGATCAGCCCGTGGCGATTGCCGAATTTGAGGTCGAGATATTCCGGCTTGTTGATGCTGTCATCCGGGTTGCGGCTTGCGCCGATGAAGAGCTTTCCATCCTCGACTGTCAAAATGCGCACTCCCTGGCCATTGCCGCGCACGGCATGCTTTTCATTGAATCGTTTCCTTGCTGTTATAAGGATAGCGCGGCATGGCGACAACATCGGTCGCGCCCGCGAGACAACAAGGAGCACAGCGCATGAACGAACTCGTCACACAGATCGCCGACAAGGTGGGCATCGAACCGGCCTTGGCGGAAAAGGCGCTGGGCATGATGCTCGGCTTCCTGCAGCGCGAGGCCGATGACGGCGCCGTGGCGCGGATGATCGAGGCGATCCCCGGCGGCGCCGATCTCGTCGCCCGCTTCAACGGCGAATCCGCCGGCGGCGGCGGTCTGCTCGGTAGCCTCATGGGCGCGCTCGGCGGTGGCGGCGGCGTCATGGGCCTCGGCCAGCAATTGATGAGCGAAGGCCTGGGCATGAGCGAGATCGGCGCGCTCGCCAAGGAAACCATCGCAATGGCCAAGCAATATGCCGGCGATGAGGTCGTGGATCAGGTCGTGGCCTCGGTGCCGGGGCTGAGCCAGTTCATTTGATGGGATTTTGAGGGCGGCAGCGGATCGGCCAATTCCCGCCATCCGCTGACCCACCCAACCTCTCTTTCGTCATGGTCGGGCGTGTCCGGACCATCTGCCGACGGCAGAAAGCGCCGACACGTCAATGGCTTGAGTGGCCGAAGGCAGATCTGCGGGGCAGGTGCGAGAATGACGGAGAACGTAGACTTTCAAGCTCTCTGCGCCACGAGAAAGAATCGCGGAAACGGAAACAGCCGTTTGCCATCCGCCTGCGGCGGATAGGCCGCGTCGATGCGGGCGCGATAGGCGTCGAGGAAGGCTTCCGCATTGTCTTTGCCGACGGCGGCGAGATAGGGGCGCAGGCCGGTGGATTGCACCATGGCGACGATCGCGGCCGCATCCGCCATCGGGTGGCGATAGACGATGCTCCATGTCCTGACGTCGCGGGCTTTTGGCGCGAGGCGGTCGCGATAGACTTGCCGGTCGGGCAGGGTGCGGCGGCGCAGGCTCTTGCCGGCGAAACCCGATGCCCAGGGGCCGTCATGCAGGGTTTCTTCCATCAGCAGATGCGAGGGCTCGTCGAGATTGTTCGGCATCTGCACGGCGAGCACGCCGCCGGGGTTCAGGCAATCCATCAGCCGGTCCATCACGTCGAGATGATCGGGCAACCATTGGAACACGGCATTGGCGAACAGCAGGTCGACAGGCTGCGACGGGGCCCAGCCCGCCAGATCGGCCTGCTCGAAGGTCAGCGCCGGCAGGCGGTTTCGCGCGGCGGCCAGCATATTCTCGTCGCTGTCGACGCCGGTGATCTCGGCATCCGGGTAGCGCGCCAACAGCAGTTCGGTGGAATTGCCCGGCCCGCAGCCGAGATCGACGGCGCGGCCAACTGTTTCCAGCGGCACGCCCTCCAGCAGGTCGCGCGCCGGCTGCGTGCGCTCGTCCTCGAATTTCAGATATTGCGATGCCGACCAGACCATGTTCCGTTTCCTTTCAGAACCGCGTGATGACGCTGATGCCGAGATCGGTGGAGCTTTCCATGGCCATCAGCGCCGGCACGGCCTCTTCCAGCGTAATCGTGCGCTTCACCAGTTTTTGCGGGGCGAGCTTGCCGGTCGCCAGCATGTCCATCATCGCGTCGTAGCGCCAGGCCTGCATGCCGTGACTGCCGTAGATTTCAAGTTCATGCGCCAGCACGAGGCCCATGGGGATGGCGGGGGTCGCATGCTCGGCGAGCATCAGCCCCACCTGGACATGCCGGCCGCGCCGCCGCAGGTTGCGGATCGAATTGACGCAAGTGACGCTGTGGCCGAGCGCATCGATGGAGACATGCGCGCCGCCGCCGGTGATCTCCTTCACGGCCTCTGCCACGTCGGCCGTCGCGCCGGCCTTGATGGTCGCCACCGCGCCGAGCTGGCGGGCGAAATCCAGCTTCTCGTCCGTGATGTCGATGGCGATGACATTGGCGCCGAGCGCCGTGGCGATCATGATCGCCGAAAGCCCGATGCCGCCGCAGCCATGCACCGCCACCCATTCGCCCGGCCGCGTGCGGCCCTGGTCGACGATGGCGCGGAAGGAGGTGACGAAGCGACAGCCGAGGCTGGCGGCGGTGGCGTATTCCATGTTGTCCGGCAGGCGTACCAGATTGAGGTCGGCGGTCGGGATCGCCACATATTCGCCAAAGCTTCCCCAATGGGTAAAGCCCGGCTGGAACTGGCTGGGGCAAACCTGCTGGTTGCCGGAATGGCATTCGCTGCACCGCCCGCAGCCGGAAACGAAGGGCACGGTGACGCGGTCGCCGACCTTGTAGCGCATCACGCCGCCCCCGGTCGCGACGATGGTGCCGGCAAATTCATGGCCCGGCACATGCGGCAGCACGATATCGGCATCATGCCCCATCCAGCCATGCCAGTCGCTGCGGCAGAGCCCGCTCGCCTCCACCTTGATGACCACGCCGTCCTCCGATGGCGTCGGGTCCGGCAGGGTGCGGATCTCCGGCGTCTGCCCGAAGCGCTCGAAATACATGGCTCTCATGGATGGCATCCCTAGCTTGTCTGCGGGCGATGATCGCATGGCCTCGCCATGGCAGAAAGCCGGGAACGCATGAAAATTATTGATGGAATTATTCGTCAAGCTTTTGTTTTTGCGCAAAATTCCGAAATTACAGGGATATTCTCGGACAGTTTCTTGCAAAAGCGTCAATGCGTCGGCTTTCTCCTTGACCGGTCGCATGGGCGGCGTTTCATGGATCTATCTTGAAGAGGAGAAGCTACCGATGACTGTGAACACCGCCGCCCCGACGACCACCTGGACCCATGTCGACGGCGAATGGCTGTCGGGCAATCCGCCGCTCATCGGCCCGACCTCGCATGCCATGTGGCTCGGCTCGACGGTGTTTGATGGCGCTCGCTGGTTCGACGGCATCGCCCCCGATCTCGACCTGCATTGCCAGCGCGTCAACCGCTCGGCACTGGCGCTCGGCCTCAAGCCGGTGAAGACGGCGGAAGAGATCGAGGCGCTCGCCTGGGAGGGTGTAAAAAAATTCGACGGCAGGACGGCGATCTATATCAAGCCGATGTATTGGGCCGAGCATGGCCGCTTCGGCGTCGTCGCGCCCGATCCGGAATCGACCCGCTTCGCGCTTTGCCTGTTTGAGGCACCGATGAACACGGCGCGTCCCTCGCGGCTGACCGTCTCGCCCTTCCGCCGCCCGACGCCGGACACGGCGATGACCATGGCCAAGACCGGCAGCCTCTACCCCAACAGCGGCCGCATGCTGGTCGAAGCTACATCGCGCGGCTTCGACAATGCACTGGCCCGCGACATCAACGGAAACGTCGCGGAAACCGCGACTTCCAACATCTTCATGGTCAAGGACGGCGTCGTCTTCACCCCGGCGATCAACTTCACCTTCCTTGCCGGCATCACCCGCGCCCGCATCCTCGGCCTGCTGCGCCAGGCAGGCTTCGAGGTGCGGGAGGCGACGCTGACCGTCGAGGATTTTCTGACGGCCGACGAGGTGTTCATGACCGGCAACTATTCCAAGGTCGCGCCGGTGGTGCAGCTCGACGAACGCAGCTACCCGGAGGGGCCGGTGGCGAAGAAGGCGCTGGATCTGTACATGGACTGGGCGCATGGCCGCGCCGGCGGAGAGGAGTGAAGGGGGCCGGCGGGTGAGAGCAGGCCCCACCCGCCTTATTTCGGCACCCCGACCGTGACGATATCGCTGCCCAGTTCCGAGCCGATCTCGACCGCCTTCGTCCGCTTGTCATAGACGCAGATGAAGCTCGCCTTGCCCTTGCCCGCCTTCAGCGGACCGGTGACGATGGCGAGGCCGAAGCGTTCGCTGCCGAAGGGATCGACGGCGACCTTCGCGCTCTTCAGCGACGGTTTTGCCGCAGCCGCGCATTTGGCCTTGACGTCGGCGGCAAGGGCGGCCCAGGCGTCGCCGGAGGAAGCGTGGGCCAGCGGGGCGATGGCCAGGATCGTCATCACGGCAAGCGGCAGGGCGAGGATGGTCTTCATGCAAAAAACTCCGTTTTTTCCCGGCTGCGCGGGGCTGTGGGCTCGGCATTGTTTTTCTGCGAATAGCGCTTTGAAACATAGGTGAATTTTCCGCGAGCGTACCGTTTTTTGGCATTTCGCCGGTTGCCACATGCGCCACACGCTCCTATGTTCCCGCACGACCGTTTTTTCAGGTTGAAGCCTCTGCCAAATAAGGGAGATCACGCCATGGCTTTCGAATTGCCGCCCCTGCCGTATGATTACGAAGCGCTTGCCCCCTTCATGTCGAAGGAAACGCTCGAATATCACCACGACAAGCACCACAAGGCCTATGTCGACAACGGCAACAAGCTGGCCGCCGAAGCGGGCATGTCCGATCTTTCCGTCGAAGAGGTCGTCAAGAAGTCGTTCGGCACCAATGCCGGCCTGTTCAACAACGCCGCCCAGCACTACAACCACATCCATTTCTGGAAGTGGATGAAGAAGGACGGCGGCGGCAACAAGCTGCCGGGCAAGCTGCAGGCCGCAATCGATTCCGACCTCGGCGGCTACGACAAGTTCCGCACCGATTTCATCGCCGCCGGCACGACGCAGTTCGGCTCCGGCTGGGCCTGGCTGTCGCTGAAGAACGGCAAGCTGGAAATCTCCAAGACCCCGAACGGCGAAAACCCGCTGGTTCACGGTGGCCAGCCGATCCTCGGCGTCGACGTGTGGGAGCATTCCTATTACATCGACTACCGCAACGCCCGCCCGAAGTACCTCGAAGCCTTCGTCGACAGCCTGATCAACTGGGATCATGTCCTGGAAATGTACGAAGCCGCCGCCAAGTAACCGGCATTTCGTGACGGATTTATTCGACCCGGCGCTGGCTCCAGCGCCGGGTTTTCCTTTGCGATGCTATGTCTTGCTGAGTATATCCATAAGAGCCGGAAAGTGGATTTCGGATTTGCGCGGGGGCAGTCCGACGGAAAAGGTTCCGTGACACTTTTACCAATGGGATCAATTGTTTCATCACTCTTTTGTTACTTCCATCGGGCGAATTTGCTGTGACATTTGGTAGCGCAGCGAAGCGGCCGGCAGTGCGGCCTTCGCCAACCCGATGGGAGACGAAGCATGAGATTCAGATTGATCGCCACTGCGGCGCTGGCCGCGGCCCTTGGCGTCGGCACCGCCCTTGCCGCCGGCACCAAGGATGAGCGCGAAGCCATCATGAAAAAGATCGGCGGTGCGATGGGGCAGCTCGTCGCGATCACCAAGGACGAAAAGCCCTATGACGCGGCGGTCGTGAAAACCGCGCTGACGACGATTGCCGAAAGCGTGAAAGCTTTCCCCGATCAGTTTCCGCCGGGCTCGGAAAAGAACAGCCCCGCCGCCAGCCCGAAGATCTGGGAAAACATGGATGACTTCAAGGCCAAGGCCGACAAGCTGCACGCCGATGCCGAAGGCCTGCTGGCGCAATTGCCGGCCGACAAGGCAGGTGTGGGCGCGGCGGTCAAGGCGCTGGGCGCGGATTGCGGCGCCTGTCATCAGGCCTATCGCCTGAAGGTCGATTGACCCGAGCGATAGGCCTTTCCGGATCGACGCACGGCCGCCGGCTTTGGCTCCGGCGGCCTCCATCGAAATCTCCCTGATCAAGGAGCGTGCCATGGCGGGAAAGAGGACGCGCATCCTCCTGTCTCTGGCCGGCATCGCCGTCGTCGGCGCCGCCGCCCTGTTTTACCTGACCCTGCCGGCGCCGCTGCCGGAGGCGCATTGGGCCGGTCTCGGTGAACCCGACACCGCCAATGGCGAGCGGGTGTTCTGGGCGGGCGGCTGTGTCAGCTGTCATGCGGCGCCGGGATCGGAAGGAGACGCCAAAAAGGTGCTTGCCGGCGGGCTGGCCCTGAAAAGCCCGTTCGGCACCTTCCATGTGCCGAATATCTCGCCCGATCCTGCGGCCGGTATCGGCAGCTGGACATTGGCGCAGTTCGGCAACGCCATGACCCGCGGCGTCGGCCCCGGGGGCGAGCATCTCTACCCGTCCTTTCCCTACAATTCCTATGCGCGGATGACGCCGAAGGATGTCAACGACCTCTTCGGTTTCCTGAAGACCTTGCCGGCCAGCGCCAATGTCGCGCCGCCGCACGAACTGCCGTTCCCATTCAACCAGCGCATCGCGCTCGGTGGCTGGAAACTGCTATTCTTCAACGACGGCCCGCGCGCGCCGCTGAGCGCCAGCGGCGATCAGGTCAAGCGCGGCCAATATCTGGTCGAGGGCCTCGGCCATTGCGGCGAATGCCACACGCCGCGCAATCCGCTTGGCGGCTTCAAGTCCGGCGAATGGCTGGCCGGGGCGCCGAACCCGGAAGGGCAGGGGCGAATCCCCGACATCACCCCCGGCTCGAAATCCATCGGCCAATGGAGCGAGGCCGATATCGTCACCTATCTCGAAACCGGGTTTACCCCCGAATTCGACTCGGTCGGCGGCTCGATGGTCGAGGTGCAGCAGAACATGGCCAGACTGCCGGCCGAAGACCGCGAGGCGATCGCGGCCTATCTGAAGGCGATCCCGGCGCTTTAGGCGGACGCGGAGAATTCCTGGCCGAACTGGGCGACATAACCGTCCAGCTCCGGGCTGCCATGGCCGAGCGCGCGAAAGATTTCGGCGGTGAAGGTGACGGGTGCAGTGCCGGCGGCGGTGATGATGTTGGCATCGCTTACGGCGGCAGCGGTGTTTCGGTATCGCGCGCGGCCGTGATAGGCCTCGGTGGTTTCGAGCAGTTCGAGGGCGTTCGAGGTATGGGCGACGTCATCAAGCACGCCGGCGCGGGCGAGCGCCAGGGTTGCGGCGCAGATGCCGGCGACCAGCTTTCCGCGTTGCGAAAAGGCGCGGATGGTCGCGGAAATGTCGGGCGCATCCTGTGTCTGCCAGCTCTCGCCGCCGCAGACGACGAGCGCGTCGTAGGCGTTCGGATCAAGCGTGTCGATGGCGGCCTGCGGCATGGCGGTCATGCCGCCCATGGAGGTGACCGGCCGGGCGGCCGGCGTCGCGACGACGAAATCGAGGCCGAGAAAGCTGCGGCCCTCGGCCATCAGCAGCGCCACTTCCCAATCCGCATATCGATCCGTCAACGCGACAGCGATGGTCGTCATACCGGTTTCCTTTCCTGGACGGGGCTCATGCGAGCGCCTGCATGAAGCGCATGCCGGTCACCGGCAGGGCCTTGAAATCCATATGTTCGTAGAAGCGATGGGCGCGGAAGTTGCCGGTCGCGGCGGCGACGGACAGGTAATCGCAGCCGGCCGTGCGGGCCTGCTCGCGGGCGCGGGCGACCAGATGTTCGCCGATGCCGTTGCGGCGATGGCCGTTGCGCACGAAGAGATGGTGCAGATCCATGCCGCGTTTTCCCTCCTGCGCCCTGTAGAGCGGCACGAGAATGGCGTAGCCGATCAGGCCTTCGCCGCTATCGGCGACCAGCGCCTGGATCCACGGCATCGGGCCGAACAGGTCGCGTTCCAGCTCCTCGGCGGTGATCCGCGCGGCGTCGCCATGATCGGCGGCCAGCAGCGCGATCATCTCCTTGAGATCGGGCAGGTCGCGCGGCTTGGCCATGCGGATGACCACAACGGGCGGACGGGAAAGGGTAAGATCGATATCGTCGGTCATTGGCGTTTTCCTTTTGCGAGGTTTGCCGCCAGGACGCCGTTTTCTCCTAAAAACAAAGCCGCCCTGGAGGCGGCTTGTTTCGACATGATCAGTCTGGAGCCGCCCTTATCGGAAGGCCCAAAAATACGAACGGGAAATGGGTGCGCGTTTGATCATGTCGCAGAGATTCCCCGAAACGCCCAACTTGTCAAGAGCAAATCACACCGGCGGATGATCGCCCTCGCAAAGCCCGTGGTCGGACAGCGCCCGGATGACATAGCAATCGCCGATTGTCTGGCCGTGGCAATGGGAGACGATGCGCTCCAGCTCGTTCTCCAGCTTGCGCAACCGGGCGATGCGTTCGCGCACGGAAGAGAGATGGCTGGCGGCGATGCGGTCGGCGCGCGCGCAGGGTTCGTCGGGATGCTTGCTGAGGCTGATGAGCTCGCGGATCTCGTCCAGCGAAAGGCCGAGCGCCCGGGCATGACGGATGAAGACCAGCCGCTCCAGGTCGGCGCGCGTATAGCGCCGCTGGTTGCCCTCGGACCGCTCCGGCGCGGCCATCAGGCCGGATTGCTCGTAATAACGGATGGTCGGAACCTTGACCTCGGCCTTGCGCGACAACTCGCCGATCGACAGCATGATGCATCCCCATGAAAAGCTCTAGTCTCTAGAGATAGGTCTTCGCGGGATGATTGCAAGCCGTGCGATCACACGGCCTGCGTTTTGGCGGCCTCGTCCGAGCCGCCCTGCGCCCGGTCGCCGGCGCCGAGTGCCTGCAGCACCGCCTTGCGGATCTCGTCCTCCATGGCCTGGCGCTCTTCCGGCGGCATGGCGGCGAGGTCGCTTTCGGTCAGGCCCTTGCGCTCCAGATACTGGGCGCGGATCTTCTCGGCGATGCTCATCTTCGCCCATTTGTGCAGGTCGTCGAAGAGATCGTCGCGCGCCTGGGTCTGCTTGGCGGCATCGGCGGAAAGGGCAGGGGCATCGTCGCTGCCGCCGACGGTCAGGTTCCACAGCGCCTGCGACAGGGCGGGCGCCGGCACGGTCTGCGCGCCGGTGAGCGGGATATCGTCGGAGGGGCGGCGGTTGCGGCCGGATGTGTCGTCATCGCCCTGCTCGGGCAGCGGCGAATTGCCCGTCTGGTAGGACAAGGCGGAGACGGAACGGGGGCTGCTGCCGATCTTCATGGGCGCGATCCTGGCTGAAATGACGGGGTTTCCGAAAATCTCGGCCTCATGCCGGCAAACCTGCTCGAGCGCAGGAAAAAGGCGCCCGTCTGCGGGGCGCCCTCAAGGTTCGTCGAGAGAATTACGCGTAGAGAATTTCGCGTCCGGTCACATCCTCGTCTTCCAGATAGAGGGCGCTGACGCGGGCGGCGAGATCGGAGGCTTCGGCGACCGAATCGGCATAGCCGGCCGGAAAGGCGAAATTGTCGTTGGCGCGGCCGTCGTCGATCGCCCAGAGGGCGTCGGACAGCGCGGTGGACAGCAGCGTGCTGCTTTCGACGGCGGGCGAGAACTTGCGGGCTCCGGTCGCGCCCTGCGCGTCCGCGGATTCCTCGATCTCGCCATCGGGCCGCTGGAAGCGTCCCTGGTTGTAATAATACCCTTGCAAGCCGCTTTCGATGCGCATTGGTCCATCTCGACAAGGTGGTGGTTAATGGTTCGTTAACCATTGAACCTTGCGCGAAGCTTGCGTCACCGAGCATTTCCAGGAAAAGTGCGAAGCGGTTTTCCGTCCGGAAATGCGGAAAAGCAAAGAGATAGAGCAGCTTCGCGTTTCGAAGAAAGGCGGAGGTGCTCTAACGGAAAGCCCCGAAAAATCGGGGAGAATCGAAAACGGCCGCCCCTTTGTCAGGGAGCGGCCGTTAACGACAGGTTAAATTTTGGCAGGCGGTTTACATCTTGCCGGCGACCTTGATGGCGAAGGCGTATTCGAAGGCGACTTCCTCCAGACGCTGGAAGCGGCCGGAGGCGCCGCCATGGCCGGCATCCATGTTGGTGCGCAGCAGGATCGGCTGGTCGCCGGTGGTCTTTTCGCGCAGGCGCGCCACCCATTTCGCCGGTTCCCAATAGGTCACGCGCGGATCGGTGAGGCCGGCCAGCGCGAGGATCGGCGGATAGGGACGGGCATCGACATTCTCATAGGGCGAATAGGCGGCGATCCAGCCATATTCCTCCTCGGAATCGATGGGATTGCCCCATTCCGGCCATTCCGGCGGCGTCAGCGGCAGGGTGTCGTCGAGCATGGTGTTGAGCACGTCGACAAAGGGTACGGCGGCAATGAAGGCGGCGAACTTTTCCGGCGCCATGTTGGCGACCGCGCCCATCAGCATGCCGCCGGCCGAGCCGCCCTCGGCGACGATGCGGCCGTAGGAGGTGTATTTCTCGGCGGCCAGATAATCGGCGGCGGCGACGAAATCCTTGAAGGTATTCTCCTTGTTCTGCATCTTGCCGTTTTCATACCAGGCGAAACCCTTGTCCTTGCCGCCGCGAATATGGGCGATGGCGTAGACGAAGCCGCGATCGACCAGCGACAGGCAGCTTGTATTGAACGAGGCGGGAATGGTGATCCCGTAGGCGCCGTAACCGTAGAGAAGGCAGGGCGCCGTGCCGTCGAGCACCAGATCCTTGCGGTGGAGCAGGGTGACGGGCACGCTTTCGCCATCCCATGCGGGGGCGAAGACCCGGCGGGTGACATAGTCGTCTGGGTTATGGCCGGAGGGCACTTCCTGCGTCTTCAGCAGGGTGCGCTCGCGCGTCGCCATGTTGTAGTCGAAAAGCTGCGTCGGCGTCGTCATCGAGGAATAGGAGAAGCGGATGATGTCGGTGTCGTATTCGGCAGCGCCTTGCAGGCCCAGCGAATAGGCTTCCTCGGCAAAGGCGATGGCATGTTCCGCGCCGGTCTTGCGGTCGCGGATCATGATCTGCGGCAGTCCGTCCTTGCGCTCCAGCCAGACGAGATGGCGGGCGAACGCCATGTGGCTGAGGATCAGCTTTCCCGGCGTATGCGGCACGACCTCGCGCCAGTTCTCGCGGAAGGGCGCCGTAACCGGCGCTTCCATGATCTTGAAATCCTTGGCGCCATCGGCATTGGTGAGGATATAGAAGACGTCGCCGCCCTCGCACATCGCATATTCAAGGCCTTCCTCGCGGGGAGAGACCAGCAATGGCTCGGCGTTCAGGTCCTTGGTCGACAGCAGTCGGTATTCGCTGGTCTCGTGGTCGTGGATGTCGATATAGATGAAGTCGTCGAGCAGCGAGCCGCCGACGCCCATGAAGAAGCCGGGATCGGTCTCTTCATAGACCAGCCGGTCGGAAGATTGCGGCTGGCCGACGATGTGATGGTAGATTTTCGAGGGACGGTGGTTCTCGTCCTGCAGCGTATAGAAAAAGCTCTTGCCGTCCGGCGCCCAGGCGCCGCCGCCGCCGGTATTTTCGACGATGTCGGCGAGATCGGCGCCGGTTTCGAGGTTGCGAATGCGCAGCGTGTAATATTCCGAGCCCTTGTCGTCATAACCCCAGAGCGCATGGCTATGATCGGTGGTGGCGTCGAGGCCGGCGAGGCGGAAATAGGCCTTGCCTTCCGCTTCCTTGTCGCCGTCGAGCAGCACCCGTCGGGTGGCGGTGTCGCGGTAATCGGCATCGCGGGCCGTGCGGAAATAATGCGGCTGCTCGCCGCCGGTCACATAGAAGCTGCCATAGGCATAAGGGCCGTTCTTCAGCGGCACGGAGCTGTCGTCTTCCTTGATACGGCCCTTCATCTCGGAAAAGAGCTGCTTCTGCAGCGCGGCGGTATCGGCCATCGCCGCCTTCATATAGGCGTTCTCGGCCTCCAGATGGGCGCGGATGGCGGGGTCGAGGATTGCGGGATCCTTGAACATCGCCTGCCAGTTGCCGTCCCGCAGCCAGGCATAGTCGTCGATGCGCGCAATGCCGTGGCGGGTGTCCTCGACGGGGCGCTTCTCGGCGACGGGGGCGGCGGGGAGGGAGTGGAAAATCGACAAGCAGGCCTCCGGGGTCAAAGGCATTTCCGGAAAAAAGCGGATCGCGGTCTTCCATCCGGAAATGCGGCAAAGCAGGGTTGGGACTTCACAGATAAAGCGCCGCCGGGGGGCGATCAAGGGCGGCGGCGCGGCTTGCGCGAGGCTTGCCGGGCATCCGCTTGTGGATTCGAGATCACATTCTGACCACATTGATGAAGGATTTGTTGCCGCGCTGCCACAGGTCGTCTATAAAGCGACCGCCGGCCTGGGAGCGTCCCTGTCGTCGGCGCACGCCCGTTTGATGAACACTTTCAAAGAATTGGTGAGAATGATGAAGCTTGCCGCGCCCGTCGCCGCCCTTGTCGCCCTTCCGTTTCTATCCATCGCAACGCCCGGCTTTGCCGTGGATGCGCGAATCGCCAGGCAACTGGAGGCGCTCGATCCCGATACGCGGCTGGAACAGGCCTGCGACACCGAGGCCATGGCGCGCATCAGCGCCGGCAAGGGCGGCTTCAAGGCCGACAAGGTGATCGCCTATACCTTCGCCGAGCCGGAGCGGGAGGGCGATTCGCTGAATGCGCCCGGCGCGGTGTTCCGCAGCCGCGGCGAATGGTATCGCCTGTCCTTCAATTGCCTGACCGGCCCGAAGCGCATCAATGTCCGCAGCTTCGATTATGAGGTCGGCAGCATCGTCCCGCATGAGGAATGGACGGAGAATTATCTCTACGACTGATTGCCGCCTCGGCGCGCGCCATCATAAAACGGCCCGATTCGCGGGGGCATTCCAGCGCCTGGAACCGCCCAGAAACCCTTGGCCAACGGGATTGTCTCACATGCTTCGTGCCATTGCCTGTCTTTCGCTGCTTGCCGCGCTGGCGCTGCCGCTCCAGGCGGCCGAAATCCTTCCGCATGGCGCGAAGGCCAGCGCGCCGAAATCGAATGGCGGCAAGGGGCTGGTCGAGCCGAAGCTGACCGTTCCGCGCGGCGGCGACGTCACCCGCGTGGCCTTGACCTTCGATGCCTGCATGGGCAAGACGGATCTGCGCATCCTCGATACGCTGATTTCCGAAAACATCCCCGCCACCCTGTTCGTCACCGCGCGCTGGCTGAAGCACAACCCGCAGGCGCTGGCGCGGATCACGGCGCGGCCCGATCTGTTCGAGCTGGAAAACCACGGCGAAAACCACATTCCCGCCGTCGATCGCCCCGTCACCATCTACGGCATCCCCGCCGCCGGCTCGCCGGAAGCCGTGGCGAAGGAGGTGCAGAACGGCGCTGCCGCCATTCGCGCCGCCACAGGGCTGGAATCGCACTGGTTCCGGGGCGCGACGGCGCGCTATAGTCCGTCTTCCATCGCCGCCATCCGCGCCATGGGTTTCGAGATCGGCGGCTACTCGGTCAATGGCGACGGCGGCTCGCTGCTCGGTGCCCGCGAGGCGGAAAAGCGCATCGCCTCGGCCAAGGACGGCGACGTGGTCATCGCCCACATCAACCAGCCGACCCATGCCGCCGGCGACGGCGTCGTCAAGGGCATCCTCAAGCTGAAGGCGCGCGGCGTCCAGTTCGTGCGTTTGCAGGATGCCCCGCCAAGCCCGCCGGGAAATTGATCCCTCAGCCTGGCGACGGTCGGTCCAGCGCGAAATCGTCAAACCAGTCGCGCCAGTCGCCGCGCGCGAAGGCGCCGGCCATCTGGGCGGCCATGTAGGAAAAGGTGATGCCGTTGCCGCCATAGCCATAGGCGGCGAACAGGTTTTGCGTGCCGGGCACCCGGCCGATCAGCGGCAGGCCGTCTTCCGTTTCGCCGAAGGCGCCGCACCAGGCATGGGAGAGCGCCGGCTCTGCTGCCGGCCACAGGCGGCGCAGTTTTTCGCGCAAGGCTTCGGCCTTGGCCGGCAGTTTCGAGTCGCGCAATGCCGGATCGTCGATTGCCTCGTCCTCGCCGCCGATGACGATGCGGTTGTCGGCGGTGGTGCGCAGATAGAGATAGGGTTCGCTCGCTTCCCAGATCAGCGCCCGCTCGGGCCAGAGGGCATCCGGCGCTTGCGGCACGGTGGCGACCGCCCAGCTCGAGGCGATCTTGTGGATTTCAGGCATGATGAAGCCCGGCATGACATAGCCGGTCGCGAGCACCGCATGGCGGGCCTCGATCACATGCGGCGTGTCGGTCTCGATCGTCACCCGGCCGCCCTCCTCGTGGAAGGCCGTTGCCGTGGCATCCACCAGCCGCGCCCCATGCGCAGCGGCCCAATGCAGCAGCCCCCACGCCATGCACAGCGGATCGGCCTCGGCCGAGCCGGGCGAATGGATCGCGCCGGCGCGGCCGATGCTGAAGCGTTCGGCCAGTTCAGCCGCGGGCAGGAAACGGCCGGGCAGGCCGGCGCGTTCGCGCAGCAGCATTTCCTCGATCAGGCTGTCCGGCGCCTGCTCCTCGCCGGCGATATAAAGCGTCGGGCGCGGACGGAAGGCGCAGTCGACACGCAGCGACGCCATCAGCGCCGCAAGGCCTGAAACCGCCGCATGGCTGCGGCGATAGATGGCGGCGGCGCGCTCGAAGCCGTAATAGCCGGCGAGTTCGCTGAGCGGCGCGTCGATTTCCCATTCCAGCATGGCGGTGCTGGCCGAGGTGCTGCCGAGGCCGGGGCGTTCGCGGTCGACGACGCAGACCGAAAGGCCCATCGCCGTCAGGACCTGCGCCGTCAGCGCCCCGGTGATGCCGCCGCCGACGATGGCCACGTCCACCTTGAAGCTGTCGTCGAACGGCTGGCTTTGCGGCCGCCGCGCCTCGCCGCCCCAGGGCGAACGGCCGCTGACGAGATCGCTGTGGCTGGTCTCGGTGAAATCGAAGGGGGCATGGTCCAAAATCTACGCTCCTCGGATAGGCTTGAAAGTGTGGATCAGCCCGGAAGCTGCGGCATCGGCCGGTCGTCGGGCAGGGTCTCGTTGATGATGGTCATGACGATCAGCGACAGCGGCAGGGCGAGCATGGCGCCGACGGCGCCCCACATCCAGCTCCAGAAGATGATGGCGACGAAGATGATGAAGGGATTGATTTCCAGCCGCTTGCCCATGACGCCGGGAATGACCAGGTTTTCCGTCACCAGGTGGATGCTGAAGAAGGCGAGCGCCGGCAGCACGCCGATGATGAGCGTATCATGCGAGAGAATGCCGGCCGCCGCCAGCGACAGCGTCATCAGCGCAAAGCCGAGATAGGGCACGAAGCTGGAAATGAAGGCGAAGACGCCCCAGAGCACCGGCATGGAAAGGCCGCCGAAATAGGCGATGACCGTCACCACCGCGCCGATAGAGGCATAGACCAGTGCGGCGGTGGCGAAGTAGAAGCCGAGCGCCTCCTCGATGGCGTTGAGGATTCGGATCGCCGTCAGCCGCTTGTCGCGGTTGCGGAAGGTCAGGATCAACGCCTTGCGCAATTGCAGCCGGCCCATGAGGAACAGAAGCAACGCCGCGAAGAAGATCAGCGCCTGCACCAGCGCCGGCGTCAGCCCGGCCGCCAGCAATTGCAGGATGCTGCCGGTATTGGTGAGCAGCCCTTCCATCGACACCGGGCCGCTGGTGAACGAGGCCGGGGTGATGCGCAGCCATTCGATGCGCTGCAGATAGGGCATGATGCGCTTGACCGCGCCTTCGACCATATCAGGCGCGTTCTGCGCCAGATTGGCGACCGGCTCTGCCAGCGCATTGACGATCAGGAAAACGCCGAGGCCGAACAGCGTCGAGAGCAGGATGGCGCTGAGGATCGGCGGCAGCCCGAGCTTGTGCAGCTTGTCGGCGAGAAGGCCGAGGATGAGCCCCACGACCACTGCCAGCGTGATCGGCATCAGCACCGCCGACATGGTATAGACGACAGTCAGCACCGCGATGGTGAACAGGCCGATGATCGACCAGATCTTGGCGAGATCGAGATTGTCCCGCTCGACGCGCACGCGAACCAGGCCGGGCTCCTCCCGCGCGCCGTTTCGCGCCAGATCGGCCAGCGGCTGCACCTGCCCCGTGCGCTCCGGTTCGTATGCCATTGTGATGTTCCCCCGATGGATATCCTGCCTATGAATGCGCGAAAGGCCCGCCGGTTCCGGCGGGCTTTCATGACGGCGGATATAGGGAGGAATCAGGCGGTCAGCCTGAGGCCGATGCCCCACGGATCCTTCAACGACCAGACGCCGTTTTCGGCGGTCGCCTTGATGGCGTGGGCGTCGAGATTGGCGAGCGCCGCCTTCAGCGCCGCGGCGTCGTTGAAGTGCAGCGTGTAGTCGGACAGGCCGCTCATACCGTCGCTGCGCGCCTGTGCGCCACGGCTGTTCCAGATGTTGGCGGCGACGTGGTGGTGATAGTCGCCGGTCGCGAAGAAGCTGGCGCCGGGATAGTTGGCCATCATCTTCAGGCCGAGCACATCGCGGTAGAAGGTATTGGCCTGCGGGATATCGCCGACCTGAAGATGGATATGGCCGATGGCGGAACCCGGCGCCATGCCTTCCCAGGCGTCGGTCGGCGCGCTGTCGTAGAGCGCCTGCAGGTCGAGGCGGCGGGTATCCATCTCGACGGTGCCGTCGGGGCGGAAATTCCAGGCCTCATGCGGTCGGTCGGCATAGATCTCGATGCCGTTGCCCTCGGGATCGGAAAGATAGATCGCTTCGCTGACCAGATGGTCGGAGGCGCCGTCGAGCGTGACGTTGTTGTGGGCGGCATGGCGCAGCCAGCGGGCCAGTTCCGTGCGGTCCGGCATCAGGAAGGCGGTGTGGAACAGGCCGGCGGCATTGCGCGGCGCGGCGCGCACGTCACCGCGCGTCGTCAGCGTCAGCAGCGGCACGCCGGCGGCGCCGAGAACCTCGCCGCTCATGCTCTTGTCCAGCACCGACATGCCAAGCATGGTCCGGTAATAGGCCGAGACGGTCGGCAGGTCGACGACGACGAGATGGGAATGGCCGACATAGGCCGGCCGGGTCAGGGCATAGGAAGGCTTGGGCATGGTCTCGGTCTCCGTTCTGCTGAGGGCCGGCGAAGCGCCGGCCGCAACCGCGCCCACCGCCGCAAGGCTCAGAAATCCGCGTCTGTCGAGTTGGGTCATCGGGAAAGGGCCTCCTTCGCACCTCAAGCCGGTTCCGGCCAACCGCGGAGCGGTTCTGCCTCCGCGATGGCATGAACGGAAAGGATGCGCTGCCGAAGATATGGCCCATCGCCATTGTTCATGGAAGATCATGTTTCAGCGATGCATCGTCAATGCGATGTTGACGACGAGATTTCACCGAAACTTGATCGGAATCAAGGTGCGCGTCGCGGCCGCGCCGCTATGCTGTCTTCATCAGAAGCGAGCAGAAAGGGCAGGCCATGTACAAGAAGATCCTCGTTCCGATCGAAGCCGGCGCATTGGAGAAGGGAGAGCGCATTTTCCGCAAGGCGGCCTCGCTGCTCGATTCCGGCGGCGAAATCATCCTGCTCAACGTCGTCGAGCAGGCGCCGACCTACCTGATGCTCGATTTCCCCGCCGACCTCATCGAGGGGGCGATTTCCGATGCGCGTGAAAAGCTGCAGGGGCTGCTGTTGAAGACCGGCATACCCGCGCGCATCCAGCTTCGCCAGGGCCCGCCGGCGCGCGAGATTCTCGAAGCCGCCAAGGAGCTCGGCACGGATCTCATCGTCATCGCCTCGCATACGCCTGATTACACCAATTATTTCATTGGCGCGACGGCCGACCGCGTCGTGCGCCATTCATTGTGCTCGGTTCTCGTCGACCGTTGAGGGAGGACGCCATGGACGTCAGACATTTCGAAGACCGCTTGCGCGCCCGCCGCCACGAACTCGAAGGCCGGCTGGATCGCATCGAGCACGATTTCGAGCAGCCGCGCAATCCAGACGACGACGACCGGGCGCTGGAGCGCAACAATGACGAGGTGCTCGACAGCCTCGGCCTGCAGGGGGAGCAGGAACTGCGCGCCATCGGTGCGGCGCTGGACCGCATCGCGGCCGGCAGCTTCGGCCGCTGCACCCGCTGCGGCGCGACGATAACCGCCGCGCGGCTGGAGGCGGTGCCCTATACGCCGTTCTGCGAGGCCTGCGCCCGGGAGCTCGAGGACGGCTGATTATTCGGCGGAAGCGCCGTCCTCGCCATTGTCGCTGTTGAAGGCGGCCCTGGCGGCTTCCATGCTTTCCGGGCCGAAGCGCCCGGTGATGGCGCCGGAATAGAAACCGGCGCGCTTCAGCCGCTTTTGCAGGCTGGTGTAGAAATCTTTCGGCCATTCGATGCTGGGCTCGTTCAACTCGTCGAGCGCGCCCTGTTCGCCGCCCGTCAGCGCGCTCATGAACAATTCCGCCGCCTTGACGCCGTTGACGGCGACGCCGTCGCCCTCGCCGTAGAGATAGGCGGCATTGAGGAAGGCGAGCGTCTGTCCCTGCGCCATTGCCTTCTCGTAATATTGCCGCGCCTTGGCGAAATCCTGCTCGATGCCGGTGCCCTGGTAATACATCACGCCGATATTGTTCTCGCCGTCGGGATCGCCGAGATCGGCGGCCTTCTTGTACCACTTCACCGCCTGGTCGATGTTCTTCACCAGCCCGTCGCCCTGCTCATAGGCATAGCCGAGCTCGACCATCGAGGCCGCCTGGCCGCCCTCGGCGGCCTTGCGATGCCATTCGAGGATCTCCTGCTTGCGGTCGGTGCCGTCGTCGAGGCCGGCAAGCGCGAAGCCGAGATGGCTCATGGCGGCTGCGTCGCCGGCATCGGCCGCCTTGCGATACCAGGCGATCGCCTGTTTCGCATCCGGCTCGATGCCCTCGGTATTGTCGAACAACCCGCCGAGCGCATCCATGGCCTCGACCTCGCCGAGATCGGCGGCGGTCTTCAGGATCGCCATGGCGGTGTGGACGTCTGCCTCGACCCCGTTGCCGTCGCGATAGGCAAGGCCGAGCGCGGTGATAGCAGGCGGATATTTGGCATCGGCCGCGATCTTGAAATAGGCGGCCGCGCGGGCGAAATCCTTTGTCGTGCCCCGGCCGTCGCGGTAGAGCGTGCCGAGATTGTGGGCTGCGATCGGCACGCCGGCCGCCGCTGCGCGCGAATAGAAGTCGAAGGCTTTCTTCAGGTCGGCCTGCACGCCTTCGCCGTTTTCATAGAGCTTGCCGAGATTGCCGGTGGCGGCGGCATAGCCGGCGTCGGACGCCTTTGTGAAAGCCTCGCGCGCCTCCTTGAAGCGTTTGCCGGCCAGATAGGCGCGGCCGAGTTCGAAACGATAGCGTGGCTCCGCCGGCATGTCCTTCACCGCCGCCTCGCAGGCGGTGATCGCAGCGGCGGCATCGGCGATCTCGGTGCCGGGGACAGCGGCCGGCTTTTGCGGATCGAAGCGGCCGGCGGCGAGGCTGTCGCAACTCTCGCCGGTGCCGGCCGCGAAGGCCGGCGACAACGCGGCCAGTGCGGTGATGATCAGCAGCGGCGAGGCGGCCTTGCGGGCGTTCCATGCCATGACGGTGTTCCTCTCAAAGCCGGGGCAGCGTGGGATGCGCAGACCCCATCATCGCCGATTCGCCGGCATAAGGGAGCGGCCAGTTCAGGGCGTTTTGCCGGAAAGGGCATTTTTATTTTTTTTTGGATGGATCATTGTGCGGCGTATCGCAAAGCGGTTGGCTTCGCTCGTGGCGCCCTTTCCCCTTCTCCCCGAAGGGAGAAGGGGATGGAGCGGCGATTTCCTCAACCAATACGCGTCGGCGGTGGCAATTTATCACCACTCACTTTGGCTCGAACACCATCGCATGGCCGTTCATGCAGTAGCGCAGGCCGGTCGGCGGCGGCCCGTCGGGGAAGACGTGGCCGAGATGCGAATCGCAGGAGGCGCAGCGGATTTCGGTGCGCACCATGCCATGCGAGGTGTCGCGCAATTCGCGCACCGCACCCGGCGTCACCTCGCGGAAAAAGCTCGGCCAGCCGCAGCCGGCGTCGAACTTGGTATCCGAGAGGAACAGCGGCGCATCGCAGGCGGCGCAGCGATAGAGCCCCGTCTCGAAACTGTCCCAGTAAGGCCCGGTGAAGGCGCGCTCGGTGCCGTGCTCGCGCATGATCTTGTACTGGATCGGCGTCAACTGCTCACGCCATTCGGCGTCGCTCTTCTCCACCTTGGGAATCGTCGTCTCGCTCATGTCGGCCTCCTTCACATTTCGGGATGTCGCATAGATAGGCATGATCCCCGGCCAAGACAATGCGCGGACGCTTCCCCCTCCGTCGGCCGAAATCGGTTGAGAGGGCCGGCCGATTATCCTAATCAAGGGACGCTGATCCGCCCGAAACGCCTCGAGAAGGAGAGGGAATGACATCAGGCGCCACCGAGGCGACCTTTGCGGCGCTCGTCCTGCCCTTCCTCGGCGCCGTTGTCGCGCCTGTGCTGGCCGGCCGTTTCGGCGCGCGTGCGGCCTGGGGGCTGGCGGTGTTGCCGGCGCTGTCTTTCCTGCATTTCTGTTCGCTGGTGCCGGAGATCGCCGGCGGGGCGCCGGTGACCGGCGGTTATGCCTGGGTGCCGAGCTACAATCTCTCCTTCTCCTGGTATCTCGACGGGTTGTCGCTGACGTTTGCGCTGCTGGTCACCGGCATCGGCGCGCTGATCGTGCTGTATGCCGGCGGCTACCTGAAGGGCCATGTTTTGCAGGGGCGCTTTCTCGCCTTCCTCTTCCTGTTCATGGGGGCGATGCTGGGGCTGGTGGTCTCCGACAGCTTTCTGATGCTGTTCATCTTCTGGGAGATGACCTCGATCACCTCCTTCCTGCTGATCGGCTTCGACCATGAACGCCGCGCCGCGCGCCGCGCCGCCCTGCAGGCGTTGGTGATCACCGGCGGCGGCGGGCTGTTCCTGCTGGCCGGCCTGCTGCTGCTCTGGAACGTCACCGACGTCACCCAGATGTCGCTGGCGCTGCCCTATGGCGAGGCGTTGAAGGCCAGCCCCTATTATCTCGCGGTGCTGCTCCTGGTGCTGATGGCCGCCTTCACCAAATCGGCGCAGTTTCCCTTCCATGCCTGGCTGCCGAACGCCATGGAGGCGCCGACGCCGGTCTCGGCCTACCTGCATTCCGCGACCATGGTGAAGGCCGGCATCTACCTGCTGATGCGGCTCTATCCGGCACTGGGCGGCACGGCGGCCTGGGAGATCATCCTGCCGGTCTTCGGCGGGCTGACGCTGATCGTGGGCGCCGTCATGGCGGTGGGCGAAAGCGACCTGAAGCGGATGCTCGCCTATACCACGCTCGCCTCGCTCGGCCTTCTCGTGCTGCTGCTCGGGGCCGGCGGGGATGATGCCGTCGAGGCGGCGGTGCTCTATCTCATGGCCCACGCGCTGTTCAAGGGCGCCTTCTTCATGCTCGCCGGCATCCTTGATCACGAAACCGGCAGCCGCGACATCACCGCGCTCGGCGGTCTCGTCTCGGCCATGCCGCTGACCTTCGCGATCACGCTGGCGGCCGCACTTTCCATGGGAGGCCTGCCGCCCTTCTTCGGTTTCCTCGCCAAGGAGGAGATCTATGCGGCGCTCGCCGGCGGCAATCTCCGCGCCATCCTGCTGACCGCCACCGTCGTCTTCGGCAATGCGCTGATGTTCGCCGTGGCCTTCGTCATCGCGCTGAAACCCTTTCTCGGGGCCCGCAAACCGACGCCCCGCGCCCCGCATGAGGCGCCGATATTGCTGTGGCTCGCCCCGGCCGTGCTGGCGCTGGCCGGCCTCGTCGCCGCGCTGCTTTCGCCCCGGTTTCATGCGCTGTTTTCCACACCGATGGCCAGCGCCGTGCGCGCCGCGCCGGCGCCGGTCGAGATCGGCCCGATGCCGCATTTCGGCCTGCCGCTGCTCCTGTCGGTTTTCACCATCTTTGTGGGCATCGGCGTCTGGCTGCTCGCCGACTGCCTGCGCCCGGCCGTCGCCCGGCTGGTCGCGACCCTGTCGCCGGGGCCGGATGCAGCCTTCGACGAATTCATCGCCGGCCTGCTGGCTCTGGCCCGGCGGGTGACGCGGCTCACCCAGCCGGGGCGGCTGCACATCTACATGACGGTGATGTTCGCCACGCTTGCCGCCGCGCTGTTCGTCACCCCGGCGCTTTATGGCGAATGGCCCGCCTGGCCACGCTTCGCGCCGCTGCTGCCCTCGGAAGCCATGATCTTTGCCGTCGCCGTCATCGGCCTGGGCGCGGTCATTACCGCTCGCCAGCGGCTGACGGCCATCGTCGCGCTCGGCATCCAGGGTTTTGCCGTGGCGGTCATCTTCGTCTTCTATTCCGCCCCCGATCTCGCCTTCACCCAGTTCATGGTCGAGACGCTGTCGGTGGTGATCCTGACGCTGGTCATGACGCGGCTGCGGCTCTCGGTCGTCGACCGGCGCGCGCCCCGGCGGCGGCTGGTCGATGGGGCGCTGGCGCTGGCCGGCGGTTTCGGCCTGGTGCTGCTGACGCTGAAAACCCTCGAAACGCCCTTCGATCCGGCGCTCTCCCTGTTCTTCGGCCAATGGTCGCGGGTGATTGCCCATGGCCGGAACGTCGTCAACGTCATCATCGTCGATTTCCGCGGCACGGATACGCTCGGCGAAATCGCCGTGGTCACCGCCGCCGGCCTTGCCGTGCTGGCCCTGCTGCGCCGTCGGGCAACGCGGAGAGGCAAGGCATGAACACGCCGATTTTCCGCGCCTTCGCCGTGCCGCTGACGGCGCTGATGCTGATCGCCTCGCTGTTCATCCTGCTGCGCGGCCACAATGCGCCGGGCGGCGGGTTCATCGGCGGTCTCGTCGCAGCCGCCGCCTTCGCCCTGCAGGCCGCCGCCTTTGGCCCTATGGCCGTGCGGCGGGCGGTGAAAGTCTCGCCGCTGTCGGTCGCGGCGTTCGGGCTCTCGGCCGCCTGTGTCGCCGGCTTGTTCTCGGCGCTGGCCGGTATGCCCTTCATGACCGGGCTGTGGATCGAGCTGCATCTGTTCGGCATCACCGTGCCGCTCTCCACCGTCATGCTGTTCGATGCCGGCGTCTATCTGGTGGTCGTCGGCGCGGTGACAGCGATCGCGCTGGCGGTGGAGGAGGAAGAGCCATGATCGAGCCGTGGCTTGCCGTGCTCTCCGGCCTGTTCTTTTCGGCCGGCATCTATCTGCTGCTGGCGCCGCATCTGTTGCGGGCGCTCATCGGCTTCGCGCTGTTCGGCAATGCCGTCAATCTCCTGCTGTTCCTCTCCGGCCGGGTGACGCGCGATGCGCCGCCGATCATCGGGGAGGCAGAGACCGCGCTGAAGGCTGGGGCCGCCAATCCGCTGCCGCAGGCGCTGATCCTCACGGCCATCGTCATCTCCTTCTCCTTCTTCGCCTTCCTGCTGGTGCTCGCCTGGCGCGCGTTTCGCGATCTCGGCGCCGAGGAAGTCGATGGCCTCGACCGCGCCGAACCGCGCGACCGGCCCGCGCCGCCGGGAGGCTATTGAATGGCCGCGCCGATCCCGAACCTCTCCGCCGCGCTGAACCTTGCCGCGCCCACGAGTGCGAGCTGGCTGACGATCCTGCCGGTGCCCCTGTGCTTTTCGCTCGCCGCCATCCTTGTCATCCTCCGGCGTCACTCGATATTGCAGCCGGTGATCGCAACGGCGGGCCTGTTGCTGCTGGTGGGGCTGAACGCGGCGCTGCTGGTCGCGGTGATCGCCGAGGGCCCGGTCACCATGGTCATGGGCCGCTGGCTCCCGCCCTTCGGAATCGCCTTCACCGTCGATCTCACCAGCGCGCTGTTTACGCTCGCCGCCTCGGTGGCGGCGCTGGCCGCCTGCCTGTTCGCGTCAGGCGATATCGATGCCGCCGCGCGCGGGCAGGGCTTTTATGCCTTCCTGCTGCTGCTGATGGCCGGCGTCTGCGGCGCGCTGACCACCGGCGACATCTTCAACCTCTATGTCTGGTTCGAGGTGACGCTGATCGCCGCCTTCGGCCTGATGGCGGTCGGCGAAGAGCCCGAGCAGATCGACGGCGCCTGGACCTATGCGCTGATGAACCTCGTCGGCACAGCCCTGTTCCTTGCGACGGTTGGTTTGCTCTATGCGCGTTTCGGCACGCTGAACATGGCCGATCTCGCCCGGGAAATCCGCGCCGGCGAGGGCGCGCAGCCGGGCATGACGCTTTCCGTGCTCTTCCTCTTTGCGCTCGGCCTCAAGGCGGCGGCCTTCCCGTTGCAGATGTGGCTGCCCGCCGCCTATCACACGCCGCGCCTGACGGTCTCGGCCCTGTTCGCCGGCCTGATGACCAAGGTCGCGATCTATGTGCTGCTGCGCCTGTTCGTTATGCTGATGCCTTTGCAGCGCGAGGAACTCAGCCTGCTGATCGTCACCGCCGGCGCGGCCTCGATGCTGGTGGGCGCGCTCGGCATGCTGGCCGAGGATGACCTGCGCCGCGTCGCCGGTTTCGGTGTGATCGCCGGCGTCGGAAACATGCTTTCGGGATTGGCGCTCGGCAGCCCCGGCGGCGTCAGCGGCGCCATCCTCTATGCGCTGCATTCGATGCTGGCGATGACCGCGCTCTATATCGCCGTCGCCGGCATCGGTAGGCGTTTGGGCAGCTTTTCGCTGGGCCAAGCCGGCGGCCTCTATGCCCGCGATCCCCTCTTCGCCTTCCTCTGCCTGGCCCTGTTCTTTGCCGTGTCAGGCCTGCCGCCGCTTTCCGGATTCTGGCCGAAGGCGATTCTCACTAAGGCGGCGCTGGATATCGGCGCCTGGTGGCTGGCGGGCGCCATCCTGCTTTCCGGCTTCCTGACGACGATTGCGCTTGCCCGCATCTTCCTGCTCGCCTTCTGGCGCCCGGCGGCAACGGCGGAGATAGGCCCGGCGGCAAGCGGCACCGCCGCGCTCACCCTTCTGGTCGCCCTGATTGCCGGCTTCGGCCTGCTGCCGGAGGGCGTGTTGTCCTTGGCGCAGGAGGCTGCCGCCAGCCTTTCGGCGGCCGATGCCTATGTCGGCTCAGTCTTTCCGGGCGAGGCTTCGCCATGAGTCGCGCCGCCGCCTTCCTTCTGGTCCTCACCGCCTGGACGGCGCTGAGCGGCAGCCTCGCGCCGCCCGATCTTGCCCTTGGCGCGCTGCTGGCGCTGCTCGTGCTCTTCCTGCTGCGCCACCATCTCGATCATCCACGCCTGCGGGTGCGCCCGCTCGGCCTCGTCTTGCTGTTTCTCCTGTTCCTGAAGGAGTTCGCGCTTTCGGTGCTGGCGGTGACGGCAACGGTCCTGCGCCCGCGCCAGCGCCTCGATCCGCGCATGGTGAGCGTGCCGACCGCGCTGGAGGGCGAGTTCCGTGTTGCGCTGCTCGCCAACCTAATCACCCTGACGCCCGGCACGCTGACCGTCGACATCTCCGACGACGGCCGCACCCTCCACGTCCATGCGCTGGATTGCGCCGATCCCGAAGCCTTGCGCCGCGGCGTCGCCGAGGGGTTCGAACGTCGCATCCGCGAGGCTTTCCCATGACGGAAAAAATCCTGCAGGCCGCGCTGTCCCTGTCCTTCATTCTCGTCGGGCTGTCGCTGCTGATGATCGTCTGGCGTTTCCTGCGCGGGCCGACGCTGGCCGACCGGGTGGTGGCGCTGGATACGCTCACCGCTGCCGCCATGGGCCTGATCGCGCTCGTCGCCATCCGCAGCGGCTTTTCGCTGTTCGTCGATATCGCCGTCGTGCTCGGCCTCGTCGGTTTCCTCGCCACCGTGGCCTTCGCCCGCTTCCTGCTGATGCGCGGCGCCGAGGATGAGCGTCCGGCGCAGCCGCAACGCCGCAAGGGAAGACGCCGATGACTTCAGCGCTCGATCTCCTCGTTGCGGCGCTGCTCGTTGCCGGCGCCTTCTTCACCTTCACGGCGGCGCTCGGTCTTGTGCGCCTGCCGGACCTCTACACCCGCATGCACGCCGCCTCCAAGGTGGGGACGGCCGGCTCCGGCCTGCTGCTGCTCGCCGCCGGACTGCACGCCCAGGACGGCGCGGTTGTAGCCCGCGTGCTGGTCGGGCTGGGCTTCCTCGTGCTCGGCGCGCCGGTGGCTGCCCATCTGATCGCCCGCGCCGCCCGGCGAACCGGCTTCGAACCCTAATGAAAAGCAAATCCGGCAAGCGTTGTGGTTGAAAAAGGCATCCGCGGAATTTCTACCCTTGGATGAACGGTTGTATCAAGTCGAAACAAAGGCTTTTCCTGAAGACCTATCGTTTGAAGGTTGCAACGTTGACCCGCAACAGGAAGTAAATTCTAGAATAATTAATTGGACTTTTGCGGGAATAGTGGTAAGCGAAGAATTATAGAGTTACGATATCGAATAAAGCTGAACCGCTTCGATTCGGGAAAGCGCCGGGAAAACCGGTGCGAGCGTGGGAATTGAGCCGTCAATTGCTGCGCGAGGAGAGGTCGGAAAGCGGTCGATGTCGAAAACGCATGATCCGCCCATGCGCGCAGGCCGAAGCTTAGGGGTAGGCTTCGATCGGTCTTCGGACTGCCTGCAGCAGGGGCGGCAATGCGCGACTCTGAAATGATGCGTGTCCGATCGATTCGGCCAGACCGCGCCGGCGGATACAGGGCAAGAGTTTTGAACAGGAGTACGAAACATGACAGACTCGAGCTTGGGCAACGGTCCCGAACTGTTGGTTGAGCTGACCGCCGATATCGTCGCGGCTTATGTGAGTAATCACGTCGTCCCGGTCGGCGAGCTTTCGAATCTCATTTCCGATGTGCATTCCGCCCTGAGCAACACCAGCGCCCCTTCCGCGCCGGTCGCCGTCGTCGAGAAACAGAAGCCGGCGGTTTCGGTGCGCAAGTCGGTGCAGGACGATCAGATCACCTGCCTGGAATGCGGCGGTTCGTTCAAGTCGTTGAAGCGTCACCTCATGACCCATCATTCGCTGTCTCCGGAAGAGTATCGCGAAAAATGGGAATTGCCGGCCGATTATCCGATGGTCGCCCCGGCTTATGCGGAGGCACGTTCGCGCCTTGCCAAGGAAATGGGCCTCGGTCAGCGCCGCAAGCGCGGCAAATAAGCCGCGCTGCGACAGGAGGACGGTCGGGTCTCGATCCGGCCGGGTTTCCGGTCGCGGTTTTTTGCAAAGCCGGAAGGCCGGGCGCGATGCCCGGTTTTTTGTTGATTGTGATTAGGAAAATTTACCTAATTTGTTAAGCTCTCAAGGGTCGTTCCTTGGGCCTCCCGATTGGCGAGAACATCGTCGACACATAAAGCCCGATAAACATGCAATGGGCACGACGAGTAGAAGCGTAGACTTCTTACGCACCGGGAGGAGCCAAAGAGCCTCTCGATCGTCATGCCAAGCCTTGCGTCGGATCATCCAGAAGCATCGATATATTTATAATTGTCAACCACTTGGAAGCCTGATGCGCATCCTGGGGCAAGCCTGGTGATGACGTTGACGGATCGGTGACAGACTGTCGATGGGCTGCCCGCCTGCGCATGATCCGCCGAAATTATCCAGTTTCATCAACAATGGGTTGCCGGAATCACTCGCTCTCTTCCCCATGCGTGCCAATGGGTGTATGAATAAATTCCTAATCTGGAGAGCGCCATGACACGAGACCTCGACCATAGCATTGAACCGCCCCGATTGTCATCCGCCGAACAGGCGTCTCCGCTTGCCGGGCCGGTGCGTGTGCCGGTGCGCACCGTTTGCCAGGTTGTGCGGCAAATCGCGGTGGAAATGATCCAGCTGGCCTCCGATCGGGTGCAGGCCCGCCGCGACCGCCGCCGGGCGACCGCGCATGTGCGCCAGATCGCCATGTATGTCTGCCATGTGGCGCTCGGCCTGTCGCAGAGCGAGATCGGTCTCGCCTTCGGGCGTGACCGCACCACGGTCGGCCATGCCTGCGCCGTCGTCGAGGATCGCCGCGACGATCCCGCCTTCGATGAGTTCGTCGCGGCGGTCGAGCGTCTCGCGGTTTCGGTTTTCGGCGCGGCCGGAGCGGCACGGGATGAATAAGCAGGAAATCGATATGGGCCATGCGCTGGAAGGGTTGCTGCGGTTTGCCGGCAGCCGGGTTTTGACGCTGAAGGAGGGGTCCGGTGCGGGCCTGCGGCTGCGCCGCGAAGACGGCGCCGAGCGCACCGTCCCCGCCGCCGCCGTTCGCCGCGCACTTGCCGATGGACTGCTGGCCCGTGAGGCCGATCGTCTGAGGGCAACAGCGGATGCGCGCGGCTTCCTGCGCCGCCGCCTGTGCGGGGCGGGCGAGGAGGCCTATGGCGCCCAGCACCGCGACGACGAGATGGCGAAAGTCGAGGTGGAGGGCGCGGCGGCGATCGTGCGCATCAACCGGGCGGAATCGCCGCTCGGCGCGCTCGCCCGGATGAAGGACCGGCAGGGCGGCCAGTTTCTACCCGAAGAGGCGGTGGCGGCCGGCGAGCGCCTGCATGCGGATTTCACCCGCGGGCAGTTGCAGCCGCGCGTCACCGCTTCCTGGGAGCCGCGCCTCGCGAGCCGCGGCGACGGCGCGCGCGGCGGCATCGCCGATCTCACCGACAGCGCCCTTGCCGCCCGCCGCCGCGTCTCCCAGGCGGTCGACGCCATCGGCCCGGAACTGGCCGGCGTGGCGCTGGATGTCTGCTGCTTCATGAAGGGGCTGGAAACCGTCGAGCGCGAACGGCAATGGCCGGCGCGCTCGGCAAAGCTCCTGCTGCGCGCCGCCCTCCTGTCGCTCTCGCGCCACTACCACCCGCCTGCGCCGGATCGGCGTGCGTCGACACTGCATTGGGGCGCTGAGGATTATCGGCCGTCTTTGTAGAACAGCCTAGGCCGCCAGCCGGACGCGGGCCTCGTCGCGGATGCGCTTGACCATGGAGCGCAGGCCGTTGGCGCGCTGCGAGGAGAGGTGTTCCACCAGCCCGATCTTGCCGAAGACGTCGATGGCGTCGAGATTGGCGATCTCCGAGGCATGCTTGCCGGAATAGGTGGCGAGCACGATGGCGACCAGGCCGCGCACGATATGCGCATCGGAATCGCCCTCGAAAGTCAAAACCGGATCGGCGCCGTCGCCCGCATGGGTGACGAGCCAGACCTGGCTGGCACAGCCCTGCACCTTGTTTTCCGATGTGCGCTTGTCCTCGGGGAGATCCGGCAGCGCCTTGCCCAGCTCGATGACATAGCGGTAGCGGTCTTCCCAATCGTCCAGGAAGGCGAAGTCGTCGATGATCTCTTCGAGTTGGCTCATGATAGTGTCCTGCGGTTTGTGCCGCATATAGAGCAATTCCAGCAAAAGTGCGAACCGGTTTTGCGTCCGGACTTGCGGCAGGCAGCATGGAAGTCTTGTTTGGTGCAAAAAAGAAGCGCCCGGCGGCAGGGACAGGGCCGCGGGCGCAGGGAAATTGTCAGGGCAGGCGACGGTTACGGGCGGGCCGGCTTGTGCTGCGGCAGCGGCGCGATCGTGCCGGTGGTCACGTCGTCGTCGATCAGCGGCAGGCGGGCGCCATCCTCGGCGCTGGCCACCTTGGTGCTCTCGTCGCCGAATTTGGTGTCCAGGAATTCATAGGCGATGCGCGCGCCTTCGCGGGCCCGGTGGCCAAGCGCGGTAAAGGTCTCGCCGCCCTTTTCGCAGACCTCAGGCTTTTCGGTGCAGAGCGCGCTCACGTAATCATAGGCGCCGCTGGCCGCCGAGAGCGCATCGGAAATCTCCACCTTCGGCCCGGCTTCCAGCTTGCCGGTGGCATCCCTGTCGAAAATCGGCAGCAGCACCAGCACGAGCCCGAACCAGAACGATCCCTTGATCAGAAACCACATCGTCTTTTCCCTGTTTCCTGCCCGGTCTTGATGCCGGGTCTAAGGTGGGCGGCCGCTCCTTTTCGCTTGGCGAAGCGATTCGGATCGGAGAGCCCTTTCGATCTGCGGTTACCCTAAGGCCTGTCCGGCGAATATGGTTTTGAAGAAGCCGTTCGGATTATCCGCAAATTTAAGTCGAATGCCGTCTTTCCGCATTTGAACGGTATTTGCGGCGAATTTGAGCGAGCGGCGTTAAGCATCTGGGCAGAGGGCTCCCGGCAATGCCGGGCTTTGCGGGCAGGGCCTCGGCCACAAAGGTTAACACTGTGGCGAAAATTCGAAAAAAGCCAGTGCTTACCGTATGTTAACCACGCCCGGCGATCTGCGCGAAAATGGGCTTTGGGAGGTCCTCCCATGCCTTTCCGGGGGGTGGTTTTATCCTTTCCTTAAGCGCGCAAGCCTAATGTCGGCGCAGGAAAGAACCCCATTTCAGGTCTTGGCGTGCAGGTATCGGGTAACATAGCGCAGAGGATGACGGCAGTGGCGGAGCGGGCGGCGGAAGGCTGGTTGCTGCGCACCGGAAGCCGCGCCGCGACATCGGGCGAGATCGCGTATCTCAGCCGTATCGCCCTTGGCGCGGCAACCGGGCTGATCGCCATGCCGGCGCTGCTCTCGGCTTTCGTCAGCCCCGCCGTTGCCATTCCCGTCGGTGTCGCGCTCGTCTCCTCGGCCTTCCTCATCGGCGCCGTCGGCGGTATCGCCTGGCTGCGCGGCAGCCCGGACGAGCCGGCCGCAACGGCGACGGAGACCGATCAGGCGCTCGATATCGCCAGCGTCTGCGCCGGCGCCGTGCTCTTCCTCGATCCGCAGGGCAGCGTCACCGGCTTCAGCGGCCGCGATCGCGACACCTTCCTCGGCTGGATGCGCGATCCGCAGGGCCGCGGTTTCTATGATCAGCTGCATGTTTCCGACCGGCTGGATTTCATGCGCGCCGTCGACAGCCTGCGCCAGGGCGCGCGCGATGTCAGCGTCGACCTGCGCATCGAGCGGGCCGCGCCGCTTGGCCCGGCGGTCGCCGAGCAGTTCGTCCACATCCGCCTCGACATGACCGCGCTTGCCCAGGACGGGGATGGGGCGCTCAGCGCCATCTTCGGCCAGATGCGCGACGTATCCGACGAGCAGGCGCTGAAGAGCGACGCGGCGCGCAAGGCGGCGGAGGCAGAAAGCGCCAACGACGCCAAGTCGCGTTTCCTCGCCGCCGTCAGCCATGAGCTGCGCACGCCGTTGAACGCCATTCTCGGCTTTTCCGATATCCTGATCGGCGAATATTTCGGCCGGCTGGAAAACGACCGCCAGCGCGAATATGTCCGCCTCATCCGCCAGTCCGGCGCCCATCTGCTCTCGGTGGTCAACACCATGCTCGACATGAGCAAGATCGAGGCCGGGCGCTACGAACTGATGATGGAGCCCTTCGCCATCGCCGATTCGGTGCGCGCCTGCGAGGAAATGCTGGCGCTGCAAGCCCGCGAAAAGGGCGTGACGCTCACAAGCCGCGTCCAGCGCGGCCTTGGCGAAATCACCGCCGATCAGCGCGCCATCCAGCAGATCCTCATCAACCTCGTCGGCAATGCCGTCAAGTTCACCGAGGACGGCGGTGTCGTCACCATCGATGCCGCGGCCAGGGATGGCGAATTGACGCTGGCGGTCAGCGATACCGGCATCGGCATCGCCGAAAGCCAGCTTGCGCAGATCGGCCGGCCGTTCATGCAGGTACAAAACGAATATACCCGCCGCTATGAAGGCACCGGCCTCGGCCTGTCGCTGGTCAAGGGCCTGGTGGCCCTGCATGGCGGGCGGTTCTCGATCGCGAGCCGTCCGGGCGAGGGCACGATCATCACCGTGACGGTGCCGATGGACGGATCGGGCGCGGTGACCGCCGAGGCGGACATCCTTGATATCGAGGCGCAACGCCCTGTGGAATTTCCGCCGCGCCTCAAAAACGCCGCACCTTTCGCCGACTCGCGGCATGGAGAAAGAGACCATGGCCAAGCGACCGCGAAAATCGCCTGACCCGTTCAGGACACCGTCTTCGAAGAAACCCCGGCGTATTCATCCGGCGGTCGCCGTTTCGGGCGCCGCGTTGGGCCTCGCCGGGCAGGGCATGGGCGCGACGGCGCGCATGGTCGGGCGCTATCCGACGCTGATGCTCGGCGGCGCGGCCTTCGCGGTCGCCATGTCCTTCATTTCCGCCAATGCGCTGTGGTATCAGCACGGCAATCATCCCGCCCCGATTTTTCGCACCCGCGATGCGCATGACCAGACGGCGTTCGCCGGCGCGCCATCGAATGCGGCAGAGGCGCGCCCGGCCGATGTGACCACTTTCCGCATCGAACGCGCCGACGGCACGACGGAAACGCCGGACCCGGCCGCGACCGCCGCCGTCCCCGCGGCGCCGGCGCGCAAACCCTCAGCCCTGATGCGCGACGTCCAGGGGGCGCTGATCGGCCACGGCTTTTACGACGGCCCCGCCGACGGTTATGGCGGCCCGCGCACCACAGCCGCCATCCTCGCCTTCGAAAAAAGCGCCGGCCTGCAGCAGACGGGACAGGCGAGCGCCGACCTGCTTGCCGCGCTGCTGACGGTGAAGAGCAGCGCCGGGACCGTGCCGGGCGAAAGGCCGAATGACGTCGCCAGCGATGCCGGCACGCAGATCGATCCGGTCGCGGCCGCGATCCTCAAGGCGGACAAGCAGCTTCCGGTCAGCCCCGCCGCGCCCAAGCCTGACCTGGTGATGAAGATCCAGCGCGGCCTTACCAATCTCGCCTATGCCGATATCAAGGTCGACGGTGTCGCCGGCGACGTCACCCGCAAGGCGATCCGGCATTTCCAGAAGCATTACCGCCTGGCCGAGACCGGCGAACCCAGCGAAACCGTACTTAAAAAGATGAAGGAAATCGGGGCCTTGTAAGCCGATGGCCCGCATGGTGTGAGCGGGGCGGAAAGCGTGTCGCATGTCGGGGACGAAAACCGGCCTCCACTTTTCCCGGAAATGCTTTATCACGTCCCCATGCGCCTGCGTTCCGAAATCTTCGTCTCCGCCCTGACCCGCCAGGTCTTCAACCGTGGCGGCTATGCCGCCATCGAGTACAAAGGCGCCGAGTCCGCCGGCGCCATCTATCTGCGCCAGCGGTTTCGCGATGGCCTCGAAAGCCTCTATGCTCCCGCGCCGCAGACGGTGTTCGGCGAGGACGAGGCCGAAACCCGCCTCTTCGAATGCCGCTTCGACAGGGTCGAGCCAGCGGCCATCGACGATTTCATCGCGCGCGAACGCCGCTTCGATCCCGACCTCTGGCTGGTGGAACTGGAAATCGACGAGATCGGCGATCTGGTGAGCGTGGTCGGGTGACGGGCGCCGCAGGCGCTCGGCAGCTCAGCGTCGGCCGATGGATTTGATGTTGCTGACGGGGGGGATCTGGTCGGCGGGTCTGGGGTGTCGGCCGGCTTCTTCCTGGCGGAAGGTGTAGCTGTCGGCGCGGCGCCAGGCTTCGACGCGGGCGTCGCATTCGGCGGGGTCGAGGGTGGAAAGCAGGATCTGCGCCCTGGTGCGCCGCCCGGCCTGTTCGCCGAGATGCGGATAGAGGCGGGAGAGGATGAAGGCGCCGTCCTCATCGGCGAGGCCGAGGCTGATCAGCGTCGTCGCCAGCTGCTGCCCGGAAATGTCCAGCATGATGCGTTCCGACAGGAAACGGCTGGCCGAGAGCGCATCGGCAAGCGCCGTCGCGAAATGATCGGCATCGCGGGTGCGGGCGAAACGCACCAGCAGCGCTTCCTGGGTGGCATCGAGGCTGCGCAGGCCCAGCCGGTCATTGGCGGGCGGATCGAGATGGCGCACGAGGTTGCGCAATTCCTGCCGCAACTGCTCCTCGCGTTCATGGATTTTCTGGCGCTGGACCTCTTCTTCCGAAAGGACAGGGACCGTCGGCGCGACGGCCTGGGGCTGGGGCGCGGCGGCAGGCGGCGGGGCAACAGGCACTGCGAGCAGCCCGGCGCCGCCGCGACCCGGCATCTCCTGGCGTATGCCGACCAGCGCATCGACGACCATCGGCGAGAGATTGTCGCGGCGGGCGATCGCCTTGGCATGCGCGCCGCCCTGGCTGCGGGCGATGGTGATCAGCGTCTGGTCGCTGATCGCCTGAGAGCAGGTGAGGAAGGGGGCGGCGACGCCGATCGGCTGCGAGCCGATGAACAGCGCCACAGCTTCGGGAATGTTGGGGCATTGGGAGAGGGCGGCGACGGCCTGGCGCCTGGCTTCCTCGCTGGAGGCCTTGAACAGGGGCGCGAAGAGTTCGGCGAACTGCCGCAGCTCCGATCTGGTCGGGTAGCGCAGATTCTCGAAACTGGTCACGGTCGCCATCAGAACCACATCCTTCTTTCGCATGGCCTGCGGGCTTTCAAGGTCTCGAAACCGATCGGTCACGGAAATCACTCACATACGCAAAACGTCACGGGTCAAATTAGAACAAAATCCTTAAACGCTTGTTAACTATGGATTACCTTTCAAGGGGCACAGCCAGGCGCCGCGCGCTGCGGTGTCGTTTTCAGGCCAGGACGAAGCGTGACCACGAAGCCACACCTGTCCAAAACCCCTATGCTTCAGGGGCGCGAGGCGGAGATTTAAACTTTTGTTAAGGGGTCCGGGCGCTCAATGCGACACGGGCGGCTTTCGAACGATATCGCTTCCCGGACGTTAATCCCATCAGCGACCGCGCATGCGTGCCGTCGACGGATGGACGAGAAAGGCGCAGATGCCTGGGGCGAAGGAGGCCCGCAGGGTGCGCCGGCCCGCATAGGGCAGGATGAGATTCCATCGCATTCATCCGTCTCATTTGGCTTGCGAAATTCCATCGGGAAAACCGTTCGCGTTTTTCCGGGATAGCTTTGGATGGAGACGAGCATGGCAGACGTAGTCCATATCCGCGACAGGCTCGCGCAAACGCCGCGCCGAACCGCAAAACCCTTCCAGGACGCCGAGATTCTATTGTTCACCGGCGTGCGTTACGAGCGCATCGAGTTTTCCGCCCAGCCAGCGCCGGCCAAGGAAGCGGCGCAGCCGGCCAGCGCTTACTGATCGCTCGACGCCCCCGGCGTAGCACCTATCGCGAAGGCATCGCAGGTCGCGCCCGCCAGGAATGCCTGCGCGGCATCCTCGAGGCTCTTGCGCGGCGACAGCGTGCGCAGGACCACATAGCCCTCGGCGCGCGGCATTTCCACGAGGATCGATTGCGACAGGCTCTCCGGCAGCGCCTTGCGCAGCGTCGTCAGCGCCACCGGCGAGGCGACGAGAACATCGACGCCGCCATCCACCGACGTCCTGTCGTTCATGCTGAACACCTCGTTCGACGAACTGTCATATATCGCCAGCGACCAGAACGGCACATCGCCGCCGGCCACCAGCCGCACCGGCTGGTCCTCTATATCGAAGGCGCAGACCGCCGATTGCAGAAAGGGGTCGCCATCCGAAAGCCCGCTGCCGTCGGGCCGCTTGCCGACCCCATAAAAGCGGTTGAGATCGCCCTTGGCGAGCACGCCGGTATATGCATCGAGCCCGGTGAAATGCGGCAGCGCCAGAATGATGATCAGATGCAGCAGCGCCGCGCCGACGAGACCGGTGATCACGGTGAAGACGATCTTAAGCATGGCCGCACCCGATGCGCTGCAATTGCGGCATGGAGAGATCGATGAGCCCGGAGCTGCCGGCCGTCGGCGTGTCGAACAGGGTCAGCGCCAGCGTCACCGCCCGGTCGTCCCCCGGCAGCGGCAGCCAGTTGCCGCTCTGGGCGTCGGTGGCGACCGAAATCACGAAGGAACTGTCCGGCTGACGGCCGATCACCCAGGAATTCAGCCCGGCCGGCAGGCCGTCTCGGGCGATCGGCGCATTGCCGCCGCGGTCTGCGACGTACAGCGTCCACAGCCGCGCCGGCGGCGTCTGGCCGGTGATGCGATAGCGGCAGGAAGAGCGCAGCGGCTGGCCGCCATCGTCCTGTGTGGCGGTGAATTTCAGGCCCTCGGCGGTGCCGAGCAGCAGCTTTCCGGCGCGGGCGCGGTGGGATTTCGCGTAAGGGTCGGCATCGGCCGTCTGGGCCCGCGGAAAGGCCTCCCAGGCCCCGAGCTTGATGGCGCCGAAGCCGGAGGAGGCGTTCAGCGCATAAAGCGTCGTGGCGATGCCGCCGCCGAAGGCGATGATGAGCGCCAGAGCGACATAGAGGGGGACCCGGAACACGATGCGGCAGCCTCTTTGCGCTTATCGGAAAAGGGAAAGGATCATTCGGCGCTCGCCACCTTCTGGGTGCCGAGCGGCTTTGCCTCGCGCAGCTTGTCGCCGAGCGCGCGCAGCAGGCGCGTGGCATCGACCGACAGCGAGCGCGGGCGGATGAGCGGCGGCAGCGCCCCTTCCTCGGTTTTGGCGACCGCCTGCGGCTTGGCATCCTTCGGCGGCAGCGGGTTCTCGATGCCGGGAATCGGCCTAAGCTGGATGCCCTGATGGGCGTAATCCATCAGCCGCTTGAAGGTCATGGCCGGCAGCGAGCCGCCGGTCATGTTGTTGGTCGAGGTATAGTCGTCGTTTCCGAACCAGACGGCGCAGGTGTAATTGCCGGTGAAGCCGACGAACCAGGCGTCGCGATAGGCCTGCGTCGTGCCGGTCTTGCCGGCGGTGACGATGCCGTTGTCGAGGGCTGCCTTGCGCGCCGTGCCCATGACCGGGATCTGCGACAGCATGTAGTTCATCGAGGCATTGGCTTTTTCGGACAGGATCCGCTTCGGGGCCGGCTCGTCGCGGTCGAAATCGTAGAGCACGCGTCCATCATAGCCGATGACCTGCGTGATGCCGTGACGGCGCGATTGCACGCCGCCGGCGGGGAAGACGGAATAGCCCGTCGCCTGGTCCATGACCGTCATTTCGGACGTGCCGAGCGGAATGGTCTTGTCGTTGCGGATCGGCGTCTCGACGCCCATGGCCTTGGCCATGTTGACGATGGTGTCGATGCCGAGTTCGTCCTTGGCAAGCCGCACCGGCACGGTGTTGATCGACTTGGCGATGGCGGTGAGAAGGGTGATCCTGCCCGCATAGGAGCGGCCGTAATTCTGCGGCGACCAGCCGCGCCAGGTGATCGGCGCATCGACGATGGTCGTCTGCGGCGTCATGCCCTTTTCCATGGCCGCCGCATAGGTATAGACCTTGAAGGACGAGCCCGGCTGGCGCAGCGCCTTGGTGGCGCGGTTGAACTGGCTCTCGCCGTAATCGCGTCCGCCGACCATGGCGCGCACCGCCCCGCCATTCTCGATCATGACAAGCGCGCCCTGCTTGACGCGGTAGCCCTCGCCATATTCGCGCAGGCTGGTCTCCACCGATTGCTCGGCTGCCTTCTGCAGCCCCATGTCGATGGTGGTGCGCACGATCAGCGAATGCTCGGGGAAGCGGGTGGAAAGGCGCTGCACCTCGTCGAACGCCCAGTCGAGAAAGAAATCCGGCGCCTCGACCTCGTTGCGGTCGATGACCGTCGCCGGGTTGCGTCGCGCCGCGATCACCTGGCCCTCGGTCATCATGCCGCTCTGGACGAGGTTGCTGAGCACCTCGTTGGCGCGGGCGCGCGCCGCCGGCAGGTTGACATGCGGGGCATATTTGGCCGGCGCCTTGAACAGGCCGGCAAGGATCGCCGCTTCCGCCAGATCGACCTCGCGGATCGACTTGCCGAAGTAGAATTGCGCTGCCGCCGCCGCGCCAAACGTGCCGCCGCCCATGTAGGCGCGGTCGAGATAGGTGCGCAGGATCTCCTTCTTGGAGAGGTTCGCCTCCAGCCACAAGGCGAGGAAGGCTTCCTTGATCTTGCGCTCGATGGAGCGCTCGTTGGAGAGGAACAGGTTCTTGGCGAGCTGCTGCGTCAGCGTCGAGCCGCCCTGGACGACGCCGCCGGCGCGCGCATTCTCCGTCATGGCGCGGATGAGACCGATGAAATCGATGCCGAAATGATCGAAGAAGCGGCGGTCCTCGGTCGCCAGCACCGCCTTGACGAAATAATCCGGCAGGTCGTCGATGGGGACGGAATCCTCATGGATGATGCCGCGATGGCCGATGACATTGCCGTAGCGATCGAGGAAGGTGACGGCGAAGTCGCCGCGATTGCGCCAGTCGTCCTTGGTTTCCTCGAAGGCCGGCTGGGCGAGCGCCAGGAGAACGACGGAGCCGGCGGTGCCGAGCGTCGCGGCCTCGCCGAGCACCTCGAACACGCCGCGCTTCCAGCCTCGCACCCGGAAACGGCGGAAGAAAATGGTGATCTCTTCCCAGATTTCGCCCGCCTTGAACCCGGCGTTCCAGACGGTGGAATCGATCCAGGAATCGATGCGCAGCAGGATGTGCCGCTTGCGGGGAGGACGGTTTTCGGGGGGAAGAGGTTCCTGCACCTGCGATACGCTCCAGTTCCCGCTGACTGCTTTATGCCTTGACGTGGCCACATCCTGCCGTCAGAGCATGGACCTGAACCGATACGCCCGCAGGGTTAACAAACCGATATCGTGGCATCATTGGGGAATTGCGCAAAAAGAACAAGAGTTGCGGTGCAACAGCGGCGCGGAATCGCCGCGCTCGCGGAAAATTGAAAGAGCCATGGCCGACGACGAACAACCCTTCTGGAAAACCAAGCCGCTGGGCGAAATGAGCCAAGCGGAATGGGAAAGCCTGTGCGACGGCTGCGGCCTGTGTTGTCTCAACAAGCTGGAGGACTGGGACACCGGCGAGGTGGTGTTCACCAGCGTTGCCTGCCGGCTGCTGGACGGGGAAAGCTGTCGATGCTCCAGCTATCCGAACCGGCAGGACATCGTGCCGGATTGCATCCAGTTGACCCCTGAAGCCGTCCACGAGATCCCCTGGCTGCCGCCGACCTGCGGCTACCGGCTGGTGCGCGACGGCGAGGATCTCTACTGGTGGCATCCGCTGGTTTCGGGCGATCCCGAAACCGTTCATATCGCCGGCATCTCCGCCCGCGGCCGCACCGTCAGCGAGGATGAGGTCGATGTCGACGATTTTGAGGACTACGTCGTCGAATGGCCGCTGACGGTCGGGCAGGATACGCAGCGGAAATAAGAAAAAATTCCGATATAGGAAAATAGTCCTTGACGGCGTGACGGTCGTTTGATAGGGTTCAGGCATAGTCGAAGAGTTGCGCCGAAACGCATTTCCAGGAAAAGTGGAAACCGGTTTTCCTGGAAATGTACAGAAAAATCGGGCGGCGGCGGTGGCAAGGATTTTTGGAGAGCGGCGGTTCCTTTCGGGACGGCCGCTTTTTTGTTGGAGCGCGGGCAATGGAAAATGTCGATCTCGACCTGTTTGCCGATTGGCCGGAACAGCCCGGCGGGAGGCGGGAAACGCGGCTGTCGCCCCACGCCGGCCTGTTGATGCTGGAGGTCAAGTCGCGGGAGGCGGGTCAGGACGATCTGCGCATCCTGCTGGGCGACATGACCCGCGAGATGCGGGCGCAATTCGATTATTTCCGTACGCTGCGCGAAAGCGCGGAGAAGGCGCTCGCCGATCCCGCCGATGAGGCGGCGGCGAAAGCCTCGCGCGCCGACGCCAAGGCGGCGAGCGACGCCATGTCGCTGATCGTGCGCACGCTGGAAAAGATCGACAGCCTGCAGCGCCAGTTCGCCCATGACCAGCAGATGGAAGTCGAACGGCAGGCGGATGCGCTCGATCCCGCCGCCGCCCGGGCCCATTTCCTGGCGCTGATCGACGCTCGCGCCGAGGAAGAGGCAATCATTCGTTTCGAATGTTTCAAGCAGGACTGGCTGAATGCGCACACCCCAACCACCGCCGCCGAGCCGCAACCGCCGCCGCCGCGACAAGGCGATGACGGGCAGGGCGACGGCGATCTTTTGCGAACATGAGCGCGGCATGGCGGATATCGCGGGCAAACACGAGGCGCGGCTGACCGAGGCCGCAACGGCGGCGCTGGAGGCGGGCCGCCGGCTGCTTGCGCCGGCGCGACCTGGGCAGGAAGAACGGGATGCGGTTTTACGCCCGGACATGCGAGACGGCGACCTGGTCGCGCTCCCCGGCGATCCGCTGGAGTTCGCCGGCGTTCTTTCCCGCGACTGGACATTTTTGCGCCGCCGCGAGCAGGCGCCGCCGCCGGGCGACTGGCGAAGCTGGCTGATCCTCGGCGGGCGCGGCTCCGGCAAGACGCGGGCGGGCGCCGAATGGGTGCATGAACTGGCGACGCGGCATCCGAATGCGGGTGAATTGCGCATCGCCCTGGTCGCCGAAACCTTGGGCGATGCCCGCGAGGTGATGATCGACGGCGCCTCCGGCATCTGCCGGATCGCCCGGGCGAAACGGCCGGATTTCGAAACCTCGCGCCGCCGGCTCGTCTGGCCGAGCGGGGCGATGGCCCAGATCTTCTCGTCCGAGGATCCCGAAAGCCTGCGCGGACCGCAATTTCATTTCGCCTGGTGCGACGAACTGGCGAAGTGGAAATATGCGCAGGAATGCTGGGACATGCTGCAATTCGGCCTGCGCCTCGGCGCGCGGCCGCGCCAGCTCGTCACCACCACGCCGCGGCCGGTGCCGCTTCTGAAGGCGCTGATGGCCGATCCCGAGACGGCGCTGACCCGCATCAGCACCAGCGCCAACCGCGCCAATCTGGCGCCGGGCTTCATCGAGGCGCTGGCCAGCCGCTATGGCGGCTCCCGGCTCGGACGGCAGGAGCTGGACGGCGAACTGATCGAGGACCGGGACGACGCGCTTTGGAAACGCGAGACCATCGAGGCGCTGACGCTACGCGTCACCGGTCCGCTGCGGCGCATCGTCGTGGCGGTCGATCCGCCGGCAAGCGCCGGTGCGAATGCCTGCTGCGGCATCGTCGTGGCCGGGCTCGATGCGGCCGGGCGCGGGGTGGTGCTGGCCGATTGCTCAGCGCCGGCGGCGAGCCCCGCCGCCTGGGCGGGCGCGGTGGTGCGTGCCTATCGCCGTTTCGACGCCGACCGTATCGTCGCCGAAATCAACCAGGGCGGCGACATGGTGAGCGCCATGCTGCGCAGCGTCGATGCCGCCCTGCCGGTGACCACCGTGCGCGCTACGCGCGGCAAATATCTGCGCGCCGAGCCGGTCGCTGCCCTCTATGAGCAGGGGCGGGTGATCCATGCCGGACGTTTTTCCGAACTGGAGGACCAGATGTGCGATTTCGGCCCGGAGGGCCTGTCCTCGGGCCGCTCGCCGGATCGTCTGGACGCGCTGGTCTGGGCGCTGACGGCGCTGATGCTGGAGGGCGCGGGCGAACCGCGCGTGCGCGGGATTTGAATTGCGGTCAAACAGAAAAAGCGGCCGAGAAGGCCGCTTTCCGATGGGGTCTTGAGCGGAGACGCTCCGGCGGCGTTCGCGCTCAGCGTGCAGCGACCGGCTGCGGGGCCGGCTCGCGAACCTGGCGCCATTCGGATTCCATGCGGTCCAGAACATGCTGCGGAATGGGCTGCGGGGCCTTGATGATTTGGGCGCTGGGCTGCATCGACACTCTCCTCAAATGGTTCACTCGGGCCGATAAAACGGGATATGGAGCGCTTGGTTCCATATCCTTCATGAAAAGTAAATCAGGGTCTAAATCCATAAAACGATTTAGATTTTTTAAAATCGATTGAAATATTTCCGCCTTCCGTGGAGAGGCGAGAACGAGGGCTGGCATCATGGTTATCAACCGACGGTTTTTCTTCGACCACATTCGCTCCGGCCCGTTTCGCGGAAAATTGTCCCCGTCCCAAGTCAAGGGCATGGAGGCAATTCTCGGCCATTGGGAGGCCTGGGGGCGGCGCGGCGACGACCGCTGGCTCGCCTATATCCTGGCGACGGTTTTTCACGAGACGGCCGAAACCATGCAGCCCGTACGCGAGACCCTGGCCGATGATGACGCCAGGGCCATCGCCATTCTCGAACGCGCCTTCGCCGAGGGACGTCTGCGATGGGTGAAGACGCCCTACTGGCGTCCCGACGAGACGGGGCGGAGCTGGCTGGGGCGCGGTTTCGTGCAACTCACCCACCGGCGCAATTACGAGGCGATGTCGGCGATCACCGGCATCGATCTCGTCGCCGATCCCGACCGCGCCATGGAAACCGGGCCGGCGCTCGCCATCCTGTTCGAGGGCATGGCGCGCGGCAGTTTCACCGGCAAGAAGCTGTCGGACTATTTCGAAGGCGGCAACGAGGATTGGGTCGAGGCGCGGCGCATCGTCAACGGCACCGACCGAGCGGCGCTGATCGCCGGCTACGGGCGCAGCTTCTATGCGGCTATCGGCCATAGACCGTCAGCATGTCCAGGAAAAGTCGAGGGCGGTTTTCCGTCCGGAAACGCGTAAAAACCATGGGACGGCATGACGCGTTGAACCGTCGGCCAAGCCATGATAATCGCGGCTCGATCCGAATGGGAGCCTGCCATGATCCGCCACATCGTCTTCTTCACCGTGCCCAACGAAGCCGATCGGGCGGCGGTGCGCGCCGGCCTGTCGATCCTGACGGATATTCCGCATGCGACATGCGTGGAGATCGGCGACAACGTCAAGAAGGACCATTTCGGCAACGAGGTCGATTTCGTCGTCTATGCCGAATTCGAGGACGAGGCGGCGATGGCCGCCTACAAGGCGCATCCGAACTACCAGGCCTCCATCGAGTTGGTCCGTCCCATCCGCGACCTGCGCATCGCCGCCGATTTCGACACCGCTAAGGCGGTGACGGAGAATTTGCACCGCGCCTGAACCGGCGATCTGCCGTCCCGGCAAAGCTGCCGCAACCTGTCATGACGGGAGAGAGCATCCGCTCTCGCCCCGTTTCCGGCTGATTTCAAGCAACTGGAACCCGACTCTCTCTTTCGATGTGTTTTAAGATAGTTTTCGATATATCGAACTCTTGCGTTTCCGCGCGGCTTCGCTATATTGAGACATATCGAAAACATATCTGAAGGAACTTTCCATGTTTGAACATTTCGAAGGCCGGCGTGACCGGCAGCATGACGACCGGCACGCTTGTGACCGTGGCGACCGTGGCGGGCGGGCCGAGCGCCACGAGCGCTGGCGGGAGATGATGATGGCCATGGGGCGCGGCCCGTTCGCCCGCGGCCCGCGCGGACGCGGTCCCGGCCGCGACGGATTCGACGGCGACGACGATTTCGGCGGTCGCGGGCGTTTCCTCGGCCAGGGGCATATCCGTCTGCTCGTCCTGTCGCTGATCGAGGCCGAGCCGCGCCATGGCTATGACCTCATTCGCCAGATCGAGGAAATGAGCGGCGGCGCCTATGCGCCGAGCCCGGGCGTCATCTATCCGACGCTGACCCTGCTGGAGGAGGCTGGCTATGCCGCGACCGCTTCCGAGGGCAACAAGAAGCTCTATACGATCACCGACGAGGGCAAGGCCCATCTGGAGGAGAATCGCGAACATGCGCGCCGGATCGTCGACCGCCTGACCGCGCTTGGCGAACACATGCGGGCACGGGCCGAGCGCCACGGTCGCGGCCGCGACGAAGGCCCGGAATTGCCGCGCGGCGTCGATGCCGCCTTCCTCAATCTGCGCGAGGCGGTCGCACGGCGCATCGGCAAGGACGAGGCCGCCGCGACCGAAATCGTGCGCAGGCTGCTCGCCCTTGCCGAGGAGATCGGCTGAGGCGGCCTCGCCGCCCATTCCTGGCATTCAAGCCGGCCCGCGTCACCTTTGGAGACGCGGGCCTTTTCGTTTCAGGCTTTTGTTTCGACCGCATGATCCGAGGCCGAAGCGGTCCCGCTTCGACTGGAAATACTCTTGGCCGCGCCCGACGCCGCCCGCTTTCGAGAAGGACGATCCCATGAAACTTCGATCCCTGCTGCCATGGCGCGCCATGGCGGAGCGAAACGCCGTGTCCGATACGAAGGCCGTTTCCGGTCTTTCAGCCTTTGCCGGCGAGGCGCGGGCGGCCTGGACGGCGCGCTCCTATCCGGCGCTGGCGCGCGAAGGCTTCATGCGCAATCCGGTGGCCCACCGCGCCGTGCGCATGATCGCCGAGTCCGCCGCCGCCGTGCCCTGGCTGGTCTATGAGGGCGAGCGCGAGATCGAGGCGCATCCGCTCGTCGATCTTCTGGCCCGTCCCAACGCACGCATGGGCGGGCCGGATTTCTTCGAGGCGCTCTACGGGCATTTGATGCTGTCGGGCAATGCCTATGTGCAGCCGGTGCTGGCGGCGGGACGCTTGCGCGAGTTGCACCTGCTGCGGCCGGACCGGGTCAGCGTCGTCGCCGGCGCCGATGGCTGGCCGATCGGCTATGATTATCGCATCGGCAATGCCGTCCGGCGCTTTGCCGCCGAGCCGGCGGAGGGGTTGGGGCTCCTGCATCTGAAGCTGTTCCATCCGCTCGACGACCACATCGGCTTTCCGCCGCTGGCCGCCGCGCAAACGGCGCTCGACCTGCACAATGCCGCCGCCACCTGGAACAAGGCGCTGCTCGACAATTCCGCCCGTCCTTCCGGCGCGCTGGTCTACCAGCCGAAGGAGGGCGGCAATCTCTCGCCCGATCAATACGAGCGGCTGAAGGCGGAACTGGAGAATGGTTATGCAGGCGCCGTGCGCGCCGGAAGGCCGCTGCTGCTCGAAGGCGGGCTCGACTGGAAGACGATGAGCCTTTCGCCGCGCGACATGGATTTCATCGAGGCGCGCAACGGCGCGGCGCGCGATATCGCGCTCGCCTTCGGCGTGCCGCCGATGCTGGTCGGCATTCCCGGCGACGCCACCTATGCCAATTACCAGGAAGCCAACCGCGCCTTCTACCGCCTGACGGTGCTGCCGCTGATCCAGCGCATCGGCGCCAGTCTCTCCGCCTGGTTGTCGCCGGTCTACCGCGAAAGCCTGCGTCTGGAACCCGATCTCGACCGCATCGCCGGGCTGTCGGCCGAACGCGATGCGCTCTGGGCGCGGGTCGGGGGCGCGAGCTTCCTCACCGAGGAAGAGAAGCGTCAGGCCGTCGGATACTGAAGTAAATTCAGGGGCCTGGATTCAGCGGCGGAATCGGTTTCCGAGCCGGTTGAATCGCCGTGTGAGGCGCTTGACGCGCTACGCGAGAAAACGCGGCCAGGTGCTTTCTTCGACTCCGAAATCGTATTTCGCGCCTGCGAAATGATGCTCGAAACGTAAGCACAGTCTAACCGGAGGATGTTAACGATGGCTGACTTCGGCAATGAGCCGGGCCTTTGGGCCGCGCGTGCGGCAGGCGCATCGGCGGGAGCGGCCGTCTCGCTGATCTACCTGCTGCCGCAAAGCCGCCGCGAGGCGGCCGGGCGCTTCTTCACCGGCCTGACCTGCGGCCTGATCTTCGGCGCTCCCACGGGGGCATGGCTGATCGACCGCATGCAGCTTGCCGGCCAGATGTCGCCCTTCGAAACGCTGCTGGCCGGCTCGGCGGCGGCGAGCCTCGGCGCCTGGTGGGCGCTCGGCATTCTCGCCCGCATCGCCGGCCGCTATGGCGCTCGCCCCGAGCGCTGATCCCTTTCAATCCCAGGAGACATTCATGAGGAACGCTGATCGCGGGCCGCGCCCCGCCACGACCCGTTTCGCCGCCCTGACGCTAAAGGGCGTCAGCGGCGAGGGGCGGTTTTCCGGCTATGCCAGCCTGTTCGGCGAGGTCGATCTCGGCAAGGACGTCATCGAGCGCGGCGCTTTTTCCCGCTCGCTGACGGAGCGCGGCTCGGGCGGCGTGCGCATGCTGTTCCAGCACGACCCGGCCGAACCCATCGGCGTCTGGACCACGATCCGCGAGGATGCGCGCGGCCTTTATGTCGAGGGCCAGCTCGCCACCGGCGTCGCCCGCGCCCGCGAGGTGCACCAGCTGATGAAAAGCGGCGGCCTGGACGGCCTGTCGATCGGTTTCCAGACGGTGCGCGCCCGCAACGACGCCAAGGGCGGCATCCGCCGCATCCTGGAGGCCGATCTCTGGGAGATCTCGGTCGTCACCTTTCCGATGCTGCCTTCGGCACGCGTCTCCAACGTCAAGCATGCCCGCTGGTTTCGCGATGCCGAAACCGAGCTGGCCCGCACGCTGCGCCGCGCCGCGCGCAACCTCTTCAAACCCCGTCAGCCCTCGAAAGGATAGCTGCATGAGTGAAGCCACGCACAAGAATCCCGCGCCGGAAATCAAGGCCGTGCCGGACAATGTCAACGCCGCCTTCGACGAGTTCATGTCGGCCTTCGAGAGTTTTCGCGAGGTCAACGATCGTCGCCTCGACGAGATCGAAACCAAGCTGACCGACGACGTCGTCACCCGCGAGCGCGTCGAGCGCATCAACCGCGCCATGGACGAGCAGAAAAGCCTGCTCGACCAGCTCATGGTCAAAAAGGCCCGCCCGCCGCTGGGCCGTGGCGGCGGCATCGAGGCGAGCGAGCACAAGGCCGCCTTCGACGCCTATATCCGCCGTGGCGACGAGGGCGCGCTTCGCGATCTCGAAGCCAAGGCGTTTTCCGGCGGGAGCGGCGCGGATGGCGGCTATCTGGTGCCGCCGGAAACCGATACGGAAATCGGCCGCCGCCTGTCGGTGGTCTCTCCCATCCGATCGCTCGCGACGGTGCGGCAGGTGTCGTCGGCCGTGCTGAAGAAGCCGTTCTCGCTGAGCGGCCTCTCCTCCGGCTGGGTGGCGGAAACGGCGGCGCGGCCGCAGACCGGCACGCCGCAGCTTGCCGAACTGTCCTTCCCGACCATGGAGCTTTACGCCATGCCGGCCGCGACGCAATCGCTGCTCGACGACGCCGCCGTCGATATCGAGGCCTGGATTTCGTCCGAGGTCGATATCGTCTTCGCCGAGCAGGAGGGCGCTGCCTTCGTCGCGGGCGACGGCACCAACAAGCCGAAGGGGTTCCTGTCCTATGCCACGGTCGCCGACGGCGGCTGGAGCTGGGGCAATGTCGGCTATATCGCCTCCGGTGCGGCCGGCGCCTTCAAGACCAGCGGCCCTTCTGACGTGTTGATCGACACGATCTATGCGCTGAAGGCCCGCTATCGCCAGAATGCCGGCTTCGTCATGAACCGCAAGACGCAGGCGGAGATCCGCAAGTTCAAGGATGCCGACGGCAATTACCTGTGGCGTCCGCCCGTTGCCGCCGATCAGCCGGCCTCGCTGATGGGCTTTGCGGTGACGGAAGCCGAGGACATGCCGGATATCGCGGCCAACGCGCTGTCCATCGCCTTCGGTGATTTCCGCGCCGGCTATCTGGTCGTGGACCGCACCGGCGTGCGCATCCTGCGCGATCCCTTCTCCGCCAAGCCCTATGTGCTGTTCTACACCACCAAGCGCGTCGGCGGCGGGGTGCAGGATTTCGAGGCGATCAAGCTGGTGAAGTTCGCCGCGAGCTGAGCGTTTTCGCGGTTCTCCCGCAGGCGCGGCGCTTCGACGCCGCGCCTGCATCCTTTCCCAATATCCGGAGATATCCATGACCTATGCCCTGATCGCGCCGCCGGCGGCGGAGCCGTTGACGCTGGCCGAGGTGAAGGCGCATCTGCGCCTCGACGGCGACGATGAGGATGGCCTGCTGACAGGCCTGATCCGCACCGCCCGCGAACATCTGGAACGCATGAGCGGGCTGGCGCTGATCAGCCAGGGCTGGCGGCTTTATCTCGATCGCTGGCCGGACGGGCCGGCTCGGATCGGCAAGGCGCCGGTGCGCGCGATCGACGCGGTGACGGTCTATGACGCGGCCGGCGATGCTGTCAGCGTCGCGCTCGACGGCCATGTGCTTGACGGCGAGGCGGTGCCGGCGCGACTGATGATGGCGCAAAACCCGGCCACGGCACGCGCCGTCAACGGCATCGAGATCGATTTCACCGCCGGCTTCGGCACCGCCGTCGACGTGCCGGACGGGCTGAAGCGGGCGATGCTGACCCATATCGCCCAGATGTTCGCCTGCCGCGGGGCCGTCGCGCCGGAGAACCAGCCGGCGGTCATCCCCGACGGTTACGAGCGGCTGGTGGCGCCCTGGCTGCCGAGGAGGCTTTGACGATGCGCCTTGCCTTTCTCGATCCCGGCCAGTTTTCCGCAAGGCTGGAGCTGGAAGCGCCGGTCGCCACGCCCGACGGGCAGGGCGGCGCGGATATCGCCTGGCATCCCGTCGCCGCGCTCTGGGCGCTGGTCGAGCCGGTGAGCCAGGCATTCAGCGAGATTGCCGGTGCGGAGGCCGCGACGATCAGCCATCGCATCTGGCTGCGGTTTCGCGCCGATCTCGCCGCCGGCCAGCGGCTGCGCAAGGGTGCGCGGATCTTTTCCATCCGCACCGCCCGCGATCCCGACGAGAGTCGCCGCTATCTCGTCTGTTACTGTGAGGAGGAGGGCCGATGAGCGCCTCGAATGCCCTGCTGCGGGCCATCCACGCCCGGCTTTCCGGCGATGCCGTGCTGACGGCGATGATCGGCGTGGATGCCATTCACGACCGGTTGCTCGACCGGCCGCGTCTCCCCTGTATCGTCGTCGCGGACCTGCGTAGCGAGGATTTTTCCACCGCGACCGAGTCCAGCGAGGAGCATTTTTTGACGCTCGAAGCCTGGTCGGACGACCAGGGCCAGCGCGCGGCGCAGGAGATCGCGGCCCGGCTGCGCGTCCTGTTGCATGATGCCGATCTGACGCTTGCCGGCGCGACGCTCGTCAATCTGCAGCATCGCGCGACACGGGCGCGGCGCGAGCCGAAAATGCGCCGTCACGTCGCCGAAATGCGGTTTCGCGCCGTCACCGAGTGACTTTCCGATCGCAATTGCGCTTCACGCTCCGGCTGGAATCGCTTTGGCGCGCCGGATCACGATCCACAACGCCAGCGTCAGCAAAAGCGACAGGATCGACAACGCCGTGATGGTGACGATGACGGCATCGAGCCCGAGGCGGTCGAGAATGCCGGTGAAGACGACGGGTGCCACGGCGCTCGCCAGGTTTTGCGGCAGCGACAGCCGCGCCGACTGCATGCCGAATTCCCGCCGTGAAAAGACGAGCAGCGGCAGCAGCGCCCGCGCCACGGTGATGACGCCGGTGCCGAAACCATAGAGCACGACGAAGCCGACGAGCAGCGGCGGCGCATCGCCGGCGAAGGCAAGCATGGCGAAGCTCACCACCAGCATCAGAATGCCGGCGGTCGTGCCGATCAGCGGGCTGCTGCGCCGGCCGAGCAGCATGTCGAGGAAGCGCGCGGCAATGCCCATGACCCCGCGCAGCGAGCCGAGTTCCAGTGCGAGGGAGGGCGAGGCGCCCGACAGGCTGAGGATATGCAGGAGCGACGGCGTCAGGCCATAGGTGACGAAGGTCGCCAGCATGGTCGAGACGGCGATCAGCAGGAAGGCGGCGAGCCGCTGCCGGTCGCTGAGGGCGATCGGGGCGATGTCGTGGCCTTCGTCGGCCGTTGCCGTCCCGCCGGGGCGCGGCAGGGCGAAGAGATGCAGCGGCAGGCAGACGCAGAGATGGATGAAAGCGGTGGCGACGAAGGTCATCCGCCAGCCGATATGCGCCTGCACCACATCCAGCAGCGGCCAGAAGATGGCGCTGGACAGGCCGGTGAACAGCATCAGGATGGCGATGACCCGCCCCGCGCGCAAACCCTCGCGCTCGACGATGGCCGTATAGGCAGGTGACGACAGGCCGAACGCCCCGCCGAGGCCAATGATCGCCCAGGCAAGCATATAACCGATCAGGCCTTGCGCGGCAGACAGCGCCAGAAGGCCGAGGAAGAACACGACGGAACCGGCAGCCAGCACATTGCGCGCGCCAAAACGGTTCAGCAGCCGGCCGGTCGCCGGGCCGGCGACGGCGCTGACCAGCATCATCACCGATATGCCGAGAAAGATTACCTCGTTGGCGAGCTTGAGGTCGGGCGCGATGATGCGGCCCATGACGCCGAGCATGTCGAAAGTCGTGCCCCAGCCGATGAGTTGGGTCACGGCCAGCACGGCGATGGTGACCGCCGGGCGGCGGTCGGCGGGAACAGGCGGCATTGTCTTTCGGAATCCGGCGCTATCGGGCGGCCGGGTCTAGCACGCTTCGCCGGCCGCCGCATCCGGCCAGGGCGGAAATTTCAATCCCCAAGCTATGAGGACAAACCACATGGTCGCTCAAAAGGGCAAGGATCTGCTTCTGAAGGTCCATAACGGCTCCGCCTACGAGACGGTGGCGGGCCTGCGCTCCAAGCGGCTCGGCTTCAATGCCGAGACCGTCGACATCACCGATGCGGAAAGCGCCGGGCGGTGGCGCGAGCTTCTCGCCGGCGCCGGTGTGCAGCGCGCAACGCTGTCGGGCGCCGGCATCTTCAAGGATGCGGCCTCCGACGCGACGCTGCGCGCCGCGCTGTTTGCCGGCACGATCCTCGACTGGCAGATCGTCATTCCCGATTTCGGGACGGTGACCGGCCCGTTCCAGATCACCGCGCTCGAATATTCGGGGCAGCACAATGGCGAACTGCAGTTCGAGCTGGCGCTGGAATCCGCCGGCGCCATCAGCTTCGGAGCGTTGTGATGACAGGGCACCATGGTGTGGGCATGGGACGCGCCAACCGGCGGCGCGGCGAAGTCGAGGCGGTCATCGATGGCGAGCGCCGCATTCTCTGCCTGACGCTGGGCGCGCTGGCGGAGCTGGAGACAGCTTTTGCCGCCGACAATCTCGCCGATCTCGCCGCCCGTTTCGAAAGCGGACGGCTGCGGGCGGTCGATATCATCCGCCTCGTCGGCGCCGGGCTTCGCGGCGGCGGCAATGTGGTGTCCGACGACGACGTGGCGATGGCCGATATCGAGGGTGGCATCGCCGGCTGCGCGGCCATCGTCCGCGATCTCCTGACCGCGACGTTTCTCGATCCACAGACGGAGGCTGCCCCGCCACGCCCTTGAGCGCCGCGGCAGGTGAGGCGCGGCCGATGCCCTTTCCCTGGGAGAGGGCCATGCATGCCGGCCTCTGCCTGTTGCGGCTCGATCCCGCCTGCTTCTGGGCGATGACGCCCCGCGAACTCCACGCCGCCACCGGCGGCTTGACCCCCGCTTCGGGCGCGCCGGATCGCGGGGCGCTCACCGCGCTGATGCGACAGTTTCCGGACCGGCCTGAAAGGATATAAGCATGGACGACCAGTCCCTCGACGACATGACCCGCAATGCTTCCGCGCTTGGCGAGGTTCTGACCGACCTCGAAACCCGCTCGCGCGCCTTCGGCTCGGTGCTATCCGGGGCGTTGCGGCAGGCGGCCAGCGGCAGCAAGAGCCTTGAAGATATCTTGCGCGGCGTCGGCACACGGCTTGCCGATATCGCGCTTTCGGTCGGGCTGAAGCCGCTGGAAGGGCTGGTCGGCAATGCCGTCTCCGGCCTTGCCGGCAATCTTGGCTCGCTCTTCGCCTTTTCGCGCGGCGGCGTGCCGGGCCGGGTGACGCCGTTTGCCGAAGGCGGCATCGTTTCCGCGCCGACCTATTTTTCGATGGAAGGCGGGCATGGCCTGATGGGCGAGGCCGGCGCCGAGGCCATCCTGCCGCTGAAACGCGGTTCCGATGGTGCGCTCGGCGTCGCCGCCGCTGCCGCTGCCGGTGGCGGCACCAGCATCGTCTTCAACATCACCACTCCCGACGCCGAAAGCTTCCGCCGCAGCGAAGGCCAACTCTCCGCCATGCTTGCCCGCAGCGTCGGGAAAGGGCAGCGGAATATTTGAGGAAAGAAACATGCCGGGATTTCATGAAGTGCGGTTTCCGCTGCGGCTGTCGCTATCGACCAGCGGCGGACCGGAGCGGCGGACGGATATCGTCAATCTGACCAATGGGCGTGAAAGCCGCAACCGGCGCTGGCGTGCGGCGCGGCGCTCCTACGACGCGGGATCGGGGGTGCGCTCCATCGACGATCTCTATGAGGTCGCGGCGTTTTTCGAGGCGAGGAGCGGGGCGCTCTACGGGTTTCGGTTTCGCGATCCGTTCGATGACAAGTCGTGTCCGCCGGGGGAGAGCGTTTCGGCGATGGACCAGCTTCTGGGAACCGGGGATGGGACGCGGACGGACTTTCAGCTCCTCAAGACCTATGCGGATGCCGGCGGCGGGGTCGAGCGGGTGATCGCCAAGCCGGTGGCGGGGACGGTGGTGGTTTCCGTCGCGGGCAGTCTGACGCCGCCCTGGGATTTTGCCTGCGATCCGGCGACTGGGGTTGTCGTCTTCTCCACGCCTCCGGCGGCGGGGGCGGCGGTGCGGGCGGGGTTCGTCTTCGACGTGCCGGTGCGCTTTGCGACCGACCGCATCGATATCAGCCTGCAATCCTTCAAGGCCGGCCGCATCCCTTCCATTCTCCTGATCGAGATCACGCCATGAGAGAGATCCCGGCCCCGCTTGCCGCCCATATCGCCGAGGGCGCGACCACGCTCTGCCATGCCTGGCGGGTGATCCGCCGCGACGGCACCGTCTTCGGCTTCACCGGGCATGACGGAGACCTGATGTTTGCCGCCACGCATTTCGCCGCCGCCAGCGGCTTTTCCGCCAGCGATGCGGAGACCGAAGCCGGCCTGGCCGCGACGACCGCGGACGTCGCCGGCGGTTTTTCCAGCGAGGCCATCACCGAAGCCGACCTGACGGACGGGCGTTACGACGGGGCGCGGGTGGAGGTCTATCTCGTCAACTGGGCAAAGCCTGAGCAGCACATGCTGCTGCGGGTGCAGGAGATTGGCGAGGTGACCCGAAGCGACGGCGATTTTCGCGCCGAATTGCGCAGTTTTACGCATAAGCTCGGACGCGATCAGGGCCGCATCTATGGGCGACGTTGCGACGCGACGCTGGGCGACCGGCGCTGCGGCGTCGATCTCCCGGCCTATCGCGGCAGCGGCGTGGTGACGGCTGTCATTGACGGCCAGACGGTGAAGGTTTCGGGGATTTCCGGTTTTGCGGCCGGCTTCTTCCGCTACGGCGTTTTGAAATTCACGGGCGGTCCACTCTCGGGCTTGTCCTTCGATATCGACGACCACAGGCTGGAGGAAGGGGCGGTGGCGCTGACCTTCTGGCTGCCGCTGCCGCGCCCGGTGACGTCAGGGGCGGCGTTCGAGGTCACGGCGGGCTGCGACAAGGCGTTTTCCACCTGCTGGGCGAAATTTGCCAACCAGCTCAATTTCCAAGGATTTCCGCATATTCCAGGCTCGGATTTCGCCTACTCCTATGCGGATGGCGAGACCGTGCATGACGGGCGGGCGCTGTTCGAATGAGCAGCGTCGGCGAAAAAGTTTTGGCGGCGGCCGAAATGTGGATCGGCACGCCCTATCGCCATCAGGGATCGCGGCGCGGCATCGGCTGCGATTGCCTGGGCCTCGTGCGCGGCATCTGGCGGGATTTGTATGGCAGCGAGCCGGAACCGCCCACGCCTTACGCGCCCGATTGGGCGGAACGCTGCGGCGAGGAGCGGCTGCTGGAAGCGGCCGGGCGGCATTTCCTGCCTGTCGATGCGATGCGGCCCGGCGATCTGCTGATCTTCCGCTGGCAGGCGGCTTATGCGGCAAAGCATGCCGGCATCTTCTGCGGCGAGGCGCATTTCATCCATGCCTATGAGCAGGCGGCGGTGATCCGCTCGCCGCTGACGCCTTCCTGGCGCCGGCGCATCGCCGGCATCTTCCGCTTTCCCGAACTTTGAGGTGATCCAATGGCGACCATTCTGTTTCAGGCGGCGGGTGCGGCGCTGGGCGGCGTCTTCGGGCCGGTCGGCGCGATCATCGGCCGTGCCGCCGGGGCGCTCGCCGGCAATGTCGTCGACCGGGCGCTGATCAACGGCACCCGCACCATCTCCGGCCAGCGCCTGGCGACGGCGCGCATTCCCGGCGCCGATGACGGCACCTCCATCAACCGTCTCTACGGCACCGCCCGCATCGGCGGCACGCTGATCTGGGCGACGCGGTTCGAGGAAGAGGTGTCCGTCGAGCGCGCCGGCGGCAAGGCGACGGGGCCGCGCGTCGAAAATTTCCGCTATTACGCCAATCTCGCCGTCGGCCTGTGCGAAGGCGAGATCGCCAGCGTTCGCCGCGTCTGGGCAGACGGGCGCGAGATCGACCTGACGAATATCGAGATGCGGGTGCATAACGGCAGCCGCGACCAGCTGCCCGATCCGCTGATCGAGGCGAAGCAGGGGACAGGCAAGGCGCCGGCCTATCGCGGGCTGGCCTACGTCGTCTTCGAGCGGCTGCCGCTCGACACCTTCGGAAACCGCATTCCGCTGTTCCAGTTCGAGGTGCTGCGCACCGTCGGTCGGCTCGAAAGCCAGATCCGGGCGATCACCGTTATTCCGGGATCGACCGAGCATGGCTATTCCACCGTGCCTGTGACCGAAAGCCTCGGGCCGGGCAGCGTTCGCACCATGAACCGCCATAACCTTACGCATGCGACGGACTGGGCCGCCTCCATCGAAGAATTGACGGCCGTCTGCCCAAATCTGGAAAGCGTGGCGTTGGTCGTCTCCTGGTTCGGCACGGATTTGCGGGCGGGACATTGCCGCATCCTGCCGGGCGTCGAGACACTGGGGCGCGAGGACGAAAGCATTCCGTGGATCGTCTCCGGCATTCCGCGCAGCGATGCGCATCTGATCAGCACCAGCAATGGCGGGCCAGCCTATGGCGGCACGCCGAACGACGCCAGCGTCGTGACGGCCATCGCCGATCTCAAGGCGCGCGGCCTGAAGGTGTTTCTCTATCCCTTCCTGATGATGGACGTGCCGCTCGGCAATGGCCTGCCCGATCCGCATGGCGGGGCGGAGCAGGCGGTCTATCCCTGGCGCGGGCGCATCACCTGTCATCCCGCGCCAGGCCGGCCGGGCTCGCCGGATCGAAGTGCGGCCATCCGCACGGCGGTTTCCGCCTTTTGCGGCGATACGGCGGTCGGGGATTTCACGGTCATGGGGACGGAAGTCACCCATACCGGGACGGCGCAAGGCTATCGCCGGCTGGTGCTGCATTATGCCCACCTGGCAAAAGCGGTCGGCGGGGTCGATGGTTTCATCATCGGCTCGGAATTGCGCGGGCTGACGCAATTGCGCGACGAGACCAATGCCTTTCCTTTCGTGCAGGCGCTGGTGACGCTGGCCGGCGAAGTGCGCGGCCTGCTGGGGCCGGCGGCGAAGCTGACCTACGGCGCCGACTGGACCGAATATTTCGGTTATCACCCGCAGGATGGCAGCGGCGACGTTTATTTCCATCTCGATCCGCTCTGGGCCTCGCCGGCCATCGATGCGGTCGGGATCGACAATTACATGCCGCTCTCCGATTGGCGCGATGCCGATCTCTTGGCGGAAAACCCGGATGGCGCGCGCACGGCCGACGATCCGGTGTCGCTGAAGGCGGCGGTGGCCTCGGGCGAGGGGTTCGACTGGTACTACGCCAGCGACGCCGACCGCAAGGCCAGGCTGCGCAGCCCGATCACCGATGGTCTCGCGGCAAAGCCCTGGGTCTTCCGTTACAAGGACATCCACGGCTGGTGGTCGAACCGGCATTATGACCGTATCGGCGGCGCGGAGGCGGGAACGCCCACCGCATGGCTTGCGGGCATGAAGCCGGTATGGCTGACCGAACTCGGCTGCCCGGCCATCGACAAGGGCGCGAACCAGCCGAATGTTTTCGTCGATCCGAAATCCTCGGAGAGTTTTGCGCCCTATTTCTCCAACTGGATGCGGCTCGACAGCATGCAGCGCCGGTTTCTGGAGGCCCATCACGATCACTGGACGGGGGCGGAGGCGCCGGCCGGGATGCTGGATGCGTCGAAGTCCTTCGTCTGGACCTGGGATGCGCGGCCGTTCCCGGCTTTCCCGCAGGAAAAGAAGGTGTGGAGCGATGGTAGCAACTGGACGACCGGCCATTGGATGAACGGCCGTCTCGGGGCCGGAACGCTGGCGGAGGTCATCGCCGCCGTCCTGCGCGATCACGGCTTTTTCGCTTTTGACGTCGAGGAGGTCAGCGGCGATATTCCGGGCTATGTGCAGGGCGAGATCGCTTCGGCGCGGGCGCTGATCGAGCCGCTGATGCTCGCCTTCCAGGTCGATGCTTACGAGGATGGGCCGATCCTGCGGTTTCGTTCGCGGCTGAAGGCGAGCCGACCGGCCAAAGTGATCGACGTGCTGGCCGACATCGATGGCCAGCCCCTCTGGACGGAAAACCGCAATCACGACGCCGATCATGCCGGCGAGGCGATCATCGGATTTTACGACCAGTTCCTCGATTATGAGCAGGCAAGCAGCCGCTCGCGCCGGGTGGCTGTTACCAACGACCGGGTGCTGCGCTGCGATCTCGCCGCCAGCCTTGCCAAGGAGATGGCGCTGGCGGGGGCGGAAGCCTTGCTGCGCGACCAGTTCGTCGCCCGCCGCTCGGTCAGGTTCGATCTCGCGCCCTTTGATCTCGATCTCCAGACCGGCGATGCGGTGGAACTGCCGACCGGGCCGGGCGGGCGTTTCCTCGTCACCCGCATCGAGGACGGCAAAACGCGGCATGTGGAAGCCCGCGCCTTCGCCGCCTCCACCGCCACGCGCCCACCCTCGCCACAGGACGAGCCGGCGCCGGGTGGCGGCGGGGTCTTTCCCTTCGCGCCGTTGCTGGTCTTTCTCGATCTGCCGCGTTTCGAGGGAGGCCCCTCCGGCGATTTCGCCCGCGCCGCGCTCTATGCGAAGCCGTTCCGGCGCAGCGTGTTGTCGTCTTCGGCGGGAACGGAAGGGTTTCGGCCACGCGCGGCGCTGGAGCGTCCGGCGCGGATCGGGAGCCTGCAAGCGGCGTTGTCGCCGGGCGTGCTCGGGCGTTTCGACCGGGCGAACAGCCTGACCGTCGACCTGCCCTTTGGCGCGGCGGCGAGTGCTGCCCGTGCCGCCGTGCTGGCGGGCGAAAACCGTCTCGCGGTGCGGTGCCGCGATGGCGGCTGGGAAGTGCTCTGCTACAGCGCGGGCGAGGAAATCGCCCCCGGCCGCTGGCGTCTCACAGGCCTGCTGCGCGGGCTGGGCGGCAGCGATGTGGCGATGCGGGCAGGCGCGGAAGCGGGAGCCCGCGTCGTTTTCCTCGATTCGGCCGTCCGGCCGCTCGGGCTGATGGCGGAAGAGATCGGCCTGTCGTTGAACTGGATTGCGGAAGCCGCGGGCGGGCAGGGCGCGACCGCGCCGCAGGCCTTTGCCGGCGGCATTCGCGCCGAAACGCCGCTGGCGCCGGTGCATCTGAGCGGCCGGCGTCTGGCCGGCGGCGACATCCGCTTCACCTGGGTGCGGCGCGGGCGATACGACGCCGACGACTGGGATGCGGCCGATATCGCGCTCGACGAGCCGGAGGAGCGTTACCGGGTCGAGATCCTCGATGGATCGCTCGTGCGCCGCAGCGTCGAAGTGACCGCTCCGGTCTACAATTATCCGTCGGCATTCGAGGCGGCGGATTTCGGCGGGCCGCAGGCGGCGCTGTCGCTGCGCATTCGCCAGATGGGGCGCCGGGTGCCGCTCGGGGATGCGGCGGAAAAAATGGTTTCACTCTAATTTGAAGGGAGACGCGACATGAACGAATCGAAGCCATGGTATCTTTCCAAGACCGTCTGGGGCGCGGCACTTGCCATTCTCGCCTCGCTGCTGCATCTCGCCGGCGTCGAGATCGGGGTGGAGGAGCAGGGGGCGCTGGCTGATCAGCTCGTTGCCTTCTGCGGGGCGGCGGGCGCGCTGCTGGCGGTTTACGGGCGGATTTCCGCCCGTCACGCCATCGGCCAAAGCCGGCGGGAATGACAGGAAAACGGCCCATTCATTTGCCATTCAGGCGGGGTTGGTTAAGTATGCACTATGGAACATGGCGCGCAAAAGCGTGATACGGGCTTGCGATACCGCCGTGATTTCGTGAAAAACTTGAAGTGTCGTCGCATGCGGTTGTGCCGGATGCGACGGGTTTTTCGACTGGTATCGACGCGTTTTCGGTGGAAGTAGAGGCGATGGCATCTCCGGCGATCTTAGCAACCCTGGCCGCCGGGCTTTCGGCGGCGGCTCCGCAGGATAACGGCATGAGCATACTGGTGGACGTTACCGGTGACTGCGCGGCGGCGGCCGAGCAGGTCGTGGCCGAAACCGGCGGCCAGCTTCTGTCCGCCCAGCCCTCCGGAGATTCCTGCGTCATCACTGTGCTGATCCAGGGCAATGGCAGCGAACGGCCGCGCAAGGTCCGCGTCAAGGTTCCGATGTAAGCAGGCCATGCCTGTTTGAAACTTTCGATGGAGTGACCTGCGGACATGCGAATTCTTGTGGTCGAAGACGATGCGACGCTGAACCGTCAGCTGGCGGATGCGCTGAAGGAGGCCGGCTATGTCGTCGACCAGGCCTTCGACGGCGAGGAGGGCCATTATCTCGGCGATTCCGAGCCCTATGACGCCGTCATCCTCGATATCGGCCTGCCGGAAATGGACGGCATCACCGTTCTCGAGAAATGGCGCGCGCAGGGCCGGACCATGCCGGTGCTGATCCTGACCGCCCGCGACCGCTGGAGCGACAAGGTGGCCGGCATCGACGCCGGCGCCGACGATTACGTCGCCAAGCCCTTCCATGTCGAGGAAGTGCTGGCCCGCATCCGCGCGCTCATCCGCCGCGCCGCCGGCCACGCCTCCTCCGAGATCGTCTGCGGGCCGGTGCGGCTCGATACCAAGACCTCCAAGGCCTCGGTCAACGGCGCCCAGCTCAAGCTCACCTCGCACGAGTTCCGGCTGCTCTCCTATCTCATGCATCACATGGGCGAGGTGGTGTCGCGCACGGCGCTGGTCGAGCATATGTACGATCAAGATTTCGACCGCGATTCCAATACGATCGAAGTTTTCGTCGGCCGCCTGCGCAAGAAGATGGGCGTCGATCTCATCGAGACGGTGCGCGGCCTCGGCTATCGCATGCAGGCGCCGGGCGCGGCAAAGTAACGAGCATTCCGGGAAAAATGCGGAACGCGGGTTCCGCTCGGTAATGCAATAGAACAAAAATGAATTCTTCAGGACGCGCGGGGGCGTTGCGACGGAAATGACCTTCGGTGCTCGTTCTCTCACCGCCCGCGTGCTGCTGCTCGCCACCCTGTGGTCGGCGGTGGCGCTGGTGGCGATTGCGGTGGTCATCTCGACATTGTACCGCGAAAGCGCCGACCGGGGCTTTCAGGATCTGCTGCGCGCCCAGCTCTACAACGTCGTCAACTCGATCTCGATCGGCGAGAACAGCACGCTGGCGGGCAATCCCCAGCTCGGCGACCTGCGCTTCTCGCAACCGAAAAGCGGCTGGTACTGGATCATCGAGCCGCTCGGTACCTTTTCCACCGGGCCGCTGGTGTCGTCGTCGCTGGGCCTGTCCAACCTCAAGGTGCCCTCGGTCGCCGAGGTGCCGTTCGACAGCAATTACGAGCGTTTCTACACGCTCGACGACGGCAACGGCAATCGTATCCAGGTCGCCGAGACCGAGGTGGTGCTCGATCAGGAGGGCCGCGCGGCGCGCTTTCGCGTCAGCGGCAATCTCGCCGTCGTGGAGAATGATATCGCCGCCTTCGACAACAGCCTGTATCTGGCGCTGGCCGTGTTCGGCTTCGGTAGCCTGATCGTCAATGCGCTGGCCATTCTCTACGGTCTGAAACCGCTCGATCACGCGCGCGCGGCCCTCGAACATATTCGCGGCGGCGAGGCGGAGCGGCTGCAGGGCGAATTTCCCCGCGAAATCCAGCCGCTGGCCAACGAGATCAATGCGCTGATCGACAGCAATCGGCGCATCGTCGAACGCGCCCGCATGCAGGTCGGCAATCTCGCCCATTCGCTGAAAACGCCGATCGCCGTGCTGCTCAACGAGGCGCGCGTGCTCGACCGCCAGCATGGCGAACTGGTGCGCCATCAGGCCGAAGCCATGCAGGGGCAGGTGCAATCCTATCTCAATCGCGCCCGCATCGCCGCCCAGCGCGATTCGGTGCTGGCGCGCACCGAGGCGGAGCCCGCCCTGGAACGGCTGGTGCGTGTCATGCGTCGATTGAACGCGGACAAGGAATTCGAGCTGGTCATCGACCCGCCGCACCTTTCGCTGGCGATGGAACAGCAGGATGTCGAGGAAACCGTCGGCAATCTCCTGGAAAACGCCGCCCGTTTTGCCGAGCGGCGTGTGGTCGTCACCGCCAATGCCGCCCCGGCCGACGTCAAGGGCGCCGACCCTGCGCGAAAGTCCTGGGTGGAGCTGACCGTCGAGGATGACGGCCCCGGCCTCGATGCCGATCAGATCCGCGAGGCGATGAAACGTGGCCGGCGGCTGGACGAAAGCAAGCCCGGCACCGGCCTCGGCCTGTCGATCGTGCGCGAGATCACCTCGGAATATCACGGGCTGATCGACCTGTCGCGCGGTGCCTCGGGCGGGCTGAAGGCGCGGCTAATTTTACCCGCCGTGACAAAGGACATTGCGTGAGGTCGATTGCGATGTCAAAAAAGGCGGACGGTCACAATGACGCCACGCGAAGCCCTCACCAGTGCAAGGAACTTGATTTGACGATTGCCGAGCGCAAATACTGGTTTGATTCCATGCATGTTTCCACGCGTTGCCTCACCCTTGCCGCGCTCGTCGCGACGATAGCCCTTGCCGGCTGCAAGACAACCGGAACGGGCAGCATCGCCCCGACGCCGGCGGTGGCTTCGGCGCCCGGCTCGACCGCCTTCATCACCGCCCTGCAGGGCGGCATCGTCGGCCGCAGCGGCGTGACGCTCAGCACGTCGGACCGTCAGCGGGCGCTCGAGGCCGAATACCGGGCGCTGGAAGCCGCCCCCGGCGGCCAGCCGGTCGCCTGGAGCGGCCGCGGCGTCAGCGGCGAGGTGGTTGCGGCCGCGCCCTATCAGGTCGGGTCACAGAATTGCCGGCAATATACTCATACGCTGAAGCTGGAAGACCGGCAGGCGGTGGCGCGCGGTGCGGCCTGCCGCAACGCCAACGGAAGCTGGTCGCCTTTGACTTAAAGCAATGTACGCTGCGTCCTTTGCGGCTACGGCCTATGCGGGAAACATGCGCGTTTTCGCGATTTGAAGAAAGCGGAAACGCTTCAGAACACAAATCCGCGTGAGCGGCGCGTTTGCCTGTTGGAATGACCGGGCGGGTACAGTAATTGGGCGCTATGCTATTCTGGATATTTGTCGCGATCCTCACGGCGGCCGTCGCGGCCGCGCTGCTCTACCCTCTGCTGCGCGGCGCGCATGCGGGCGCCGACGACCGCGCCGGCGAGGCCGCCGTCTATCGCGACCAGCTCCGCGAACTGGACCGCGACCGCCAGCAGGGATTGATCACCGACGGCGAAGCCGAATACGCCAGGGCCGAGATCGCTCGCCGTTTGCTGGCGGTTTCCGGCGGTGTCGCGGCCGGCGATCCGACAAAACCCTCCGCCCGCCGTCGTCGCGTGGCGGAAATTCTCGTCATTCTCTGTCTTCCCGCAATCGGGCTCGGTATCTATCTCGATACCGGCAGTCCGGAGCTTCCCGCACAGCCGCTGCAGGCGCGCCTCGACAATCCCGGCAACGATGTCGGCATCCTGATCGTCAAGGCCGAACAGCATCTGGCCAAGAATCCGGATGACGGCGCCGGCTGGGATTTGCTGGCGCCGATCTATGTCCGCAACATGCGTCTTGGCGACGCCGAAATGGCCTATCGCAATGCCATCCGCCTGATCGGACCGAGCGCCGAGCGCCTGAACGGCCTTGGCGAGACGCTGGTCGCCGCTGCCGATGGCGTCGTGACCGCCGATGCGCGCGCCACGTTCGAAGCGGCCCTGAAGCTGGAGCCGCAGAATTTTCGCACCCGCTTCTACATAGCTCTGGGTAAGGAACAGGCCGGGCAATATCCCGATGCCAAGGGCGATTTCGAGGCGATCCTCAAGGACTCGCCGGCCAATGCGCCCTGGCTGTCGCTGGTGAAGCAGCACATCACCTTGAACAGCGGCCCGCCCGTGGCGATCGCGCCCGGCAATCCTACCGAGCAGCAGGTGGCGGATGCTCAGGCCATGTCGAGCGACGACCGCACGCAGATGATCGAAGGCATGGTCGCCGGCCTCGATGCAAAACTTGCCGAAGACCCGAACAACATCGAAGGCTGGCTGCGGCTGGTGCGCTCCTACACCGTTCTCAAGCAGCCGGACAAGGCGGGCGAGGCGCTGAAGCGCGGCCTTGCCGTCTTCCCCGCCGACAGCGCCGGGGGCAAGCAGTTGCTGGCGCTCGCCGCCGAACTCGGCCTTTCCACCGCAGGAGCCAGCCAATGACCCGCAAGCAGAAGCGCCTTGCCGTGATCGCCGCCGGGATGGGCTTCATCGCCGTCGCCGCCATGCTGGTCCTCTATGCCTTCAGCCAGTCGATCGCCTATTTCTACATGCCGGCCGACCTGGCGAAAACGCCGGTGCCTCCGGAAACCCGCATCCGCCTCGGCGGTCTCGTCGGCGAGGGCTCGGTCGTGCGCGGCAATGGCTCGACCGTCGCCTTTTCGGTCACAGATGGCGAGGGTACGGTGAAGGTCACCTATACCGGCCTGCTGCCGGACCTGTTCCGCGAAGGGCAGGGCGTGGTCACCGAAGGCAAGTTCGAGCCGGGCAGCGACGTTTTCCAGGCCGATTCAGTGCTTGCCAAGCATGACGAGAACTACATGCCGAAAGAAGTTGCCGACCGCCTGAAGGAAAAGGGCGTCTGGGCCGGGCAGGAGCAGACCCAATGAGCGTCGAACTCGGTCACTACGCCCTCGTCCTGGCGCTTGCCGTCGCCATCCTGCTTTCCATCCTGCCGATGTGGGGCGCGCGCCGCAACGATCAGGCGCTGATGGATATCGGCTCCGTCGCCGCCGTCGTGCTGTTCGCGCTGGTGGCGTTTTCCTTCGGCGTGCTGGCGCATGCGCATCTGGTGTCGGATTTTTCCGTGCGCAATGTCTGGGAAAACTCGCATTCGCTGGTGCCGACCCTGTACAAGATCTCCGGTGTCTGGGGCAATCACGAGGGATCGATGCTGCTCTGGCTGCTGATCCTGACGCTGTTCAGCGCGCTGGTGGCACTGTTCGGGCGCAACCTGCCGGACCGGCTGCGCGCCGACGCGCTCTCGGTGCAGGGCTGGATTTCGGCGGCTTTCGCACTGTTCATCCTGCTGACCTCCAACCCGTTCCAGCGCCTCAGCCCGGCGCCGGCGGAAGGGCAGGATCTCAATCCTGTGCTGCAGGACGTCGGCCTCGCCATCCATCCGCCGCTGCTTTATCTCGGCTATGTCGGCTTTTCCGTCTGCTTCTCCTTCGCCATCGCGGCATTGATCGAGGGCCGCATCGATGCCGCCTGGGCGCGCTGGGTGCGGCCATGGACGCTGGCTGCCTGGACCTTCCTCACCGCCGGCATCGCCATGGGCTCCTACTGGGCTTATTACGAGCTCGGCTGGGGCGGCTGGTGGTTCTGGGATCCGGTCGAAAACGCCTCTTTCATGCCCTGGCTCGCCGGCACGGCGCTGTTGCATTCGGCGCTGGTGATGGAGAAGCGCGAGGCGCTGAAGATCTGGACCATTCTACTGGCGATCCTGACCTTCTCGCTGTCGCTGCTTGGCACCTTCCTCGTCCGTTCCGGCGTGCTGACCTCTGTTCATGCCTTCGCCACCGATCCGACGCGCGGCGTCTTCATCCTCGCCATCCTGGTGATCTTCATCGGCGGGGCGCTGTCGCTGTTTGCCTTCCGCGCGCCGATGCTGAATGCCGGCGGGCTGTTTGCGCCGATTTCGCGCGAGGGCGCGTTGGTGCTCAACAATCTCATCCTGACCGTCTCGACCGCGACGGTGCTGATCGGCACGCTCTATCCGCTGCTTCTGGAGGCGCTGACCGGCGAGAAGATCTCCGTCGGCCCGCCATTCTTCAACCTGACCTTCGGGCTGCTGATGGTGCCGCTGCTGCTCGCCGTCCCCTTCGGGCCGCTGCTGGCGTGGAAGCGCGCCGACCTGCTCGGCGCGCTGCAACGCCTGTTCGTGGCCGCCGGCCTGTCCTTCGCCGTGGCGCTGGTCTTTTATTACGATCAATATGGCGGACCGGTCATGGCCGTCTTCGGGCTTGCCGCCGGCCTGTTCCTCGTCTTCGGGGCCTTGACCGATCTGTGGCTGCGTGCCGGCTTCGGCAGGCTGTCGACCTCGATCGGCTTGCGGCGACTGGCCGGCCTGCCACGTTCGGCCTTCGGCACGGCGCTGGCGCATATGGGCCTCGGCATCACCGTCCTCGGCATCGTCGCCGTCACTGCCTTCGAGACTGAGCATGTGGTGGAGATGAAGCCGGGCATGAGCGTTCCCGCCGGAGGCTATAGCCTCACCTTCGACGGCATGAAATCGGCTGTCGGCCCGAACTACACAGAGGATCGCGGCCATTTCACCATCCGCCGTGGCGGCACGGTCAAGGCCGACGTCTGGTCTTCGAAGCGCCTCTACACGGCGCGCCGCATGCCGACTACGGAAGCCGGCATCGTCACCTTCGGCCTGAGCCAGGTCTATGTGTCGCTCGGCGACTTGATGGCCGATGGCGGTATCGTCGTGCGGATCTGGTGGAAGCCCTACATCCTGTGCATCTGGGGAGGCGCGCTGGTGATGATGCTTGGCGGTTTCGTCTCGCTCAGCGATCGCCGCCTGCGGGTCGGGGCGCCCAGCCGCCGTGCGCGCCCCGCAGGTCCGGCGCTGGAGCCTGCCGAATGATCCGCCGGCTCGTCCTTGCGCTGCTTCTCTGCCTCTCGGCCCTGCCGGCGCTGGCCGTCAATCCGGATGAAATCCTCGCCGATCCGGCCCTGGAGGCCCGCGCAAGGGCGCTGTCGTCGCAACTGCGCTGCATGGTCTGCCAGAACCAGTCGATCGACGATTCCAATGCCGAGCTTGCGCGCGACCTGCGCCTGCTGGTGCGCGAGCGCATCACCGGCGGCGACAGCGACCAGCAGGTAATCGATTACGTTGTGTCGCGTTACGGCGAATTCGTGCTGCTGAAGCCGCGGCTGAGCGCCCATACCTATCTTCTGTGGGGCGCGCCGATTGCGCTGTTCGTCATCGGCGCCATCGCCATGGCGGTGTATGCCCGCTCCCGCGTCGCCCGTCCGACCGGCCGGAAACTCAGCGACGAGGAACAGGCGGCGCTGGATCGCCTTCTGAAGGAATAAGCCGGCCGACATTACCAAAAATTCATCGGCCGGACAGTTCTTTGTAAGGTACGTCTTCCTATATCTTCTGCATCGAATGAATTCGCCCGCAACGGGGGCGAAGAGATGAAGGAAAGCGACCAGGCATGTTCAACAAAGGCAAACCCTCCACCAAGACCCTGCTGAAGGCGACGACCGTTGCCGGTCTTGCCGCCGTGATGCTCTCCACGGGCGTTCCCTCGACGATTCACAACAGTTTCGCAGCGCCGGTCGAAGTCACCGCGCCGCAGGTTCCGAGCTTCGCCAATGTGGTCGAGGCGGTTTCCCCGGCCGTCGTTTCGGTGCGCGTCCAGTCCAACGTTCAGAACACCGCCAACGACGAAAGCGGCTTCAGCTTCAACTTCGGCGGTCGCGGTTTCGACGAACTGCCGGACGACCATCCGCTGAAGCGCTTCTTCCGTGATTTCGGCGGCCCGAACGGCCCCGGCAATCGCGCCGAGCGGCCGCGCAAGGGCCCCGGCAAGGGCCATCTGCGCCCAACCGCGCAAGGCTCCGGCTTCTTCATTTCCGAGGACGGCTATCTCGTCACCAACAATCACGTCGTTTCCGATGGCGCAGCCTATACGGTCGTGATGAACGACGGCACCGAGCTGGATGCCAAGCTGATCGGCAAGGATAGCCGCACCGATCTTGCCGTGCTGAAAGTCGACGACAAGCGCAAGTTCACCTATGTGAAATGGGCTGACGACAACAAGGTGCGGGTTGGCGACTGGGTGGTTGCCGTCGGCAATCCTTTCGGCCTCGGTGGCACCGTCACGGCCGGCATCATCTCGGCCCGTGGCCGCGATATCGGCTCCGGCCCCTATGACGATTACATCCAGGTGGACGCGGCGGTGAACCGCGGCAATTCGGGCGGCCCGACCTTCAACCTGAGCGGTGAAGTCGTCGGCATCAATACCGCGATCTTCTCGCCCTCAGGCGGTAATGTCGGCATCGCCTTCGCAATCCCCGCCACCGTCGCCAAGGACGTGGTCGCCGACCTGATGAAGGACGGCAAGGTCGATCGCGGCTGGCTCGGCGTGCAGATCCAGCCGGTCAGCAAGGATATCGCCGAATCGCTCGGCCTCTCCGAAGCCAGCGGCGCGCTCGTTACAGCTCCGCAGGAGGATTCTCCGGGCCTGAAGGCCGGCATCAAGAAGGGTGACGTGGTCACCGCCGTCAACGGCGAACCGGTCAAGGATCCGCGCGATCTCGCCCGCCGCATCGCCGCCTTCCCGCCGGGTTCCAAGGTCGAAGTCTCGCTGTGGCGTGACGGCAAGGCGACCTCGACCACCGTCACGCTCGGCACGCTGCCGGCCGACAACAAACAGGCCCCGACCGAAACCCCTGATCAGGGCGACGACACCGGCGGCAAGGAGCTTTCCGCGCTCGGCCTGACGCTGTCGCCTTCCGAGGACGGCAAGGGCGTGACCGTGACCGCCGTCGATCCGGACTCCGACGCCGCCGACAAGGGCCTGAAGGAAGGCGAGAAGATAACCTCCGTCAACAATCAGGAAGTGTCTTCGGCCGCCGATGTCCAGAAGGTTCTTGAGCAGGCCGCCAAAGACGGGCGCAAGAAGGCCCTGTTCCAGATCGAATCCAGCAGCGGCAACCGCTTCATGGCGCTTTCGATCGATCAGGGCTGACCCCTCGCAACAGGCAAAGCCGGGGTCGCGCAGTCTGGAATCGGCTGCGCGGCCCTTTTTCTTTCGGCATCGAGGAGAAGAGCATGGACACGATTCAACCATCCGAATTGCCCCGCGAGGCGGGTTGTGCGGCCGTGGGACGTGAGGGTAATGTCCCGGCCATGAAGATTCTCGTGATCGAAGACGACCTCGAAGCCGCTGCCTACCTCACAAAAGCCTTTCGTGAGGCGGGGATCGTCGTCGACCATGCCAGCGACGGCGAAAGCGGCCTGTTCATGGGCAGCGAAAACACCTATGACGTGATGATCATCGACCGCATGCTGCCGCGCCGCGACGGCCTGTCGGTGATCAGCGAATTGCGCCGCAAGGGCATCCATACGCCGGTGCTAATCCTCTCGGCTTTGGGACAGGTGGACGACCGCGTGACGGGCCTGCGCGCCGGCGGCGACGATTACCTGCCGAAACCCTATGCCTTCAGCGAGCTTCTCGCCCGCGTCGAGGTGCTCGGCCGCCGCAAGGGGGCTCCGGAGCAGGACATGGTCTACCGCGTCGGCGATCTCGAACTCGACCGGCTGTCGCATGAGGTGCGCCGCGCCGGCAAGGAGATCCTGCTGCAGCCGCGCGAATTCCGCCTGCTGGAATATCTGATGCGCAATGCCGGCCAGGTGGTCACCCGTACCATGCTGCTCGAAAACGTCTGGGATTACCACTTCGACCCGCAGACCAACGTCATCGACGTGCATGTCTCGCGCCTGCGCTCCAAGATCGAGAAGGATTTCGACCAGCCGCTGCTGAAGACCATTCGCGGCGCCGGTTACATGATCAAGGACGAGGGCTGAAACATTCCGGCGCCCGTGGCATGACCCCTTTCCGCGTTGTCTTCAAATCGACGGCCGTGCGCCTGTCGGCGCTCTATATCGTGCTGTTCGCGCTCTGCGCCGCCTTTCTGGTGTTCTATGTCACGGCGCTGTCCGAGCGCATCCTCAGCCAGCAGACGCGCGAGACGCTTGAGCAGGAGGTGGCCGACGTCCAGCGCGCCTACAATCGCGCCGGGCTGAACGGCATGTTGCGGCTGATGGAGCGCCGCTCGCGCCAGCCGGGCGCCAATCTCTACGTCATCGCCAGCCCCTCCGGCGAGATTCTGGCCGGCAACGTCGCCTCGGTGCAGCCGGGCGTCTTCGACGAGGAGGGCTGGACGACGCTGCCCTTCCAGTACGAGCGTTATTCCGAAAGCGGCTCGCCGGTGCCGCATCAGGCCAATGCGCATGTCTTCGTGCTCGACAACGGCTTGCGCGTGTTGATCGGCCGCGACCTTGGCGAGCCACAGAAATTGCGGCTGCTGGTGCGCCGCGCGCTGATGGTGGCGCTCGGCGTCATGGGATTGGGGGCGCTGGTCATCTGGTTCGGGATCGGCCGCAATGCGCTGAAACGCATCGATCGCATGTCGGCGGCCAGCACCAAGATCATGGCCGGCGACCTCTCGCAGCGCCTGCCCGTCGGCGGCTCCGGCGACGAATTCGACCGCATGTCGGAATCGCTGAACGCCATGCTCGGCCGCATCGAGAAGCTGAACGAGGGCCTGCGGCAGGTCTCCGACAACATCGCCCACGATCTCAAGACGCCGCTGACCCGCTTGCGCAACAAGGCCGCCGACGCGCTCGACCAGCCCTCCGACGAGGCGCGCCGCGCCGGGCTGGAAGGCATCATCGCCGAATCGGACCAGTTGATCCGCACCTTCAACGCGCTGCTGATGATCTCGCGTGTCGAGGCGGGCTCCGTGGCGGCGGAAATGTCGGATATCGACCTTTCGGCCATCGTCACCGACAGCGCCGAGCTTTACGAGCCGGTGGCCGAGGAAGCGGGCATGGCGTTGACCACGGACATCGCCGGCGGCATCGTCGTGCATGGAAACCGTGAGCTGATCGGCCAGGCGATCTTCAATCTCGTCGACAATGCCGTGAAATATTCCGCCGACTGCACTGGCGAGCCGCGCATCGAGGTGTCGCTCAAGCGCCGCGACGACGATATCTGCATCTCCGTCGCCGACCATGGCCCGGGCATTCCCGAGGATCGCCGCGAGGAGGTGGTCAAGCGTTTCGTCCGTCTCGACGAAAGCCGTTCCAAGCCCGGAACCGGCCTCGGCCTGTCGCTGGTCGAGGCGGTCATGGAGCTGCATTCCGGGCGGCTGGAGCTTAGCGACACCGCGCCGGGGCGCGAGGAGGGGCGCGGCCTGACCGTGACGATGATTTTCCCGCCGCCATCGGCCTGATCGTCTGCATTTTGGCCTGCAAAACCGCGCGGGGTCGTTTCCGCTTTTCATCGTCCTGCGTTAAATGGGGTATGGCGGAGGATTTTGCATGACGGCAGAAGAGAAGGTTTCACGCCTCGTCGACGTGGCGCCGGGGGTGCTGAAACCCCTGAACCAGTCCGAACTGAAGGCTGTGAATGCCGAGCTGAAGGACATGGCCAAGGCCGAGCCGGCGATTGCCGAGGCCTTTGCCGCCCATCCCGATTTCCGGGATTTCCTGGCAGCCGCGCTGACGCTCTCGCCCTTTTTCCGCGATATCGCCGTCACCCATCCGACCCTGCTTGTCGAGGCCCTGTCGCGGCCGGTGGAGGAGGTGCTGGCCGGCACGGTCGAGGCCGCGCGTGCCGCCTGGCGACCGGAAGACGACGTTTTGCCGAACGAGGCCGAGGTGATGAGCCGGCTGCGCATCGCCAAGCGCAAAATCTCCTTCGTTACCGGTCTTGCCGATCTCGCCCGCCTGTTCGATGCGCGCCAGACGACGGCATGGCTCAGCCGGCTGGCCGAAGCCTGCGTTTCGGCCGCCGTCGATCACCTGCTGCTCGCCGGCCACCACACGGGCAAGCTGAGACTTGCCGATCTCGCCACGCCGAGCAAGGGCAGCGGCCTGATCGTGCTCGGCATGGGCAAGCTCGGCGCCCGCGAGCTCAACTATTCCTCCGATATCGACCTCGTCGTCTTCTTCGAGTTGTCGGCCGGCATCGTCGCCGATCCCGAGGAATCGAGCGAGGTTTTCGCCCGTATGATGCGGCGGCTGCTGCGCATCATGCAGGAGCGCACCGCAGACGGTTATGTCTTCCGCGCCGATTTGCGCCTGCGGCCCGATCCCGGCTCGACGCCGCTGGCGATCCCGGTCGAGGCGGCGATGATCTATTACGAGGGGCGCGGCCAGAACTGGGAGCGCGCCGCCTATATCAAGGCGCGGCCCGTGGCCGGCGATCTCACGGCGGGCGAAGCATTTTTGCGCGACCTGACGCCCTTCGTCTTCCGCAAATATCTCGACTATGCTGCGATTGCCGATATCCATTCGATCAAGCGGCAGATCCATGCTCATAAGGGCCACGGCGCCATCGCCGTGAAGGGCCACAACGTCAAGCTGGGGCGCGGCGGCATTCGCGAGATCGAATTCTTCGCCCAGACGCAGCAGCTCATCGCCGGCGGCCGCATGCCCTCTCTGCGCTGCAAGGCGACGCAGGAGGCGCTGTGCGAACTGACCCGCGCCAAATGGATCGACGAGACCACTTGTGAGGAACTGATCCGCTGCTACTGGTTCCTGCGTGATGTCGAGCACCGCATTCAGATGGTGCGCGACGAGCAGAGCCATCTGCTGCCCGAAACCGATGCCGAGTTGAAGCGCATCGCGCTGATGCTCGGCTTTGCCGATACTGGAGCCTTTTCGCAGGCGCTCTCCGAGATTCTGAAGACGGTCGAGCGGCGCTATGCCGACCTCTTCGAGCAGGAAGCGAAACTCTCGGGCGAAGCCGGCAATCTGGTTTTCACCGGCCAGAACGACGACCCCGACACGCTGAAGACGCTGCAAAAGCTCGGTTTCGAGCGGCCGGCGGATATTTCGCGCGTGGTGCGCACCTGGCATTACGGCCGCTACCGCGCCACGCAATCGGTCGAGGCGCGCGAGCGGCTGACGGAGCTGATGCCGGACCTGCTGAAGGCTTTTGGCGAGAACAAGCGCGCCGACGAGGCCTTTTTGCGCTTCGATGCGTTTCTGGCTGGATTGCCGGCCGGCATCCAGCTTTTCTCGCTGCTGGGCAACAATCCCGCACTGCTGTCGCTGATCGTCACCATCATGGCCTCCGCGCCACGTCTGGCCGATATCATCGCGGCGCGACCGCATGTCTTTGACGGGATGCTCGATCCCGGCCTGCTGTCGCAATTGCCGACCCGCGAGCTTTTAACCGAGCGGATGCGGCAATTCCTCTCCGGCAGCCGTCACTATGAGGAAACGCTGGATCGCCTGCGCATCTTCGCAGCCGAGCAGCGTTTTCTCATCGGCATCCGCCTGCTGACCGGCGCGATCAACGGCGACATGGCTGCGCGGGCCTTCACCCATCTGGCGGATCTGACCATCGCCGCCGCGCTGGAGGCGGTGGAGACCGAGGTGAAGGCGACGCATGGCGCGTTTCCCGGCGGGCGTGTGGCGCTGCTCGGGCTCGGCAAGCTCGGCAGTTTCGAGCTGACCGCCGGTTCCGACGTCGATCTCATCCTGCTCTACGACTATGACGACGCGGCGGTGGAATCGGACGGGGCAAAACCGCTCGATCCGATGCGTTACTTCACCCGCCTGACGCAACGGCTGATCGCCGCCATCTCGGCGCCGACGGCCGAAGGCGTGCTCTACGAGGTCGACATGCGCCTGCGCCCTTCGGGCAATAAGGGGCCGGTCGCGACCCGCATTTCCGCCTTCGAAAAATATCAGGAAACCGAGGCCTGGACCTGGGAGCATATGGCGTTGTCCCGCTCACGCTTCATCGCCGGCGATGCCAGCCTGATCGCGCAGGGCGAGGGCATCGTCTCCGCCGTGCTGCACCGCCGCCGCGATGTCGCCAAGGTCGCGAAGGATGTCACCGAGATGCGCGGCCTGATCGAATCGGAAAAGCCGCCGCACAATGCCTGGGATCTGAAGCTCGTTCCCGGCGGCCTGATCGATATCGAGTTCATTTCGCAATATCTGGCGCTGATCGCGCCCGCGAAGGGCAGGCCGGTCGCGCCGCAAGGGGTCAGCACCCATGAAGCGCTGAAGCTGCTCGGCGAGGGGCTGATGGAAGCCGAAAACCTCGACACATGCCTCGATGCGCTCAGACTTTATACGGATATTTCGCAGATCGTGCGCCTATGCATCGACAGCGATTTCGATCCCAGAGATGCGCCGGCCGGGCTGGTCGATCTTGTGACACGCGCCGCCGATTTTCCCGACACAAAAACGCTTGAGGCTGAGTTGAAGCGGCTTTCCAAGGCGGTGCGCAAGATTTTCCAGGCGACCGTCACGGCCTGAGATTCACGCCTCGTCGGGAATGCTGAGCGAGATGACGGTGCCGAGGTTTTCGCGCGAGCGGATGCGCATCGCACCGCCATGCAGGCGGATCAGCGAGCGGGAGATGGCAAGCCCCAGTCCCGAGCCGCCCTTGCTCTTGGCATACTGGCTCTGCACCTGCTCGAAGGGCTGGCCGATCTTGCCGAGCGCCGATTTGGGAATACCGATGCCGGTATCGGCGATGGTGATGACGGCGGCGCCGTCGATCTTGCGCGCCCGCACCGCGACATTGCCGCCTTCGTTGGTGAATTTCACCGCGTTCGACAAGATGTTGAGCAGGATCTGCTTGATGGCGCGGCGATCGGCGGAAACGGTCAGCCCGTTCGAGATGCGCTGCGCCACCTCGATATTCTTGTGCGCGGCGGGGATGGCGGTGAAGCGCAGGCTCTCCTCGATCAGTGGCGCCAGATCGACGCTTTCGCGCTGCAGCTTCATATGGCCGGCCTCGATCTTCGACATGTCGAGGATGTCGTTGATGACGTTCAAAAGATGCTTGCCGCTGTCGTGGATGTCCTTGGCGTATTCGTCGTATTTCGGCGAGCCGACCGGGCCGAACATCTGGTTGAGCAGCATCTCGGAAAAACCGAGGATGGCGTTGAGCGGCGTGCGCAGCTCATGGCTCATATTGGCGAGGAATTCCGACTTGGCGCGGTTGGCCGCCTCGGCGCGTTCCTTTTCCGCCTGGTAATTGGCGTTGGCGACGGAAAGCTCGGCCTTCTGGCGCTCCAGCGTCTGGCGCGAAGTCGAGAGGTCGTTGATCGTCGCCATCAGACGGCGCTCGGAATCGCGCAGGCGCTCCTGGTTGCGCTTCAGCAGGGTGATGTCGGTGCCCACCGATACCATGCCGCCGTCGCGGGTACGGCGCTCGTTGATCTGCAGCCAGCGCTCGTCGGCAAGCTGCACTTCCGCCGTCTGCGAATAGCCGGAACGGTCCGGATCGGCGATGCGGCGCTCGATCACCGGCCGCGCCGCTGCCGCATTGACGACGAGACGCTCGGTGCCGGGCACCAGCACACGGTCCGGCAGGCCATAGGCCTGCTGGTAATGGGCGTTGCACATCACCAGCCGGTCGTTCTTGTCCCACAGCACGAAGGCCTCGGACGTGCATTCGATGGCGTCGGCCAGGCGCTGGTCGGCCTCGGCATAGCGCTGCGCCAGCCGGTGCTGCTCGGTGACGTCCATGGCGATGCCGATCATGTGGACGCGGCCGGAGGCGGTGCGGATCACCTGGGCACGGGCGCGCATCCAGACGTAGTGCCCGTCCGCATGGCGCATACGGAACACCTGGTCCACTTGCCGCGCCTTGCCGCGCGCCACGGCCCGCGCCAGCGCATTGAGATTACCGTCGCTCGGATGCATCATCCGCGCTGCCTCGGCAAAGGCGATGTAATTGTCCGAATGCGGCTGTCCCAACATCTCGTACATCGATCGCGACCAGTAAAGCCGGCGATTGGCGAAATCGAAATCCCACAAGCCGCAGCGGCCGCGCGACAGCGCGGTTTCCACCCGCACGTTGGATTCGAGAAAGGTCTCGTCCGCATCGCGGGCGCGGCGCACCTGATTGTAATAGGCGTAGAGGATGACGAACAGGATCGACGATATGCCGGCGAACAGGGTGACGTTCAGCGCCACGTCCTCGCGCCAGAGCGTGTTGATCTGCCTTTGCGGCGCCAGCGCCAGCACGAGGCCGCCCTGCTGGCCGGCAAGCCTCAGCGCGCCGTAATAGGGCTCGTCGGCGATGCGGGTTTCGATGACGCCGCTGTTGCGGCCGGAACGGCCGAGCGTGGCGACCTCCGGCAGGATATCGGAAAGGCGACGGCCGACGAAGGCCGAGCCGGCCGCCGACGCGGCGAAGACATTGCCTTCCTCTCCGACCAGCAGCAGGAAGGTGCCGGGCGACAGACGATCCTGCGGCAGGAATGACGCGAGACGCTTTTCCGCCTCCACGCGCGCGCCGGTCGAAAACAGGGCCTCGTTGCCCGAGAAGACGGCGGCGGCCCCGGTCGCGGAAAGGTAGACCGATTGCTGCATGGCCTCATGCAGGCGTGTCTGCTCGGACATCATGCCGACCGCCCGCGCGGCGGCGACGACGATCAGGAACGCAACGATGAGGATGGGAATGGAGCGCTTGAGAAAAGGCTCCATGTTGGACAGCCGGCGCGTCACGGGCTCGGCCATCAGCCGCCCTTGCGCGCCAAGCCGATGATCCGCCACGGACTGGGTTGGAAATCGAAGTCGCAGCCCTTCGCCGGCTGCGGTTGCCCGCTGCGCGTCCGCCATCTTAACCTATTGATCCTCGTGGGATTCGAAGGCGCCGCCCGCCCGAATCTGACCTAATGAATCAAACGCGATTCGGCTTGTCCAGAGAAAAGTTAAGAGATTTTAAAGGAATGGATGGTGCCGACGGTGAAAAACACCGCCGGCTTCAAGGGTTTAGCCTTTGAGAATGCGTTCGACGATATCGCGCACGTCTGTCGAAAGATCGTTGGAACGCTCGATTCGCATCAGCGCTTCGCGGGCGTGGTCGGCGCGAGCCGGCTCCAGCAGACGCCAGGAGCGCAGCGAGGTGAGGATGCGTGCGGCAAGCTGCGGATTGCGCCGGTCGATATCCAGGATCTCGTCGGCAAGAAACGCATAGCCGGCGCCATCGGCGCGGTTGAAGCCGGTCGGGTTCGAGAAGGCGAAGGTGCCGACCAGAGCGCGCACGCGGTTCGGGTTCTTGGGGTTGTAATGCGGGTTCTGCTGCAGCGCCCGGACACGGGTGAGCGCGCCGTCGCCGGGAATGGTCGCCTGGATGGTCAGCCACTTGTCGATGACCAGCGCATTGTCGCGGAACCGGCTTTCGAAGGCGGCAAGCGCATCCAGCGTTTCCGGCGCATCGGGGAAGCGATGGGCGAGGATGGTCAGCGCCTGCGCGAGATCCGTCATGTTGTTGGCGGCCTTGAAGGCGGCGCTGGCGCGGGCCGGATCGTTCTCGGCATACGAGAGGAAGCTGAGCGCGATGTTGCGCAGCGCCCGTTTGCCGGCGCTTTCCGCATCCGGGCTGAAGGCGCCGGGCGTGGTCATGCCGTCGTAGAGCGACTGGAACAGGTCGGCGCCGGCCGTGGCGACTGCGGTCAGGATCGCGGTGCGGCCGGCATGGATAGCGTCGGGGTTGTTGTCGCTGCCAAGCTCGCGGGCGATCTCCGCCTCGCTCGGCAGGGTCAGCGCCTGGGCGCGGAAGGCGGGCTCCAGCGTCTCGTCGCCGGCGGTGGCCAGCAGCGCCTCGATGAATGCCGGGTCGCAGGCGATGTCGCGCCCCTCGCGGGCGTCACGCGCAGCCTGCGTCAGGTTCGGCAGGGCGATGTCGATCAGCGCCTGCCAGCGTGCGAACTGGTCGCTTTCATGGCGGGCGATATGGGCGAGATCGGCTGGTGTCTGATTGAAATGCAGGTTGATCGGCACCGAGAAGCCGCGATTGAGCGATACGACGGGGCGTGATGGAATGCCGGAAAACACCGCCGTCTGCGCCCGCTGCGTCAGGTGCAACACATCGCCGGTCATCTCGATGCCACTGACGGAGGCGGGCGTCACCTCGCTGCCGTCTTCCAGCAGCAGGCCGAGGCGCAGCGGAATAAGCATCGGCTCCTTGGCCGACTGGCCGGGCGTCGCCGGGATCATCTGCTCCAGCGACAGCGAAAAAGTGGCGTTGGTTGCATCATAGGCGCCGGAGGCGGTGACGACCGGCGTGCCGGCCTGGCTGTACCACAGCGAGAATTGCGTCAGGTCGCGGCCGGTCGCATCCTCGAAGCATTTGACGAAATCCTCGACCGTCGCGGCCTCGCCGTCATGGCGCTCGAAATAGAGGTCCATGCCGGCCTTGAAGCCGTCGCGACCGAGCAGGGTGGCGATCATCCGCGTGACCTCGGAACCCTTCTCATAGACGGTCGTCGTGTAGAAGTTGTTGATTTCGCGATACTTCACCGGGCGCACCGGATGGGCCAGCGGCCCGGCATCCTCGGTGAACTGCTCCGCCTTCAGGTGGCGCACCTCGGCGATGCGCTTGACGGCGCGCGAGCGCTGGTCGGCGGAAAATTCGTGGTCGCGATAGACCGTCAGCCCTTCCTTGAGGCAGAGCTGGAACCAGTCGCGGCAGGTGATGCGGTTGCCGGTCCAGTTGTGGAAATATTCATGCGCGATGATCGCCTCGATATTGGCGTAGTCGGCATCGGTGGCGGTTTCCGGATCGGCCAACACGTATTTGTCGTTGAAGACGTTGAGACCCTTGTTCTCCATCGCCCCCATGTTGAAATCGGAAACGGCGACGACCATGAAGATGTCGAGGTCGTATTCGCGGCCGAACACCTCCTCGTCCCATTTCATCGAGCGCTTCAGCGCATCCATGGCATAGGCGGCGCGGGCTTCCTTGCCGTGCTCGACATAGATTTTCAGCGCGACTTCACGGCCGGAGAGGGTGGTGAAGCTGTCCTCGACCACGCCGAGGTCGCCGGCGACCAACGCGAAGAGATAGCTGGGCTTGGGATGCGGATCGAACCAGGCGGCAAAATGCTTGTCCGGGCCGAAGCCGGCGCCGCCGAGGAAATTGCCGTTGGACAGCAGCAGCGGATTGGCGGCCTTGTCGGCGATGATGTTGACCGTATAGGGCGCCAGCACATCCGGCCGGTCGGGGAAATAGGTGATGCGGCGGAACCCTTCGGCCTCGCACTGGGTGCAATAGATGCCGTTGGAGCGGTAAAGCCCCATCAGCTGCGTATTGGCTTCCGGATTGATGATGGTGGTGATCGTCACCTCGAAAGGCGTCGCTTCCGGCAGGTCGCGTATGGTCAGCGCCTCCGGTGTTGCGGTATAACGGGCGGCATCGATTTCGCTCTGATCGACCAGCAGGCCGGCCAGCGTCAGCTCGTCGCCGTCGAGCACCAGCGGCGCGGCCACATCGACGCCCTCGCGGCGATGGAAGATCAGCCGCGCCTCCACCTTGGTCTCGGTGGGGTCGAGTTCGAATGTCAGGTCGACACGTTCCAGCACGAAGTCGGTCGGGCGATAATCTGCCAGATGGATCACTTGGCCGGTGTCTGTGCGCATGAGAATTCCTGAGCGGCTGGAACGGGTCGGTCGAGACTGGCCCGGCGTTCCAAGTCGAATGGTGCGCAATGCCAGAGATCGAGCCGGATAGTCTCATCTAAATCTGAACGATTGTTAAAATTCGAAGCAAATCGAGACGATATTCGAACGTTGAAGCAAAGCGGTTAACGGTATCCTGGTCTTTCGAAGGTGAGACGAAAACCGGCCGGGCAGGAATTTTACGCCTGGCCGAGGAATTTGCTGTGCAGGCGGACTTGTTGGGGTAGATTGAGGCTCCGCCTTCCGATTTGCACGACGCTGCCTCCGCCCCATGCTCCCTTGTCCGTCCCCCGCCGCAAAATGTCGATGATCGAGCATCGCGCCAATCCGCTGCGCGGCATTCTGATGAAGGTCGCTTCGGTTGTCGTTTTCGTCGGCATGCAGACTTTCATCAAGCTGGCGGGACCGGGTATCAATCCGGGGCAGATCACCTTCTACCGCTCCTTCTTCGCCATCTTCCCAATCGTGCTCTATCTCGCCTGGCTCGGGCAGTTGCGTGGCGCATTCTACACCAGAAATCCCATCGGTCACCTGAGGCGCGGCTCGATCGGCATCCTGTCGATGGGCTGCGGCTTCTACGGCCTCGTGCATCTGCCGATGCCGGAGGCGATCTCGATCGGTTACGCGATGCCGCTGTTCGCCGTCGCCTTCGCGGCGCTGTTCCTCGGCGAGGCGGTGCGTTTCTATCGCTGGACGGCCGTGTTTGTCGGGCTTTTCGGGGTCATGGTCATCAGTTGGCCGAAGCTGACCCTGTTCGCCGAGGGCGATTTCGGTTCGGAGGCGGCGCTCGGCGCGCTTGCCGTGCTGGCCGCGGCGGCGATGGGGGCGATGGCCATGGTGCAGGTGCGCCTGCTGGTGCGCGAGGAAAAGACGGCGACCATCGTCCTGTATTTCTCGATCACGGCCTCGGTGTTTTCGCTGGCGACCATTCCCTTCGGCTGGAACTGGCTCGATCTGCACACCACGATCATGTTGATGCTCTGCGGCTTCTGCGGCGGCATCGCCCAGATCCTGCTGACCGAGAGCTATCGCTATGCCGACGTGTCGACCATCGCGCCGTTCGAATATACCTCGATCCTGCTCGGCATCGTCATTTCCTATCTGCTGTTCGACGATATCCCGACGGCGACGACGCTGGTCGGCACGCTGATCGTCGTCTCGGCCGGCATCTTCATCATCTATCGCGAACAGCGGCTCGGCATGCGCCGGCGCGGCGACAAGGCGCAGCCGGGCTGAAACGGGTTTGATCCATCCTATTCCTCGGCGGGTGCCAGCACGGTGGTGGCGGCTTCGGTGTGCTGCATCGGCAGCGGCCGAGACTGGAAATCGGTCTTGTCCTCGCTGTCGGTACGCCGGCTGATGCGCCAGGCGGCATAGCCGCCATAGATGGCGAAGGCGCCGGCGAGGAACAGCAGCAGGCCGCGCGGCCCGAAGGCCTCCATCATCGCGCCACCCATCAGCGGTCCTGCCACTGTCCCCAGTCCGTAGAGGATCATGATGCCGCTGGCGATGGTGACATATTCCTGTGGCTCGGCGCGGTCGTTGGCATGGGCGGAGTTCAGCGAATAGATCGGATAGATCACCGTTCCCACCAGGAAGGCGGCGACATACAGCCCGTAGACATGGGCGGGGTCGACCAGCGCCATGCCCAGGCAGGCGAGCACGCCGATCCCGCCGCAGATCGCCATGACGATACGCCGGTCGACGCGATCGGAAATGCGCCCGATCGGCATCTGCGACAGCGCGCCGCCGGCGAGCACCGCCGCCAGCAGCGTGGCGCCCTCGGCCGTCGTCATGCCAATGGTCTGGCTGTAGACGCCGCCAAGGCTGCCCCAGGCGCCGGACAGCGTGCCGGCCACGAAGGCGCCGACGAAGGCGATCGGCGACAGCCGGTAGAGCCGCGGCAGGTCGAAGCGGGCGGTGGCGATCGGCGCCGGCGATTTCGCGGTCGACAGCGCCGTCGGGAACATGGCCAGCGAAAAGATGATGCCGCAGACGATGAACAGCACGGTCGTCTTGGGATCGCCGAGCGGCACGAGATATTGCCCGCCGATCGAGCCAACCAGGCAGGCGATCATGTAGACCGAAAACAGCGCGCCGCGATTTTCATTGGTGACGCGCTCGTTCAGCCAGCTTTCGATGATCAGGTAAGCGCCGGCGATGGCAAAGCCGGCCAGGCCGCGAAACGCCACCCAGGCCCGCCATTCCACGACCAGCGCGCAAAGCAGGATGGCGACGGTGAGCAGCGTGATCAATGCCCCGAACACCCGCACATGCCCGACGCGCTTCACCAGCATCGGCGTAACGATGCAGGAGGCGGTGAATCCGACCGTGTAGCCGGTCGCGATAATCGAGATGGTGAAGGTCGACCATTGCTCGGCCAGCGCCCGCACCGGCAGCAGGTAGCTCATCAAGCCGAAGCCGACCATCATCAACAGCGTCGACACCATCAAGCTGGCGATCGAAAACAGGCTGCCCAGCATCACAATCCCCTCGACATGTCACGCCAGTCTGCGCAGCTTCGGCGCCCGGTGCCCTGTCGATTACGACAGATCGCGGCGAAATTCCGATGCGTTGCCGGATTCTCCGCGCCGAATCGGATGGTTTTCCCCGGAAATCTCGTGCTATATCATCGCCTTGCAATTGATGTTCTCCAGGTCGGCGAAATTTTCGCGCATTGCGTGCGCAACGCCGTGGTGTAGCGGAAAGTTCGAAACCATGGCATTCACGGCCGAGAGCCTGGCGGCCCACCCGGCGTTCATCGGCGTTCTGGGACATCTGGCGCGCGGGCTGCGTTCCGTTCACGACGAAACGCCGCGGCTGGCGCGCGCGCTCGCCTCCCATCAACGCTGGCTGCTCAGCCAGGCGGCTTTCGCTTTGCATTTCGAGCATGATCCCGACGATCCGGGCAGCGGCCTGACGACGGTGCGGTTGAAGGCGATGATCACCGGCATCGGCGGCGCCAGCCGCAACACGGTGCTGAACTATCTCGACGAGATGGTGTCTTATCGTTTCGCCCGCTATGTCGACGTGCCCGGGCGGCGCTATCGCCGGCTGGAAATCACTGAGACAACCTATGCCGGCATGATGCGCTGGTTCGTCGCCAATCTCATGGCGCTGGATGGGCTGGACGGCGGCTGCCGCGCCGCGACGATGACGGCGCATCCGCATCTGCTGCGGCTGGCGCAGCCGGTTGCGGCGCGCGCCTGCCTGGACGATCCGCTATGGTGCGATCCGCCGCCGCGCATCGCCGCCTTCCTGTGGACCGAATCCGGCGGGCTGGTCGTGGATGAACTGGTCGCCCGCACCGATCCGGAAAAGGAGCGGGACGGTCACATCGAGATCGGCCGCATCGATGCGCGCCGCATGGCCGAGCAGTTGATGATGTCGCGCACGCATCTGCAACGCCTGTTCAAACGCGCCGAGCTTTTGGGATGCCTTGGCTGGACCGGCCCGCCGCGTGCGTCGGCCATGTGGTTTGCGAGCGATTTCCTGCGCGAATATGCCGGCTGGCAGGCGGTGAAATTCGCCGCCGTCGACCAGGCTTTTGCCAAGGCCCTGGCGACCCTGCCGGCAGACTCGGCGCTTTCGCCGCAAAGCGATGACGTGCTGCGCACCGGTTGAGGATAAGGCCGCCAAACGCAAAATACCGCAGGACGGCGACGTCATGCGGTATGGAGGGCGAGGGTAGCGACCGCCGAATCAGCGTTCGCGAAAATCCGCGAAGATTTCGGATTGCCGCGTGATGTGGCGATAGCCGATCGCGGTCAACTGTTCGTTGGTCGGCGTGCCGAAGCGATGATAATCGCGGCTCGTGCGGCCTGCGCTTCCGGCGATGCGCAGAGTTTCAAAACCGGAATGGATAGGGCGAAAACGCGGGGTCATGGCCTTGGTTCCTGTACAAAGAATTTCCTCCCAAGACACAATGCCTATATTGCACTGCAACAAAGATTCGGCAATCGCCATGCCTGCGCTCCTGTTATGCGCAAGTTGCATGGCTTGTTTCATATTTCGTTAATATTTGCTGCTGTTTTAGGCAGACGACTGGCCGCGGCCGGCCTTGAAGGCCAGGAGATCGGTCCAGGCGAGGCGCTTGTTGATCGGTGCGGCCATCAGGTCGACGGGGTGCAGGGTGGCGAGCGCCGGCAGCACCCGGTCGCCTGCGGAAATTTCCCGCCATTCGCCGCGCAAGGCATGGATGGTCTCGCCGGTGCCGAAGAAGAAGCGGGCGGTGAAATTGCCGAGGATCAGCACGGATTTCGGCGCGGCGAGCGCGATCTGCCGCTCGATGAACGGCCGGCAGATATCCATTTCCGGCTGCGACGGCATGCGGTTGCCGGGCGGCCGCCAAGGCAGGATATTGGTCAGCAGCACCGTTTCGCGCGACAGGCCGATGGCGCCCAGCATGCGGTCGAGCATCTGCCCGGCGCGGCCGGAGAAGGGCAGGCCCTCGCGGTCGTCGTCCGCGTTCGGCATCGGACCGATGACCATCAACCCGCTCGTCGCTTCACCGCTGGCAAACACCGTGCTACGGGCGCTGTTCTTCAAGTTGCAGCCGGTAAAAGTGGTCAGCGCGCTGCGCAACTCCTCCAGCGTCCCGGCGCTTTCGGCGGCGAATCGCGCCTGAGCAACGGCCTGGTCGTCCGGAATGGCAGGCGGGGGGGCAGCGGCGGCGCGGGGCGCGGGCGGCTGGCGATTGCCGGCATTGCGGGCAGGGGTTGCGGCCTCGGACGCGGTGGTTTCCGCGCGCGGGGCGCTGCGGACGGCGGCCTGTCGGCTGGCGCGCATCGCCTCGAATTCCGCGAAACGGTCTACCGCCTCCGGTTCCAGCAGCGCATCGACGCCCGCATCCGCATAGAAATGCAGGAGGGCGGCGAGTTCACCGGCGGAGAGGGTGGCGGCTGAGGTCATCGGGCTTGTTTATCCTATCGGTCGGGCGGGGGAAAGTCGCCCACGCTGCTCCGCGCCCGGGTTTCCGCTGCCATTTCGCCGATCCACTGGCGAAAGGCCTGCATGGCCGCGCTTTCCGGCCGGGATTTCAGGCGGGTCAGCCAGTAAAATCCCTTGGAGACATAGATCGGGAAGGGCTGCTCGATATCCCCGGCCGCCAGTTGCCGCCTGAACATCATCGGCGGCGCCAGCGCCACGCCCGCACCCTGAGTTGCGGCCTCGACCATCAGGATCGACGAATCGAAGACGAGGCCGCGCACCGGCGGCGGCTCGATGCCGGCGGCCTCGAACCAGCCCGGCCATTCGTCGGCGCGGTAGGAGCGCAGCAGCGGTTGCCGGATGATATCCTCGGGCGTTTTCAGCCCGCGCGCGATGGCGGGAATGCACAGCGCCGAAAGCGGCGCCTCGAACAGTGCTTCCGCCTCGGTATCGTGCCAGGCGCCATTGCCGAAGCGGATGGCGTAGTCCAGCCCTTCGGCGGCGATGTCGACGCGGTTGTTGTTGGTCGAAAGCCGGAGGTCGATATAGGGAAAACGCGCCCGAAAATCCGCAAGCCGCGGCAGCAACCAGCCCACTGCGAAGGTGCCGACCGCGCCGAGCGTCAGCACGTCGCGGACATGCCCGCCCTCGAACCGGTCGAGCATGTCGGCCATGCGATCGAAGGCCTCTTGCAAAGTCGGCAGCAGCGCCCGGCCTTCCTCCGTGATCATCAGCCCGCGCGGCAGGCGGCGAAACAGGGCGGTGGCGAGCCGCTGCTCCAGCAATTTCACCTGATGGCTGACGGCCGCCTGCGTTACGCAAAGCTCGATGGCCGCGCGGGTAAAGCTCAGATGCCGGGCCGAGGCCTCGAAAGCGCGCAGCGCATTCAGCGGAAGATGTGGCCGAACCATGGCAAAGACCCAAATTTTTCTAATAGCTGATCACAGATATCATCGTTTGTCGGAGCCCGGCAAGCTGAGCTAGGACTTGGGACATCGATGCAACGGAGCCTGTCCATGAGCGGAAAAAGACATTTCATCTTTGCAGTATCATTTGTTATTTCAACGGTTTGCCTTACGTTCTCCCCGGCAAATGCCGCACAAAAACTGTCCTGCACGCTTGTTATCGACGAGGCGAGCGGCGACCTGCTGCACCGGGAAGGCAGTTGCGACAAGGCTTTTGCGCCGATGTCGACGTTCAAACTGCCTTTGGCCATCATGGGCTACGATGCCGATATCCTGCTCGACGCCACCACGCCGCGCTGGGATTACAAGCCGGAATTCAACGGCTACAAATCGCAGCAGAAGCCGACCGATCCGACCATCTGGCTGAAGGATTCCATCGTCTGGTATTCGCAGGAGCTGACGCGCCGCCTCGGCGAAAGCCGCTTTTCCGATTACGTGCAGCGCTTCGATTACGGCAACAAGGATGTTTCCGGCGATCCCGGCAAGCATAACGGCCTGACCCATGCCTGGCTCGCCTCGTCGCTGAAGATCTCGCCGGAGGAGCAGGTGCGTTTCCTGCGTCGTTTCCTGCGCGGCGAATTGCCGGTCTCCGAGGACGCGTTGGAGATGACGAAAGCCGTCGTGCCGCATTTCGAGGCCGGCGATTGGGACGTGCAGGGCAAGACCGGCACCGGTTCGCTTTCCGATGCCAAGGGCGGCAAGGCGCCGATCGGCTGGTTCATCGGCTGGGCGACACGCGACGACCGCCGCGTCGTCTTCGCCCGCCTAACGGTCGGGGCGAGGAAGGGCGAGCAGCCGGCCGGGCCCGCCGCTCGCGACGAGTTCCTCAACACCCTGCCGGCCCTGTCGGAAAACTTCTGACCAGTCAGGCCGTCCACTGTGTGATGTCGTCGCGCTCGCCGATGAGCGCGAGACCATGGGCGATGGACAGCAATTCGCCGCCGCTTTCGATGCGGTCGGCATCGAAGCGCTGGGTGAACAGGCGGCGCACCGCCGGCACGAAGGAGGTGCCGCCGGTCAGGAACACCTTGTCGATATCCCCCGCCTTGCTGTCGGTTTTTGCGAGGATCTCATCAAGCGCGCCCTCGATGCGCGCGAGGTCGGGGGCGATCCAACCCTCGAAATCGGCGCGCTTGACCACAGTATGGCCGTCACGGCCGAGCGGCGCGAAGTCGAATGCCGCTTCCTCCGCCTGCGACAGCGCCATCTTGGTGGCCGAGACCGCTTGATAAAGCGGATAACCCTCGTCATGCTCGATCAGCTCGATGAAGGTTTCCAGCTTTTCCGGCTCCAGGCTGGAGCGCACCAGCTTTTTCAGGTCGGCGAATTCCTTCGAGGTCTTGAACACCGAAAGCTGGTTCCAGCGACTGAAATTGGCGTAATAGCCGCTCGGCACTTCCAGCACCTTGTCGAAACTTTTGAAATGGCTGCCTTTGCCGATGCGCGGCGCCACGATGTTATCGACGATGCGCGCATCGAACTGGTCGCCGGCAATGCCGACGCCGGAATGGCCGACCGGCGTCGCCGTCAGCCGTCCGCCATGGGTTTCGAAACGGATCAGCGAATAGTCGGTGGTGCCGCCGCCGAAGTCGGCAACCAGTACATTGGCATCGGCCTTGAGGTTCTGCGCGAAATAGAAGGCGGCGGCCACCGGCTCGTAGACATAGTGGATTTCCGGGAAGCCGAGTCGGGTCAGCGCGTCGTTATAGCGGGAAATCGCCAGTTCTTCGTCGGGATTGGCGCCGGCGAAGCTGACCGGGCGGCCGACGACGAGGCGGGAGAAATCGGCGTGCCATTCCGTTCCCGCATAGGTCTTCAGCCGCCGCAGGAAGACTTCCATCAGGTCGTCGAAATTATAGCGCTTGGCAAAGATCAGCGTGCCCTGGAACAGGGCGCTGGCGGCAAAGGTCTTGATCGATTGCAGGAAACGACAGTCGCCGGGATTGTCGATGAATTGCTGGATCGCCGCCTTGCCGGCCTCCGCCTTGATGGTGCTGGCCTTGTCCTTCATGAAGGACAGCGCCGTGCGCATCGTATCGGTGACGCCGGCGCTGCTGGTGAAATGCATCGAATGTGTGGACGTCCCGCCATCGGCCAGCGCCAGAACCGTATTCGTCGTGCCGAAGTCGAGACCGAGTGCGCCAGCCATATCCGCGCCCTTTCCATATTTTCCAAGTCGTTTCGTCTGAAATGCCCGAAGGCAAAAGGCCGGCGAAAACGCCGGCCGCAATGAGGAGCGGCGCTCTTGGCATGAACAGGCCGCCAAGGCAAGCGCCCTTGGACGAAGACTCGAAAAACGGCAGGCTCAGACCGAGTGAGCCGCGCCCCCGTCGCAACGGATGACGCTGCCGGTGATGTAGCTTGCCGGCTGACTGCACAGGAAAACAGCGGTGGCGGCGAATTCCTCGACGCGGCCATAGCGGCCGGCGGGAATGCGCGCTTCCGACTCGGCGCGGATGTCATCGATGCTGCGCCCGCTGCGCTTGGCGGCGGCGCCGTCGAGTTCGTCGAGACGGTCGGTGTGGATGCTGCCCGGCAGCAGCAGGTTGGTGGTGATGCCGTAGGGCGCCACTTCGCTCGCCAGCGTCTTCGACCAGCCGGCCAGCGCCGGCCGCAGCGTGTTGGAGAGCGCAAGACCCGGGATCGGCTCGATCACCCCCGAGGAGGCGACGGTCAGGATGCGGCCCCAGCGGCGCTCTTTCATGCCCGGCAGCAGCCGGTTGGCGAGCGTGATCTGCTGCAGCACCATGGAATGGAAATAGGTGATCAGCTTTTCCTCGCTCATATCCTCCGTCGAGCCGGGCGTCGGCCCGCCGCTGTTGTTGACGAGAATATCGACGCCGCCGAGCTTGTCCTGAGCCGCTTGCGTGATGTTTTCGACGAAATCGGCATCGGTGAGATCGCCCCAGATCCAGTCGGCCCGGCCGTTGCCGGCGGCATTGATCTCGGCGCAATTGTCGGCCAGCCGTTCGCCGTTGCGGCCGCACAGCAGTACGTTGACGCCCTCGCGCGCCAGCGCAACGGCAATGCCGCGGCCAAGACCGCGCGATGAGGCCAGCACGACGGCGCGTTTTCCCTGAACTCCCAGATCCATCTCTTTAACTCCTCATGAAATTGTCAGAACGGCACCTTGCCGGGATTGAACAGCCCGTTCGGGTCGAGCGCCGCCTTGATCTGGCGGGCGAGCAGGCGTTTGACCGGATTGCCGAAGGTCTCGTAGGCGTGGCGCTTTTCCTGGCCGACACCGTGCTCGGCCGAAAAACTGCCCGCCGCCTCGCGCACGCCGCTATAGACGGCCGCCTCGATCTCCAACGCCCGTTCCGCCGAAATGTTCGCCGTATTGGTGATCGACAGATGCAGGTTGCCGTCGGCGATATGGCCGTAGACATAGGCGCTATGTGCCGGATCGACGGCCGCCAGCCGCGCCCGCATCTCCGCGACATAGGTATCGAGATAGCTCGGCGGCAGCGAGACGTCATAGGACAGCGCCGCCGGATGCAGGCGGTAGATGAATTCGGATTCTTCGCGCAGTTGCCAGAACTTTCGCGCCTGGTCGAGCGACTGGGCGACGATGCCACCGGTCAGCCCCAGTGGCTCCCACAGCGTTTCCAGCCCGGCCTCGAACAGTTCCATCGTCCGCTCGATGCTTTCGCCGGAGAGCTCCAGCAGCAGCACCGCCGGCGTTTCCTCTTCCAGCCAGCCCGCGTCGAAGCCGAAGATACCGGCGGCATCGCGGAAGAACTGGCGCCACATCAGTTCCGCACCCTCGACCAGCACCTCCGGTCGCGCCTGGAAATGACCGACGATATCGAGCGCCGTTTGCGCGTTCGGCACGCCGATCAGCGCTGTCGCGCGCTCGGTGCGCCGGCTTTCCAGCTTGACGACGACGCGGGTGACGATCCCCAGCGCGCCTTCCGCGCCGATGAACAGGTGCTTCAGGTCCGGTCCGGCGCTGACCTTGACCACGCGGGTGAGGTCGCTGAAGATCTCGCCGTTCGGCAACACGGCCTCGATGCCGAGCACCTGATGGCGCATGACGCCGTTGCGGAAGGCGAGGATGCCGCCGGCATTGGTGGAGACCATGCCGCCGATCGTGGCCGTGCCGCGCGAGGGCAGGTCGATGCCGGTCGTCAGCCCATGTTCGGCGGCGGCCTCCTGCAGCGCCTGCAGCGTCACGCCGGCCTGGACGACGGCGGTGCGCTCGGCCGCATGGATGGCCTCGATGGTCGCCAGCTTCGCCGTCGAGATGATCAATTCCCCTGGCCGGCTGATGCCGCCGCCGACAAGGCCGGTGCGCCCGCCCTGCGGCACGATGGCGATGCCTTCCGACGCGCACCAGCGCACCAGGTCGGACACGGCTTCGACGGTATAGGGCAGGGCCATGACGCCGCCCTGAAAATTCAGCGGATGCTCCCCTGGCGCGCGCGTCGAGAGGTCGTCGGGGCCGATCAGGCTCATCTCCAGATCGAGCGCCTTCAGCCTGTCGAAAAGTGCTGCGGCTGCGTCTTCGGCCATGCTGCGTCTCCCATTCCCGCCGATTGCCCGTCGGCTATGGCGTAGCGCCCCTGGCGCAATAAATGCAAGCACTGGCGGGAAAAACCGAAAAATAATTATGCAAGCGTACAATGGGGCGAAACACGTCGCATCCAAGCTCGACAAACCCCCTTGCTTTTGACAAGAGATAAACAAACAGGCGTATCGGCTGTGCCGTGAATTTGGAGACTGAGAGCATGAGTGAACCCCTCGACCTCCCCGAACGCGAGAGCATGGAGTTCGATGTCGTGATCGTCGGTGCTGGTCCTGCGGGGCTTTCGGCGGCGATTCGGCTGAAGCAGGTCAATCCGGACCTGTCCGTCGTCGTGCTGGAAAAGGGCTCGGAAGTCGGCGCCCATATCCTGTCGGGCGCCGTGGTCGATCCCATCGGCATCGATGCCCTGTTGCCCGGCTGGCGCGGGGATGACAGCCATCCCTTCAAGACCGAGGTCACGGACGACCATTTCCTCTTCCTCGGCCCGGCCGGCTCGATCCGTCTGCCGAACTTCGCCATGCCGCCGCTGATGAACAACCACGGCAATTATATCGTCTCGCTCGGCAATGTCTGTCGCTGGCTGGCGACCAAGGCGGAAGAGCTTGGCGTCGAAATCTATCCGGGCTTTGCCGCCGCCGAAGTGCTCTATAACGACAAGGGCGCGGTTATCGGCGTCGCGACCGGCGACATGGGCATCGAGCGCAACGGCGAGCCCGGCCCGAATTTTACCCGCGGCATGGAACTGCTCGGCAAGTATACGCTGATTTCGGAGGGCGTGCGCGGCTCGCTGGCCAAGCAGCTGATTTCCAAGTTCAAGCTGGATGAGGGCCGCGAGCCCCAGAAATTCGGCATCGGCATCAAGGAGCTTTGGCAGGTCAAGCCGGAGAAGCACCGCCAAGGCCTCGTCCAGCATTCCTTCGGCTGGCCGCTCGACATGAAGACCGGTGGCGGGTCTTTCCTCTATCACCTGGAAGACAACCTCGTCGCCGTCGGCTTCGTGCTGCACCTGAACTATAAGAACCCCTATCTCTTTCCGTTCGAGGAATTCCAGCGTTTCAAGACGCATCCGGCGATCCGCGATACCTTCGAGGGCGGCAAGCGCCTGTCCTATGGCGCCCGCGCCATCACCGAGGGCGGTTACCAGTCGGTGCCGAAACTCTCCTTCCCAGGTGGGGCCTTGATCGGCTGCTCGGCCGGTTTCGTCAACGTGCCGCGCATCAAGGGCAGCCACAATGCGGTGCTGTCCGGCATTCTCGCCGCCGACAAGCTGGCGGATGCGATTGCCGCTGGCCGTGCCCATGACGAGCCGGTGGAGATCGAGAATGAATGGCGCAAGACCGCGATCGGCAAGGATCTGAAGAAGGTGCGCAACGTCAAGCCGTTGTGGTCGAAGTTTGGCACGGCGATCGGCATCGGCCTCGGCGCGCTCGACATGTGGACGAACACGTTGTTCGGCGGCTCGCTGTTCGGAACGCTCAAGCACGGCAAGACAGACGCCCAAAGCCTCGAACCGGCGGCCAAGCACAAGAAGATCGACTATCCGAAGCCCGACGGCGTCCTGACCTTCGACCGCCTGTCCTCGGTGTTCCTCTCGAACACCAATCACGAGGAAGACCAGCCGATCCATTTGCAGCTCAAGAATCCGGCTTTGCAAAAGACTTCGGAACTGGACGTCTATGCCGGCCCGTCGACGCGCTACTGTCCGGCCGGCGTTTACGAGTGGGTGGAGAAGGACGGTCAGGAGGTCTACGTCATCAACGCGCAGAACTGCGTCCACTGCAAGACCTGCGACATCAAGGATCCAAACCAGAACATCAACTGGGTGCCGCCGCAAGGCGGCGAGGGGCCGGTCTATCCGAACATGTAAGACACAAGAGGCCGGCGGGTGATCCGCCGGCCTCTTGCTTTGATGTGGTGTTTTAAAGCAGCGTGCCGCTCAAGATCACCAGCGCCACGCTGAAATAGATCACCAGGCCGCTGACATCGACCAGCGTCGCGACGAAGGGCGCAGAGGCGCTGGCCGGGTCGAGCCGCAGCTTCTGCAGCACGAAGGGCAGCATCGAGCCGGCCATCGAGCCGAAGGTGACGATGCCGATCAGCGCGGCGAAGACGGTCAGGCCGACGAGCTGCCAGTGCGGACCGTAGTCGTAGAAACCGGCCGACTGCCACAGCGCGATGCGGGCGAAGCCGACAAGGCCGAGAATGCCGCCGAGCACCAGCCCGGTCGGCAGTTCGCGCAGCGCCACCCGCCACCAGTCGGAAAGCTTCAGCTCGCCGAGCGCCAGCGCCCGGATGATCAGCGAGGTCGCCTGCGATCCGGAATTGCCGCCGGAGCTCATGATCAGCGGCACGAACAGGGTCAGCACGATGGCCTTTTCCAGCTCGGTCTCGAAATGCTGCATGGCGCTGGCCGTCAGCATTTCGCCGAGGAAGAGCGCGGCCAGCCAGCCGGCGCGTTTCTGGATCATGCCGGCCATGCTGATCTTCATGTAGGGCTTGCCGAGCGCCTCCATGCCGCCGAACTTCTGGGCGTCCTCGGTCGTATCGGCGATCATCGTGTCGATGACGTCGTCGACGGTGACGATGCCGAGAACGCGGGCATAGTCGTCGAGAACCGGCAGCGCCAGCAGGTTGTTGGCGCGGATCAGTCGGGCAACCTCTTCCTGCGGCGTCAACGGCGTGGCGCTGACCACGCCGTCGCGGCGGGCAACCGACAGGATATTGGCGTCAGGCTCGCCCATGATCAGCCGCCGCAGCGTGACGACGCCGAGCAGGTTGCCATGCACCCGGTCGAGCACGTAAATGGCATAGATCGTTTCGCTGGCCTTTTCGACCTTGCGGATATGGGCCAGTGCATCGGCGACGGTGCAGTTTTCCGGCACGCTGACGAATTCCGTGGTCATCATCGCGCCGGCGGTGCGCTGCGGATAATGCATCAGATGCTCGACCGCCCGTGCTGTGGCCGGATCCAGCCGTGCGAAGATGACGTTGCGGCGCGTCGCGTCGTCCATGGCCTGGAAAAGGTCGGTCACGCGGTCATGGGCCGTGCCCTTCAGAAGCTTGACGGCCTGTTCGACAGGCAGCGCGGCGACGATGTCGGCGGCGTGATGCAGTTCCGGCCGGGCCAGAAGCGCTATGGCCTTGTTTTCCGGAAGGCTGGTCAGAACCTGGGCGGCCTCGGCCACGGTCATGCCGTTCATCTGCTCGACGCGGTCGGCAAGCGATGGCATCCCGGCAGTCGGGTTCAGAAAAATACGGGCGGCGCGGCCGGCCCGTTCGGGAAAGCTTTGAAAGTTCATATTGCTCGCCTTTCCGTCGATCGCACACCCCGTGCGACCGCGTGGACGAGCTGACGGGCGTCAGACCACGATGGCCGCTCGGGGCTTGCTCAATCGACCGCTACTGTCGCTTGGCATCGTAATGATGGCTCCGTTGAACTCCGCGCGGGTGAGAAAAAGTCAGCGCGTGAGGCATGAGGTGGGCCAGTTTTTCCCAAAAGTCAAGCGACGGAATGTCGCAGCCGGTGGAGCGTTCGCAAGCGCGTGGCGGCGCCGGATTTCCGCCGCAGAGGTTAAGCGAAAAGACGGTGTGTTTACCAGGCGTTAACCATGTTCTCCGTAAGTTTCGCGTCATCAACGAAACGTTTACGAGAGCGAGCCGATGTCGATTTCCCGCCGCCACCTGTTGCTCGGATTGTCCGCCATGCTGGCCGGCTGTACCGCGCAGACCTCCAGCCAATTGGCCAATTACGGTCCTCGCCCGGACGAAAAGCATCCCATGCCGGCGATGCCGCTGGAAAAGGTCAAGCCGGAGCTGCGCCGCCAGGAAGTCGCCTATGCGACCGAGCAGGCGCCGGGCACCATCGTCGTCGACACGCCGGCGCGCCGTCTCTATTACGTACTCGGCGCCGGCCGGGCGATGCGTTACGGCATCGGCGTCGGGCGCGAAGGCTATGCGCTCGCCGGCAATGCCTATGTCGGCCGCAAGGCCGAATGGCCGAGCTGGACGCCGACGCCCAACATGATCCGTCGCGATCCGCAGAAAAACCTGAAATATGCCGGCGGCCTGCCTGGCGGGCTCACCAATCCGCTCGGCGCCCGCGCGATCTATCTTTATCGCGGTGGCAACGACACCATGTTCCGCATTCACGGCACCAACCAGCCCTGGTCGATCGGCCAGGCGATGTCGAGCGGCTGCGTGCGCATGCTGAACCACGATGTCATCGATCTCTACGAACGCGTGAAACCCGGCAACAAGGTCGTTGTCCTGCAGGCCTGATGCGCTGCAAATAGAAGCGGAATACGAAAAGCCCGCGCCTTCACGCGGGCTTTTCGGCGCTCGCCGCTGCTTCATGTCGCAGCCGTGTCAGATCGAGGCGCATCTGGAGCGACATCGCGCACCCGTCATGCAAGACTGCCATGCGATTGAAAAGAAAGGCCGGGCAATCCGTTCGGGATTGTTGAACGGCCTCGCTTCGCATGTGCAGGATTGGGCGCGGCGGTGCGCCGGTCGTGTGCGGATGTCACACACCGCCAGATCAAGGGAACGAGACATGAAGAAACTGCTTGCAACGACCTGCCTTGCCGTCGGCCTCATCGGGTTCGGTGGCGCAGCCAACGCCGCCTGCGGCGATGTCACCATTGCCAGCATGAACTGGCAGAGCGCCGAAGTGCTCGCCAGCCTCGACAAGTTCATCCTCAACGAGGGCTATGGCTGCAAGGCCGAAATTATCGTCGGCGACACCGTGCCGACCATCACCTCGATGGTCGAGAAGGGCGCCCCGGATCTGGCCCCGGAAGGCTGGGTCGACCTGTTGCCGGACGTCGTCAAGCGTGGCCTCGACGATGGCAAGCTGATCGGCGCCGCAACCGCACTTTCCGATGGCGCCGTGCAGGGCTGGTGGATCCCGAAATACATCGCTGACGCCCATCCCGACATCAAGACCATCGACGACGCGCTGAAGCACCCGGAACTCTTCCCCGACCCGGAAGACGCCAGCAAGGGCGCCGTGCATAACGGCCCGCAGGGCTGGGGCGGCACGGTGGTGACGGCGCAGCTCTTCAAGGCCTATGGCGGCGAAGCGGCGAAGTTCACGCTGATCGATACCGGCTCGGCCGCCGGCCTCGACGGCTCCATCGCCAAGGCTTACGAGCGCAAGCAGGGCTGGGTCGGCTATTACTGGGCTCCGACCGCGCTGCTCGGCAAATACGAGATGGTGAAGCTCGAGCATGGCGTGCCCTATGACGCGGCCGAATGGAAGCGTTGCAACACGGTTGCCGAATGCCCCGATCCGAAGAAAAACGACTGGCCTAAGGACACGGTCAAGACGCTCGTCGCCAAGCCCTTCTCCGAGAAGGCCGGCCCCGAGGTCATGGATTACCTCAACAAGCGCGCCTGGACCAACGCCACCGTCAACAAGCTGATGGCCTGGATGACCGACAATCAGGCAAGCGGTGACGACGGCGCCAAGCATTTCCTGAAGGAAAACGAAGACCTCTGGAGCAAGTGGGTCTCGCCGGAAGCCGCGGAAAAGATCAAGGCGGCGCTCTGAGCCGCTTTTGAGCGCATACCGCGCCGGAGACAGGAAAAGCGCGTGCCGGTTCGCCCGGCACGCGCTTTTTGCATTTCAGGCCTTCGACAGGATACCCGTGGAAAGCGCGACACCGGCGCCGGTGACAAGGGCAGCGAGCAGGGCGGTGAGACCAACCGGCTCGCCGAGCAGATAGCCGCTGCCGAGCGTCGCCAGCACCGGTGTCAGCGCCGTGAAGGCGGCGGCCTGCGAACCGCCGAGCGCCCGGATCGCGGTGCCATAGGCCAGGGTCGCGACGAGGCCGGAGAGGATGCCCTGGCTCAGGACCTGCGGCAGCAGCTCGGCAAGGCTGGCCTGGGTCACATGCTGGCCGAAGACGGCGACCAGCGGCAGGTTGAGCAGGAAGGACCAGGCGGCGATGATCGCCGCACCCTGCAGGGCGCTTAGCCCAGACCGGCGGAAGGCATGGGTGAAGCCGGCCCAGAGCAGGGCGCCGAGCGGCAGCAGCACGAGACCGCCAAGCGTCATGCCGCTGCCCGTCAGGCTTCCGGCCAGCAGGATGGCGACGCCGGCGACGATGCCGCTAAGGCCGAGCAGCCGCATCCGATCCGGCCGCTCGCCGAAGAGAAGTATGCCGATCAGCGCTGTCGCGAGCGGCATGGCGCCGCCGAGCAGGATGGCGGCCGGGCCGGCCGGCGTCACCTGCAACGCCGTTGCCGCCACATGCAGGAAGACGATGCCCGAGCCTGCCACCATCGGCAGCAGGATGCGCAGGGGCACACCGCGCGGCAGAAGTCCGGTGCGCCACCAGACGGGCGCCAGCACCAGTGCCGGAATGCCGAAGCGGATCAGGCCGATATCGATGGAGTTCAGCGATGTCGCGGCCGATTGGCGCGTCGCCAGCATCCAGGCCGCCCAGATCAGCACGGTGACGACGGCCCCGGCATAGCCGGTAGCCTGCGAGGGAGTGTCGGTGTGAATGTCGGTAACGAGGGCCATGGGTCCGATCCTTGTCGCTGGAAGCGATGACGATGACCGAACTCTAGCGCTGCGGGGCAGGGCATGTCCTTGCGTTTTGTGGCTTGAAATTCCACACTGGCGCAATATCCTGCCAACATAAATGCGTGGAGTTCACGATTATGCCAAATCTCGATAAATTCGATATCGCCATCCTCAAGCTGCTGCAAAACGATGCGCGCGCCACCAATGTCGAAATCGCCGAAAAAGTGAACCTGTCGCCGTCGCCCTGCCTCAGGCGCATCCGAAACCTGGAAAAATCCGGCATCCTGCGCGGCTATCGCGCCGATATCGACCGCAAGGAAGTGGGCCTCGGCCTCACCGTCTTCGTCGAAATCAAGGTCGGGCTGCATTCGCGCGACAATGCGCAGGCGCAGCAGGAAGCGCTGCTCGCCATACCCGAGGTGGTCTCCTGCTTCCTGATTTCCGGCAATGCGGATTTCCTGGCGGAGGTGGTGGTCGAAGACCTCTCCGCCTATGAACGGTTGCTGACCGAAACCCTGCTGACCATGCCTGGCGTCACCGACATCCGCTCCAACTTCGCCATCCGCTCGATCAAGACCGGCGGCCCGTTGAAGCTTCCTGAGCCGCGCTAAGCATGTCCAGGAAAAGTGGATACCGGTTTTCCGTCCGGAAATGCGTCAAAACAAAGGATCAGGCGCGCGCCTTTTCCTTGCGATCCAAGATGTAGGAGACGGCAAATACGCCCGCGCCCGCAATCGACAGGAGTGCGCCGACGAAGCCGGTGGCGGCAAAGCCGTAGCCCCAGGCGATGACGAGGCCGCCGAGCCAGGCGCCGAGCGCATTGGCGATGTTGAAGGCGGAATGATTGGAGGCGGCGGCCAGCGTCTGCGCGTCGGCGGCGACATCCATCAGCCGCGTCTGGATCGCCGGGCCGGCGGCGAAGCCGCAGCCGATCAGGAAGGTGCAGAGGCACAGCATCGTCGGGCTTGCCGCCGTCAGCGAGAACAGCGTGAGGATGACGATGTTGTAGAGGATCGAGCCGCCGATGGTGTTCATGATCGAGCGGTCGGCCAGCCAGCCGCCGACGATATTGCCGGTGATCATGCCGACGCCGAACAGCGCCATCAGCACCGAGACCATGCTTTCCGGCATCATCGCCACCTTGGTCGCCGTCGAGGCGATGTAGGTGAAGACCGCGAACATGCCGCCATAACCGACGGCGGCGATGCCGAGTGTCAACCACACCTGCTTGCGCTTGAAGGCGCCGAGTTCACGCTTGAAGCTCGCGCCTTCCGCCACAGTGTCCCTGGGCAGGTAAAGGAAGATCAGTGCCACCGTCAGCAGTCCGATGGCCCCGACCGCGAGGAAGGCGATGCGCCAGCTGAAAGCCTGGCCGAAGAAGGTGGCAACCGGCGTTCCCACCAGTGTGGCCACGGTGAGGCCGAGCATGACGCGGCCGACGGCGCTCGCCCGCTTGTGCGGCGGCGCAAGCGAGGCGGCGACGAGGGCCGCGACGCCGAAATAGGCGCCATGCGGCAGGCCGGTGACGAATCGCAGCAGGGTGAAGCTTTCGAAGCTCGGCGCCAGCGCACTGAAAATATTGCCGACCGCGAAAATGCCCATCAGCAGCAACAGCAGGTCGCGCCGCGCCATGCGCGCCGCCGCGACCGCAATCACCGGCGCGCCGATGACGACGCCGAGCGCATAGGCGCTGATCACATAGCCTGCCTGCGACGGGGTGACGGAGAATTCCGAGGCCATGTTGGGCAGCAGGCCCATGATGGCGAACTCACCGGTGCCGATGCCGAAGCCGCCGACGGCCAGCGCCAGCTCGATCAGGATGGCGGCCAGCCGCGAAACCGGGGCCGGAACGGCAACGGGCGCCTGAACATGATCCTGATCTTGCGAATCGGTCGATTGGCCCGGCGAATCCAGGTCGATGGCGGCAAATTTCGTCATGATGTCCTCTTGAGGCGCGCAAACGGCGTTTCGCTGCCGCGTCGGGCAGGAGCGCCGGTTTTCGGGCCGCACGATGGGGAAATAAGGCTGTCAAAGCAATTTCGCCCTTTATCGGTCCAAGGCGGGCGCGCGTCGAGAGGCATTTTTTGCGCTGCGGCAAATTTTTCGTCAGCTGTGGGCTGGTTGCATCAGATACCCTTTTAACTTCCACGGGCAGCAACTATCTCAGTCCCCGGATCGCAAACCAGGCACGAAACGGTTGGCATATGAGATTAAAGGCCTTTCTCAATCGCGACGGCGGCACCTTCAGGACGACCGATATGGCCGAGTATGAAAGGCTGGCCGAGCATATCTTCCGTCAGGCCGGCCACGATTTCGACTGCGTCGTCGTCTCGGGCAAGGATATCGTCGAGACGATGCAGCGGGAAGCGGCGAGCGGCGATCTCGACGGGCTGATCGCCGGTGGCGGCGACGGCACCATCTCGACGGCCGCCTCGATCTGCTGGAAGAACGGCATCGCGCTCGGCGTCATTCCCGCCGGCACGATGAACCTGTTCGCCCGGTCGTTGAAGTTGCCGCTCGATATCCGCGTCGTCCTTGAAACGCTGGCCAACGGCCATGTCGAGGCCGTCGATATCGGCAGCGCCAACGGCAAATCCTTCGTGCATCAGTTTTCCGCCGGCCTGCATGCGCGCATGGTGCGCTACCGCGATGCCATGACCTTTGCCTCGCGGCTTGGGAAAATGCGCGCCAGCGCCCGCGCCGCCGTCGGCGTGGTGTTCAATCCGCCGGTCTTCGACGTCGAGTTCAAGGTCGACGGCCATATGCAGCATCGTACGGTCTCGGCCATCTCGGTGTCGAACAACGAGTTCGGTCCCGATCCGCTGATGTTCGCCGACAATCTCAAGGGTGGGCGGCTCGGCTTTTATCTGGCGCAGGAAATGCGGCCCGCCGGGGTAGCGCGGCTGGCCTTCGATATCCTGCGCGGTCGGCTGAAGGACAATATCGACGTCACCGCCATGGCCTCGACATCGATCGACCTGCATTTCCCGAAAGAGGGCGGGCGCAGCAATTGCGTCATCGACGGTGAATTGCTGCCTATGCCGCGCGACGTGGCGCTGCGCCTGCATCCGGGCGAACTGAAGGTGATCGTCGGCGATCCGCCGGTCGCCCCGACGCTGATCGAGCGCGTCGCGGCGGTGCTGCCGGCGAGCCGGCCCGCGGGACTGGATGCCTGATCAGAGACGCGGCAGATAGGTCTGGTAGTCGAAGTCCGAAATGGTCTTCAGGTAGAGCAGGGCTTCCTTGCGCTTGGTGACGCCGTAGAGCTTGCGATACTCCTCGCCGAAGGTATCGGCGATGAAGGCGGAGGCGGAGAATTGCTCGACTGCCGCCAGGAAATCGTAGGTCAGCCGTTCGGCATGGCTTTCGACGCCAGGCTCCGTCGCCGGGCCGGGATCGAGGTCGTTGTCGAGACCGAGCAGCATGCCGCCGAGGATCGCCGCCAGCAGCAGGTGCGGATTGGCGTCGGCGCCGGCGACGCGGTGCTCGACGCGGGCGGCCGGTCCGTCCTTGTCGGGGATGCGGATCGCCGTGCCGCGATTGCCGAAGCCCCAGGTGAGATCGACCGGCGCGAAGGAGCCGGGCTGGAAGCGGCGATAGGAATTGGCGAACGGCGCGAAGATGAGTTGCGCGTCGCGCATCGTCTGGAGCATGCCGGCGCAGACGGATTTCAGCCGCTTGGGATCGCCCCCCTTTGCGTCGAGCACGTTCTTCCCGTCCTTGTCGATGACGCTGGCATGGACATGCAGGCCGGAGCCGGCGTGCTCGGCATAGGGCTTGGCCATGCAGGTGGATTTCAGGCCGTGATGGCGGGCCGCCTGTTCGGCAAGGCGCTTGAGGTAGATGCAATCGTCGGCGGCAGCCAGCGCATCCGGGCGGTGCAGCAGGTTGATCTCGAACTGGCCGGGGCCGAATTCCGCCGTGGTGGCGTCGGCCGGCAGGCCTTGAGCCTTGGCCCAGCTGCGCAGCGTCTGCAGATAGCCTTCGAGCGCATCGACGGCGGACATGTCGTAGAGCTGATAGCCGTTCGGCTGGCCACGATAGGTAAGGCGTTGCGGCGGACGCGGGCGGCCGGTCTCGCGCCAGTCGTCTTCGACCACGTAGAATTCCAGCTCGGTGGCGACGACCGGCGTCAGGCCGCGCGCGTCGTATTTCTTCAGCACCGAGGCGAGGATGGCGCGCGGGTCCATGAAGCTGGGCGTGCCGTCGAGCTCATGCATGGTTGCCAGCACCTGGGTCGAGCCGGCCGGGGCCCAGGGCATCGGCGCATGCGAACGCCGGTCGGGAATACACACGCCGTCCGGGTCGCCGATCGACAGCGACAGGCCGGTGAGGTCGTCATTGTCGTCGCCCCAGATGTCCAGCGACTGGGTGGAGGAGGGCAGGCGCACGCTGCCTTCCCAGACCTTCTTTTCCGCTTCCAGGGGGATCTGCTTGCCGCGCAGGTCGCCGTTCATGCCGACGAGAAGGATTTCGATACGCGGCGGAGCGCCGACAACGGATGTGCCGGCGGAAGAGGAAGCGTCTGTCATGGATGATGCTCACAAAGGAAAAGACTTGCTTTCTGTTATACGAGCGAAAAACAATTCTGCGCAATCCCTTGCAAATCCGAATTTGTCGCGTCATCTTCGGCGCGCGATCAATCTGCCTTCAATCAGCAAGTCAGCGCAGGGGCGGCAAAAGCGCCGCCTGTCGCCGTTCGCACGGCCTGACTGTGGCGAGGATATTGTCATGAACACACATGTTGCCCAATCCAATCTCGGCGCGATCGATGCGGCCCATCACCTGCATCCGTTCACGGATATGAAGAAGCTGAATGCCGCCGGAACGCGGATCATCCAGCGAGCCGAAGGGGTGCATGTCTTCGACAATCACGGCAAGCGATACCTCGATGCCTTTGCCGGCCTGTGGTGCGTCAATATCGGCTATGGCCGCAAGGAGATCGCCGATGCCGTTTATCGCCAGATGAACGAACTGCCCTATTACAACACCTTCTTCGGCACCACGACCGAGCCGACCATCCTGCTGGCCGAAAAGATCACCGCCCATGCCGGCCCGCATTTGAACCACGTCTTCTTCGCCGGCTCCGGCTCGGAAGCCAACGACACCTGGTTCCGCATGGCCCGCGTCTACTGGAAGGCGCTCGGCCATCCCACCAAGACGACCGTGATTTCCCGCAAGAACGGCTATCACGGCTCGACGGTTGCCGGCGCCAGCCTCGGTGGCATGAAGTGGATGCATGAGCAGGGCAACCTGCCGATCCCCGGCATCGCCCATATCAACCAGCCCTACTGGTATGCCGAGGGCGGCGACCTGTCACCGGCCGAATTCGGCCTGAAGATCGCCCGCGAACTGGAAGAGAAGATCGATGAGCTCGGCGAGGAAAACGTCGCCGCCTTCGTCGCCGAGCCGATCCAGGGTGCCGGCGGCGTCATCGTTCCGCCGGAAACCTACTGGCCGGAAATCGCCCGCATCTGCAAGGAGCGCAACATCCTGCTGGTCGCCGACGAAGTCATCTGCGGCTTCGGCCGCCTCGGCTCGTGGTTCGGCCATCAGCATTACGGCATCGAGCCGGATCTCTGCCCGGTCGCCAAGGGCCTGTCCTCGGGCTACCTGCCGATCGGCGGCGTGCTGGTCAGCGACCGCGTCGCCGACGTGATGATCAACGAGGTCGGCGATTTCTTCCACGGCTTCACCTATTCCGGCCATCCGGTCTGCGCCGCGGCGGCGCTGGAAAACCTGCGCATCATCGAGGAAGAAAAGCTGGTCGAGCGCGTGCGCGACGATATCGGCCCCTATTTTGCCAAGGCTTGGGGCAGCCTTGCCGACCACGACATGGTCGGTGAAACCGTCTCCGTCGGCCTGATGGCCGGCCTGCAACTCGCCAAGGACAAGAAGACGCGCCAGCGTTACGCCAAGCCGGACGACATCGGTACCATGGTGCGCAATGTCTGCGTCGAAAACGGCGTCATCCTGCGCGCCACCGGCGACCGCATGCTCGCCTCGCCGCCGCTGACCATCACCGAAGAGGACGTCGACCTGATGGTCTCGACCCTGCGCAAGGGGCTGGACAAGATCTGGGCCGAAGCGAAGGACTGATCGTTGCGAAGAACCATATGGAAAAGGCGCCGAAAGGCGCCTTTTCTCGTTGGGCTGACTGGAAACGGCGTTTACTGGAATGCCGTCTCGTAAAAACTGCGCAATTTTCGCGAATGCAGCGCCTCGTTCGGCATCGCCGCCAGTTTCTGTACGGCGCGGATGCCGATCTGCAGGTGCTGGCTGACCTGGGTCTTGTAGAAGGCGGTCGCCATGCCAGGCAGTTTCAATTCGCCATGCAGCGGCTTGTCGGAGACGCAGAGCAGCGTGCCGTAGGGCACGCGGAAGCGGAAACCGTTGGCGGCGATGGTGGCCGATTCCATGTCGAGCGCGATGGCGCGCGATTGCGACAGGCGCTTGACCGGCCCACGCTGGTCGCGAAGCTCCCAGTTGCGGTTGTCGATGGTGGCGACGGTGCCGGTGCGCATGATGCGCTTCAGCTCAAAACCCTCGTAACCGGTGACTTCGGCGACAGCGGCCTCCAGCGCCACCTGCACTTCGGCAAGCGCGGGGATCGGCACCCAGACGGGCAGGTCGTCGTCGAGAACATGGTCCTCGCGCACATAGGCATGGGCAAGCACATAGTCGCCGAGCCGCTGGCTGTTGCGAAGCCCGGCGCAATGACCGAGCATCAGCCAGGCATGCGGTCGCAACACCGCGACATGGTCGGTGATCGTCTTGGCGTTGGAGGGGCCGACGCCGATATTGACCATGGTGATGCCGGCATGGCCCTTTTTCTTCAGGTGATAGGCCGGCATCTGCGGCAGGCGGCCAAGCGTCAAATCCGTCTCCGGCCTGTCGGAGCCGGCGGGCGTGACGATGTTGCCGGGCTCGACGAACTCGGTATAGCCTTCGCCGCCTCTGGCCATCAGCTCGCGCGCGAAGGTGCAGAATTCGTCGATATAGAACTGGTAGTTGGTGAACAGCACGAAATTCTGGAAATGGTTCGGGCTGGTCGCCGTGTAGTGGCTGAGCCGCGCCAGCGAATAATCGATGCGCTGGGCGGTGAAGGGCGCGAGCGGCGCAGGTTCTCCCGCCGGCTGCTCGTATTCGCCATTGGTGATCTGGTCGTCCGTGTTGTTGAGATCGGGCGTGTCGAACAGGTCGCGCAGGGGCACGTCGGAAAGCGAGGAACTGGCTTCCGCCTCGACATAGGCGCCTTCGCCAAAAGCGAAATGCAGCGGGATCGGCGTCGCAGATTCCGAGACGAGGATCGGAACATTGTGGTTTCGCAGCAGCAGGTCGATCTGCTGCTTGAGATAATGCCGAAACAGTTTCGGGCGGGTGACGGTCGTCGTGTAGATGCCGGGCGCCGTGACGTGGCCGTAGGACAGGCGTGAATCCACATGGCCGAAGCTGCTGGTTTCCAGGCTGACCTGCGGGTAGCAGGCGCGGTAGCGGCCGATGATCGGCGCACCCTTGGCCAGCGCCTTGAACGCCTCGGTCAGGAAGGCGGTATTGCGCTCGTAAAGCGCGGTCAGCGCGTCGACGGCCTCGACGGCATTGTCGAAGCTTTGCGGTTTGAACGCCTCGGGCGAGACGAAGGGTAGCGGAGAGATTCGTTTGTTCATGCGCCAGTATAGGAGCAGAACGGTGACAAGCAAAAGATCCCGCTCGAATATCCCGCAAAATTCCTCAGAGGATCGCGGTGCAATAGGGGCTTTCGGTGTGATAGCAGGGGGCTGCGGTGCCGCTGCGCATCTTCAGCGGCGATTGCGCCGAATGGTTCACCGCCGCCGAAAAGCCCATGGCGAAGACGAAGGCGCTGAGCATGATGATGGTGAGGCGGCGTGCGACGACTTCCATGGCTGTTCCCCTTGATATTCCCGATCCCACTTGATGATCTCAAAATGGAACACTGCATCTGAATACCGGCTGAGACGGCCGTTCATCCTGGGTTCAGCCGCACCCTTCGAATGCGAAAAAAAGATATCGAGCGGATTCGTGGTAAAGCAAGCGTTGAAATCCAAGTCTTGCATTTTCGTAAAATTCGAGGCGAAACCCTTCATTTGCAAGGGCCGGAATGTTTAATCGAATCCTGCATTTACCGTGTGTTTGCATTTTGTTTGTCGCCTCTTAAGCATGCATTTTAAACGCGTGTTGAAAGCCCTCTGGCATAGTCAAGCCATCAAACGAGCAGGGAAAACCTGCCGCCCCGACCGACCGGACAAGCCCCGAAAAACAAGGGCGACGGCCGCAAGGGGAGCCCTTCAGGGGCGATCGAAACAGGGACTTGAAAGACCAACAGGCATCAACAGGGACAAATCCGATGGCACGCTTTGAAATTCGCAATTCCGAAATGGCCACCATGGGTGGCGAAGCCCGCGCTGACGTCCTCTGCGATATGGGGCTGATGTATGCGACCGGACGCGGTTGCGACATCGATCTGGTCGCGGCGCACAAATGGTTGAACATCGCCGCGATCAAAGGGTCCGACCGTGCCGCAGAACTGCGCGCCGATCTCGCCGCCACCATGAGCAAGATGCAGCTCGCCGAGGCCCTGCGCGCCGCCCGCGAATGGATGACCCATCACTGACATGGACTTTTTTGACGACTGGAAACCGCGACCGGCAGGAACAAGGCCGGCGCGGTTTTGTCGTATCTAGCCTATGCTTTTCAGGACTTTCGGTAGCGTTTCGGCCAGCAGGTCGAGATCGGGCTGCGGCCCGACACTGATGCGGATGCAGCGGTTGAGCGGCGCGACGCCGGGCATGCGGATGAAGACGCCGTGCTCCATCAGACCGTCGACGATGGCGCGCGCATAAGTGCCATCGCGCAAGCAATCGACGGCGACGAAATTGGTCGCCGAGGGCAGGGCGACGAGACCACTGTCTCGGGCGATGACGCCGATCCGCGCCCGCGCCGCGGCGATCTTCCCGACGACTTCATGCAGGTAATCCTGATCGGCCAGCGCCGCCAGTGCCGCCGCCATGCCGATGCGGTTCATGCCGAAATGATGGCGGATCTTGTCGAAGGCCTGGATCGTGCCGGGCGTGCCGATGGCGTAACCGACCCGCGCGCCGGCCAGCCCATAGGCTTTCGAGAAGGTGCGGGTGCGGATGACGTTCGGCCGGTCGAGTAGCGAGGCAAGCGAAGGCAGGGCGCTCATCGGCCCGGTCTCGCAATAGGCCTCGTCGAGGATGACGAGGCAGGTTTCCGGCACGGCGCGGGCGAAGGCCAGCACCTCGTCCGCCTCCCGCCAGCTTCCCATGGGATTGTCGGGATTGGCGAAATAGACGAGCGTTGCGTCTTCCTGGCCCACCGCGTCGAGCAGGCCGGAGAGATCCTCCTTGTCACCGGCATAGGGCACGGTGACCAGCCGGCAGCCGAAACCGTTGGCATGATAATTGAAGGTCGGATAGGCGCCGAGCGAGGTGACGACGGTCGTGCCCGGCTCGACCACCAGCCGCACGATCAGTCCCAGCAGGCTGTCGATGCCTTCGCCGATGGCGATATTATCAGGCCGGATCCCGTGATGGGCGGCGAGCGCCTGCTTCAGCTCGAAGTTTTCCGGATCATTGTATTTCCACGTCTCCGCCGCCGCCGCTGTGATGGCTTCCAGAACCGAGGGCGCCGGCCCGAAACCGTTTTCATTGGCGCCGATGCGCGCCCGGACCTTGAGGCCGCGCTGGCGCTCGATGGCTTCGGGGCCGACGAAGGGAACGGTGGCGGGAAGGGCGCCGACCAGCGGCGTGAAGCGCGAGAATGTGGACATGCGGGCAGGAATTCCGGGTGAAACGATGGTGGCGAACGGTCGCCACCATAAAGCATTTCCAGGAAAAGTGGGAACCGGTTTTCCGTTCGGAAATGCCACAAAACAAAGGGATGCAGTTTCATGGCTACTGCAAACCGGTTTCGCCGGATGTGTTCAGTGCGTCGTTTCGTGCCCCAGCCGCAGCACATGCATCAGGAATTCCTGGGCCAGCAGCATGTTGAAGCCGATAGTAACGATTTCCTCCTCGCGGGTGATGATCGTGCAGCCGATCTCGTCGCGGATGCCGAGGATCTCCAGGAAGAAATTGTTCGGGAAGCTGAGATAGGGGCTGACCTCCAGCACCGCGCCGTAAAGCGAGATGCTCTTGACGATGCAACGGATATGCGTCTTGGCGCTGAGATGATGGCCGACCAGGATGATCCGGCCGGGAATATGGGTTTCGTAAGGTTGCAGTGCCCGGTCCGGGCGGTCGAAACCCTGTCTCGTCTGGCTGCGCGGGGTCAGGGGCATGGTAACCTCCGTTTCTCCTCCTTGGGATCTTGAAGATATCAAAGGAAAGCTGCCGTCCCATTGATGGAATGGATAAAATGCCGTGCAGTGTGAAAAGCACATGCTATGAGTGTATTTTCGGGGGCGAAAGCAGCAGGCGCCGAGACCAGCCGGTGCGCTGGCGAGGATGGGCCGCGTCAGCATGGGCGAGTGCCTCGCCCTCGATACGGAGGTGAGAATGATGTGGTTCATCCCCATCAGGATCGCGCTGACGATAAGAAAAACCCGGACGAGCTGGTCAGTGACCGTCCGGGTTGAACTTATAGGATAGCTAAACGGTTGGCAGAGCGCGAACTCTGCCAACCACTCCGTAAAAATAACGCAAATCCCCGCTTTTGCAATATAGAGGTTAGGCAGGGCATTTCCCGGAAATGCGAAAACAGAGATGTCGGAGGAATGACGTGACGGGCAGGTTGATTATCGTGGGCGCTGGGCAGGCCGGTTTCGCGCTGGCCGCCAAGCTGCGGAATTTGAAGGACACGCGTCCGATCACGCTGATCGGCGCGGAAGAGACGCTGCCCTATCAGCGCCCGCCGCTGTCCAAGAAATATCTGATGGGCGAGATGAGCTTCGAACGCCTGCTGTTCCGTCCCGAGCAATGGTTCAAGGATAACGATGTCGAGTTCCACCTCTCCTCCTGGGTCGAGAAAATCGACCGGACGGTCTGCGAAGTGGTGCTGCAGGATGGCACCCGCCTCGGCTACGAAACGCTGGCGCTGGCGACCGGCTCGACGCCGCGCCGCCTGCCGGCCAGCGTCGGTGGCGATCTCGATGGCGTCTACACCATGCGCGACAAGCGCGACGCCGACCTGCTGACCGGCGAAATGCGCGCTGGCCGGCGGCTGCTGGTCATCGGCGGCGGTTATATCGGGCTGGAGGCGGCGGCCGTCGCCCGCCATCTCGGCCTTGAAGTCACCGTCATCGAAATGGCCGAGCGTATCCTTCAGCGCGTCGCTGCCAAGGAAACGGCCGATATCATGCGCGTCATCCATTGCGACCATGATGTGGTGATCCGCGAGGGCACCGGCCTGACCCGGCTGATCGGCAAGGACGGCCACGTTACCGGCGCCGAATTGTCGGACGGTTCGGTGATCGAGGTCGATTTCGTCATCGTCGGCATCGGCGTCAGTGCGAACGACCAGCTTGCCAAGGAAGCCGGCCTCGACGTCGCCAACGGCATCGTCGTCGATGCATTCGCCCGCACCTCCGACCCAAAAATCTTCGCCATGGGCGATTGCACCATGCTGCCCTGGCGCGGCCAGCGCATCCGCCTGGAATCGGTGCAGAACGCGGTTGATCAGGCCGAAGCCGCCGCCGCCGTCATGATGGGCGGCGAAACGCCCTATGACGCCAAGCCGTGGTTCTGGTCGGACCAGTACGACGTCAAGCTGCAGATCGCAGGCTTCAACCTCGGCTACGATGCGACGCTGCTGCGCCCCGGCAGCCGCGAGGGCAGCGCCTCGGTCTGGTATTTCAAGCAAGGCAAGCTGATCGCCGTCGATGCCATCAACGACGCCAAGGCCTATGTCTCCGGCAAGAAGATGATCGAAAACGGCATCACCCCGGACAAGGCCCTGCTGGCCGACCCGGCCACCGATCTCAAGCAATTCATCGTTTAAGGATTTTTCGATCATGCCCGCGCCGACAAACCGCCTCAAGGCGGCGCTCAAGGAAAAACGCCCGGTCTACGGGCTCTGGCTCGCCATGGCCGACACCTATGCCGCCGAAATCGCCGGTGGCGCCGGTTTCGACTGGCTGCTCGTCGATGGCGAGCATGGGCCGAACGACGTGCGCAGCATCATGCGGCAATTGCAGGTGCTGCAAGCCTCGCCGTCCGAAGTGGTGGTGCGCCCGCCGGTTGGCGAGAGCTGGCTGATCAAGCAGCTTCTCGATATCGGCGCCCGCTCGCTGCTGGTGCCGATGGTCAACAGCGCCGAGCAGGCGCGCGATCTGGTGCGCGCCTGCCAGTATCCGCCGAAAGGCGTGCGCGGCGTCGGCGCGGCGATTGCCCGTGCTTCCGGGTTCAATGCGGTGCCGGATTACGTGCAGACGGCGGACGCCGAGATCTGCCTAATCGTCCAGGCCGAAAGCCGCGCCGCCATCGACGATCTCGAACGCATCGCTGCGGTGGAGGGTGTCGATGGCGTCTTCATCGGGCCCGCCGATCTCGCCGCCGACATGGGCCTGCCGGGCCAGGCGGATGCGCCGGAGGTGCGCGCCGTGGTCGAAGACGCAATTCGCACCATCCGCGCCGCCGGCAAGGCGGCCGGTATCCTGACACTCGACGATGCGATCACCCGGCATTATGTGGAGACCGGGGCCACCTTCGTCGGCATCGGAACCGACGTCACCTTCCTCTCCAGCGGCCTCAAACGGCTTGCGTCGTCATTCACCGGCCGGGGCGGTGAGGTGGGCTCGGGAGCGAGTTACTGACGGATTTGCGGGAACCTGCGGGGCGCATGGGCGTTAGGCTTTCACAGTCTGTGAGGTGTCAGCCATGGTAATCCGCTATCCGAGTTTTTATGACGACGGCTTCGTGCCCGAGCGATCGGGTCGCGAGGCGGTCGAGGCGGCGGTCACCCAGGCGCTTGCCTCGGCCTATGACATCGATTCGTCGCAAATCACGGTGACGACGCTCGGTTCCTATGTGATCCTCAGCGGCATGGTGCGCTCGCCTTTCGAGCGCTCGCGGGCAGAAGAGATCGCTGGCGATATCGTCGGTGAAGACTATGTCCGCAGCCGTCTGCTGCATCGCATGCCCTGAGACATGCAAAACGCCGGTGCTGTCCCACCGGCGTTTTCCTCAAATGTCGAAATCCGTCGCGTCAGACCAGTCCGATCCACAACGGAACGGCCATCATCGTCATCGCGGCAAAGCAGAGCAGACCCAGCTTGAAATGGTTTGCCCGGCGGGTGCGCGCGCCCGTCCAGTCGTATTCCATGAAAAGCGCCCCTTTCCTCCGTACATGAAGGTCGTTTTCCTTAGACGGCCGACATAAAAACAAGAATCCGGCGCAGAGTCGAGAGCGACCCCCGGATTCTTTAGGGAGCAATTAACAATCTTTAATATTTGGTTAACGCTAACCCGGACTCGGCAGGGTTGCCGCAGACCGGGTTAGGGCGGATTACCGTTTTACAAGGCTTGAAAAACGTCCCGAACAGGAGTCTGTATGGCGTGTATCTTATTGATTCGGGGACATTTTTATGCGCAAGGCGGATGCGGAAACCATTCTCGGCGGCACGTCGGATTCGGCCGGCGATGCAAACGACACCGGTTCGCAGGCCCTGCACGCATTATTCCTGGCGCTGCGCTCCGGCGACGAGCGCGCCAGCGCCGCTCTGGCGCGGATTGCCCGCCAATACGACCTGGCCGCCATGGCGTTCGCCGGCTGAGAGGGGTCGCTCGCGTTAGAGCGCTTGCGCTTTCCACGAGAAAAGCAGAAACGCTCCATCTCTTTGTTTTCACGCATTTCCGGACGCGAAACCGCTTCGCACTTTTGCTGGAAATGCTCTAGCGGCTGTTGACCAGTCCGAGCACCAGTTGCTGGATATTGCCGCCCTCGCTCATTTCCACGCGGTCAAAATCGCGGCTGCGCTGCCGCTGCGTTTGCGACAGGGCGCCGAGTCTCTTGGTCATCTCCGCCTTGATCTTTGTGCAGCCGGGATCGTCCGGCACCGTCAGGCCGATGGTTCCCGCTTCGATGGCATGCACCAGATCACGGATATAATCGCCATGCACCTTCTCATGGGCGCGGACGCCCTCGTAAAAACGCTGCCAATGCGGCTGCAGCGCCGCCGGCAGTTTACCCTTCGGCTTGGGAAGCACATAGGTGATGATCAGCTTCGGCACCGCCGACACCAAGACGCAATTTCCGCCCTGCGGTTCGTAGTTGCGCCTCCAGGTCAGCTTGAAGCTGGTATGGGCGATGGTGCGCATGCCAAGGCTGATTTCCGGCCCGTTGCGGCCGATCGCCTCATATAGCTCCGCCCCGGTCTGACCGGAAACGGGATAGGATTTGATCTGCTCGACCGCCTGCCAGTCGCCCGCCCGCGCCGGCAGTGCTGCGAGAGCCGCGGCAAGAAACCATATGCCTGCCTTCACGCCAGAGTCTCCGGCACATTGCGACGCAGTTCGTCGATCCAGATGCGGGCATTGCCGTCGGAGGGCGCGCGCCAGTCGCCGCGCGGCGACAGCGAGCCGCCGGATGTGACCTTCGGCCCGTTCGGCGATGCCGAGCGCTTGAACTGGCTGATGGTGAAGAAGCGGAACAGGAAGGTCTCCATCCATTTGCGGATGACGGGCAGGGGGAATTCCCGTCGCTTCTCCGCCGGGAAATGCGGCGGCCAGGCGCCGGCATCGGTATCGCGCCAGGCATGCCAGGCGAGGAAGGCGACCTTGGAGGGCTTCAGCCCGAAGCGGGTGGTGTAGAACAGGAAGAAATCGTGCAGATCGTAGGGACCGATCTTGTCTTCCGTGCTCTGGATCGCACCGCTTTCGTCGGCCGGCACCAGTTCCGGCGAGATGATCGTATCGAGGATGCTTTCCAGCGTCGAATTGGCCGCCGGGCTCAGGTCGCCGGTGCGCGCCACCCAGCGGATCAGGTGCTGGATCAGCGTTTTCGGCACCGAGGCGTTGACATTGTAATGGCTCATCTGGTCGCCGACGCCATACGTACACCAGCCGAGCCCGATTTCCGAGAGATCGCCGGTGCCGAGCACCAGCGCGTTGCGCTGGTTGGCGGCGCGGAACAGGAAATCGGTGCGCAGGCCCGCCTGCACGTTCTCGAAGGTGACGTCATAGACCGGCTCGCCGCCGGAAAAGGGGTGGCCGAGATCCTTAAGCAATTGCAGGGCGAGCGGCCGTATATCGACTTCCTCCGCCGTGATGCCGAGCGCCCGCATCAGCGCCCAGGCATTGGTCTTGGTCTCGTCGCCGGTGGCGAAGCCCGGCATTGTGAAGCCGAGGATATCGCTGCGCGGCCAGCCGAGCCGGTCATAGGCGCGCGCGGCCACCAGCAACGCATGGGTGGAGTCGAGCCCGCCGGAAATGCCGATGCACAACCGCTTGATGCCGGTGGATTTCAGCCGCTTCATCAAGCCATGGACCTGGATGTTGAAGGTCTCGTAGCAATCCTGGTCGAGCCTGGCGGCATCGGCCGGCACGAAGGGAAAGCGGGCAACGATACGGTTCAGGCCGATATCGCCCTGCGGCGCGTCGAAATCGAAACCGATGCGGCGGAACGTCTTGTCAGGGCCGAGGTTCAACGTCGCGGCATCGTTGAAGGTGCCGGTGCGCAGCCGTTCCAGCCGCAGGCGCTCGACATCGACATCGGCCATGCACATCTGCGATCCCGCGGGAAAGCGCTCGGTCTCGGCCAGCAGGCTGCCGAGTTCGTAGATGCAGGCCTGCCCGTCCCAGGCAAGATCCGTGGTCGATTCGCCGGGCCCGGCGGCGGAATAGATGTAGGCGGCCCAGTTGCTCGCCGATTTGGCGGCGCACAGCAGCTTGCGGGTATCGGCCTTGCCGACGGTGATGTTGCTGGCGGAGAGATTGGCGAGGATGGTCGCCCCGGCCAGCGCCCCGAAATCGGAGGGTGGGGCCGGGGCCCAGAGATCCTCGCAGATCTCGATATGGAAAGTGAAATCGGGTCGGTCGGCGGCGCTAAAGATCAGGTCGGTGCCGAAAGGAACGGTCTGGCCGGCCAGCGTGATCTGCGTATTGCGCACGTCGCGGCCGGAGGCGAACCAGCGCTTCTCGTAGAATTCGCGATAGTTCGGCAGATGTGTCTTCGGCACGACGCCGAGGATGCGGCCGTCATGAATGGCGAGCGCGCAATTGTAGAGCCGGCCGTTCTGCGCCAGGGGCGCGCCGACCAGCAACACCGGCCGCAGCGAGCGGCTGGCGGCGAGAAGCTCGGCGATGCCCGCTTCGACCGCATCGAGCAGCACCTCCTGCCCCAGCAGGTCGTCGATCGAATAGCCTGATATTCCGAGCTCGGGAAACACCATCAGCCCGACGCCGGCCGCATGGCCCTCGCGCGCCAGCGCCAGCGTGGCGGCGACATTGGCGGGCGGATCGGCGATCTCGCAGGCCGGGGTGCAGGCCGCCACCCGAATGAAGCCCTGATCGTAAGCCGATGCAAAATCCATGAAAGCCATCCCGTCATCAATATCCCGACCCGCCGCCTGTCACGGCAACGCGCGATCGCGGCGGGCGTTCCAGTGATAACCTTCGCAAACGCGCTTGGCCATCCCTTCCAACGGGCGTCGGATCAGCGCGGCTCGACGCGGCAACTCAGATAGGTCGGGTCGAACTGGGCGAGCGCCGCCAGCCGCGGCCAGTCGTGAATGGTGATCGTATGGTTCACCCAGCTCAGCAATCCGTCGTGGCGCAGCGGCTGCAGCGTCTTGTTCAGATGCACCACGGAAATGCCGAGCACGTCGGCGAGTTCCATCTGCGTCAGCGGAAAATGGAAGCTGAAGTCGACGGTCTTGCGCACCGCTTGCAGCCGGTAGAACAATTCGCACACCAGATGCGCCAGATGCGCGCGCTTGGAACGCCGTCCCATGGCGACGATCCATTCGCGATGGATCGCCCCGTCGATCAGCGTATCGAGCCAGAGCAGACGGGAAAGATGCGGCTGCGTTTCGGTCACTTCCTTCAGCGCCGCATGGTCGGCGAAACCGACATGGCATGAAGAAAGCGCGATGATGCCGTGGTCCATCGTCTTCAGCAGAAAGGCATGCAGATCCATGAAATCGCCGGCGACATGCAGGGCGGTGATCTGCCGCGTACCGTCAGCCATATATTTGTAACGCGCGGCAAAGCCGTCAAGCAGCACGGCGCTGTGCTGCGGGCGCGCGCCTTCGGAAACGATGTCCTCGTCGACATCGAACACGCGGTCGCGCGACACCAGCCGCCGTAAGGTTGCCTGTTCCTCGACGCTGAGGCTATCCCGATTCATGAAATTGAGCAGAAGAGAATCGATCAACACGCGCCCCGCTAAAATGCATCGGCGTCGGGTAAACCAAGCGGGCGGGACCGACATTTAACTTTTACAGGTCGGCACGAAAATCAGTGATTTTGAAACTGCCAGTGCCTTCAATAGCTTCACGGCGGTCACCCCTCCGGCCTGTTGCAAACTTGCCGAAGCGTCGCGAAACGGGGAAGCCGGGAGATGGCGTCTGGACGAAAGTCACTGGACTTTGGACTCCAGTGCTGCAAGATGCATCAAACTGAGACGCGCGAGCCCGTATGCTGATCGATCGACACCTGCTGGATGAAAAACTCGCCCACTTCGAGGAACGCGCCCTCGACGTCTCGGCATCCCCGACCGTGTTTTACGCCATGTCCATCGCGCTGCGCTACGGCGATGCGCGCGACATCGAATCGACCATATCGATGGCGCGGCTGCTGCGCGAATCGGCGCGCAGCATCGATTTCAATGCATGAGCTTGTAAAGGCCGTAGAGGCCGATCAGCGCGGCTGCGGCCAGCGCTGACAGAAGCCCGAGCCGCTTCTCGATGAAATCGCGGATGGCTTCGCCATACCGGTTCAACAGCCAGGCGATCAGCAGGAAGCGTCCGCCGCGCGTGATGACCGCCGAAGCGACGAAGGTTCCCAGCGACACGTTCACCACCCCCGCCAGGATCGTCACCACCTTGATTGGCGGCAGATGCGCCAGCCCGGATGTGATCAGCAGCAGCAGGATCGTCTTGTAGTCGACGGACGCGCTGAGTTGCTCGAAGGTGTCGAGCTTGCCGTAGAAGGCGAGCACCGGCCTGGCGATCGATTCGAAGGCGAAGCGGCCGATGAACCAGCCGGCAATGCCGCCCAGCACCGAAAAGACGGTGGCGAGCAGCGCATAGCGCCAGGCCCGGTGCGGCCGCGACAGGATCATCGGCATCAGCAGCACATCGGCCGGCACCAGGAAGATCGAACTTTCCAGGAAGGCGATGATCGCCAGCCACCAGGCGGCGGAGGGACGTGCCGCCAGGGTAAGGGTCCAGGTGTAAAGGCTTTTCAGCATGGGTGGCGCGACCGGTGGTGGGAGGAAAGGGCGGCGGATTGTCCATAGTCCAAGCCGCGCGCGCTTGCAAATCCCTCTGGTCTTGGCTGCATTGCTTTCAGGTTGGTGTCAGGCTCGGCGCGCAAAGGGAGCGCAATGACCCATGCGCGCCCGCGGATGATGCCGGTCTTTTCGGCTTCCCTCGCGCGCTGGATTGCCTCGACGGAGCCGCCATGACAACAAGAACCGACCGACGTTTCGCAATCGGCAGCGCAACCCTTTCCCTTCTCGTCGCCTTTTATCTGCTGGCGGTCTTCAATCTCGCCTTCTGGCGCCATGCGCTTATCGGCTTCGGTGGCGTCAACGCCGCGTTCCTCGCCTTTTCCGCGGCGCTGACGCTGCTGACGATCGCCGGCATGGTGGCGCTGTCGGTCAAGTATCTGATCAAGCCGTTTCTGATCTTCCTGCTGATCAGCGGCGCAATCGCCTCCTATTACGCCGATGTTTTCGGCATCGTCATCGACCGGGAGATGATGCGCAACGTCGTGGTCACCACGCCGCAGGAGGCGAAGCACCTGATCACGCCGCAATTCTTCCTGCATGTGCTGTTCTACGGCGTCGTGCCGTCGCTGCTGGTCGCGCTGGTGCGGGTGCGCCATCGCCGCTTCCTCGGCAAGCTTGTCCATAACTCGGCGATTGTCGTGGTGAGCCTGGTGCTGGCAGCCGGGCTGATCCTGTCGCATTTCGCCGCCATCGCCTCGACCGTTCGCGAACATCACGAGATGATGGCGCGCATCAATCCTTTCGGCCCGATGAGCGCCGCCATCAATCTCGGCATCATGACCTATGATGAACTGACGCTCGTGCGCCGGCCGATCGGCACGGATGCGCATGTCGGTCCGCTGGTCGCCAGCTCGTCGCGGCCGGTGGTCACGGTCATCGTCGCCGGCGAGACCGCGCGCTCCATGAATTTTTCGCTGAACGGCTATGCCAGGCCGACCAATCCCGAACTGGCGGCACTCGACGTCCTGAATTTCACGCATACGACGAGCTGCGGCACGGAAACCGCCGTGTCGCTGCCCTGCATGTTTTCCGTCTATCCGCGCGTGGATTATACCGATCGCAAGGGGCGCTCGACCGACAGCCTGATCGACATTCTGGATCATGCCGGCATCGATGCCTATTGGTGGGACAACAATACCGGCAGCAAGGGTGTCGCCGATCGCGTCAGCTATGAAAGCTTCAACGATGCCAAGGATGTCCGCTATTGCCGCGAAGGCGAATGCGACGACGGCATCTTCCTCGACAGGCTCGATGCGAAGCTGGCCGGGATCACCACGAATACCACCATCGTGTTGCACCAGATCGGCAGCCACGGCCCATCCTATTTTCTGCGCTATCCGGAGGTGTTCGAGAGGTTCGAGCCGGCCTGCCACACGGCCCAGCTTACCGATTGCAGCCCGCAGGAAATCGTCAACGCCTATGACAATACCGTCCTCTATACCGACCATTTCCTGGCAAGCGTCATCGGCCTGCTGCAGAAGAACGCGGCGCGCATCGACGGTGCGATGATCTACATGTCGGACCATGGCGAATCGCTTGGCGAAAACGGCCTTTACCTGCATGGCGCGCCTTATGCGCTGGCGCCCGAGCAGCAGACGCATGTGCCTTTCGTCGCCTGGTTCACGGATGGCTTCGCCAGCCGCACTGGCCTGTCGTTAAGCTGCCTGCGCGCCAAGGCCGATGCGCCGATGTCGCATGACAACCTGTTCCACACCGTGCTCGGATTGATGAATGTCGAGACCTCGGTCTATGACGGCGCGCTCGATGCCTTCGCGTCCTGCCGGGCACCGTCCGGCAATGCGCCGCTCCAGTCGTGACGGCTGACATCGTGAGCATCCGCACCCGTCCTCGCCAGTCGAGGTTTCGCTGCCGGCCTGGCCCGGTCGTCTATTTCGCCGCGCTGCTGTTGCTCGCACTCAGCCTGATCGCGGTCGAGCGGACACGGACGGAGCCGCAGCCGCGCCCGCCGCTTTTCGCGCCCGAGCGTCTCGCCGGCTGATCCCGGTGTTTTCCCTTCCCGCGTCGGTTTCAGGCGTCTGTCAGCTTGGGCAGTCATGGATCGACGGTAATGTACGAGGTGTCCCATGTCCGTGCTGTTGATCGAAGATGACGAAACCATCGGGGAGGCGGTATGCAGTCACCTGACAGCGGCCGGAGAGGATGTCTTCTGGGCAAAGACACTGGCCGAGGGCCGGGCGGCACTTGCCAGTTGCGACGTGGTCATCCTCGACCTGCAATTGCCCGATGGCGAAGGACTGGCCTTCATCGCCGAAATCCGGGCGCGCGGCGTGACGACGCCGCTGATCGTGGTTTCGTCCGTCAACGATGTGCGCAGGCGGCTGGATTGCCTGCGCGCCGGCGCCGACGACTATCTGGCCAAACCCTTTCACCTGCGGGAGCTTGCCTTGAGGGTCCGCCGGCTTTCCGCAGACCGGTCGTTCGCCGGCCGAATCGCGGCGGCCGAACTACCGCCGCGATGCAAGGCTGCTGCTGAACCGCAGCCTGCAAGACGTGGCGCCTGGGCGCGGCTGCGCGGGTACCTCAGCGTCAATCGTCCGATAGTCGCCATACCCCTGGCCGTGGCGGTGACGATGGGCGGCTATCTCGGCTATCTGCAGATATCCGGCAATTTTCACACCGTGATCGAAGGCGAGCTGTACCGCTCCGGCCAGCCGACGGCGCATCGGCTGGAACGCTATATCGTCACGCATGGCATCCGCACGGTGGTCAACCTGCGTGGCCCCAGCGCACAGGACTGGTACAAGCAGGAAGTCGCCACCGCCGCGCGGCTGAACGTGCGTCATATCGATTTCGCGATGAGTTCCGGCGAGGAACTGACGCCGGCGCGGGCCGACGAGATCGTCGCGCTCCTCAAGGATGCGCCGAAGCCGATCCTCATTCATTGCCGGGCCGGCTCTGATCGCACCGGTCTGGTGTCCGTTCTCTATACCGCCCGCATTGCCGGCCAGCCCGAATCCAGGGCCGAGCGGCAGCTATCGGTCTTTTATGGCCATATCGCCTTGCCTTACATTTCGAGCACCTTCGCCATGGACGAAAGCTGGGAAATGCTGGAGCGCTATTACGGCATCAGCGAGGATATCGACCGGGTGGCCGCGGGCGAAGCGGCGCTGGACGAGGAAACGGGCTAAATCGCCCGCAAAGTCACATCGGCCAGGCCGTCACGCGGTGCGGTCGAAGAGGATTCGTGCTTCGAAGCCATCCTCGCGCCCGGGTGCCGGCGAGCGCAAATCGAGCCGCGCCTGCATATGCGCCAGCATCCGGTCGACGATCGACAGACCGAGGCCGGTGCCGGTGGCGCGTGTCTTGCCGCGACCGAAACGCTGGCGGATGGTGTCCAGTTCATCGACGGTCAGCGCTGGGCAGTGGTTGCGGATGGCGATGGCGCCGTTCGAGGCCTCGACCTCGACCGGCGTATCGGCGCGGCCATGGCGCAGGGCGTTTTCGATCAGGTTGCGCACGACGATGGCGAAGGCATCCTCGTTGTAAGGGCCGACGAGGCGAAGATCCGCCGGCCGGCGGTAGAGGATGCGGTTTTCGCTGGCGCCTTGCCGTTCGAAATCGTCGATGACGACGTCGAGCACCGGCGTCAGGTCGGTCATCGCCGTGCTGGAGCCGATGCCGGCATCGGCGCGGGCAAGCTGCAGCAGCTTTTCCGCCAGATGCACCAGCTTGACCAGTGAGGCCTCGATCTGCTCGGCGCGGCGGCGCGGGCCGTCCTCCCGCAGCAGCGAGATCAGCAATTGCGTCTGCGCCAACGCACCGGCGATCGGGGTACGCAATTCATGGGCGCTGTTGGCGGTGAATTCGCGCTCCGCATCGAAGGCAGCCTCCAGCCGGCCGAGCAGCAGATTGACCGAACGGCCGATGGAGGCGAGTTCCTGCGGCAGGCCGGTCAGCGGGATCGGGGCCATGTTGCCGCCGTCCTTGCGTTCGATCGCCTGGCGCAGATCCGCAACCGGCCTCAACGCCCGGCGCACGATGATCATGATCAGCCCAGCGCTGACCGGGATCAGCACCGCAAGCGGGATGAGCAGCGCCGTGGCGCCCTCCGTCACCGCTTCCTGACGATTGGCAAGCGCATCCGCAACCTGGATGAAGAGCGTGCCCTCGGTGTTGGCGGCACTGTAGAAACGGTAGGTCCGGTCCTGAAAAAAGCCGTTGACCAGAGGCGCGGAGAAAGGCGCCGCCGGTGCATCGCGCGAGCGCAGCACCACTGCGCCGCTCTGGTCGCGAACCTGGTAGACGAGATATTCCTCCTCGTTTTCCAGCGCCTGCTCGTCCAGTCTGCGCGTCTCCGGCGAACCGATCCGTTTGGCGAGATCGTCAACCATCAGCGGCATCAGCCGCTGGGCGGTTTCCTGCAACGAGCCGTCGAAAATCTCGTCGAATTCCTCACGCATGACGAAGGCGCCAAGACCGGCGGCGAGCAGCCAGAAGCCGGTCAGCGCCGCGATCAGCCAGGCGATCAACTGCCGTGTCATCGGCTCTCCATTGTTCTCGCATCCCCGACCGGCATGCCTGGCGATCGCGGCTCAGGCAGCCGATCCGCCGCAGGTTTCGCCCATCTTGTAGCCGACGCCGCGCAGCGTGAGAATGGCTTGCCTGCCAAGTTTCTTACGCAGCCGGCTGACATAGACTTCGACGGTGTTGCTTTCGATCTCGGAACCGAAGGCATAGAGGGCTTCCTCGATCTGCCCCTTGGAGACGATGGCGCCCGGCCGGGCGATCAGGACATCGAGCACCGCCCATTCGCGCCCGGAAAGGCTGACCTCGTCCTGGCCGGCCACGATCTGCCGGTCGGCGCGGTTGATGCGAAAATCGCCGAAGGCGAGGACAGGTGCGACGTTGCCGCCCGCCCGGCGGCTGACGGCGAGAATGCGCGCCGTCAATTCACCGAGATCGAACGGCTTGACGAGATAATCGTCGGCGCCGCTGTTCAGCCCCTCGATGCGGTCGGAAATCTGGTCATGGGCGGTGAGGATGATGACCGGCCTCGCATCGCTGCGCCGCCGCAGCGCCCGCAGGAAATCGATGCCGCTGCCGTCGGGCAGGCGCAGGTCGAGCAGGATCAGCGCGTAATCGACGACGCGCAGGGCATCGCGTGCATCGCCCAGCGTCTGCATCCAGTCCACCGCATGCCCCTGGCCGGCGACATGGTCGCGCAGGGCCTCGCCCAGCACCGGATCGTCCTCGATCAACAATATGCGCATTGTCTGCCTCGCTGAATGTCTGACGCTCCGCCAACCCGTCGCAGAAACGCCCGCGCGAGCGTAGTGAAGTCTGCTGTCATCCACAATCTTGCTCCCATCATGGCGAGCGAAAACGAAGGTCGGAGCTATTTCATGGATACATCTTTTAGGTGTGTTGACGATTGTCAATCCGATCGTCTCCTTAAATCCGCGATCGCCTACCGATGATTGTCACCCATGGTTTCAGGGGATTCCGGCGAATGCGGGAAGGTGCCGGAGCTGTGGCGCTCTCAACCTACGGTAAAACCTTTATTCTGAAAAAATTATCGTTTATTTATCTATGCTTAAACGGATTGATTCTTGTTCTTCACCATGCATTAATCATGTCGGAACTGTGGCCATGTCGGTCTGAACCTCCAAGGAGGCCGGAATGTCTATGATCGATCGATACAAACCAGCAGTCGTTAAAATTCCCGACATGGGCGTATTGCGCGTACAGGAGATCGACCGTTTTTCGTGGCTCCGGCAGCGGAGGACGAAGGTCTGATGGAGCGGCTCAAGGGAAAGCGCATCTATGTCGCCGGGCATCGCGGCATGGTCGGATCGGCCATCGTCCGGCGCCTGGCCTGCGAAGGCTGCGAGGTTCTGACCGCGACGCGGGAGGAACTCGACCTGCGCCGACAGGCCGATGTCGAGCGCTGGGTGCAAAGTCAGCGGCCGGATGCCGTGTTCCTGGCCGCAGCCCGAGTCGGCGGAATTCTCGCCAACGAGCGCTACCCCGCCGATTTTCTCTACGACAACCTCGCGTTGGAAACCAACGTCATCCAGGCCGCGCATCGCGCCGGCGTCGGTAAGCTGTTGTTTCTCGGCTCCTCCTGCATCTATCCGAAACTTGCCGCCCAGCCGATCGCCGAGGAGGCGCTGATGAGCGGCGCGCTGGAGCCGACCAACGAATGGTATGCGATCGCCAAGATCGCCGGCATCAAGCTATGCCAGGCCTATCGCCGGCAATATGGTGCGGATTTCATCGCTGCCATGCCGACCAATCTCTACGGCCCCGGCGACAATTTCGACCTGCAGAGCAGCCATGTGCTGCCGGCCCTGATCCGCAAGGCGCATGAGGCCAAGCGCGCCGGCGCCCGCGAGATGAACCTGTGGGGCAGCGGCACGCCGCGTCGGGAATTCCTGCATGTCGACGATTGTGCCGATGCCTGTGTGCACCTGATGTGCGGATATTCCGGCGAGGCGCCGGTCAATGTCGGCGCCGGCGAGGATATCGCCATTCTCGACCTGGCGCGGCTGGTCTGCAAGGTCGTCGGCTTCACTGGCTCGATCTTCCTCGATTCCACCAGGCCGGACGGCACGCCGCGCAAGCTGATGGACAGCGCGCGGCTGCGTGGGCTCGGCTGGGCGCCGCGCATCGGATTGGAAGCGGGCATAGAGGAGACCTATCATTGTTTCCTGCGCGGCGATTATCGCGAGCGCCGTCTGGAGGATGCGGCATGAGCTTGGTCTTCGGCGACAGCTTGAGAAAGTCCAGCCAGGCGCGCACCGCCGCCGTTCCGGCGCGCCGTATCCTGATCTACGCCATGAACCATGCGCCGGAATTCGTCGGCGTCGGCCGCTATACTGGCGAAATCGCCGATCATCTCGCCGCCTCCGGTGCGAATGTCACCGTCATCACGACTCCGCCGCATTATCCCGACTGGTCCGTGCAGCCCGGCTATCGCAACCGTTATTCGGCCACTGTCGAGAACGGCGTGCGGGTGCTGCGCGCCCCGCTTTTCCTGCGTCGCCCGATGAAGGGCGTCTGGAGGCTGATCGCCCCGCTTTCCTTCGCGATGAGTTCCGCGCCGCTGGCGCTCTGGCATATTCTGCGGCATCGGCCGCACACCGTGCTCTGCATCGAGCCGACGCTGCTTGCTGCCCCCGCCGCGCAATTGGCGGCGTGGTTGGTCGGGGCGAAAGCCGCCCTGCATGTTCAGGATCTGGAGGTGGATGCCGCCTTCGCGGTCGGCCATCTGAGCGGCGGCTGGCTGAAACGGCTGGGGCTTGCCTTCGAGCGCTTGACCGTGCCGCGCTTCGACCGCGTCCTGACCATCTCCAGCCGCATGGCCGAACGCCTGGCTGCCAAGGGTGTCCCGCCCCAACGCCTCTGCGTGGTTCGCAACTGGGTCGATCTCGTCGCCATTTATCCGCTTGAAGGCCTAAGTCCCTACCGAACCGAACTCGGCTTTGCGGAGGATGATTTCGTTGTCCTCTACTCCGGCTCCATCGGCGCCAAGCAGGGTCTTTCCGTCCTCATGGATGCCGCTGAACGCTTGTCCGAAAACAAGCATATCCGCTTCGTCATCGCTGGCGAAGGCCCGGCAAAGGCCGCTCTCCAGGCTCGCCATGGCCACCTGCCGACCGTCGTCTTCCTGCCTTTCCAGCCACAGGCGCGGCTGAACGCCTTCCTCAACATGGCGGACCTGCATGTGTTGCCGCAGGAAAAGGACGCCGCCGACCTGGTACTGCCCTCAAAACTTGGAGCGATGCTCGCCTCGGGAAAACCGCTGCTGGTCACCGCCGAACCGCAAACGGAACTGGCCGCGTTTCTCGGCCCGGCCGCCACCCTGACACCGCCCGGCGATGCCGACGCCTTGGCGCATACCATTTCCCGCGCCGCACACGGCAATCTCCCGGACGATGCCGAAGCACGGCGCGACCGGGCGCGGCAATTGTCGCGCGCGGATGGCCTTGCCGCGCTCAGCCGCCTGTTGTGAGCCGGGAATGGCGGCTGCGCTCTCACTCCGAACCCAGTACGACAATCTCGGCGACGAGATCATCAATGCGATCCTGTTGAAGGAGCTGGCGCAGCGCATGCCGGTTCTGGCGCTCGGCCATGCCGTTCCCGACTGGTATCTGGCAAATCTCCGCAATCATCTCGGGCCGGCCTGGAAAAACGTTGTCTGCCACGACGATCGCGCCGCGTTCGCCACAAAACTGCTGCGAAAAGGCCTCGGCCGCGCCCGCCATTGGCTGTTCACCGCCTGCGGCGATGTCGGCGGCACAAGGTCGCATTATCGCCGCGACGGAATGCTGGCGATGATGAACGCTTTGCCGTCCTTGCGCCTGGCGTCGGTCGGTGCGTCCTGCGCGAACCTGTCTGCCTCGAAGGCGACTCTGCTGCGACAGGCAAGCCGTCGGGGCGCGCTCATCGGCGTCCGCGATACCCTGTCTGCCGCCACGCTTTCCGCACGGGGTATCGAGGCGATGCTCGTTCCCGATCTTGCCTTCAAGCTGCCCTGGTCGGCGCGGCCCGACGCGAGGCGGGCGATTCTGAGTTTTCGCGAGGTTGCCGGACAGGATCGGGCGGCTCTGCTTCCGAGCTTGGCGGGCATCGTCATCTCGGTTCGCCGCGCAGGCTTCCAGCCGGCCATGACCTGGCAGGTGTCGAAGGACGAATCCTTCTGCAAGAGCCTCGCAGACGCCCTCGGCATCCCCGCCATCGATTGCCTTGGTTCGAGCACCGGGCGCTTTGAACGGGCTATGACATTTTACGACGAGGCCGCGCTCGTCGTCAGCAATCGCTTGCATGTCCTCCTGATCACCGCCGCGCGCGGCGGTGCGCCTTTCGCCATGCTGCAGCCGGGCGAGGCCAAGATCGCGCCGCTGCTATCCGATCAGGGCATGGCCGATTGCATCCTGCCGGCGAACGGCGCCGGCTTCGATAGGCTGCTCGACGATCTGCCGGCGCGACGACAGGCATGGCAAGGTATCTTTGCCCGCAATTGTGCACAACTGGACGCCTGTTTCGACCGGCTGGCCGGGGCGGAGGGGTAAATGGCGCTCTCCGTCGCCTTGCCGCTGGAAAAGGCGAGGCCGCATCTGGCCTCGGCCATCCGCCTTGTCCTGCTGCTGGCGGTGTCGAAGGGGCTGACGCTGGCGGCTTCCATCGTCATTGCCCGCCAGTTCGACCGGCAGGTTTCCGGCCTTCTGTTCTTCGTCACCGGTCTCGTCACGCTCAGCCTTTCCTTCACCACGCTCGGCCTGACGGCTTCGGCCAGCTATCATTATGCCCGCAATCTCGCCCGCCGGCGTCTTGCCCGCAACCATCAGGCGCTGTTGCTGGCGCTCGTTGTCGCCTTGCCATCATCCGCCGCCTTCGGCCTGCTGGCGCTGGCGATGCCGGAAGCGCGCGAGACGGGGACGACGGGATTAATCCTTGCCGTGACGCTCACCTGTTTTTTCGCGGCGATCCGGCAATGGGCAAAGACGGCGCTCGCCATCGAAGGCCAGCGGGAATGGAGCCTCGTGCATGACGGCATCCTGTTTCAGGCTGTGCTGGTGCCAGGCCTTCTCCTGTTGCCGGAAAAATCCGCCGCCGCCGCCCTGGTCGTTCTGACCCTTGCCGCGGTGATCGCCGGCCTGCCGGCGCTGTGGCATGCCGCTTCCTATCCGCATGGGCCATGGATCCTGCCGCCGCGTCGCTATGCGAAACGGCTGCTTGCCATCGGCCTGCCGGCGATGGCGGCGCAGGGCAGCGCGCTGTTGCTGAACCGGCTGGATGTCGTCATGCTCGGCCCGCTCTCGACAGCCGGCGCGGTCGCCGATTATGCGGTGGCGATGCGGCTCACCTATATGGCCGGCCTGCCGGGCGAGATCGTCACCATTCTGCTGATGCCGCATCTGGCCGCGGCGGCGGCAAGCCGCGAACCAGCCCGGCAATGGCGGCTGCTGAAATTGACGATGGTGTCACAGGTGTTCGCGACAGGTCTCGTCGCCCTGCCGCTGATGCTGTTTGCCGGCGATGTCGTTACGCTGGTTTTTGGCGCGGCCTATCTTTCGGCCGTGCCCGTCTTTCTGCTGCTGCAGGCCGGCAAGCTGCTGACATCGGCGTTTTCGCCGGCGCTGGCCTTGTTCACCGGTCTGGGCTACAGCGCTGCGCTCGCCCGCACCAATCTCGCCGCCGCTGTCATCAACCTGCTCCTCAATGCCGTGCTGATCCCGGCTTGGGGCGCGCAAGGCGCGGCAGTGGCGACCTTCGTCAGCCTGTGCTTGATGGCGTTCCGTTATCCCGCCATCGCCCGTGATCTCCGCCGGCGGGGAGGTGCCCATGCGGCCTGAACCCGCCCGCCGGCAAAATCCGCTGCTGCGCCAATGGCTGCTGTTCGGCGCCGGGATCGGTATGGCGCTGGTCTATTCCGGCTATATCCTCGCCTGGACGCGGACGAGCGGCACGGGCGAGGGCAGCTTTGCCGAAATCGGCGTGGTTCTGGCCTTCGGCATGGGTCTGATTGTGCTCTGTGCCTGCCGGCGCGAAACGCGGCTGCGCCTGTCTCACTATGCGTCCTGCCTGCCGCTGCTCCTGTGGCTCGGCATGTCCTTCATCGCGGCGCTGGCGCAAGGAGAGGGAAAATTCATCGCCTGGCTGGCCTTCGCGTTGCTGCTGTTTGCGCTGATGGCCCATGTCGATATCGCCCGGGCGCGGCTGGTCGAGGCGTTCCTCGTCCTCGGCCTGATCGAAGCCGTCGCCTTCCTGCTTTTCAATCGCGAGGCGCTGTTTGCCTATGCTGGCGGTCGTGGCCGCGTTTCCTTCGACAATCCCGCCTACACGCTCAGCGCCTATGCCATGTCAGGCGGATTGCTGGCGGCGGTCTACAGCTTCGTGCATCTTGGCCGTGCGAGACTGATGTCGCTCTGCGTGCTGGCGCTCACCGTCACTATCATTCTCGGCACCGGCACCCGCTCGGTGCTGGCAGGGGTGGCCGCGTCGGTCACCGTGCTGCTGACGCTCGGCGGCGGCATGACCGCGCCTGGCGGCCTGCGCCGCACGGTTTTCACAGGCGGCGCGGTGGTCGCGGTAATGGTCATCGTCCCCGGCCTGTGGGCTCGGCTGTCGCAGACGCTCGAACTCGTCGTCACCGGCCTCGGCTCGCTGTCCGGCGCCAATGCACTGGAGCGTTCGGCGGAGGGGCGGCGCTATTTTCGCGAGATCGGCTTGCAAAATATCGCCGATCACCCTTGGGCGGGATCGGGTTTCATGACACGCCAACTCGATTTCCCGCTATTGCAGGCGGCGCAGGATTTTGGCCTGTTCCTCGGTGCCTGCTTTATCATCGCCGCCCTGCTGCTGCCGGGCCTCTGGTCGCTGAAGGCCCTGCGGCACGGGCGGGATGCGGAAAAATTCATCGCCGCCCTCTTTATCCTCAACAGTCCGCGCCTGTTCCTGCACGGTACGCCGTATGACTGGGTCACCTTCACCTATCTGCTGCCGGTCTATGGCATGGCGCTTTGCCGGCCTTTGCCGAACCCGCGTCCTGACGCCCGGCTCCCTGCATTCTGGCCGGAGCCCATCGATGGCTAGAGTCAACGTTATCTATCACCACTATCCCCATTATCGCCGCCCGGTAATGGAAGCGCTGGCCTGCAGCGGAGCGCATGATTACCGCTTCTGGGGCAGCCTCGACGATGTCGCCGGCATAAAAACCTTTCGCGGCGATGCCCGTATCCCCGTCCGCCCCCTGCGGTTTCGCCTGCGCGGGCCGTTCTGGCTGCTCGGCGGCTATTGGCCGGCGGTGCTGGATCGCAGCGCCGATGCCCTCATCGTCCACGGCCATCCCAACATGCCGGCAAGCTGGCTGATCGGCCTTGCCGGCCGCCTGACGGGCAAGCCGGTGCTTTACTGGGCGCATGGCTGGCTGAAGCGCGAATCGCGCTGGAAAGCGTTTTTGCGGCGGCTGCATTATCGCCTCGGCCAACGCGTCCTGACCTATGGCCTGCGCGCCCACCAGCTTGCGTCAGCCAGTGGCTTCCCGGTCGAACGGATCGTGCCGGTGTGGAATTCGCTCGACTGGCCGGCGGCGCGGGATGTGCTGCATCGGCTGGAAACCGAAGGTGTCGCGGCCGTGCGCCGCCGTCTCGGCCTGCCGCCTGCCGCTTTCGTCGTCCAATGCTCGGCGCGGCTGATGCCGGCCTGCCGGTTCGACCTGCTGCTGGAGGCGGCCGGGCTTTTGAAGGGGCGAGGAGTGGAAACCCATGTCGTGCTGATCGGCGAGGGGCCGCAGCGCGCCGCTTTGGAAGCCCAAGCCGAAGAACTCGGCGTCAAAATCCTGTTCCCCGGCGCGATCTATGAAGAGGCGGTGCTGGGCGCCTGGATTTTCGCCAGCGATGTCACCGCCAGCCCGGGCAAGATTGGCCTCAGCGCCATCCATTCGCTGATGTACGGCACCCCGGTCGTCACCCATGGCGACATGGACCGGCAGATGCCGGAGGCCGAGGCGATCATTCCCGGAGAAACCGGCAGCTTCTTTCCGCCCGGCGATGCGGCGGCGCTGGCGGAAGCCTTGCTTGCCTGGCGGGATAAGAAAAGCGCTGCGCTGCGCGCTCGCTGCAGGGAGGCGATCGAGACGCGCTACAATCCGCAGGCGCAGGCAACGATCATCGATGCCGTTGTCAGCGAGGTCTGCCATGCGCGTTGAACCCCTCGACGCCTCGCTGTCGCGCCCGCGCCAGGGCGGCCCGAGCTTTTCGCGGCGGAACCGGGTGTACCGGGCGGTCTGGCGTCTCGCCTGGCTGCTGCTGGCGGCGTGGACGCCGCCCTTTGCCCGGCGGTGGCGGCGCGGCCTGCTGCGCGCCTTCGGCGCGACGATGCAGGGCAGCGCCGATGTCCGCGCCAGCGCCCGCATCTGGTTTCCGCGACACCTGACCATGGGCGACGGCTCGGTGCTCGCCGGCGGCGTCACCTGCTACAACATGGCGACTGTCACCATCGGCGAGGGCACCATCGTCTCGCAAGGAGCGCATCTGTGCTGCGGCTCTCATGAATTGGAGGATCCGCATTTCCAACTCGTCGCCAAGCCGATCCGCATCGGCCGCCATTGCTGGATCGCGGCGGAAGCCTTTGTCGGGCCGGGCGTGACCGTCGGCGACCGGGCGGTGCTCGGCGCCCGCTCCGTCGCCTTTGCCGATCTGGAGGCCGGCGGCATCTATGTCGGCAATCCCGCTCGAAAAATCCGCGAGCGCGGGTGATGACGACGCTTGCCGTCGTCATTCTTACCTATAACGAGGAGCGCCACATCGTCCGCGCCCTCGACAGCATCGCCGCCATCGCCACGCAGATATTCGTCATCGATTCCTTTTCGACGGACCGCACGGTGGAAATCGCCCGTGCCCGTGGCGCCACCGTGCTGCAACATGCCTTCGTCAACCAGGCGCGGCAATTGCAATGGGCGCTGGAGCACGCATCCGTCACCACCGACTGGGTGATGCGTCTCGATGCCGACGAGGTGGTGGAGCCAGCGCTGGCGGCTGAAATCGCCGCGAAGCTTCCGAACCTCCCGCCCGAAATCACCGGCATCAACCTGCGCCGCCGTCACATCTTCCTCGGACGCTGGATCCGCCATGGCGGGCGCTATCCGTTGATCCTGCTGCGCCTGTGGCGACGCGGGCAGGCGCGGGTCGAGGATCGCTGGATGGACGAGCATATGACGCTGACCAACGGCCGCGCTGTCCTCTTCGATGCCCCCTTCACGGATGACAATCTCGGCGATCTCACTGCCTTCACCGCCAAGCACAATGCCTATGCCACCCGCGAGGCGGTCGACGTGCTGGCACGCCGCTATGGACTGGCGGCGGCGGAGCCGCAACATCTGGCCTCGCGGCAGGCCGCCTTCAAGCGTGCGGTGAAGGAGAGGGTCTATAATCGCCTGCCGTTTCCAATCGCCGCCCTCGGCTATTTCCTGTTTCGTTATATCTGCCAGTTCGGCTTTCTCGACGGGCGGGAAGGGCTGATCTATCATGGCCTGCAGGGGTTCTGGTATCGCTTCCTGGTCGGCGCCAAACTGCAGGAATTCGACCGTGTCTTGCGCGACCTGCCGACGCCGGAGGACAGGCGCGCGATGCTGGCGCGCCTGTCCGGCCTTCCGCTCTGATGATCAGAAACCGAGCGCCGTCAGCTTCGCTGCAATCGCCCCGCCGATAACGGCCATGGCGGCCGGCGTCAGATGCACGCCGTCGCCCTGCAGGCAGGAGGGCGGCACGCGGTTTGCGGCCAGCGCGGCCAGATCGCCGGACGAGCCGTCCGACAGCGCCGCCAGCGCCGGATGCGGATCGAGATAACGCGCCCCGAAGCGGCTCGCCAGCCAGCCATTGCGCTGGTCGACCGCACCGGCCAGAGCGGCGTTATTGGCGCGGCGAGTCGCGCCGACGAAGACATGGCGCGGGCAAAACGTTGCCATCGCCTCGAAGATCGCCTTGTCTTCCTCGACGCTGACGCCATTGGCGTCGCCATCCCAATGGACAAGCGGGCAGCCGGCAAGGCCGGGGTTCGGCTGCATGGCGGCAAGCTGGGCGGCGATGGCGCTGCCGCTGATGCCGGTCGCCAGCACCTGCCGGCTGGAAGACGCCTCCACGCCCTGCTCGACGGAGGCGCCGCCGATGCTGGCGACATAGCTGTCGCCCACCGCCCAGACGAACCAGCCCGGCACCACCTCGCGATTGAAGAAGGCAGCATCGAGGATCTGCCCGGTCCAGTCCTCGCCGCCGGCCGGCGAGGTGCCGAGCCGCAGCCAGGCCGCCCCCGCCGGCACCATCGAGCCGACCTGGCTGCCGAACAGGTTTGTGCCATCGAGCGCCGCCAGAAACCGCGTGGCGCCATTGCTCGAAAGGTGCAGCCGGTGCTCGCCATTCAGCGTCACCAATGCGGCGGGTATCGTCAGCGTGATGCGGTTGACGCCGTTGCTGTCGAGCAGGATCGACAGCGTGCCGTCCGTATTCAGGCCGATGCGGTAGCGATTGCGCGCCCCGCCATCGTCGAAGGAAAACAGCACACGAGGCGCGGCCGGCAGGCTGGCCGGCGTGCGAAACCGCAGGAGGGCGGTGAATTCCGGTGCTGAAAAACCGCGAAACGCGGCTGCCTCCTTCACCGAGAAATCGTCGCCGATGACGGTGCCGTTGGGGCCGCTGGCGGTGCGCAGCGCGATGTAGGACGCAGTGGCTTCGGCCGCGAAAATCCGCTGCTGGGTGATGTTGGCGGTGGTGGCATTGGCCGGCAAGCTGTTACCGACAGGCGAAAGCGATGTCGCGCGGCTGGAGACGACCAGCGGGCTGGACGAGCTGGTTCCGCGCCGATAGGTGGCCTTCATGCGATAGGCCTTGCCCTGCACGGTGGGGATCGCGCCGGAGCGGATGGAGGGGTTGGTCAGTCCGCTGCCGCTCATTTCCAGAGCGCCGGCATTGACGGTGGCCGTCGCGCCGTTCACCGCCGTCCAGTCGCCGAGGCCGGCGGACAGGTCGCCATTGGCGAGCAGTTCCGGCGCATCTGCCGCAACGTAGTCGCCGATCGTGCGGGTGATGCCGCTGGCCACGCCGTTGACCGCCGCAAGGGTGGCGGATTCGCTTGCGAAGACCGCGCCATCGAACCAGCCGCGATTATTGGCGGCATCGAGCATCAGCAGGGCCGGCAGGCCAGCCATGTCGCGCGCCACCCAGTCCGGTGCGCCGTGGGGAAGGCGCAGCGTTGCCGCGCCGAGAAGGTCCATGGGAAGGCCGAGCATCACGGTTGGCCTCCGCGTCCGGTCGGATCGAGTTTCATGCCGTCTTTCCTTTCGTCCTTCAAAGGCTTCGATGGTAGAAGCGAACGGGAGGGGTGCGGACGGCGGAGTATGATTTTTGTCAGCCGCCAAGCACCAGACGAGCCGCAATCGAGCCCATGATCACGGCGATCAACCCGTCAAGGATGCGCCAGGCGAGCGGCTGGGCAAACAGCGGGCTCAGATAGCGCGCGCCATAACCGAGCCCGAAGAAGAACAGGAAGGAGGCGCTGGTGGCGCCGAGCGCGAAGGCCAGCCTCTCGCCGGAAAATTGCGTCGCGATCGAGCCGAGCAGCACCACCGTATCCAGCCAGACATGCGGATTGAGCCAGGTCAGCGCCAGGCAGGTGGCGAGCGTCGCCTTGAGCGGTGTGCCGATGCCGTTGTCGACCTTCAGCGCATCGGTGGAGGTCATTGCCGATCTGAGGCTGCGCAGAGCATACCAGAGCAGGAAGGCCGCGCCGCCATAGCGCATCGCCGGCTCCAGCCAGGGCATGAGCGCGATCACCTGCGCCAGGCTGGTGACGCCGAGCGCGATCAGCAGCGCATCGGAAAGCGCGCAGGCCAGCACGACCGGCAGGACATGCTCCCGCTTCAGGCCCTGCCGGAGCACGAAGGCGTTCTGCGCGCCGATGGCGACGATGAGGCCGAGGCCCATGGAAAGACCGGTCATATAAACGGAAGGCGACATAAAAACTCCTGGGGACATGCCCGCCTGCCTAGCTGTCGGAGCGAGTTTAGGCTAATTAATCCTGCTAAATAGAGATTAGGAAAATTAACGCCATGTTCGATTATCCGGCGTTGAAGGCGGTTGCCGCCGTGGTCCAGACCGGCAGCTTCGACCGGGCGGCAAGACGGTTGAACGTCACGCCCTCGGCGGTGTCGCAACGGGTCAAACAGCTGGAGGACCGGCTGGGCGCAGTGCTGATCGTGCGCGGCAATCCCTGCACGGCGACGGAGCAGGGGCAATGGCTCTGCCGCCATGTCGAGCAGGTGGAGATGCTGGAGGGGCGGCTGGCCGGGCAATTGCCCGCACTGGCGCCGTCCGGCGAACCGGCGGAGCGCGTCACGGTGCAGATCGCTACCAATGCCGACAGCCTCGGCACCTGGTTCCTTGCCGCCGCTGCCCGCTTTGCCCGCTCCAGCGATTACCTGCTTGGCATTGCCGTCGACGATCAGGATCACACCGCCGAATGGCTGCGGCGCGGCCGGGTGCTTGCCGCCGTCACAGGGCTGGAAAAGCCGGTGCAGGGCTGCCGCCGTCTGTCGCTTGGCAGTTTGCGTTATCACGCCACCGCCAGCCCGGATTTCATGGCGCGGTATTTTCCTCGAGGCGTGACGGCGGAAGCGTTGTTGAACGCCCCGGCGATCACCTTCGACCAGAAAGATCGTCTACAGGCCGGTTGGGTGCGGCAGGTCGCCGGCGCGGATCTGTCGGTGCCGACCCACTGGCTGCCCTCGACCCAAGGCTTCGTCGAAGCGGCGCTCTCGGGCATGGGCTGGGGCATGAACCCGCAGGCGCTTGTGCGCGATCACCTTGCCAGCGGCCGGCTGGTGGATATCGTCCCCGGCGTCACCGTCGATATCCCTCTGTTCTGGCAGATCAACCGCATGGCCGCCGACCAGCTTTCCGATCTGACGCGCGCCGTGGTCGAGACCGCCCGGCAGGCGCTTGTCGCCTCATGAGGCGGGCGTTGGCATTGGGAAGACAGGCGGTGTCCAAAGCTCCTTCTTCCCCTCGCGAAGAAGGGGCTTTCGGCATCGCGTGCCTGCTTTCATCAGACCGGCCGGTCGCTGAGATAGGCGCCGTAGCGGTCGCCACAGGCCTCGCTGGAATCGGCGGCGGCATAGGCCGGCATCTGCTGCCGGTCGACCTTGGTCAGCACCGCGCCGAGGCAGCGATCCTCGATGATGCCGGCGCCGACCAGCGTGTCGCGCACCAGGACGCGTGACGGGCCGCCCCATTCGATGGCGAGGATGAAGCCGTCGATGACGCCGGCCATCGCCCGGCTGTCGATAACCGGCGCCAGCGGCGGCAGGTCGAGCAGGATGTAATCGTAGTCGCGGCCGGCCTCCTGCAGGAGGCGCGCCATCGCCGCCGAGGCCAGCAATTCGGCTGAATGGCTGATGGGACGGTGCGCGGCGGCGGGCAGGATATGCAGCGCGCCCTGTTCCGCCCGCGCTTGGCTTAGCGGCAGGCCTTCGGTCAGCACCTCGACGAGTCCCGGTCGCGCCGACAGGCCGAGCATCCGGCTGGCGCCCGGATTGCGCAGGTCGGCATCGATCAGCAGCGTCCGACGGCCGGCGGCCAGAACCTGCGCCAGATTGACCGCCAGTGTCGTCTTTCCCTCGCCGGGAAGAGTGGAAACGACGCCGATGACTTTCGCCTGTTTGCGCAGCCGGATATCGATGGCGAGCCGGCAATTGCGCAGCGTCTCTGTGAAGCCCGAAAGCGGGAAATCGAGCGCGTGGCGGGCGAGGTCGTTCCCTGTCTCGGTGAGCGGTATCGCACCGAGATATTCGAGGCCGAGCAGGCTGCGGATCTGCCCGCCATTGCGGAAAAACCGCTCGCGATATTCGCGCAGAAGAGCCATGCCGCAGGCCGCGGACGCACCGAACAGCACCGCAAGCGCCATGACCAGCCCCTTGCGCGGGCTGCTCGGTCCTTCCGGCAGGCGCGCTTCGGTGATGATCCGCGCATCGGTCAGCGGAAAATCCTGGCCTTGGACCGCATCCTGATAGCGACGCAAGAAACTTTCATGCAGAAGGCGATCATTTTCGGCGCTGCGCTCCAGCGCCCGTAACTCCGCCTGCTTTTCGCCGGCGAGCGCGCTGTCTCGCGTCGCCCGCGCCAGGTTTTCGGTGAGATTGACCTCGCGCGAGCGGGCGACGTCGAGGTCGCTGCGATAACCCTCGGCGATGCGACCGAGTTCCTCGCCCATCAATCGGCTGAATTCCTGCATGTCGCGGCGCAGGCGTACTGCCTGGGCATGATCGGCGCCGAAGCGGGCGCGGATGTCCGCCTCGCGTTTCGAGGCTTCGAGATAGCGGGCGCGAAACGCGGTGATGACGGCGTTGTCGAGCGCATCGGCAACGATGGCCTCGCCGCTGCCGCTCGCCAATATCGCCTCGATGCGATCCAGCCGCGCCTTGGCCTTCGCGGTATCGGCCCGCGCGACGATCAGCGCCGTATTGAGATCGGCCACCTGCTGGTCGGGCATCGACCGGTTGTTGGCCGGCAACAGTCCGTTTTCGGCCTTGAAGCGCTGCACCGCCAAATCCGACGCCACCGACTGTCGACGCAAGTCCTCGATGCGCTCGGCCAGCCAGTCGCCCGCCCGCCGCGCCGCCGCATAGCGCGCTTCAAGCTTGTCGGCGAGATAGGCCTCGGCGACAGCGGTGGCGACGGCGCGGGCATGCTCGGGCGAGGGGGATTCGAAGGAGATGGTCAGCACATAGCTGCGCCCGACCCGCTCGACATCAAGCCCCTCCTGCACGATGGCGAGCGCCTGCCGCCGGTCGCGCACGTTGCCGCTTGTCTCATGTGCCGCTGAAAACATGCCGCGCAGGGCGCCGAGCAGCCGGCGCGGTAGCGCCCCGACGGAGCGGACCGGCGCCATGAAATCCGCATCTCGCTCCAGCTGTAACCTGTCGACCGCCGCAAGCCCGATGGTTTCGGACCTGATCAGCTCGATCTGGCTGAGCACGGAGGCCTCGTCGTCCACCGCCCCGCCGAGCGTCGACAGCCTTTGCGTCATGTCGGAAGTGCTGCGGTCGATCAGCACGCCGACCGAGGCGGTGTAGAGTGGCATGGCGGTGAGCAGATAGGCGATGGCGAGCAGGCAGACGGCTGCAAGCGTCACCAGGCCCGCCTTCCATTGCCGCCTGACGATGCCGAGTATGACAGCGACATCGATCGAAATCCCGGCTTCCGGTGGCTCCTGTTCCGGGGTGCGGGCGAGCAACAGCCGGTTCATGACCGTCGCCCGGCCCTAGCACCGACGCCAGCGCCACCCGGCCCTGACGCGAAATGCATCGCCATTCTGCCTGCCTGTGCGGCGTCCCTGGCCATGGGCCCATCCCCTTCTTTCCCGATCGCGAGATTAACCCTTTCCTGCCGCGTGACAATGGTATTCATTGCATCATGAACACTTTTAAAGTGTGATCAGATTGTATCTGACACGACATCGCCAGGAGGCGGAGAGGGCAGGTGGCAGGCGCGACAACCGGACGGATCGACAAGACCGGAGCACGAAACGCACAAGACGTTGCGCATTGGCTGCTGCGTGAGCGCCGGCCCGGCGACAGGCGTGTTCTGTATCTCTCCACGTTTGCCATCCTCTGTGCCATCGCCGCCACGGTGTTGCTTGCCAATGGCCAGCGCAATCTGCATCGCTTGCTTGGCGCTCAGCAAATGCGCGTCGTTCCGCCGGCGCTGCCCGTGATGCGGCAGAAGCCGGCGCAGGCTCGGCATCTGCCGCCGCGTTATTTCTCGACCGAGGATATGCCCGCCTTTTCGACCTTCGTGCGGCTCACCAGTCTTCCGGCGCAAAATCTCTGCCGTTTCCTGGCCGAGGCCGGCCTGCGCAACGAGGGCTGGCGTGCCAGCGAGCTCGATCCGCGCAGTCATGAATGCCCCTCGGTGCTGCGCCTGTTTTCCGCGGCACCGGGCGGCGGTTTCGACACGGTCTTCGCCGATGTGAAGGGCGATGCCGCCGGCCGCATCCTGCGTCTGCGCCTGAAGATCAGCGCCCGCGATCGCGTCAACCGCACAATCCTGAACGCCAGGGCCGCCGCGATTCTCGATTTCGTGGTGTCGGAATCCGGCTGGTCGGACCTTTCGGGATTGGGGAGCAGGGTGCTGGCATCGGGCGATTTCAGTATCGAAAGCCATGGGCTGCGCATCAGCCGCCGGCGCGAGCGGCTCACGCCGGAAAGCGACAATCTCGTGCTGACGCCGATCTTCGAAACGCCGGCGGCGCGCAATGCCTATGACTATTTCCTGGCGACGCACCGCCTGCTGCCGGTCGCCCCCCGCAACCGGACGACGCCGGAGCAATGGCATCGCTTCCTGCATCATGGTCTTGCATCGCAGGGCGATATAAATGCACACGAACGCGTCTTCGCCCGGCTTTTCCCACCACCTGGCTGAAGATGGTCGATACGTGTTATGAGTGTTATCGCTGTAACTTTATGCAATTGACTCTCGATATCACCCATGTTCACTATGGGTTAACCAAACATCTTCCGGCAGACAGGCCGGCGGCGGGCAAGCCCGGTCGCCGAACCCTGTCGTCATGCTTTTGAGCGGGGAAACATGCAGCGTAAGGCATGGGGTATCGCGTTTGCCGTGCTTGTCGTTCCGCTTTTCGGTTGCAGCGCGTTGCCGGGCTCCGGTCCGGATATGCAGGCCGTCGCGGCGCAGGCGCGCCAGCAGATACGCTCCCCGGCGGGGGCGGCCGGCATAGAGTATGCGCTGGTGGATATCGACGCGCGCGTGCTTGGCGTGGCTGCGCCGGTGACGCCGCTGGCCTTTGTCGCCGCGCCCGGCGTTGCGCGGGGCGGGCCGCCGACGCCGGTCCTGGGTGTCGGTGATGTCGTGCGGGTTTCGGTGTTCGAATCCCAGGCGGGTGGTCTTTTCATTCCGGCCGAGGCCGGCGCGCGGCCGGGCAATTTCATCAATCTGCCGGCCCAGACGATCGATCGCGACGGCGCGATCGGCGTGCCCTATGCCGGCAAGGTGCGGGCGCTCGGCCGCACGGCGGAGGCGGTGCAGAGCGATATCGCCGCCCGCCTTGCCGACCGTGCCATCGAGCCGCAGGTGGTCGTGTCGATCGAAAAGACCCGCTCCATGCAGGCCTCGGTTCTCGGTGCCGTGCATCAGCCGCAGAAGGTGGAACTGAGCCCTGCCGGCGAACGCCTGCTCGACGTCGTCTCCGCCGCCGGCGGTCTGAGCGGCCCGGAGCGCGAAACCACCATCACTCTTCAGCGACGCGACCGCTCTCTCGTCACCCGCTACGACATGCTGACTGCGGACCCCTCGAAAAACATCTATGTGCTGCCGGGCGATACCGTGCTCGTCAACCGCAATCGTCGCACCTTCCTCGCCTTCGGCGCCGCAGGGCAGAACGGCCGCATCGATTTCGGCGAAACGGACCTGACGCTGGGCGAAGCGCTGGCCAAGGCCGGCGGCCTGCTCGATGCCCGCGCCGAACCGCGCGCCGTGCTGCTCTACCGCCGGATCGATGCCGGCACGGCCCGTCGCCTCGGTCTCGATCCTGCCCGGTTCGGCGGTGATGTGCCGGTGATCTTCCGCTCGGATCTGCGCGATCCCGCCGGCTTCTTCGCTGCCCAATCCTTTGCGATGCAGGACAAGGATATCCTCTACGTCTCGAATGCGCCGACGGCGGAGCTGGCGAAATTCCTCACTTTGCTGCGCGGCGCGACGGCCCCGGCGCGCGACATCGCCGACACCCGGCGCTGGATCGGCGACTGAAGCATTTCCGGGAGACGCGTGAATCGGCATCCACCTGAAGATACATGAAACCTTTAGAGAACGGCGGCGCTTCGGGCGGTGACCTTGAGCACCGTCAGCCGGCCGGTATCATAGGCGCGGGTATCGATGCCGATACGTCCGGGGCCGGCGGTCGGTTCAGGCGAGGGCGTATGGCCATGCACGACGGTGGCCGGCAGGCCGGAGCCTTCCGTCAGGAACGGCTCGCGGATCCACAGGAGATCCTCGTCGGTCTGTTCTTCCAGCGGCACGCCTGGCCTTATGCCGGCATGGACGAAGATATAGCCACCGATCCGCAAGGCGATCGGCAGGGTTTCAAGAAGCGTGCGATGCTCGTCCGGGATGGCTTCACGCAGGACGCGCCTGAAGCCGGCCGAATCCTCGCGATAGCGCTCGAGCAGCGCCGTGCCATCGAGCCCATAGGAATGCAACGTTTCATGGCCGCCCATGTCCAGCCATTGCCGATGTTCGAGTGGGTCGTCGAGAAAGCGCCGGAACAGCTCTTCGTGATTGCCGCAGAGCGCAATCCTCCGTAGTCCGGTCTCGACGCTGTCTCCCAGATGCGAGAGCACGCCGGCGGAACTGTCGCCGCGATCGACATAATCGCCGAGAAGGACGACGAGGCCGGGACGGCCGCAAGCCTGGATATCGGAGCGGATGCGATGCTCGGCCACCAGCAACAGGTCGAGCCGGCCGTGAACATCGCCGATTGCATAAATGGAATAGGGCGGGTGGCCGCTGCCGAGATCGATGCGCCGCCGGCGCGGGCCCGGCCGCTTCTCCGGAGAGGTAAACAAAGACCTGAACATTGCCGCCGAATTTCCCCATCGCCCCTGCGGGCGCATATTTACGCGTCCTGGCCGATCCGGCAAGAGCGAGCAGCCGGCGTTCAGGGCCGGATGTAGGACAGCGCGGTAATCAGCACCGGCACCAGTTCACTGACCAGCGCGACGAGCGCTAGGACGGTCAACCCGACCGCTTTCGCCCGCCGTCGAAACCGCTCCGACGAACTCTCCGGTTCAGGCACCGGATCATCGGAGCCCGGCGGAAAAATCTCGATTCTGCCGCGGGGCTCGTCCATGCCTGTGTTTTCCGAGTACCTGTCGCTCTGATGCTGGTAGTTTATAAAACCCGGTTTCTGCGCCGAATTTGTGACGCCGGCAAGCGGAAAACCACCCGTGTCGCAACTCGCCGGCCGATGACCGATGCATTGCATCACCGGTGTTCACGCCTTTTTCCGCTTGAAACCGCAAACGAGATTTTTTCGGAAAAAGCGGAAAATCGCAAGAAAAGCGCTTGATCCTAAAAGTCGAAGCGCCTATCAGGGCTCCACCGGAGAGGTGGCCGAGTGGTCGAAGGCGCGCCCCTGCTAAGGGCGTATACCGGGAACGGTATCGAGGGTTCGAATCCCTTCCTCTCCGCCACTAGTCGTGCATTGATTTCATTGAGTTTTCTGAAGCTTCGGTTCGGGTTCGTACCCACTCATGTACCCGGGGCCTCCGATGTATCTCACCCGTCGCGACAACGGTTTTCGCTTCCAGCGCCGTATTCCGAAAACCTTGGTGCCGATTCTCGGCGCGTCTCCGATCCGCCTGCATCTCGGCAGGATTCCCGCCCGCAAGGCCGCGCTGATCGCCCGTTTACTTGTCAGTCATTCCGACCGGCTATTCCACGGCCTCGTTCGAAACGGGTGCCGATCCATGCCAGACAATACCGATCCGAGAGATGCCATCATCGCCGAGTTGCAACGGCAACTTGCGGAGGTCATGGACGAAACACAGAAGACGATGGAGGCCACCGAGCAGGCGATACAGGCGCAGGAAAGCCTGCATGCTGCCGAGCTAGAGCAACAGGCGAACGAGATGAGGGTCGCCGCTCTCGAACGCGAAAACACGCTCCGGCGCGACGTGAACGCGGTCTACACCTCGTTCATGGACACGCAGGCCACGGTTCTGCAAACTCTCGAAAAGGCAAAGGCCGAACGGAACGTCACCTCAGTCACTCCCAAACTGGAAAGTCTGTCGGAGAAGATCGTATCCCTGAATGCCGCGGTGGAAACGAGCCTCGACGGCGGATATGTCCGGCCGCTCATGTCGGTTGCGCTCGACCAGTGGCATCGTGAGATTCGCGTCAATCAGGGGATCGCCGAGAAGAAGACGGATACGGATTACAACCGTATCAAGGATTTCGTGGCTTTCGCGGGCGACAAGCCGATCAACAAATATCGGTTCTTCGACTTCCAGAAGTTCGCGAACCTGTTGGCGATCGTTCCCTCGAACTACAACAAAATTCCGGAACTCCGCGGCAAGACGCGGGAAGAGGCCGCGGCATACAATGCCAGCCTGTCCTCGGATCAGCGACTGGAAACCCTGTCGATCACGACCATCGAGACGAACTATTTTTCGCCGTTGCAGGTGTTCTTTCAGGATGTCGCCGCCGAATACGAATTCCGTTCTCCGCTGGTAGACGTCAAAATCCGCATCCCCAAGTTCGTCAAGGGCAAGACGGTACGCCGTCCGTTTACGATCGAGGAACTGAACCAGTGGTTCCCGGTCGCCGCCATGGAGAAGAGAGCGGAAATGAAATGGATGCCCCTGCTTGGCGCGATACTGGGGGCGCGTGTCGGCGAACTCGTGCCGTTGCAGGGTAAAGACGTCTATCGTGTCGAAGGCAACATGTGGGTCATCGACCTGACTACAGACCTGACCGACGACGGAGGGGGAGCCGAGGAACGCCAGGTCAAGAACGCGGGCAGCCGGCGCATCATCGCGCTTCCCGACATCATCATTCGCACGGGTTTTATCGATTACGTGAAAACTCGCCGCCCCGAAGACAACCTTTTCCCTGCCTGTTTCTATCATGGTAAGGAGCGCATCGTGGACCCCGCGGGCGCGGCGTCGAAGCGGCTGAACGCGCAACTGAAGAAGGTCGGTATCCACCGCGTCATCGAGACAACATTCCATTCCACGCGCCACACCGCCAAGGACATCATGCGCCTTGCGAAGATCGACGAGCGCATTCACGACAAGCAGACGGGACACGCGAACAAGACGGTTTCGCGGAACTATGGCGCGAAGACGCTGCTGCGCGAGGAGATCGAGGTCTTGCGGCTGTTGCCCCTCCCGGAAGGGCTGGACCTTTCTCCCTATTTCGTTCGCTGAACACTCTGTCGGCGAGCACTCTATCGGCGCTTGCGTCATGCGCCGCCGGCTCCGAGCATAGAAAAAGCCGCGGGTCATTGGGCTGGAACCCTACCGCGGCCTTTCGGAGATTGTTCAATGATAGTGAGCGACGGCGATGCAATTGTAAAGACCATTGACCCCACGCAGGCAGGCGCGGGGCAAACGACTTATCGGAACCCAGACCTTGCGGGGCACCCCCTGCTCGGTTTCGAAACCCGCTACGCGGAGGCCCGGCGCAAGGCCGCCGAAGCGAAGATGAAGCGGAAAAGCGCAAGTGTACCCTCCCGCATCGTCGCGGGCGAACCCGACACGAACCGCGTCCGACAGGCGGCCATCGAACTTCGGCGGGCCGTGCAACGGCGGCTGGAAGAGGGGTTCGAGCTACCCTTCGGTAAACATGTCGCCGGCCGTTGGCGTGATCCGTTTACGGAAGAGGGCCTGCGCTCGGAAGACAACCCGATCCTGAAACTGTTCGTTACCCTGGTGCCGAAGGGCGGCAAGGCGAGGGCGTCGAATGACAAGGCAACCCTGGCGGTACAGACGCAATCCAAGCTGCTCACGCTTGACTATCCCTATATCGAACTCAACAAGGCGTTCCTCGGTGCACTGCGCATCGATTGCGACGGCGTCTTCGTCTCCCCGGACCATCTGTTGTATGCGCTTGAAGAGCTGGTCGAGGCTGGCGCGATTCCCTGTCTGCCGCATATCATCGTTGGCGACCGCCTTGAGGACGGAAGCTATCATCGGCCCCACCTCATCTTTCTCCTGCCGCCCGGAAGTGCGGTCTGGAAATCGTCGGACAAGCGCTGCCGCGGCGATATCGTGCGTCTGTTCCTCGGCGTCTATCACGGGCTTGTCAAGGCGCTGCTCGGACTGGGTGCCGATCCGGCCGCGCCGGCGGCAACGATGCGCATGAAAAATCCGCTCTCACCGTTCTGGCATACGCTGACGCCGAACCGGCACACCCTGCCGACGCTCTCGGACTATGCCGACTGGGTCGATACCCGGACGAGCCGCGAGGCGCTTGTCCGTCATGCCGCGTCGATCCAGTCGGCGATGGACCTGACGCCATCAAACCTGGCGTTCAATACACTGCGCGATCGGGCGAAGGCGCTGCTGATCGAATGGCATTTCGCCGCGGACGCCCGCATGACCGGGTCGAGGGCGGCGCTTGCCGATCATCTTCATGCCGCGCTCGACGATTTTGCCCGGACGATGGAACTCGACGATACCAGGCTTTCCTATATCGTCTCCAAGGTCGCCGACCATCTGGCTTTTGATTTCGACGCCGCGAAGCTGCAGGGCAGAAAGAACCGTAAACGCCTGCTGCACGTCGTCGAAGGCATGCGGCGCGTCAAGGATCGCCAGAAAGCCGGCGCGGACTATTCGAACGGCGTGCGGCGCGAGCGGAGTCTTGAAAAACTGGTCGCGGCCTATGCCGTCATGCTGGAGCGGTCGGAAACGCTCAGCCCCGAGAAACTGGCGTCGCGGGCCGGCGTGTCCCGAACGACGGCCTATCGGCACTTTGCGGCCTGTCAGCAAATTTGTGCAGTTGGGTGTATAGATAAAAAGCTAGGCGACGCCCCGTGCGCCGATAGTCTTGAACAGGCGCAGGGCGAAACGGCCAATGGTGAAACGCCATACGGGAACGCTGACCCTGAAGGCACCTTCGGAGAGGATGGGCTGGTTTGCGATCAATCGGAGACCGAAGACGACGATCTCCGTTTGATCGAGGAGCACGAGACCTGGATCGCCGTGCAGGAAGGGCGGAATTCGGGCCGCCAGTTGCCCTTCGGCAGCTCGGATGTATCCGACATCGTTTTTGACGATCAACCCCATCTGGCGGTCACGGAAACCGCAAATTCGGGTGATGGCGCTTTGAGGCACGTGACCGGGCATTGCCAATCGTTCCTACTTCAATCAATTTGCGGTTGGAATGGCCGTCTAAGCCATGGAGGACTTCCCTGAAGAGTTCAGAGAACGTCTACCCACACAATCATCCCCAAAGAAAAGGATTCCATGCTCCGCATCCTCGTCGATACTTGCGTCTGGCTAGACCTCGCCAAAGACTATAGACAGCAGACGCTTATCCAAGCCGCGTTGGAGCTAGCAAAGGGTCGCCAGATTGCCTTCATCGTGCCCGACCTCATCAAGGACGAGTTCGCACGGAACAAGGCGCGAGTTGCCGAGGACGCACAGCGCAGCCTGCAGGCACACTTCAAACTGGTCCGCGAGGCTGTCGACCGCTTCGCCGAAGACGACTACAAGAGGCAGACGCTGAAGTCGCTCAACGAAGTCGACCAGCGGATCGCAATGAAGGGCGAGGCAGTCAGCGACTCCATCGAATGGATTGAGGAGTTGCTGGCTACAGGAACGAAAAAGTCGACCACCAAGGCGATCAAGCAGAGGGTTACCGAGCGTGCCTTGGCCGGGAAAGCACCCTACCACCGTTCGAAGAACAGCGCTGGCGATGCGATCTTGATCGAGACCTATGCCGAGATCGTGGGCGCAAAAACGAAGCGGGATCGTTTCGCCTTTGTGACCCACAACACACGCGACTTCAGCCATCCTTCGGGCGATCAACGCACTCCGCATCCTGACCTCCTTGCTTTGTTCGACGGCACACGCTCAACCTACTGGACGTCGCTCGTGGACCTGCTGAAGGCGGAGTTCGCGGGAGACCTCGACGAACTTGTCGCGGAACTGACTTGGCTGGATGAGCCGCGGCGTTTTTCTGAGATACTAGAGGCTGCCCACCTGCTGGAGCGCCAGGTTTGGTATAATCGCCACTGGAATCGACGGGCGCGCATTGAGCAAGGCGATACCAAGCTCGTCACGAAAGAGGAGTGGGAGGCCGCAGCTCCACGAGAGCGGAATACGACGCTGATTATCGACAGCATATGGCAGGGAGCCCTCGATGCCGCCCGACGGACTGAAGAGGAGATCGGAGTCGATAACCTCGGACCGTGGGACGATTTCGAGTGGGGGATGATCAATGGCAAGTTGAGCGCCCTACGATGGGTCATGGGCGACGACTGGGACATGTTGGACACATAGGTGTCGTCCCCGCCAGATTGAGAACGCTCATTGGCGCTGGCCTAGTCCCGGCCATGAACTTCATGTCCGGGGGGGCGGAAGGGTCGGGGGCGCTCCGATCCGTCCAGTCCCGCCCTCGTGGCCCGAGGCTCGGCTATGCCTGTGCCCGCGCCAGCCGCTCGCCGGAACCGGACGGCTCTCCACGCCGGAAGAGGATGGTTCGAAAGTCGAAGTGAACGCGTCGAAACTCGAAAGGCCGATCGTTCGGGGTTCGAACCATCGGCATCTTGAACGCCGCGGCATCACGGATTTGTTCATGACGACGGGGACCGCGTCGGCGATCTTGAGCCCTGCGCCCAACAGTTCTAAATTCGAGGCGTTTACTTCGACTTCCGAATTATTCGACCCTTCGACCTTCGAACGGGTCGTTTCGAGTTTCGAAGCATCGGACGTACGGAGTTCGAAATCGGCGGCGGTCGATCCCGGATCGCGACGAACGCGACCTCCTGCGGCAGCCTGTTCCCGATTTCGTCACGCGCGAATTCCCGAAGTCCCGCCTGATCGGCGGCGCGATACTGACTTCTCCGATACGCTCATCATAGAGGCGTCGTTATCGAAGACGACGCCGGTGGCATTCTTGCGAACCTCCAATTGAAGACTTCGAAAGTCGAGACGTCTCCGGACGGTTCGAAATCCGAACGATCGATGTTTTCACGGCATCCCTCCCGATCGTTAAAATTCGAGATGTCACGTTAGGGACCGATCCGGGGTAAATCCGGCCGTTCCTGGGCTCGATTCCAGCTTTGCGATAGCCTCATGTCGTTGATGCGGCAGGAGAAAGGCGCGCGGAAATGAGGTCGAAGTCGACAATCATCGAAGGACCGGCGTTCCGCCTCATCGTCGAAGAGGTTAACGAAACCGATCGCGCCGGAAGCGTGCTTCTGTATGTGGCGTCTGTGTATCTGCAAGTCCGCGGATCGTCGCGGCTGCATCTCGTTCGCCGTTCCCGCGTTCCTGGTTCCGCCGCAGACCTGGAACGCGACGCCCGCCTTGGCAGGATCGATGTCGCCTGCCTGATCGACGCGCCCGCCGTCTAAAACCTGCCGCCGTTTGCGCCGGTGGAATCCCGAGCCCAAAATTCAGGAAGTCAGAGAGGGAAGCCAGCAATGCCTTGTGTCCACACAAGGCGACTGGTCAGGGGGGGAAACCTCCCCCGTGAACCCCCTCCCGGCCATGGCCGGATTAAGGGAATTGGGCGGCGATGCGCGACAGGATCATTCGCATTCGAGCGACGACGGAGGAACTGGCTCGAATTCAGGACCTGGCGCGATCGCGCGGTCTGTCGATTTCCGAAATGCTCCGTCGCGCAGGCCTTGGCGTCCGCATGCCGGCCCGAGGACTCGATCAGACCAACATAGTGTTGCTCACCCAGACGCTCGGCGAGCTTGGCCGGATCGGTGGCAACTTGAACCAGATTGCCCGACGGGCGAATGCTGGCAAGCTTGCAGGACACGACGTCGAACTCGCCCAGACGCTTGCCGGCGTTGACGGGCTCCGCGACCGAATCCGCGAGATCGTCCGATGATTGTCCAGAGCACCCGCATCGGTCGGAAGGGCGGTGTTCAATACCTCGCCCGGCATTTGCTCGACAAGTTCGACGAGAACGGCCGCATCGAGATTCTCGCCGGTGATCGCGCGGCACTTCACGACGCCCAAGTGCTCGCCAAGGTCAAGCAATGCAAGTTCAGTGTCCGTCATTTATCGATTTCGCCCCAACGCGAGATGACGCCCGTAGAATTGTCGGAGTTCATCCGGGCGATCGATGCCGAGTTCCGCATCGGCCCGGATCGACCGCGCCTTGTGGTTCGCCACATCAAGAAAGGCCGATCCCACTTTCACCTCGCCGTTGCTGAAGTGGACCCCGTGACGCTGCGGGTGTTGGATTGCAAGAACGACTTTCGGCGTCTCGAAGACCTCGCCCGCCGCTACGAACAAGCCCATGGCGAGACCGAGCAGCCGTCCCGCGCCGAGCGCCGTGCCAGTCGCACGGAAGGGTTTTCCGATGTGTCACGGAAACGCGCCGAGCGAGCCGTGCCGAAGTTCGACCGTACAAGACTTCGCCAGGCTGCTACGCGGGGTTACGCGGCGTTCGTCCAGGAAATCGATCGCCAGGGTCTTCAGATATCGGACGGCGACAAGGGGCCGATCCTTGTCACGTCGGCCGGTGCATTCGTGGCAGCGGCCAATCGCGCCGCCGGCATGAAGCGCGGCGAATTCCAGAATTTTCTACAGGGAGGAATCGAGAATGAACGACTTATCGGAAGCCAGACCCGGTTACCTTACCACCCTCGCGACGGTGGAAAGCAACACAGCGCGCCTCTTGCCGCTCCTCTCGCTACTGGAGACGCCGGAACAACCCGACCGGATCGGCCAATTGCTGGAATTGCTCGGCCTGATCCTCGACGCCCAGCACCGGCAGACAAGCGCATTGAAAGACCTCGTCACAAGGATCGACCGGCTGCCGCGGCGATAGGGCGACAAAGCCGAGAGGCGTTGTTTCTGCACCGCCTGACCAGGCTGGACCTCGATGATCTTCTTCGGCGTGCGCGGGAATTCGCGGAGTCGATCCGCTCGATGTTCGAACCCGAGCGGGTTCGCCTTGCGCGGCAGATCGCCGAGGCGAAGCGAAAGCGGAAATCATTTCCACCGGCGAAGGCCCCGCAGCCTACCACGCCGAGTTATGATTATCGGCGGAGGGTGACACCATGAATCTGAACATGCCGAGCAGGAAGAAACGTCGTACCTGTTACGATCGGCTGCGCGCCCGGATGATTGCCGCCCGCCGTGCGCGTCGGGTCGATCCCGCGGCGTCGGCAGCCGCGCAGTTGCTGGCGATCTTTACCGCCATGGTGGGACAGATGCCACTCACTCCCGCACCATTCAGATATGCCGCCCCTTCTGTCTCTCCGGCGTGGGCGGAGCGGAAGCAATTGGCGCAACGCCTTGGAGTGCCTGTTCGCTACGTCGAGATCACTATGGCACGCGGTGAAGTTCCGTATTCCGTGCTTTTCCACCACATCCGGGACGGCGGTGTTTTGCGTCGCGATGCTATGCGGGTCTTGCGCACCCGTGCACCGGAGGCATCGATCGACTGGCTCGACCATGTGGAAGTCACAGGCCGCTGGTCCGATCTTCTGTTGTGCTTCGTCCGGAGCGAGTACGACGAGGACACTGATATCAAGCTTTTGCAGTCAACGATCGCCTGGCTCGACACGCTTTCCCCCCGCGCAGACATTGCCGGGCCGGCGGAAACCGGAACAGGCATCGGCAGCGGCCTTGCTCCTAGCCCCACCAGCAAGGACTCCGACACCACGAACGATGAGGGCGGGTCGAAGGGTCGCCGGCCGTGAGGCCGCCGCCACATCCACGAAATCAATACCAGGAGATCGACGAGTGAATAAGCCAAACTGGAAACTGATCGAGCCCTTTATAAAGGCTGTGCACGATCTCGACTCCGCGATCTCCGATGCCGACCGCATCGGAGATCGGGCGTGGGATTTCGAATGTAAGGCCGCGGAAGAGGGACTTGGGCCATCCGGCAACATGGCATTTCAGAATCTACATGACGCCCTTGCCGAGCTTCATCAGGCCCGAAAGGCGGTTGCTGCTGCGCAGGATCATCTTCGAAAGATCGCATCGAAGCCCTAAATTTCTCTGCGTCATTGTTCGCACATGACGACTCAACCTCCGTCCGCTATTGATTGCCCTAACAATCTCCGATCCTTGGACCTTGAGGACCGGGAAAAGAACACGGGCATGGGGAAGACGTCGCATGAATGCCGTCGAGATCGAAGAAGAAGTTTCCAAACTTGCGGGCCATCCGTTCGATCGCGCCGAATTTCCGTTCGCCTTTCTGACTGCCTTCGGCAACAAGGAAACGACGATCAAGCGGCTCCGGACGCCGTCGGCGAATGCATCGGACATCGCGGGCGGGGTCCTCCAAAAAAGCAACATCCATATCGCGACCTGCGCCAATGGTATGGTCGGCGAGACGTTGGTGGCGCTACGGTACAGCCCGAAGACGACGTCCAACAAGGCCCGGTTCGTCCTGGCGACGGACGGGATCACCTTCGAAGCCGAAGACCTCACCAGCGGGGAGACGGTTGCCTGCGCCTATTCGGAATTCGCCGATCATTTCGGTTTCTTCCTGCCGCTGGCGGGAATCACGACCGTCAGGCAAATCCGCGAGAGTTCGTTCGACATCCGCGCCACGGGTCGGTTGAACAAGCTGTATGTCGAACTCCTGAGGGATGAGAACAACTCCGACTGGGCGAAGGCCGAGCGCCGAGCCGACATGAACCATTTCATGGCCCGGCTGATCTTCTGCTTTTTTGCCGAAGATACCGACATCTTCCATGGCGAAGGCCTGTTTACTGCCACCGTCGACCAGATGAGCGGGCGCGATTCGTCGAATACACATGAAGTAATCGAGACCCTCTTCCGGGCAATGAACACGAAGATCGAGGGTCGCGCCAATCTTCCCCGGTGGGCAAATGGATTCCCGTATGTGAACGGTGGCCTCTTTTCAGGCAGCACCGAGGTGCCGCGCTTCAGCAAGATTGCGCGGTCCTACCTTCTCCATATCGGCGGCCTGAACTGGAGGAAGATCAACCCGGATATCTTCGGATCGATGATCCAGGCTGTCGCCGACGACGAGGAGCGTGGCGCACTCGGCATGCACTATACCAGCGTGCCAAATATCCTCAAGGTGCTGAATCCGCTCTTCCTCGATGACCTTCGGGCGCGCCTGGAGGAGGCCGGCACAAATCCGCGCTTGCTCCTGAACCTGCGGAGACGCATGTCGAGGATCAGAGTCTTCGATCCCGCCTGCGGTTCGGGCAATTTCCTGGTCATCGCTTACAAGCAGATGCGGGAAATCGAGGCTGAGATCAACAAGCGCCGCGGCGAACCCGACAGGCGGACTGATATCCCGCTCACGAATTTCCGAGGGATCGAACTCCGCGACTTCCCGGCTGAGATCGCTCGCCTCGCGCTTATCATCGCCGAGTACCAGTGTGACGTCCTTTACCGCGGCCAGAAGGAGGCGCTTGCCGAATTCCTGCCATTGGACGCCGAAAATTGGATCGTTTCCGGCAACGCACTGCGGCTCGATTGGTTTAACATCTGCCCGCCGACAGGAACGAGCGTGAAACTTCATGCTGATGATCTGTTCAATTCAGCACTGGATCAGGCTCAAATCGAATTCGAAAACGAAGGTGGGGAGACCTATATTTGTGGAAATCCGCCCTATCTGGGAGGAAAGGGGCAATCAGTCGAGCAAAAGGCAGAGCTGGCCAGCACGTTTGGAACGCGAGATAAGGTAGGCGAACTTGACTACGTGTCGGGTTGGATTTTGAAAGGAGCGGAGTACGCTGCGCGCGAGCAAGCCGAGGTGGCATTTGTCGCCACAAACTCGATAAACCAAGGGGCGCAGGTTCATCAACTGTGGCCGCGAATATTCGGAGTTGGGGTCGAGATATCCTTTGCGCACAAGGACATCAAATGGTCGAACAACGCGACGAACAACGCAGCAGTTGTTTGTTCAATTGTCGGTCTAAGGAAACGAGGCCGAAAGCCAAAAACGCTCTTTGAAAACGGACTCGCGAGGGATGTACCGTGTATTGGGCCATATCTGGTGCCAGGTAACGAGACTGTCATTCTGCAGTCCCTATCTCCGATATCGCACCTGATGCCGATGATCACAGGGAACAGTCCGTACGATGGTGGTAATCTAATTCTTTCTCCCGTAGAAAAGAGCGGGGTGCTTAACGAACACCCACATGCGGGATCGATAATTAGACCGCTCTATGGCTCGAATGAATATTTAAGCGGTGATCAGCGTTATTGCCTGTGGATTGACGACGAGAACCTGTCGTTATCGAAAAGTATTCCCGCTGTTCAGGGAAGGATCGAAAAGACCCTTCAATTTCGGTTAAGTGGCGGGCAAGTGGCTAGCGGCCTAGTGTCACGACCTCACCAGTTTCGTTACACTCATGGGGCCAAGGTCAACTCGATTATCGTTCCACGCGTTTCATCCGAGCGAAGAACGTACATCCCTTCTGGTCTCCTTTCTAGCGAATGTATTATTAGCGATTCCGCGCAGGCTATCTACGATGCCGAGCTTTGGCACCTCTCCGTCTTACTTAGTCTCCTGCACATGTCCTGGGTACGTGCAGTGGCCGGAAGACTGGAAATGCGTCTCCGTTATTCTTCGGCTCTTTGTTACAACACATTTCCACTGCCTAATCTTACGGAGAAAAACAAATCTGACCTGACACGTTGCGCAGAGGACATCTTGCTAGCGCGCGAGGCACACTTCCCGGCCACTGTCGCCGATCTTTACGATCCCGACGCCATGCCGGCCGATCTGCGCGCCGCCCATGAGCGTAACGACGAAGTCCTAGAGCGCATCTATATCGGACGACGCTTCCGCAACGACACGGAGCGGCTGGAGAAGCTGTTCGAACTCTATACGAAGATGACCGCCAACAAGGCACCGAAGAAATCGACTAGGAAAGGCGCGGCCTGATCCATGACCACGACGAAGACAGTCCCCTCCGTTTCCATGCGCACGGCCGGAACAGGCGCGTCTACAAAGGCCAACGAGCTCGGCATGAGGACGATGCAGGAGCGCGCATATGAGCACCGTGGTGAACAGTACCTACTGATCAAGTCGCCGCCGGCATCTGGCAAATCACGCGCGCTGATGTTCATCGCGCTCGACAAGCTCCATAATCAAGGTGTTCGAAAGGCAATCATCGTGGTGCCGGAAAGGTCGATCGGCGGCAGTTTTGCCGACGAGCCATTGTCGAATTACGGGTTTTGGGCCGACTGGACGGTGAAGCCGCAGTGGAACCTATGCAATGTCGCGGGCATCGAAAACACGTCCGTCGCCAAGTCGAAGGTCAAGGCTGTCGGCCAGTTCCTCGAAAGTGAGGATCGGGTTCTGGTATGTACCCACGCCACATTCCGATTTGCCGTCGAGGAGCTCGGGATCGAAGCATTTGATGACTGCCTGATCGCGGTTGACGAGTTCCATCATGTCAGCTCCAACCCGGACAATAAGCTCGGCGCGCAGCTCGGCCAGTTCCTGTCTCGTGACAGGGTGCATCTGGTTGCCATGACGGGGAGTTACTTTCGTGGCGATGCCGAGGCCGTACTAGCGCCCCAGGACGAGTCCAAGTTCGTGACCGTGACGTACACGTACTACGAACAGCTGAATGGTTACGACCATCTGAAGTCTTTGGATATCGGCTACTTCTTCTATTCCGGCCGCTATCTCGATGCTATTACCAAAGTTCTCGACGCCGCCCTCAAGACCATCGTGCACATCCCCAACGTCAACTCCCGCGAGAGCACGAAGGACAAGGTGAAAGAGGTCAACGAGATCATGGATGCGCTCGGCACCTGGGAAGGCGAAGACCCCAAGACCGGGTTCCACCTTGTTCGCCTGCCCGGCGGACGTCTCGTCAAGGTCGCCGATCTCGTCGATGACGATCCGGCACGACGGGACAAAGTCGTTTCCGCATTGAAAGACCCGAAACACAAGAACGATCGCGATCACGTAGACATCATCATCGCGCTCGGTATGGCCAAAGAGGGCTTTGACTGGATTTGGTGCGAGCATGCGTTGACTGTCGGCTACCGCGCCAGTCTCACCGAGATCATCCAGATCATTGGTCGCGCCACCCGCGACGCTCCGGGGAAGGCGTCGGCGCGCTTCACCAACCTGATTGCCGAGCCGGACGCGAGTGAAGAGGCCGTCGTCGACGCCGTCAACGATACTCTCAAGGCCATTGCGGCAAGCCTCCTGATGGAGCAGGTGCTCGCGCCGCGCTTCAACTTCACGCCGAAGAACGCCGAAAGCGGGCCGCTGCCTGACTTCGACTATGGTGAAAAGGGTTATGATCCCAAGGGCACCAATGTCGGCTTCAACGAGGCCACCGGCCAATTCCATTTCGAAATCGGTGGCCTCGTGACACCACAGAGCAACGAAGCCAAGCGCATCTGCCAGGAAGACCTTAACGAGGTCATCACAGCGTTCGTTCAGGACAAGCCCTCCCTGGAGAAGGGATTGTTTGACGATGAGACTGTGCCGGAGGAACTGACCCAGGTCCGCATGGGAAAGATCGTCAAGGATCGCTATCCGGAACTCAGTGACGTTGATCAGGAAGCCATCCGGCAGCATGCCATCGCCGCCCTGAATCTGACGCAGAAGGCCAAAGCCGTCGCCGCAGAATTGGAAGACGCTGGGCAGTTGACGGGCGGTTCTGCGCTCATCGACGGCGTTCGAAAATTCGCCATGGACGTCCGCAATCTCGATATCGACATGATCGATCGGATCAATCCATTCGAGGCTGCCTATTCGATCCTGGCGAAGTCGATGAGCGAGCAGACCCTGAAACAGGTTGCTGCGGTGATCGCCAGCAAGAAGATCAGCATTCCCTATGAGGAAGCTCGCGACCTAGCATTGCGTGCCAGGAAGTTCATGCAGGAGCGCGGTCGCGCTCCCGATATCACATCAGCCGACGCTTGGGAAAAGCGCATGGCGGAAGGAGTTGTCGCCCTGAAGCGACATGTAGAGCAGCAGAAGAATGGTTGATATCTCCGACGACGACCTCCTTGCCGAACTCGGGGCGGCACCGGAAGCCAAGAAGCAAAGCGCGCGGACGCCACGCGAAGAACGGATCATCGCCGGATTTGAAGACATTGTCCGGTTCCGCGAGGAGCATGGCCGTGTGCCCCAGCACGGAGAATCGCGCGACATATTCGAACGCCTCTATGCCGTTCGGCTCGATCGGCTGCGCGAACAGGAGGATTGCCGATCACTGCTTCGGTCGTTCGACCGGTACGGACTGATGGCCGAATCCGCCACACCTAAGGATCAAATCGAAGACCTCGATGACGACGCCCTGCTTGCCGAACTCGGGGTCGAGCCGATCGGCGACGTCGATCTTACCGAACTCACTCACGTGAAGCCTCGCGCCGAAGTCCGCGCTGCCGAGGAAGTCGCCAACCGGACGCCTTGCGATGACTTCGACAGGTTCAAGCCGCTGTTCGCCCAGGTGCAAAGGGAGATTGAATCCGGAAATCGCCAGACACGTCCATTCGAGCTGAAAGCTGAAATTCGCCCCGGTGCCTGGTTCATCGTCGGCGGACAGAAGGCATATGTCGCGGAAATGGGAGAGCAGTTTACAACCGAGCATGGGCGAACAGACGCCCGGTTGCGCGTCATTTTCGACAACGGAACCGAGAGCAACATGCTCATGCGCTCTCTTCAGCGTTCGCTGAACAAGGACGAAGCCGGCCGCAGAATCACAGACCCCATTGCAGGACCGCTTTTCTCCGGTGAGAAGACCGATGGGGATTTGGAGAGCGGCACCGTCTATGTGCTCCGGAGCAAATCCGACCATCCGGTCGTTGCCGCGAACCGGGACCTGGTCCACAAGATCGGTGTTACCAACATGTCCGTCGAGCAGCGGATTGCGGGCGCTCGGCTTCAATCGACTTATCTGTTGGCCGATGTAGAAATCGTCGCCACCTACAAGCTGTTCAACATCAACCGGACCAAGCTGGAACACGTGCTACACCGCGCCCTGTCTCCCGCCAGGCTGGACCTTACAGTCAAGGACCGTTTCGGCAACCCGGTTAAACCGGAGGAATGGTATCTGGTGCCGCTGCACGTCATCGACGAGGTGGTCGAGAGGGTCAAGGATGGATCGATTACGGGGTATGAGTACAATCCGGCCGAGGCGCAGTTGAAGGCAGTTGGGTAAGTGAGTTCAAATCGAAACGGAGTCGTGGTGAAAGGGTCGGCGTCATGAACTCAGTGGACGTACATTGCTTTTCATGCGGCTACGATACGTTGTTGATGATTGGTGGCCTGATGTCGAATCATCAAGTGTATTCGTCTGGGCCGATCAGAGGCGACGGCTGCCAAGCCGTAACGACGGCAAACTACAAAGCCCTGCCGCTGACGTGCGCGGTCTGCAAATCGTCGAGCGTGTCACCTATGCGCGACCCCGCGAACTGGTTAGGTGACGATGATCCGGATGTTGGCGAACGGGCAGAACACATTTTGCCCATATTGGGGCCTTGTAACGATGACCACCTAGACTTGCCAGGACACTACAAATGCCCAAAATGCGGCAAGTTCCAACTGCGCTTCGGGACGAACTATTCCGGGCACGGGTACATGAGTGTGGACTAGGCGGGCTGTACCGACGCGGTGTACGGCAGCAGCGCGCACCTCATGCAGTTAACTTTGGTCTTTCGGTCCATCGTCGCCCAAGTCGAAATTCAGTGCATTTCGCCAACGCTCAGCCTGAAGCGAATCCTTCCACCCTTTTGGCTTTTTGCCTTCAGCAATCTTGTTTGCGTACTTGGCTGCTTTGGCTTCGGCTTTTTGTGTTCGTTTTTCGTCCCAGCGCTTGAAAGCCCCAAGGCTTGTATTCTTTACTTTCGATGGCTTCGGCGGAGAAGCCGCAGGTACTACCTTTTCATCAGGGCGTGGCACTTCGGGGCCGTACGGGGAAACACTTATTATCTTTCCTTGTGCCATCCTACTTTTTTCTCCTCGACGATATCGTTCGTGGGGATTTCGCGTCTCGTTCCGACCGAAGTCAATACTCGGATTCTTTCCAATCTACCTTCCAGCTCAATGGGTCATCCATACCGAGGAGCGCAGACAGGTCGCATATGATGTCTCCATCGTCTCCCGGGCTTGTCGTCAACCTGCTCCACTCGAAGTATGCCCGAACGGGACTTCCGCTTTCCTTAAAGGGCGCGACGCCGAGGATCGCCGCAACCTGTTCCGAATGTTCCTTGCTGACATGAACGATTATTCTTTGTTCCCATCTACCAAATCCGTTTGATCTCATTCGACCATCTCCGGCCGGATGGAGTGTTGGCCGTCGCCCTGAGTGTGTTTGCTAGGAATTGAGACCAGCCCTTCGCTCCTCAGTTCGCGCTCGCCATCCCAACGATAAGCGCAAGGCTGAAGGGGGTAGTCGAGGCATAGCGCATTTGGAGCATCGAGCATGGGCTGGCCACAACGCTTGTAGTGCCCGAAAAACACTGGCTTCTGGTCAGCTCCATAGAAGTTCAACCTCACGACGTCGGCCACGGGCGTATCTGGTAAGCCACTAGGGTCTGGCACCGAAAGCGCCGCTGTGCGCCAAGTACGCGCACCTGGTTGCCACCAATTCAAGCGCACGGCGCTTCGCTCATGCCCCTTAATATCAAGGAAGTGGTGTGGCGAAGGAAGTTCTGCTTCTGGCCCCTTCAAAACCGTCAATACGGCCTTCGCAAACGATGTGGTGCCATCTTCGAATGCCAGTTCCTGAAGATCGACCCGTTGCAATCGCCCGTCCTTACTTCTTTCCCGAATTGTCTCGATGTGCATGCTATCCCAACAGGCATGGATAAGTCGCAAGCCGGGCAAATCCAGAAACACAGGAAGAGTCAGAAACCAGTCGAGAACATCTCGTGTCCGTGGATGATCAAGTGGAAATTCCCGCAGGAACGTTTGGTGTTGGCGTGTATTCTTGGCATTATGCGCCCGCATGTACCCGTCATTCGTCCCATCGGAGTTTACGCCGGGCTCATGGTAGAGTAAGGCATTCAGTTCGTGATTGCCCAAGATCGCCACGGCGTGACCACGTTGTTGCATCGCACGGACCAAGGAAATGACCGCAGCGTTCTGTGTTCCCATGTCGATGAAGTCGCCGAGGAAAGCAGCAATACGTCCTTCGGGATGAGCCCAGGCTTGTTCTGTTTTCCGATACCCCAGATGGACAAGTGTTCGGGTGAGGCGTTCCATATCAGCGTGAATATCGGGAATGATGTCGATGCTATGGGCACGCGCGGACAAAGTATGCCTCCAAAACAATCTGCGTTCGAACATAAGTGAAAATGCCGGGCAGCCAGGGTCAATTCAGGCTGCGCGTCACCCGTGTCGCACCTAAACAAATTTCGTTGACGGAGGGAAGGCGGGCCCTTAGTTTCACGGCGTACCCACGAATGTACCAAACCGACCTTTTGGCGTCTCGTGAATCAATGGGTTACGGCCAACTTGGCGGGGACTCCCTTCCTCTCCGCCATTTCGGTATAAAATCGGGATGTAGCGTGACGCGAATTTTCGGAATTTTGACACCGCAATTCGGAATTCTCGAAATTCCAGCAATGCTGTCAAAGCCCCTTCGAAGGCGAATCAAAGCGGGTGTCAAACAGTGCTAATTCGTTCAGAACGCCATCGAGTAAATCTTAGGTGCTGCGTTCGCTGAGTTCGAGGTCTAGCTGATCTTCACTCTCGGGAACGTCAAGCACATGCTTATAGGCTCGTTTCATGAGCTTGTGGGCCTCTGGATGGTCACTCGCATGGATCATATGAAACATGACGCGGCCTTTCCCTTTTTCCCGCTGGTAGATTGGCCACGGACGGACGTACCGGTAGCCGAGTTCATCCCTGAAACGCTCAGCCATTCGGACGGCAATTAAATCACCGCTTAGTCCTCTAAGCTGCGACCAACCATTATTTCCCCACCATCTGTCAGGGATCGGGTTTCCTACCTTAAAGCCTGACAGTGATCGTCCGAGCCATCCTGTGGCGAGGAAGTAGAACTGTTCGATCTTATTCGCACCTTCTCCCTTGTGTAGGGCGAGCTTCCTCACAGTGTCCCAATGACACTCGCAACTGAACTGATCAAGTAAACAGAAGGTGGCGGTCTTTTCACCGATAACGCCGCTGGCCAAGATCCTATCCACGCTAGCATTAAAGTCGCCTAGTAGGACGTCAAAGTGACGTTTGGGCGCAGACGGTTGGCTGGACACCAGCGATTGAAGTGCCTGAACCTGTTCAGCGTTCGCATCACACAGAAAAAACTGTTTGAGAAACCGTGGCTCCGAATTGAGGACCAGTTCGGCCGCCCAGCTATCGGGTAACATTCGGTTCTTCGGGCCGGCGAACCCATCAACATAACAGCCGTGTTTGGTGATGAAGACGAAGTAACGAAGATAGCGGGCAATGAGCTTCGCTTTGTGCTCTGTCCACACCGGATCAACGCCTGCCTGCATGATGGATACAGGCGCCATTTGTTCTGGCAGATCATGAAATAGAGAATCACTGGTCATGGCATATGCCACTCCCAATGCTTGTAGTTGTCAACCGGACCGGCGCAATCCCAAGGGGAAGTCCCTCACGAGTGATCCAGCTACCAAACCGCCACCCTTTCCAAAGGGATCAGCCTGCTTTTGCTCAAGCCGGCTCATGGAAGGGCTTCCAGTTAACGGGTTGTTGGCGTAGTTGCCCCATTGCTTAAAGAAGGCCGCGATTTTGTACGTCTCGCAATCCTCCAATGCGTCGTCGACCCAACGAGCGTCCATCGGCCTTGCGCCACCGCCGCTTTCTCCGCCAATGATCAACCAGTTTGGTTTGGGGTCATCTGCGGCAATGCGAAGTGGACCGATTGCGGGCTCATAGCTTACGAACCAAACCCTGGCTGGAATAGAATGCATGAAGGACTTTCGCTGATCAAATCGCAGTTGGTCCTCAGCCGTAAAGCCTAGCCATACGTTAGTATAGCCGTCAGCGCCCCAATCGTCAGGCAGCATTTTTCGGATTTGCTGCGGTCGCTTTGTCAGCAATTGCCAATCGAGGTCCGGGGTTTCGCGGATGAGATGAAAGAGGTCCCGACGCCATTGGGGATCAACCTGATTGTCGAAGACATCTGCAAGCGAAGCACAGAACACACGCTGGCGCCGACCATTTTCATTAAAGAACGCTGAGGCCTGCGACTGCCATGTCAGCGGTGCTTTCCAATAGGCGTCCGTTGTCCGCTTTCGCGGATTGTTTCCCCATTTTACGTGGCCGGATCGCTTGGACCACCCCTCAGCATAGCAATTGTCACAGCCGGGGCTGATCTTTGTGCATCCCGTCCAAGGGTTGAACGTACGATCCGTCCATTCGATCTTGGTCAGTTCGGCCATCGCAAATCACCTCTCTTTCGGGAGAATATTCCTAACCGTACCATAGTTAAACATCCGTGACCGCCACCCAAGCAGATCGGGCTCAGCCTGTCTTGCGGTTTTCTACCTCGACGCTCATTGTCCAGCCGCCGTCATCCTCGAACGTGATGGTGTGCTGGATTGACGCGGCGACCAGGTCGGCGGCATCGCGGCTCGCTCCGAACCCTGATAGCTTCACCGGCGCGCCCGCCATGGCGGTGATATCGCCGTCCGCCTCGAAAGAGCCTGTCACGCTGGCGCGCGCCTGTTCCGCACCCTGGGCTTTGCCGGCATATTCAGCCTCGTCCTTCGTCCGCGCCGGATGTAGATTGAAATACCGTGCGGCGCTGCCGATCGAGGTGCCCTCGAAGAGGTCTTGAACGCCCTTCAAAGGATCGAAAAAGCCGGCGCCGATGCCCTTGTATTTGCCCTTGGCTTCGCTGGTGATCGAAAAGGATTGGTTCTCGCGGAATGGGATCACAATCGTCGGCATGGTCTTGCCGCCGGCCGTGGTGCCCGCGTTGCGCTTGGGTACCAGCCATTTGCCGTTGGCCGGCTTCAGCGTGCCGCCGAATTCCTCTGCCAGTTCCTTTGCGAAGCCGAGCGAGGATTGCTGGTGGCGCAGACGATAATCGACCTTGATGTTGGCGATCGACGGGTCAACGATCGCTTCGCGGCCGGCGTCTTTCGCGACCTTGCGGATGATGGCGCCCACGGTCATCTGGTCGAAATGCTCGCTATCGACCGTCTTGTCGGCATCGACGAAATCGCTGGCCCGCGCTGTGATCGTCAGCGTGTAGCCGCTCTCGGGATCGCCGCCGAGAGTGTCGGACTGATAGGTGAAGAGGCCGGCATCGCGGAGGGCCGATTTATCCCAGCCATAGATCAATCGGTATTGCGTCCCTTCGGCCGGGCTATCCTGGAATGGCGGGCTGACGGCATAGGTGATTTCGAGTTCGTCACTGTCGCCGCCGTCGACGTCGGTATAACGCACGCTGATCAGCGCTTCGCCCCAACCCGGGACGAGGTCAGCGCCACTCTGGCCGAAAACCTGAACGATTGGCTGGCGCATGATCACTCCCACGCCAGCAGGATGTCAGCCGACGCCGGTGGCGAGAAATCCGCCGGAGCCTCGACCTCGGTTCCCTCAGGCACCACGCCGTTGACCATCTTGGCAGCAAGTCCAGGGTTGGCCTTGAGAACAGCCGTCACGGCGCCGTCTTGCTCTGTGCCGAGCAGCGCGCGGGCGATGCGATCTATCCGCTCTCCGCCGTATTTTACGAGCGCCTTCATCGGGAGCCTCTGAATATTCCGGCGCTCGACAGCACGGAGGTTGCGGGCAACATGATGAGACCGACCGTGACGTCGACGATGCGGCCGACGCCGTCATAAGGATGGAGCTTGTCCTCGTCGTATTCGAGCGTCTGGATAACGCAGTACCCGTCCGCCAGGGCGAGGAAGTTTTTCGACATGCGGATGAAGGGGACGGTGTTCTGCTGAACATGGTGAAGCTGCAGCATCGCGAATGCGTCCATTCCGCCCATGACATGCGGCATGGTCTGGGCCTCGATCGTCTTCGAACGCTCGCCAAGGCCAGTCTTCTGATAGCTCAATCCGCTGGGGATCGCATGCGCTGGAAATCGGGCCTCGGACGCATGCGAGATGCGTTGCGGATTAAGGCCGCCGATCGTGTAGAGGACGGCGCCGCCGATCGAGACGAGTGGGCCAACGGGATCGAAAACGCTCATGCTGTCCTCGGGCCAAGATCGCCGAGCGCGCGGGCCTGCGCCATGCGGACGCTGCGGTTTGCTTCCCGCTGGGCGCGGAGGGCGGCAACGCGGCTGTTCGGCGAGCTGATGTTCTGGGTGAGCTTCACACCGGTATTGTTCTGCAGCGACGATTGCTTGCCGGGCGTGCCTGTCGGAGGAGCCACGCCCGCCGGCGGTCCGCTGGGCGGGAGAAAGGTCGGCGCGATTGTCGGCTGGGCTGTGAAGTTGAGAAGCTTCTGCATTGCGGCGGCTTTTTCGGCCGCGATCGAGACGGCGCGATCGCCCTCGATCGCCAGGCGCTCGTTGTAGCCCTGCATTGCCTTTTCGGCGGACCCGGACATGTCGCTCCCCAACTTCTGCTCGATCGGCCGCCCAATCGGGACCGGACCAGGGCGTGCGCCGGGCAGAGGTATTTCGCCGGTGGTTTTTCCCAAGTCGCCGTCGTTGCCCGAGCTGACAGGCTGGTCGGCCTCGGCCGCCTTCCTGGCGTTTTCGACGATGGCGGCCTCTTCCTCGACAAGCGTCTGCAGCTGGGCTTTGAGACGGTTGATCTGCGGCCCGAGGGCTTGGCCGCCGTCGCCCATTTCGCGCTGTTGCCCCTGCAGGCGCAGAATTTCGTTTTCGACGCGAAGGCGTTCACCCGACGATTGTTTCAGCAACTCCGGTTCGTCTTCGATTGTGCGCTGGCGGTCGTACTCAGGATTGATCATGCGCACGATGCGGTCGTACCACGGTGAAACGGCCCGGTCGTAGGCTTCGCCCACCTTGGCGCCGGTGGCTTCGACAGCGGCGGACCTTCGAGCGGCCTTTTCGTACGGTGTCTTCGCAGCGGCTTTGGCGTCTGCGTCAAGCCCACCTTTGCTGTTGTTCAAAATATCGTTGAGGAATTCGTCGAACTTGGCGCGATTGTCGAGAAGCGGTTTCAGCGCTTGATAAGCCTGCTGGTCGGCAAAGAGTTCATTGATGCGGAACTCATTACCACCAGTTACACGCATCACCTCGTCCATGACGGCGAGCGGATAAGACTTTCCGTCCTTTTGCGCCTTTGCTTTCAACTTTTCGAGGTTGACGCCCTTCTTTTTGAAATTGTCGGTCGTTTCGCGGGCAGACAATTTCGAGAGCCAATTACGTAGATTGTTGGCAGCCTCATCCTCGCTTCCCGATGTCGTTCGGGCAATCTGGCTCATTGCAATCAGTTCCGCCCAACCGTCCAAGCCCGTTCGCCCGGTGCCGGCCATGTAGGCACCGAGGGCCGGAAAGTTCTTGGCCATCGCACCGACTTCGAAATTCCCGAGCTTGGCACCTTTTGCCATCATATCGATGGCCATTGGCACTTCGCTGTCCTTGACCTTCAGGTTCTGCTTCGCAGCAATAAGCGCCGAGGCGATCGTTTCGCCGGGCGTCTTATAGGTCATTGCCGCCTTCAGTGTGGGATCGAGAATTGCCTCTTGGCTGTCGAGGCCAATGCCCGAAGCCGCGTATTGTTTACGGGTTTCGTTCACTTCGCTCAGATTGCGACCATAGCGAATACCAAGGCGTTCGTTGGAGCTTGTAATCTTGGCTACCGCTTCGGGCGTCGCCATTTCCAAAGTAATCGCCACGTCCATAACGTCGCGGTTCAGTTCACGAAATTTGTCGCTCATCTGTTCAAGGCCGCGAATGACATTGTCGACCGACGCAAAGGCCATCAGCCCTGCGAAGGCCCCATGAGCAGAGGCGGCGAGCAATCCCATTGTCGAGTTCAGAGACGACGCCGGCTTGTCGAGCCTATCAAATCGGCCGCCCAACTGATCAAGCTTGCCGCCGTCTTCCCTGGCGATGTTTCTCAGCCTGGTCCCGACGCTGTGGATTTTCTCTCGCGCTTGGACAGCCGCCGTTCCCAGGCTGTTGATTTCCCGCTCAGCTGCATTGGTGTTGATGGAATTGAGTTGGCGCGCACTCTTGTCGAGCTTGGAAAGAGCGCTTTCGCTCCTGTTCGCTTCGGTTCTGATCTGGGCAATGTCGCGGCCGAGCTGGTTAGAGCGCCCCGTGCCAAGCTTGCGCGCGGCGTCGCCTAGTTCCTTCAGATCGCGTTCAGCAACTTTTGCCTCGCGGGAAAGATGGTTTTCCAACCGCAGACGAAGCGAGACATCCATATTAGTCATGACCGCTTCCTCTCATGCCGAGCAGCACACCAAAGGTTTCGAGATGAACGGCACGAGCCTCCTCGTACCAGAGCATGAGTTCGTCCCACCACATCTCCATGACGGCTGGGATTGGCGTATGAAGATAAGCAGCTACGCGAGCGGCGTAGCTGCGCCAATGTTTCAGCTCGCCGGAGGCGCGGGCGCCGGCCGCAGTGCTTGGGGCAAAAAATCGAAGCACGCATCAACGATCGCATCGCCGTCCTCGTCGACCAACCCCCTGAGAACGGCAGCAGGATACCCTGCCATCTCCGCATAGACATCGAAGGTCGAGAAACCGCCTTGGCGAGCGCGTTGAATGAACCGATCGACATCACCTATGCGTAGGCGGCGCACCGCGATCTCACGGACCTCTGCGCCTTGGTACCGAAAAGGATACCGAAGAGGGATAACCTTGCGGTGCTCGTTTGACAGGAAGTCCAGCTCTGCGATCGGCGCGGGTTCTTGCGAATTCAGCTTTGGGGACGGCGCAGAGGTGGACGCCGGCGCTGCATCCGAGGTTTCGCTGGGGGGCAAGATGTCTGGCACGAAGATTTCCTCGGTGACCATGTCAGACGGGTCGGACGAAGAATTCGGGGTTTCGATGAAGGCGGTTGCCACAGGTCTCTCCTCTTGAACTGCGAGAGGCCGGCTCAGACGGCCGGCCTTAGGGTTTCACGACTTAGCGGCCGATCAGCCGTTAATGGCGAGCAGACGGTTGTGTTCGGCGGTGTAGTTCACGCCGTTAATGATCAATGTGTTGTTCTGCGCATCGAACTTGTGAACCGTCCGGCCGTCGACGATGTCGTGATAGAGCACGATCGACTGCCAGCGCAGACGTGTGGTGCCAGTCGCCTTAAGCCCCTTGACCGCCGAGGGCTGATACGATGTCAGCAACCCCTTGAGGAATACGATGCGGCCGATCGACTTCGCCGGCGTCGGCGTCGTGGGCTGGCCAGCCGGGTTGGCGTCGGCAGGGAAAATATCGATCAGTCGCTGGTAGTGGCGCAGCGTGGTCCAATCGCCGGGGTCGCGGCCGAAATGGACGCGCAGCTCCTCGGGCTCGCCATTGACGCCTTGTTCGCAGGTCAGCGCCTTGATGCCGGCCGGCGTCTCCAGCTCGAAGAACGCGCCGCCCATGACGAGCGGAACCATGTCTCGCTCCAGTGTCGGAAGCGTGGTTTCGTCGATATACTGCCAGGTATTGGTGTTGTCGCAGTACCAATTGCCGCCGAAAAGCTGCCGTTTGCTCATTTATGGATCCTCAGGCGGTTACGGTGATGTTGGCGCTGCCGAGCTGGCCGAGCGCAGAGGCGATGTTTTCGCCGAGCAAGGTGTAAGCTTCGGGCTGCGGTTCGGTGTAGATTTGCAGGTCGACCAAGTCGGGCGTTTCGGCAAACGTCATCTTCGCCCGCAGCGCTCCGGCTTCAAGCAGTGTTGCCGGGTTCATGCTCTTCGACCAGATCAGCTCGTAGTCGATCAGCGCGCCCATGGTGACCAAGTCCATGAAGTGCTGGTCGGCGCTGCGGTAGATGAGCGACACGGTCGCGGGGCTGACATCGTCCGACAGATATTTTCGGAACGGCGCGAGGAGCGCCTTATCCACTGCCTTGCGGGTGCGAATGCGCTTGATCGAGCGCCAACCGACCGTCGTCGGGTCCGTGGCGGTGGTGAACGGCGCCCACAGCAGGTTGCCTTCGATGATGGTGCCGACGCCGGCCTGCGCAAGCCGGTTGGCGTCCGACGAGATGTCGCCGTTGGTGTATTCGACCGGCACGGAGGGGCCAAGCACGCCCTGCAGAGGCCGGTTCCAGAACGCCTTATACGGGCCGCCCGTCTCCTTGTCGCGACGGATCATGCGGCCAACGAAGGACGGGGAAAGTGGCCGGGTGACGTTGCCAGCGCCGAAGTTATAGACGCCAGCAGGATAGAGCGCGATCACGTTCAATGCGGCCTTGAAATCCCCGGCCCATTCGATCGCAGCTTCGATCGAGTTGGACGGCGTGTCCGCAACAACGAGGCAGTCGATGATACGATCGGCGACAATGCTGGCCGCGTTGGCGGCCGCGTTTCGGGCGTCGCCGGGCCGAGCTGCCATATAGCCGGGCGACATGATCGATCCCGGCTCAAGCTTGATATGGCTCTTGGCATTCAGGAGCGCGTACATGCCCGTCTTGGAGCCGGCGGACCCCGCGATCGCATTGATCTCCGCTTCCAGCTTCGTGTTTGCGTCGGTCGAAGTCGAGTGCTGCACCCGCACAAAAGCAACGTCGGTCACGATGCCCTCTTGCAGCAGCTGATCGCAGGCGTCCCGCGCCATGCCCGCGCCGAGCTTCGCCAGCTGCTCACTGTTGTCGAGCGAGAGCGAAACCGGCTCGTCCATCGGGAAGGCTGTATTGTCGGCCAGCGGCGCCGGCATAACCATCGCCGCGATCGTGCTGTCACGCGTATCGATCTTAGCAAGGTTGGAATTCAGGTTTGAAAAGACGCGTGTGCCGACAAAGTCAGTCGTCGCTACCATGTTATGCGTATCCCTCCGCCGAAGGCCGTCTGCCCTGATTTGCTGATTGGCTTTAAGTCCATGCCTTATGTCATGCGCTACAAT